>NZ_PKLB01000002.1:1258-2761 GCF_002858905.1 Bacillus sp. UMB0893 | reverse complement strand
CGAACCGCCGACACAAGGATTTTCAGTCCTTTGCTCTACCGACTGAGCTACCGAGCCAATTGAAAGTAAGTAGTACAATATTATTTAATTCTTGGTACCTTCGCCCAAATCTCAGAAAGCTTAGCCAAGACGCGGCTCAATTTGTGCGCAGATGCTTATGCTTTGGAGCTTATTCAATCGTGCTCTACCGACTGAGCTACCGATCCATTTTATATATATGTTAATTGTATTGATAAAAAAACAAATGGCGGTCCCGACCGGGATCGAACCGGCGATCTCCTGCGTGACAGGCAGGCATGTTAACCGCTACACCACGGGACCATTTGGTTGCGGGGACAGGATTTGAACCTGCGACCTTCGGGTTATGAGCCCGACGAGCTACCAGACTGCTCCACCCCGCGATAGTAATAAATTAAACTGTTTTCGATGCTCGTTGTTCGCGTTCCCCGTCCCGATTTCAGAAAGCTTAGCCAAGATGCGGCTCAATCGGTACGCTGAAGTGTTTTCGAAGAAGCTTATTCGATCGTGCTCCACCCCGCGATAGTAATAAATTAAACTGTTTTCGATGCTCGTTGTTCGCGTTCCCCGTCCCGATTTCAGAAAGCTTAGCCAAGATGCGGCTCAATCGGTACGCTGAAGTGTTTTCGAAGAAGCTTATTCGATCGTGCTCCACCCCGCGATAGTAATAAATTAAATTCTTTTCAATCCATCAAAAGTAATAAGTAATTAAGTTCTAAATATGTACTCAAAACTTTTTTAATGAAAATGGAGGAGGTAGAGGGATTCGAACCCCCGCGGGATTTGACTCCCCTGTCGGTTTTCAAGACCGATCCCTTCAGCCGGACTTGGGTATACCTCCGAAAGAAAAAGTAGAATGGTGGACCTTGTAGGACTCGAACCTACGACCGGACGGTTATGAGCCGTCTGCTCTAACCAACTGAGCTAAAGGTCCTTTTTTGGTAGCGGCGGAGGGAGTCGAACCCACGACCTCACGGGTATGAACCGTACGCTCTAGCCAGCTGAGCTACACCGCCCCAGGATCATAAAGTCAACAACTTTTTATAATAATTGGTGGAGCCTAGCGGGATCGAACCGCTGACCTCCTGCGTGCAAGGCAGGCGCTCTCCCAGCTGAGCTAAGGCCCCAATAAAAGTGTAAATGGTCGGGAAGACAGGATTCGAACCTGCGACCCCTTGGTCCCAAACCAAGTGCTCTACCAAGCTGAGCTACTTCCCGTTATATGGCGCGCCCGATAGGAGTCGAACCCATAACCTTTTGATCCGTAGTCAAACGCTCTATCCAATTGAGCTACGGGCGCAATATGAAACAAGTGGTGCCGAGGACCGGAATCGAACCGGTACGGTAGTCACCTACCGCAGGATTTTAAGTCCTGTGCGTCTGCCAGTTCCGCCACCCCGGCATTATTAAGAGCGGAAGACGGGATTCGAACCCGCGACCCCCACCTTGGCAAGGTGGTGTTCTACCACTGAACTACTTCCGCAA
>NZ_PKLB01000002.1:0-1225 GCF_002858905.1 Bacillus sp. UMB0893 | reverse complement strand
GGACTCGAACCCCCACGTCAAAGACACTAGATCCTAAGTCTAGCGCGTCTGCCAATTCCGCCACACCCGCATATATTAAGTGAAAATGGTGTGCCATGAAGGACTCGAACCTTCGACCCTCTGATTAAAAGTCAGATGCTCTACCGACTGAGCTAATGGCACATAAATTAGTAAACAGATTCGGTTAAGACCGAATGGTGCCGGCAAGAGGACTTGAACCCCCAACCTACTGATTACAAGTCAGTTGCTCTACCAATTGAGCTACACCGGCATTTTATGAAATATATGGTGGAGGATGACGGGCTCGAACCGCCGACCCTCTGCTTGTAAGGCAGATGCTCTCCCAGCTGAGCTAATGGCACATAGTTAGAAAACACTCTTTAGTTTACATGACACCCAAACCTCAGTAAGCTAAAGCAAGTAGCAGCTCGGTTTGTGTGCTGATGTAAAGCTTCGCAGCTNTTCCGCCACACCCGCATATATTAAGTGAAAATGGTGTGCCATGAAGGACTCGAACCTTCGACCCTCTGATTAAAAGTCAGATGCTCTACCGACTGAGCTAATGGCACATAGTTAGAAAACAGATTCGGATAAGACCGAATGGTGCCGGCAAGAGGACTTGAACCCCCAACCTACTGATTACAAGTCAGTTGCTCTACCAATTGAGCTACACCGGCATATAAAGGAAGAAATACAATATTTTATTTACTTTTCTTAAGCAGCTCATTATAAAAGCGCTTGTATAGTGATAAAAATAAATGGTGGAGGATGACGGGCTCGAACCGCCGACCCTCTGCTTGTAAGGCAGATGCTCTCCCAGCTGAGCTAATCCTCCGCTTGAATATTTTTGTCATAGCCTGGCAACGTCCTACTCTCACAGGGGGAAACCCCCAACTACCATCGGCGCTAAAGAGCTTAACTTCCGTGTTCGGCATGGGAACGGGTGTGACCTCTTTGCCATCATCACCAGACATAGTGACAAAAATTATTATACTATGAAATCGGAAGATTTCAAGTATTTTTTTGAAAGAAGTTATTCTTTCAAAACTAAATAACGTTTGATAACAAAATTCACTTGATATTACACTTTATTAGACTGTGGTTAAGTCCTCGAACGATTAGTATCTGTCAGCTCCACGCGTCACCGCGCTTCCACCTCAGACCTATCAACCTGATCATCTTTCAGGGTTCTTACTCACTTGCGTGATGGGAAATCTCATCTTGA
>NZ_PKLB01000019.1:0-8879 GCF_002858905.1 Bacillus sp. UMB0893 | reverse complement strand
CTCAATTTGTTGCTGACTTCAAAAATTTAAAACGTTTGGTACGCTTTTGGTTTTGTTTAGTTTTCAAAGATCATCTTGCTTCAAGAGCAACTTTTAAATCATACTATACTAGATTCATAAAGTCAACATCTTTTTTGAAGTTTCATATTGACGCTCATTTGCGACAACAGATATTAATATACCACGATAACAATGTGTCGTCAACGTTTTTTTAATAGTATTTTCATATCAATGCCTTTCTCGTAAAAAGCACAAGAGTTAATATACCAACCCACGAGCTTAAAGTCAACAAAAAAAGAGATGCCGCAGCACCTCTTTTTTTGTTTATTCTATTATCCTGCTAAAAAGACGAAATATAGAATGAAGATTACGAACAGTCCATACATAATTGGATGAATCTCTTTTGCTTTTCCTTTTACTATCATCGTAACAGGATAGAAGATGAATCCGATGGCAATTCCTGTTGCAATGCTGTACGTTAACGGCATAGCGATGATTGTCAAGAACGCCGGAACAGCAATCTCAAAGCGGTTCCAGTCAATTTTTCCAAGAGAAGAGACCATAAGAATACCTACTATAATTAATGCAGGAGCTGTAACTGGCGCTGTGATGACACTCAGCAGCGGCGAGAAGAACAAAGCGAGCAAGAACAGACCAGCTGTTACGACAGAAGCAAATCCTGTTCTCGCGCCTGCAGCTACACCCGCAGAAGATTCTATATAAGATGTAGTAGTAGATGTACCTAAAATAGATCCGATTACTGTTGCTGCTGAATCAGCAAATAGTGCTTTGCTGGCTCTTGGCAGTTTGTTTTCTTTAATCAGTCCAGCCTGATTGGCAACAGCTACAAGAGTGCCCGCAGTATCAAAGAAGTCTGCAAAAAGGAATGTCAGAATGACCACAAGCATTTGAAGCGTGAACAGCTGATCAAGATTTTGGAACGCTGCGCCAAACGTTGGCTCAAGACTTGGAACAGCTCCTACTACTTGAGTCGGCACATCAATTAATTGAAAGATCATGCCCACAATTGCTGTAAGGATCATTCCATAGAAGATTCCGCCATTAATACGTTTAACCATAAAGATGACTGTGATAAAAACCCCAAAAATAGCAAGCAGTGCATTTCCGTCTTTCAGATTCCCAAGACCCACTAACACTGCATCATTATTTGTGATGATGCCTGCATTCTGAAAACCAACAAAAGTGATAAATAATCCGATACCCGCTCCAACTGCGTGTTTTAATTCTTCCGGAATTGAGTTGATAATTTTTTCACGAAGACCTGAAGTTGTTAAAACAATAAAGATCAATCCGGAAACAAGTACACCTGATAACGCTGTCTGCCAAGGAATGCCAAGTGTAAGGACAACTGTAAAAGCAAAGAAAGCATTTAATCCCATACCCGGTGCAAGCGCAATCGGATATTTGGCTATCAGCCCCATCAGCAATGACCCAATTGCAGCAGCAAGAGCTGTCGCTGTAAACACAGCTCCCTGGTCCATTCTTAGTTCATTTGGGAAATCAGGCACTGACGCAAGGGAGAGTGTCAGCGGATTAACAAATAAAATATAAGCCATTGATAGAAAGGTCGTTAACCCTCCGATAAATTCACGGCGGTAGTTCGTGCCCAGCTCCTCAAATTGAAAATACTTTTTCATGTAAAAGTCCTCCTAATATCTTCACGCCGTTTTAAGAAGGGGGCCCATTAAAAAAGGTATAATGGCATAAATAACGCTCCTTTATGTAAAGGAGCGCTTGACGACAATGATATTAGATAGGACGAGCCACCAGGAAAATCTAATGACAGCCGTCTTATGTAACACCTCGTAGTCAAGCTCTTTACGGTAGCTTGGTAGAAACTTTTGGGCCATATCCCCAACTTTATACGACGTATTTAGACAATTTTTTTGTACCCTCATTTTAACAGCATAGGTATAAAGTCGTCAACGAAAAAACGAACATTTATTATAAAATGTTCGTTTTCGTTCGTCTATTCCCATTCAATTGTTGCTGGCGGCTTACTTGTAATGTCATAAACGACACGGTTTATATGCTTTACTTCGTTTACAAGACGAGTCGAAATAATCTCCAAAACGTCCCAAGGGATTCGCGCCCAATCTGACGTCATGCCATCGATTGATGTTACCGCACGGATGCCGATTGTGTAATCGTATGTTCTCGCATCACCCATAACTCCTACGCTTCGGATGTCAGGAAGAACGGTAAAGTATTGCCATATGTCCTTTTCAAGATCCGCTTTCGCGATTTCCTCGCGCAGGATCGCATCTGACTCTCTGACAATCTCCAGTTTTTCTTCGGAAATGGCTCCTAATACACGAATGCCAAGACCTGGTCCCGGGAAAGGCTGGCGCCATACGATAGCGTCAGGTATGCCAAGCTCTGTACCCAATGCGCGCACTTCATCTTTAAATAGCGTATTCAGAGGTTCAATCAATGTAAACTGCATGTCCTCTGGAAGTCCGCCGACATTATGATGAGATTTAATCGTTTGAGCTGTAGCCGTTCCGCTCTCAATAATATCTGTATAAAGGGTTCCTTGCGCTAAAAATTCAATGCCTTCAAGTTTTGTTGCTTCATCATCAAATACATAGATAAACTCATTACCGATGATTTTGCGTTTTTGCTCAGGATCGGAAACGCCACTTAATTTCTCCATGAATCGATCTTTTGCATCCACTTTAATGACGTTCATATTAAAGCCTTCGCTGAAGGTCTTCATAACACCCTCTGCCTCATCCTTGCGAAGCAAACCGTGATCAACAAAAATACATGTAAGCTGATCGCCGATTGCTTTATGAATCAAGACCGCAACAACAGAAGAATCGACTCCTCCGCTTAAAGCACAAAGAACTTTTTTATCGCCGACCTGCTCGCGGATTTTTTGCAGTTCCATTTCAATGAAGTTTTCCATTGACCACTCTGCTGAACAGCCGCAAACTCCAAAGACAAAGTTTTTAAGCATATCATTTCCGAACTCAGAGTGGCGGACTTCAGGATGAAATTGAACCCCATAAAGCTGACGTTCCTCGTTGCTGATTGCTGCAAAAGGACATGCTGGGCTCGTAGCATCAACTGTAAAACCATTTGGGATATCTGCTACTAAATCACCATGGCTCATCCATACAATCTGCTGTTCTGGCAAATCTGCAAATAAAGCGGATTTTCCTTGAATGTTCAAAGTCGCTTTGCCATATTCACGATGGTTAGCCGCTTCAACTTTACCGCCTAAGTAGTGTGTCATCAATTGCATGCCGTAGCATATGCCGAATACAGGAATTCCAAGATCAAAAATTCTTTCATCACAGCGGAACGCCTGATCGCCGTAGACACTGTTAGGACCTCCAGATAAAATGATACCTTTAGGATTCATTTTTTTAATCGTTTCAGCTGTCAATGTATGCGGGTGAAGCTCGCTGTAAACACCAAGCTCACGAATCCGACGGGTAATTAATTGATTATATTGACTTCCAAAATCCAATACTACAACCATTTCTTCTTGCATATTTATCACGGGTGGTCACCTCATTCGAAAGATATCCGCCTTATATGAAAAGGAGGAGCATTACAATAGAAAAGCGGAACCGCCTGTTTAGCCCCGACAGGCATAAAAGGATCCGACGGTGAAGTCCGGTTTTGACTTCAGCGGCGGAGCCGTTATGACCGAGGGGTTAGGCGGCGGAACTAGACACTGATGCATTTTTTGCTTACTTATCAAAAAAAGTCAGAACTATACCTTCGCTCCAAAAAGAAAAGAAGGCAGAATTCTGACTTTTGCACTCGTCTATTCTGCCTTCATAGTCAGATTATTTGCGGCAATCCGGTAGAGACTCTCGAACCATATTATCGAGGATATATGAAGGATAAGTACTATTAATTTCCCCTATTCTAACAATGCCCCGTCATTCGGTCAAGATGCTATCCTTTTAATTAAATTTTCCCACAATTTCATTGATTTTATCCATTCTTCTTTCGAATTATCACCGCGATAGAGAGATTTTTCATAGCTTGCCGTAAGTCTGCTCATATCCCGAACGTCAAAAAACGAATCGACATAGCGCGCATAATCACGGAGCGTTTGCCCTTCCAGTCGCTTTAATCCATATCGCTCAAGCTGTTTTAATAATGCGACATACGCCTGATCGTACACCTTATCATCTTTTCGATGCTTGTATTTGTGCAAGATAATATAAGGCATCCATCTAAGCCTCGTCTTGTATAAAACAAAGAGAATCAAAGCAGCAGCACTTAGTATGATGTAGAAGGTCGTGCTGCCAATTTGGATATTGAACGGCCATGAACTGCTATTTTTGCTGCTCGGCTGAGAAGCTCCATCATTTTCCTCTGAACGCGGTGTCTGTTCAGGCTGTGATTGTTCTGGCGTTTCGGTTTCTGTACTGCTCTGGCTATTTGTATTAAAAGTAAAATCGTATGGGTTCGTAAAACTTTTTGTCGGTTCAAAAGGCACCCATCCGATGCCGCTAAAATAAACCTCTACCCAAGAGTGGGCATTATTGTTCGTGATTTGGTACTCTTTTTCATTGCCTCCAAGGTTTTGAACAAATGCGCCATCTGAATAGCCTTTTACCCAGCGCGCGGGAATATCAGCAGCTCGGAGCAAAACGATCATCGAGGTTGAAAAGTTATCACAATATCCTTTAAAAGTTTCAAATAGAAACTGATCAACATAATCCTCCTCACCTCTTGGAACAGAGACATCTGTCGTTTCATAGGTGAATTGAGGTCCTCCAAGGTACGATTCAATCGATTTAGCTTTATCATAGTGGTTCCCGTTTTCAGAAGTTAATTCAGCCGCTAAGTCACGGACCCTCTGCGGAAGTTCCTCTGGAAGCTGTGTGTATCTGGAAGCAATATCTTCAGGTGTTCCTTCATTTGAAGTGATTTTCCTAAGCTCATCGATTTTATAGGAAGGAAACTCATATGACACATTATAAGATTCCGGCGGAAAAGTACCGCGGTTCTCAGCCAGCCGTGGTTCAGCCAATTCTGTCAGAGGGTTTACATCTATAACCGATTCACGCGGCAATCTTACTGACTTGATTCCTGCCGGATAAATAATATGGTCATATCGATAGCTGGACTCAATGTCGACACTTGCCGTTAAAGGGATTGTATCAACTCCTTCTTCCGTGTATGGAAGAGTGATATTATCCGGCTCCATTAATACTGATTCAGCTTCAGGATCAGATACATCCCACCCTTTACCTGTATAAAGATCCTTCGATTCCACTCTCCAATAGTGACGATCTTCTGTTACTGCCGTAAAGACGGGCGTATTATCTGAAACAAATGCCCCGCCCAGCTGTTCATCATTCGGACCGTACCCTATTTTATTGACTGAGCCATTCGGTCCTTCATCTGAACTGCCGTATGCAGTCAAATAAGGAACAGGATCCGGCCACTGCGGTTCTGCCTTTGGCGCAAGAATGCCAATCAGTGCAGCGCTGGCAATTAAGGCAGTTAACGGAAGCACCCATTTTAATGTCATATAGCTTTGCCCTTTTATTCGTTCAAGAACCTTCAGCCTTTCTAAATAAAGCAGGCCTATTAAAACAAATCCAATTACTACGATTCTTACAATTGCAAAGCTTGCATCATACTCAGTAAATGTATCAAGCACAGTAATATAAACAAGGGTGATGATAAAAAAGAACATGATCCGCTTTTGAAAAATGATCCAGTAATTGATTAAGTAGACTAACAGCCATAATAAAATAAAGAACAGCAGTGTACGAAACGGTGATGTAATATCCATCCAGCTGGCATCCAGCATTAACGCTGCATTATCTATGATATCTCCAATAAATATCGCTAGCCATGCAGGGTTGAAAAAAGAACCTTCAAAAAACAAAAGATGCAGCACAAACAGAAGGTAAAAGATTTTAACCGAAACGGCCACATACCAGCGGGACTTAATGGAGATAAAAAGGAAGCTTAATCCGATAAAAATAACAAACACAAACGTATTTCCCGTTTCTGTGAAATCTTGCAGAGGCCTCAGCCATTCCCATAGCAGAAGGAAAGCAAAGCCATAATAGATGTAGATGGGTGTCTGTTTTTCAAGGTTCACACTCACAGCATACTCACCTCTTTGAATGAATCTTCAAAACTACCTGAGTTCACTGCCTTTGTCATAATTCTTCGTTTCATCAAACGATCCATCATAACTTTTTCTTCACTTGATATTTTTTCTGATTTTCCTTTTACTAGAAAAACGATCATTGAAAGATTACGGCTTCCCATAAGTTCAAGCTTTCTTACTAAATCGAGTGATAAGCTTCCTGTTACAAGCAGGGGTGTCACATTTTTTGATTGCCAAACAGGGAGTTCAGATTCAGCGATATCAGCAAATGAACGTTCACTGTCACAGTCTGCTTTTGCAAGATGATAAAAAATTTGCTGCAAGTGCTGCTCTGTTTCCTGCAAGGAGAAAACTGTTTTTTCCCTGCCGGCGGATACAAACCCAATTTTTGCGCCGCTTTTTATTATCGCTCTTGCCAGTGATGCGGAAAACGTTACAATTTCTTCGAAGACAGCTGACTTGACCCGATCCATGATCACGACGACATCATGGCTTTGCATTTGTTCAAATTCCTTCGTCATAATGCGGTCTCGTCTTGCCGTTGCTTTCCAGTCAATCCATGAAAAACGGTCTCCTGGCTGGTATTCCCGTATCCCAATCGCCATTGTCGTATCCTGCCAGAATTTAGCTTTTGAATTTATTGCGCCTTGTTCAAATTGCTTTTCATTTTGCCGGTATTTCAGGTCAACAGTATGTGGATAGACGAGAAAGTAGTTTTCAGCTGCAAATGTCATTTCCTTATCAATAAGGCCAAACAAATCACCTGTTCGGACACGCACCTGGGTAAATCGGTGCTCTCCCCTCGGTATCCGTCCAAGCTCATATTGCATTGTGATGGTTTTCTTAAACCAAGGGAACAGAAGCTTTTTCGGTTCCTTCATACGTCTCTGTCCAGAAAGCTTCTCAGGTAAAACGTCTTCCACAATCAGATAGAACAGTGGAAATGGAACGCTCCTTTTAATCGTAATTCTCCCGATTAATTGATCCCCGACAGAAAATTGCTCTTGATTAATGGATCTCGTCACCTGAAAGGATCGGATTGGGTATAAAGCAATCAACAATGAGTAACAAGAGATTGGCAGAAAGCTGTAAAACAAAAACCAGCTGACAAATCCCCCTTGAAACATGGCGTATGCGAATGTGATCAGTGTAAAAAACAAGAGGCTTGCGAGCTTCCAGACATAGCGGAACTTAAGGAAAAAAGATCTCATTAACGGCTCATCGACCTTTGAACTGGCACAGGCGTTCTCGAAATAATATCCATGAGCAGCTGTTCAGCAGATTTCCCTTCATATTTCGCCTCTGATTTTAAGATCATTCTATGCGGAAGCGTAAATGGAGCGAGATTTTGAATATCGTCTGGAATGACATAGTCTCTTCCAAAAAGGAACGCATAGGCTTGTGCGGACTTCATAAGTGCGATGGATCCGCGGGGACTTGCACCTAAGTAGACAGAAGGATGTTTACGTGTCTTTGTAACAAGCTCAACGATATAGCGTTTTACCGTCTCATCGACATAGATGTTCTGAATTTCTTTTTGAAGCTCTACTAATTCTTCTTTTGTAATGACGGATTGAATGTGATGAATCGGTCTTTCTTTTTCTGCTTTGTTAAGAATTTCAAGTTCTTCACCTGGAGATGGGTATCCCATTCTAATCTTAAATAGGAAACGGTCCAGCTGTGCCTCTGGCAGCGGATAAGTTCCTTCGTATTCAATCGGGTTCTGCGTAGCCATGACAAAGAATGGCCTTCCGAGCGATTTTGTTACACCATCAACCGTCACATTAGCTTCTTCCATCCCTTCTAAAAGAGCGGATTGTGTTTTAGGTGACGTTCGGTTGATTTCATCTGCTAGTACAATATTGCCCATGATCGGACCAGGACGGTATTCGAACTCTAGTGTTTTCGGATTATAAATAGAAACTCCTGTTACATCAGAAGGCAATAAATCAGGAGTGAATTGGATTCGTTTAAAATCTGCCCCTACCGATTTGGCAAGAGATCTGACCATCATTGTTTTGCCGACGCCGGGTACATCTTCAAGCAGCACGTGGCCCTCTGCAAGAATCGCAACTAGACTCAACACTGCAACATCACGCTTTCCAACCATCACACGTTCAATATTTTCAATCACTTTACCGAGTTTTGGATGCATCGTTTCGTTTTGGGACATTCTAATCCTCCTAGTACCATTTATCGATAAGTTGCTTAACTTTAATATAATTCGGAATGAAATGACAAATTCCTGTTTCTTTTTACATTTTTAATATTCTTTTAACAATATCCAGGGAAGGGTGGGGAAACTTATTTTGGCACATTCTCACCATGAAATTGAATCAGCAGAGCGGCAGAATTGCCTTTCAGAGAATTGTTTAGTGATTATATATCACTCTGAATACCTCCTATTAAGACTTCTTTTCCTTTTAGGTAATTACCTCTCTCTAAACAATCCTTCTATTTCACTGACAAACTGTCCATCTTCAATCATATAGATTTTCGCGCAAAATTTTGCTGCAAACATGATATCGTATTCTTAAAATTGTTGAAAAGCCTTTGCTCCCTTGAGCAAAGGCTTTTTTTGCGAGTTACATTAATTATTTGGAACTAACTTTTAAGAGTACTATTATATTCTTTATCCAACTTATTTTTATAGTTTAATTCTGCAATGTTTTTTTCAGTCATCTCTCCCTCTATAAATATTGATATATCAACGGTTTGACCCGTTGGTGGGATGTCAAAAAAATATTTTTCGACAAAC
>NZ_PKLB01000018.1:0-20491 GCF_002858905.1 Bacillus sp. UMB0893 | reverse complement strand
CCGATGGTAGTTGGGGGTTTCCCCCTGTGAGAGTAGGACGTTGCCAGGCATGCAAAGAAGAAGGACAGCAGAAATGCTGTTCTTTTTTGTATGGAGAAAAGAGAAAAAATGGCCAAGTGCAGCTAGGGGATTGCAGTTGGACCTTAAACAAAAGCAGTGCCTGAATTTCCTGGAAAAGGCCATTAAAAGGTTTTACAGCAAGAATACCGAACTGCATCAAGGGAAAAACAGCGATTGTATCTGGGATTTACATGAATTATGGAAAAAGATGGAAAAGTTCACAGAAAATCATAGTTATCGCGCAGAAAATCATAGTTATCGCACAGAAAATACTGCTATCTGCACACAATTAATGGACTTCTGCACAGAAATTACGGAATCCGATATTCCGAGTTGAATATTTTAGAAGTACTAGCTAAACGGGCATACATAAATAAAAGTGATATAAACGAAACAGAGTCCTAATATCAATTCGAACCTGCAAATACCCAACTGCATCAAGGGAAAAGAACCTGACCAGAATGGAATGAATTTTTTAGATTACAAATAAGAATGTTTAATACTCCTCCCTCAAGCCATTCAAAAAAGTCCAAACATATTGGGGGATTTTGTCCTTTGTTACTTCAAGAAATCTGACTATAAATACATAATCGTCATTAGAATGGCTCAGCAGTAAATCATACCACCATTCTGTTTCGTACCTGGAGATCATGCTTAGGTTATAAAGCAGCAAGTAGTGTGACATAAATTCAGGTAAACCTGTCAGGTCATTCATTGCTGCTGGTAAAGTATAGTCGCCATTGTGGCTATTATAAAGAAATGGGGTACTGTTGAAAGGATTAAATCCACTGGGTATCGTACAATAAAACTTTTTATCAGGGAGATGTTTTCCGCTTAATTTAAAATGATATGTGAAATATTCCAGCAGCCGATCTGGTGTCATATGATACTTATCTGCAGCGGTGGCAGGAATATGCATTTGATTATTTTCGAATGACAAATCTATATGGACTCGCTTTTTTTTATGCAATACAAATAAGTCGCCAAGTTCTGGAATTCTTTTTAATAGATCTTGCATTGTATATTTGTCATTTTCAACATGTTCGAGATTGAATAGATGGGACGCAGCATGTGCAAATAGTCCATTTCTTTGGATTTTCACTTCATCTTGAAGAAAGTGATAATGCTGTTTTTTTCTTTTTCTTGTTGATGCGCCATGTGCCAGTACCGAAGATGTTGCAGGGTAATGCGGATCTGCTGTTAGGATACAAGCTTTCATAAGCTGGGACATGCCATAAAATAATAGCATTGGCTGAACAGGGAGAGCAGCACTGACTGAGGACAGGTAAAAGTTTTCTGCATGTTTGAGGTGGTAGATAAAAGGATAGCTGTTTTGGTAGGATAATTCATTGGCTGCTGCATGATTCTTTTTTATATAAGATTTTTCCAGGAATTTTTGTACGGTTTCTGTTGATTGATAGGATTTTAATTGGTTCCACGCGTTAGATTGAATCACCCTGATACGCTCCTTTCTTTTTTCGCAATTTTTAAACTCTTTTGCCTGTTCTTGACAGTCTGGTGGCTAGTTGTTAATCTACTAATAATATTTTGCCGTTAAGAGGGGGATTTAATGATGTGGGAAAGTAAATTTTTAAAAGAAGGATTAACGTTTGATGATGTGTTGCTAGTTCCAGCTAAGTCTGAAGTTCTACCAAGAGATGTGAATCTTAGTGTAGAATTAACGCCAACTCTAAAATTAAATATCCCGATCATTAGTGCTGGTATGGATACGGTTACTGAAGCACAGCTTGCGATAGCGATGGCAAGACAGGGCGGCATGGGCATTATTCATAAAAATATGTCGATTGAACAGCAGGCTGAGCAGGTGGACAAGGTAAAACGCTCTGAAAGAGGAGTTATCACAAATCCTTTCTTTTTAACACCGGATCATCAAGTATTTGATGCAGAACATTTAATGGGCAAATACCGTATTTCTGGTGTGCCAGTTGTAAATAATCTTGATGAACAGAAGTTAGTCGGGATTATTACAAATCGTGACATGAGGTTCATCCAGGACTTCTCTATTAAGATTTCTGAAGTGATGACAAAAGAAAACTTAGTAACGGCAGACGTCGGAACTACTCTTAAAGAAGCTGAAAGCATTCTTCAAAAGCATAAAATTGAAAAGCTGCCATTGGTTGATGATGAAGGTGTTTTAAAAGGCTTAATCACAATTAAAGATATTGAAAAAGTAATTGAATTCCCACATTCAGCGAAAGATGCTGAAGGACGATTGCTTATAGGCGCAGCAGTTGGTGTCACTGCGGATACAATGCTTCGTGTGAAAAAACTGGTTGAGGCTAACGTAGATGCAATTGTTTTAGATACAGCTCATGGACATTCTAAAGGTGTTCTTGATATGGTGAGAACAATCAGAAATGAGTACCCTGAGCTAAACATTATTGCTGGAAATGTTGCGACTGCTGAGGCCACAAGAGAACTTGCTGAAGCTGGAGCAAACGTCGTTAAAGTCGGTATTGGTCCTGGCTCAATCTGTACAACACGTGTTGTTGCAGGTGTAGGCGTACCGCAAATCACGGCTGTGTATGATTGTGCAACTGAAGCCCGCAAGCTTGGCATTACTATTATCGCAGATGGCGGAATTAAATATTCAGGCGATATCGTAAAAGCTTTAGCATCAGGCGGACATGCAGTTATGCTTGGCAGTCTTCTTGCAGGAACGTCTGAAAGCCCCGGTGAAACAGAAATTTATCAAGGCAGACGCTTTAAGGTTTACCGAGGCATGGGTTCAGTTGCTGCGATGGAAAAAGGAAGCAAAGATCGTTATTTCCAAGAAGATAACAAAAAATTTGTACCTGAAGGCATTGAAGGAAGAACGCCTTATAAAGGACCTCTTGCAGATACAATTTATCAGCTTGTTGGCGGCATTCGTTCTGGAATGGGGTATTGCGGTACTGCAAACTTGGAGGAGCTTCGCGAGAATTCACAGTTTGTCCGGATGACAGGTGCAGGACTTCGTGAAAGCCATCCTCACGATGTTCAAATCACGAAAGAATCACCAAACTATTCTCTTTCGTAATCAAGTCGATAGGACCTTTTACCTGAAATGTAATACAATGTTCAATCTTTAGGACAGAGTCTCAGACTCTGTCTATTTTTTTTGTTCAGAGTGTGATAAAATCGACTTTGTTGTTTCTAAAAAGGGTCAATAATTGAATAAAAAAATATAGATAAAAAACGGTGGAGGTTATGAATTTGAGCAACAGGAAGTTTACGCGTTTAATGTCGGCTGTTTTTGCTGTCATCTTAGCTATGACAGTCATAATGCCTGCGAAGCAAGCATCTGCGGCAGAAAATGACGCATTGGGGATTAATGCAAAAGGTGCCATTTTAGTTGAGGCATCAACAGGGAAAATTTTATACGGAAAAAATGCAGACGAGCTTCTGCCGATTGCAAGCATGGCAAAGATCATGACAGAATACTTAGTGCTTGAAGCAATTGACAAAGGGAAAATCAAGTGGGATCAAACATATACACCAAGTGACTATGTATACAGAATTTCTCAAAACCGCGGACTTTCAAACGTTCCATTAAGAAAAGATGGTACATATAATGTCAAAGAACTTTATGAAGCAATGAGCATTTATTCTGCAAATGGTGCTGCAATTGGTTTAGCAGAAATTATTGCAGGATCTGAGTCGAATTTCGTAAAATTAATGAATGAAAAAGCAAAAGAATTAGGTCTTAAAAACTTTGAATTCGTGAATTCTACCGGTCTGGAAAATGGAGATCTGGCGGGAATGCATCCTGAAGGAACGACAGCAGATGCAGAGAATAAAATGTCAGCGCGAGATATGGCACTTCTTTCTCAAAAGCTGATTTCGGATTATCCTGAGGTTTTGGAAACATCAAGCATTCCAAGAAAAAAATTCAGAGAAGGCACTGAAGATGCAATCGACATGGATAACTGGAACTGGATGCTTAAAGGGCTATTATTTGAAACTGAAGGCGTAGACGGTTTGAAAACAGGATCAACGAAGTCTGCAGGTTCATCTTTTACAGCAACAGCTGAGAGAAATGATATGCGTATTATTACAGTTGTCTTAAATGCAACAGGTGACGATGGCAGCCTTCATACTCCTCGTTTTAAAGAAACAAAAAAAATGATTGATTATGCATACAATAATTTTACGATGGAAGAAGTCTATCCGAAAAATTATCAAATAAAGAAAAAATCGACTCTTTCTGTTGTGAAAGGGAAAGAAAAAGAAGTAGCTGTAGAAACAAATGAACCGCTTAATCTTGTCGTAAAACGCGGCGAAAAAGAGTCTTATGAGCCTAGCTATGTATTTGATCAAAAGAAAGTCAATGCCGATAACGAAGTTCAGGCACCTGTCAAAAAAGGCGAGAAAATCGGCTATATGACGGTGAAATATACAGGAAAAGGCGAAGACTTAGGCTTCTTGGAAGAAAAAAGTGACGCGAATGTTGATTTAGTTACAAAAAGCGGTGTTGAAAAAGCAAATTGGTTTGTCTTATCAATGAGAGGAATCGGCGGATTCTTTGGCGGTCTTTGGGGAACAGTGACAGATACCGTAAAAGGCTGGTTCTAATAAATATGAAAACTTACTCTAATTTGAGTAAGTTTTTTTATTATGAATCGGAGCTAAACGGGCGGTTCCGCTCTTCGGTATTGTCCAGCTCCACCGCCCAACTCCTCGGCCAGAACAAATTCCCCCAAAAAGTCAAACCCGGACTTTTCGGGTGAATTCTTTTCTGTCTGTCGGAGCTAAACGGGCGGTTCCGCTCTTCGAATTAAGAATTGTTTTAATAATCCCTTTAATTTAGGTAGGATTTTTTTATAACTTAGGATAGAATAAGCTATATGTGCAAAATGAATTTTTACATATTATGAGGGGGATATAGAATGAATAACACAGGTACAGATCGTGTAAAACGCGGAATGGCTGAAATGCAAAAAGGCGGCGTTATTATGGACGTTGTCAATGCAGAGCAAGCAAAGATTGCTGAGGAAGCAGGAGCAGTTGCAGTAATGGCGCTTGAGCGCGTACCTGCTGATATTCGTGCAGCAGGCGGAGTTGCCCGTATGGCAGATCCAACAATTGTCGAAGAAGTGATGAAGGCTGTAACGGTTCCAGTTATGGCAAAAGCACGTATTGGCCACATTGTTGAAGCTCGTATACTTGAAGCGATGGGTGTCGATTATATTGATGAAAGTGAAGTATTAACTCCTGCTGATGAAGAGTATCATTTAAATAAACGTGATTATACAGTTCCATTTGTTTGCGGATGCCGTGATTTAGGCGAAGCGACAAGACGCATTGCAGAAGGTGCTTCTATGCTCCGCACAAAAGGCGAGCCAGGAACAGGAAATATTGTTGAAGCTGTACGCCACATGCGCAAAGTTAATGGACAAGTACGCAGAATCATTGGTATGAGCACAGATGAATTAATGACTGAAGCTAAGCTGTTAGGCGCGCCTTATGAGCTTCTTCTTCAAATTAAGCATGAGGGCCGCCTTCCGGTTGTAAACTTCGCAGCAGGCGGTGTAGCAACTCCAGCTGATGCAGCATTAATGATGCAATTAGGTGCAGACGGTGTATTCGTAGGATCTGGTATCTTCAAGTCTGAAAATCCGGCAAAATTTGCTCGAGCTATTGTTGAAGCCACAACTCATTATGAGGATTATGAGCTAATCGCAAGTCTTTCTAAAGGACTTGGCACTGCAATGAAAGGCATTGAGATCTCAAGCTTGCTTCCTGAGAACAGAATGCAAGAGCGCGGCTGGTAATAAAGGAGTATAAAACATGCTGAAAATAGGTGTATTAGGCCTTCAAGGGGCAGTAAGAGAGCATATTCAATCAATTGAGGCAAGCGGTGCGGAAGGGATTATCATTAAACGCCCTGAGCAGCTGGATGAACTGGATGGGCTTATTATTCCAGGCGGTGAAAGCACGACAATGCGCCGCCTGATTGATAAGTATGATTTTCTGACTCCGCTTAAAGCATTTGCTGAACAAGGAAAGCCGATGTTCGGAACATGTGCAGGGTTAATTTTGCTCGCAAAGAATATTGTTGGGTACGATGAGTCTCATCTCGGTCTGATGGATGTTACGGTTGAGCGAAACTCATTCGGACGTCAGCGTGAAAGCTTTGAAGCAGAACTGAACATTACAGACGTTGCAGAAGATTTCGTTGGTGTTTTTATTCGGGCTCCGCATATTGTCGAAGTAGGCGAGGATGTCGAAATTCTCTCCAAGCATAACGGCAGAATCGTTGCAGCCCGCCAAGGACAGTTTTTAGGCTGCTCGTTTCATCCTGAATTAACAGATGATCACCGCATGACTGGACTGTTTGTTCGCATGGTAGAGAACTCAAAAGCAAAATTAAGTGTATAAAACCCTTGCAACCATCCCAAACTTGTAGTAAATTATGAATTACTTAATTGAACACGTGAAACATGATGATAGGAAATAGTAGCAAGTGCTTCTTTCTCAGAGAGCCGGTGGCTGGTGAAAATCGGTGTCAGATCCTTGTGAATCCATCCTTGAATGAGATGTGGAAATCTTCGGAGAGTATACATGTCCGGTACAGGCCGTTATCTGCTTAAGAGGAAGGCGTTCTATTTGCCTTCAATTAGGGTGGCAACGCGGATAATACTTCCGTCCCTTTACCAGGGGACGGGAGTTTTTTTATGCAAAAAAATATAGATTTTAAAGGAGTTTTACGAAATGCTGGATATCAAATATGTACGCGCTAATTTTGAAGAAGTAAAAGAAAAGCTTGCCCATCGCGGAGAAGATTTAAAGGATTTCAGCATGTTTGAGGAACTTGATCAAAAACGCCGTGAGCTGATTTCAACAGTAGAAGTCTTAAAAAGCAAGCGCAATGAAGTTTCAGGTCAAATTGCTGCTCTAAAACGAGACAAACAGGACGCAGATCATTTAATAAAGGAAATGCGTGAAGTTGGAGACCGCGTGAAAGAAATGGATGATGAGCTTCGCGAAGTTGAAGCAAAGCTTGAAACGTTAATGCTGTCTATTCCAAATATTCCACATGAAAGTGTGCCGGTTGGCGAAACAGAAGACGATAACATTCTTCATCGCACTTGGGGAGACACGACTTCATTTTCATTTGAGCCAAAACCGCATTGGGATGTTGCAGATCATCTTGGAATATTAGATTTTGAACGTGCAGGCAAAGTAACAGGGAGCCGATTTGTTTTCTATCGCGGCTTAGGTGCTCGTCTAGAACGTGCTCTTATTAGCTTTATGCTTGATCTTCATATTGATGAGCATGGCTATACAGAAGTTCTGCCTCCTTACATTGTTAATCGCGACAGTATGACGGGAACGGGGCAGCTGCCAAAATTTGAGGAAGATGCATTTAAAATTGCCGGAGAAGACTATTTCTTAATTCCGACAGCTGAAGTCCCTGTGACAAACATGCATCGTGATGAAATTCTTTCAGTGGATCAGCTTCCAATCAACTATGCTGCATACAGCTCTTGCTTCCGTTCTGAGGCAGGTTCAGCGGGTCGTGACACGCGAGGATTAATTCGTCAGCATCAGTTTAATAAAGTTGAGCTTGTAAAATTCGTAAAACCTGAGGATTCTTATGATGAGCTTGAAAAGTTAACCGGTCATGCGGAAAAAGTTCTTCAGCTCCTCGGACTTCCATACCGAGTTCTAAGAATGTGTACAGCTGACTTGGGCTTTACAGCAGCTAAGAAATATGACATTGAAGTTTGGATCCCAAGCCAGGAAACGTACCGCGAGATTTCTTCTTGCAGTAATTTTGAGGCTTTCCAGGCGCGCCGTGCAGGCATCCGCTTTAGAAGAGAAGCAAAAGGTAAACCAGAGCATGTTCATACATTGAATGGGTCTGGTCTTGCAATTGGCAGAACAGTTGCAGCTATTTTAGAAAATTATCAGCAGGAAGATGGAACTGTGGTCATTCCTGAAGTTCTCCGTCCATATATGGGGCATAAAGAAGTCATTTCACGATAACATTAAGCCTTTAAGAAAGGGGCCAAAATCCGTTTTGGCTCCTTTTTATATTTTATTGAAAAAGTTTATTTAGAATCGTTGACAAGTATATTTCTTATATGCTATATTAATTCTTGTCAGTATGGAGGTATACCCAAGTCCGGCTGAAGGGATCGGTCTTGAAAACCGACAGGGGAGTCAAATCCCGCGGGGGTTCGAATCCCTCTACCTCCTCCATTTTACATATGATATCCAATGTTTAGCGCATAAATATTGGAGATTGATAAAACCTGCTGCAGATTCTGCGGCAGGTTTTTTTGTATGTATTTGGTCTCTGGCTGGAGAAGCAAAAAAAATAACCGTTTATCACGGTTATTTTTTAAGCAATCTTGTTTGCTCGATGAAGTGGCCGACTCGTTCAACGATTGGTTCAATGGATCCTTCGTTCGCCATAATGTCATAGTCATTAATATTTAGACGAAGCACTGGGCAAGCATTAAAGTTATTAATCCAATCTTCGTAGCGGCGGTGCATTTCTTCCCAGTAGGCAACAGGTGTCTGCTGCTCCATTGGACGTCCCCGTTCTTTAATGCGGGATAGAATATCCTCAAGACTTCCTTCAAGGTAAATCAGAAGATCAGGATGAGGAAAGTAAGGCGTCATGACCATTGCATCAAATAGATTCGTGTAAGTTTCATAATCTACTTCTGTCATCGTCCCTTTTTCATAATGCATTTTTGCAAAAATACCTGTGTCCTCATAGATTGACCGGTCTTGGATAAATCCTCCGCCATATTCAAATATCCGTTTTTGTTCTTTAAATCTTTCAGCGAGAAAATAGATTTGCAGATGGAAGCTCCATCTTTCAAAATCAGCATAAAATTTATCAAGATATGGATTCGTATCTACTTTTTCAAAAGAGGTGCGAAAATTCAATGCATTCGCAAGTGCATTCGTCATTGTGGATTTCCCGACGCCAACCGTTCCCGCAATAGTGACAACAGCGTTATGAGGAATCTTGTATTTCTCTCTTAAGTTCATTTACGTGTAACTCCTTCATGTAATGATTCATCCAAGCGTTTAAAGATATATGTTAAATCCTTTTTGTTTTGTACAAAATCAAGCTCATCCCCGTTAAATCTAAGAACTGGAATCGATGGGTGCTCTTTTTCCCATTGTGTCATCGCCACTTCATAATCCTCTGATAATTGCTTTAAATAGGCTGGATCGATATTTTTTTCAATTTCTCTCCCGCGCTTATCAATTCGATTTATCAATGTATCAAGACTTGCATTCAAGTAAATGATTAAGTTTGGCTTTGGCATGTCGCTTGTTAAAATTGTATAAATATCAAGATACTTATCATATTGTTCTTTTTTAAGAGTGCGTTTTGCGAAAATGAGATTTTTATAAATATGATAATCTGCCACAACAGGCTGACTCTTTTTCAAAAACAACTGTGCAATATCTTCTAACTGCTTATAGCGATTACAAAGAAAAAACATCTCCGTTTGAAAACTCCACTCTTCAATGTTTTCATAAAATTTACCGAGAAATGGATTTTCATCGACAATTTCTCTTAATAAATGAAATTGATAGTGTTCTGCTATTGCTCTTGCAAGTGAAGTTTTTCCAACACCGATTGGTCCTTCCACTGTAATAAACGGTATGCCATTCATCACGGGTCCTCCTTTAAAACGCAAAAAAATCTATTAAAACAGACAAATTTTATTGTATCACAGTGTCAATATGAAAAGAGTATGGTTTTTATAAAAAAGAAAAGTTTCCAATTATCCTCTCAAACAAGAGGTTGTTTTATGCGACAGAAGCCGCCATACCCCATTACAGAAAAGCGTTGTAGCTTTACTTAGCACTCTTGATTTATTCTGTTCCTATTACGTATGATTAATTCTGAATAGTATTAATATTCATAAAATGGAGGGATTTAGATGCGTGAGGAAACAGTAGCTATGAATAATCAGACAGAAGATTTTTTTCCAGTAAAAGATGTTGATTACCTGGAAATGTTTTCAGGAAACGCCAAGCAGTCAGCGCACTATTTTTGTACGGCTTTCGGTTTTAAGATTGTGGCATATTCCGGTCTTGAAACAGGAAATCGCGAGACTGTTTCTTACGTTCTGCAGCAGCAAAAGGTCCGATTGGTCATTACAGGCTCTTTGAATGATACATCCCGCGTCGCAGAATTTGTTAAAAAGCATGGGGATGGAGTAAGGGACATTGCGTTAGTCGTTGATAACGTTGAAAAGGCTTACAATGAGGCTGTTTCCCGCGGAGCAATTGCGATTGCTTCTCCATTTGAACTTAAGGATGAACAGGGTGTGGTCAGAAAAGCAGTAATCGGTACATATGGTGACACCATTCATTCTCTTGTAGAGCGGAAGGATTATAAAGGTGTATTTATGCCGGGGTTTGAAGAAGCTGAAATGAAGATTCCTTATGCAGAAGCTGGCATCATTGGTGTTGATCATGTCGTAGGTAATGTAGAGAGTATGCAGGAGTGGGTATCTTACTACGAAAAAGTAATGGGTTTTAAAGAGATGAGGCATTTTACAGATTCGGATATCAGTACAGAATATTCGTCTTTAATGTCAAAGGTTATGCATAATGGGGGCCGCATTAAATTTCCGATTAATGAGCCGGCAGAAGGAAAACGCAAATCTCAAATTCAGGAATACCTTGAATTTTTTAAAGGGCCAGGCGTACAGCATCTTGCCATATTAACAGAGGACATCGTTTCTACTGTAGCGATTTTAAGACAAAATGGCGTCGAATTCTTAAATACACCAAAAACGTATTATGAAACTCTTAGTGATCGTGTAGGAGATATTGATGAAGAAATCGATAAGTTAAAAGAGCTTAATATTCTTGTGGACCGTGATGATGAGGGGTACCTGCTGCAGATTTTTACAAAACCGATTGTTGATCGTCCGACTGTTTTTATAGAAGTCATTCAGAGAAAAGGGGCGAAAGGCTTCGGGGATGGAAACTTTAAAGCATTATTTGAATCGATTGAACGCGAACAGGAGCGCCGCGGAAATCTATAGTGCCATTTTGTTAGGAAGGTGATGAGGATGGACGTAAAGCCTGATTCACTTCATTGGAAAGACGCCTATAAATTAATGATTGGGTCCATCTTGCCAAGGCCCATTGCTTTCGTGTCAACAGCAGATGAATATGGAACAGCAAACTTGGCTCCTTTCAGCTTTTTTACGGCCATTTCGGCAGAGCCGATGATGATTTGCTTTTCACCGATGCGAAAAGGGTCAGATGGCAGCAAGAAGGATACCCTCGTCAATATTGAAAAAACAAAAGAGTTTGTGATCAATATCGTGAGTGAGTCGATTGCCGGACAAATGAATCGCTGTGCGGCAGAATTTGAACCAGAGGTTGATGAGTTTGATCATTGCGGGCTGACAAAGGCAAAAAGCAAAACGGTTGTGCCTCCCCGTGTCAAAGAAAGCATGGTTCACCTTGAATGCGAGCTGCATGACGTTTTGCACTTTGGCGAACATGCCGGATCTGGAAGTCTTGTCATTGGAAAGGTAAAGCATATTCATGTAGAAGACGCACTGTTCTATGAAGGGAAAATCGATTCAGCTAAGTTAAATCCGATTGGACGCCTTGCTGGACACATGTATACAAAACCGATGACAGATACATTTGAGATTGTTAGAAGGTGAAGACCTGATGAAATTTATCACATTCCAGACACAAGATGGAAAACAAGCTGCAGGGTGGATTCAGGGCAATGATTTAGCTGTTGACATGCATGCTGTAAGCAAGGGTGCAATGCCTGGGTCTATTCTAGAGTTTTTAAGCGGTCATGAACACTATACTCCATATATTCATGAGCTTAGTCCGTTTAGAGAAGGTGATGCTGGAGTCTATCGACTATCAGAGGTACGTTTGTTAGCTCCACTGCCAAGACCGGTAAGTATTCGTGATTTTTATGCATTTGAAGAGCACGTTAAAACCGCCCGGCAAAAAAGAGGGCTCGATGTGATTCCTGAATGGTATCAATTTCCGGTTTTTTATTTTACCAATCATTTAGCCATACGAGGTCCGGATGAAGTGATTGATATGCCTCCCGGCTGTCTGTGTCTGGACTATGAATTGGAGATTGCCTGTGTAATAGGTAAAGAAGGGCGTGACATTCAAGCCAGTGAAGCGGATGATTATATTTTTGGCTACTGCATTATGAATGACTGGAGTGCTCGTGACATACAAAGAGAAGAGATGAAGGTTGGTTTAGGGCCTGCGAAAGGAAAGGATTTTGCCACGTCACTAGGACCGTTTCTTGTTTCAAAAGAAGAATTGGATTCACAGAAGATAAACGATCGGTATGACCTTAAGATGACAGCCGCTGTAAACGGAAAAGTGATCTCAAAAGGGAATCTGAAAGATATTTATTATTCTTTTGCTGAAATGATTGAAAGGGCTTCTGCTGGAGTAACCTTGTTTCCAGGTGAGGTAATTGGATCAGGTACGGTTGGAACTGGCTGTATTTTGGAGCTTGGAGAAGAAGTTCACCGTTACTTGGAGCCAAGGGATGAGATTGAATTAACGATAGAAAGACTTGGTGCCTTGAAAAATAAAATTGCAGCCAAAAGCGGGTGAAACGATGTATTATCGCCAGTTGGGGAAGATCCCCCAAAAAAGACATACAATGTTTAAAAAAGAAGATGGCAGTCTATATCGTGAACAAGTCATGGGGACGAAGGGTTTTTCAGGCTCTCAATCCATTTTGTATCACCATTACATGCCGACAGAGATAGCAAAATCTGAGCTGATCCGTTCCTACCTGCCTGTGTATGAAGAAATGGATGTACTGAAGCATCGTCATTTTTTCACGAATGATCTGCAAATAAAAGGCGATGCCATTGAAGCAAGAGAATATATCCTCGGAAATGAAGATGTGCTGATTGGAATGATTCATGCCACAAAACCAATGGAGTCGTATTGCAGAAATGGCGATGGAGATGAATTGCTTTTTGTGCATGTGGGTACAGGAACGATTGAAACGATGTTTGGGGTGGTCACTTACCAGCCTGGTGATTACATTAACATTCCAATCGGCACAATATATCGGATTGTACCTGCTGAGGGAGAGACAACAAAATGTTTAGTTGTTGAATCGTTCAGCCAGATCACAACGCCGAAACGCTATCGGAATGAATATGGTCAGCTGCTGGAGCATAGTCCTTTTTGCGAAAGGGATTTCCGGGGACCTGAACAGCTGTTAACATTTGAGACGAGAGGCGAGTTTGAAGTTTTGACGAAATCAAGGGGCTTCATCCACAAGCATATCTTTAATCATCATCCGTTTGATGTTGTTGGATGGGATGGATATTTGTATCCATGGGCTTTTAATATTGAGGATTTTGAACCGATTACAGGGCGGATTCATCAGCCGCCTCCTGTTCACCAAACGTTTGAGGGCCACCATTTTGTTGTTTGCTCTTTTGTTCCGAGAATGTATGATTATCATCCAGAGTCCATCCCTGCTCCCTATAGCCACAGTAATGTGAACAGCGATGAGCTTTTATATTATGTAGAAGGTAATTTTATGAGCCGGAAGGGAGTTAAGCAGGGGTCAATCACATTACATCCTAGCGGGATTCCGCATGGTCCTCATCCCGGCAAAACAGAAGCAAGCATCGGCAAGAAAGAAACGCTTGAACTTGCGGTTATGATTGATACATTTCGTCCTCTTAAAATAGCTAAAAAAGCGAAAGATATCGAAGACACCAATTATATGTATACGTGGGTGGAATAACAAGGAAAAAGCAGCCGGTGCAGGCTGCTTTCTTTCGATGTTTAAGAAAATAGGCTGTGGATAATAAAATAAAGTTATCTGCGTCCAGCTACGGCGCCTAACTCCCCGGTCAGAACGGATATCTGCCATGCCCGCGCTGACCAAGTCGCCTGCGCTTTTGTTCTTTATGATGGATTTTTAACCACATCAAAATTATCAGTAATCAACAGCCAGTTTTGAGGGAAGGAAAGGCCGAGTTTCCAATAGCTCATCCCTCTGAGCTTAAGTTCTTTCATTAAATCAAATTTAGCCTGAATCGAGCGTGCATCCTCAAACCATACTTCATGTTCTTTTCCAGCTTGATCACGATAGTTGAAATGAGGAGCCTGTGCTTCGACATCATATTGGATTGAAACATTGTATTGACTTGCTAAACGGATTGCCTGCTGCGGACTGATCGCTTTTGCGAATTCTCCGCCGGGTACAAAGGGCAATGTCCAATCATAGCCGTATAAATTCTGCCCCATCATGATTTTATTGGCAGGTATTTCTGATAAGGTATACTCAAGAACATCTCGAACTGGTCCAATTGGAGATACTGCCATTGGAGGTCCGCCGCTATAGCCCCATTCATACGTCATCACGACTACAAAATCGACAATTTCCCCGTGTGCTTTATAATCATGTGCTTCATACCACTTACCCTTTTGATCTGCGCTTGTTTTAGGAGCGAGAGCTGTAGATATGAGCCATCCTTCCGTTTTGAAGCGTGCTTTTGCTTTACGTAAAAAGCGATTGTAGGCTTCTCTGTCGACAGGCCTTAAATACTCCATATCAAAATGGATATCACGGAATCCATATTTTTTTGCGGTTTGGACGATATTATCGAGCAGATTATTTTGAATGTTCTGATCCGTTAAAACTAGTCTTCCAATTTCATCGCTGAATCCTTCGTCATCTAAATTCGTAATGATCATCATAAGTGTAACTTGATTATTTTTAGCAATATTCGCAAAGTCGTTTAATAGAGGCTCTTCTAAGGAACCGTCTTTTTGAATCCGAAAACTGAAAGGTCCGAGGTAAGTTAAATAGGGAGCTGCTTCCCGTGCACTTTCCACAAGATTAGGACTTACTTGATTTCCGGAAGGTTCAATATAAGCATTGAATTCTGCTTTTTGCTTTGGCCGTTCAGGAATATAAAGTCTAAATCCAATTTGAAGCGGACTATTAATTGAAATTTGATTGACCTCTGATAATTCCTTAGGCGTGGAGCCAAATCTTCGGCTGATCGACCATAATGTATCACCGGGCTGCACCCAATAAAACCGTCCTCTGATCGGTATGACAATTGCTTGACCGACAACAAGCTGTCCTGGGTTTGGAATTTCATTTGTCCGGATAATCTCCTCGGCAGTAGTACTGTAAGCTTGGGCTATCCCGTATAATGTTTGTCCTTCTTGGACAATATGTATCTGCATATTGATTCCCCTCACTCATTCGTCATTAAGGCTCTGTTACATCATATGAGGAAATGAGCGGGAGCATGTTATATTTTTAGTGAAGAAGAATTGCTTGTATCTGCCTTCAGGACATTTTCCATCATTCGCAGAGCATATTCATTGTCTTCCTTGTCATTTGATGCAATGCAGTCTGAGGGAACAGAAAGCTTATAACCTCTCATAAAGGCATCATTTGCTGAAAAGAGCACGCAGATATTACCGGCAATTCCTGTTAAAATAAGATGCTTTATATATAGATTATCGAGCAGCATGTTTAAGGCAGTACCATAGAAAGCGGAATGCATAGGTTTAATTAAGAAAAAATCGGTTTCATCCGGATAAAGTTTTTCAATAATCGGGCGGCTCAAGTCATTCGTGCATTTTTCAGAAATCTTTTGAAAATCAGCCTGCCATAATTTATAATGATCATTTATATAAATGATGGGATGGTTTTTTTGCTGCATTTTCTTTTTCAGCTCTAAGATTTGTTCTGAAACCTGATTAGCCTGTTCAGCCAAAACCTCACCATGCTTGAATTTAAAATTATTTATCATATCAATAATGAGCAAAGCGCAGCTATCCTTTTTCTCCATGTCATCATCACTCCTATACACATGATAGCTTTTGTCATATTGAATAATTCTATAAGGAGCACATTATGGATAAAGACACGCTTTATATGGAACTTGCAATAAAAGAAGCGTTAAAAGCAAAAGCAATAGGCGAGGTTCCAATTGGTGCAATCATTGTTCTAAACGATGAAATTGTCGGATCGGGATATAATTTAAGAGAAACGGAACAGAGGTCCATTGCACATGCAGAAATGCTTGCGATCGACCAGGCCTGCTCTGCACTTGGAACGTGGAGGCTTGAGGATGCAACGCTTTACGTCACGCTTGAGCCGTGTCCAATGTGCGCAGGGGCTATTGTGCTTTCAAGAGTGAAACGAGTTGTTTATGGAGCTGCGGATCCTAAAGGCGGCTGTGCAGGGACGCTGATGAACCTTTTAGATGAAAAAAGATTTAACCATCAGGCTGAAGTAACAAAAGGAATCCTTGAAGATGAATGCGGTCAGCTGCTCAGTGATTTTTTTCGTGAACTAAGGCAAAAGAAAAAAGAGTCAAAAGTTTCTTCAAAAAATTTACAGTAGCAGACGATTGCATTTTTTCGGAAAAGCTTATATACTAGATTAAGCGTCGTACTAACGGCGCACCTTAACTAGGTATCAATTTTGCCGTGCTAAGCGGGGAGGTAGCGGTGCCCTGTACTCGCAATCCGCTCTAGCGAGGCCGAATTCCTTTCCCGAGGTTAGCTGTCTGTAGGGTCTGCCTTAAGTAAGTGGTGTTGACGTCTGGGTCCTGCGCAATGGGAATCCATGAACCATGTCAGGTCCGGAAGGAAGCAGCATTAAGTGGAATCTCTCATGTGCCGCAGGGTTGCCTGGGCCGAGCTAACTGCTTAAGTAACGCTTATGGACACTAATCGACGGAAGGTGCACGGCAGTTTAAATGATAATGAAACAACTCACTCTTTATTGGGTGAGTTTTTTTATATTTTTTTCGAACATCATTAGATTCATGGAAAGTCTATTAAAGTAAAGCGCAATCTATGAGAAAACAGGTTTTTCATGATGGAAATGCTGTCTGAAAAAAGCATCCGCTTCCTTTGAAATAGCAATTCTATAAGGTATAATAGATGAGATGAATTTGAAGGAGGGCGTTATGTGAGTTATCAAGCTTTATACCGTGTTTGGCGGCCGCAGCAATTTCATGATGTCGTAGGTCAAGAACATATTACGAGAACACTTCAAAATGCCCTGCTGCAAGAAAAATTCTCGCATGCCTATCTTTTTTCCGGACCTCGAGGAACAGGGAAAACGAGTGCAGCTAAGATTTTCGCGAAAACAGTCAATTGTGAAAAAGCTCCAGTTGCGGAACCGTGCAATGAATGTTCTGCATGCCGGGGTATAACAGATGGTTCGATTTCCGATGTGATTGAAATAGATGCTGCTTCAAATAATGGAGTAGATGAAATACGGGATATTCGTGATAAGGTCAAATATGCACCATCTTCGGTAAAATATAAAGTTTATATCGTTGATGAAGTGCACATGCTCTCAATTGGAGCGTTCAATGCATTGTTAAAAACGCTGGAAGAACCCCCTAAGCATGTCATATTTATTTTAGCTACGACTGAACCCCATAAAATTCCGCTGACGATTATTTCCAGATGCCAGCGTTTTGACTTCAAACGCATTACAGCAGCAGCAATTGTCGGACGGATGCAGGAAATTATTGAAGATCAAGAGATAACTGCAGAGACATCTGCACTTCAAGTTATTGCAAGTGCTGCCGACGGCGGGATGCGCGATGCTTTAAGTTTATTAGATCAGGCTATTTCCTTTAGTGACGAAGCGGTCACTCTTGACGATGCTCTGCTGATTACAGGCTCTGTATCACAATCAATCATTGGCGAATTGATACATGCCATGTTTCAAAAGGATGTTTCAAGAGCTCTGCAAGCATTAGATGAACTGATGAACCAAGGGAAAGATGCTTCTAAATTAGTCGAAGATTTTATATACTACTACCGGGATCTGCTGCTTTATCAAACGGCGCCTCAACTCGAAGAAGTTCTAGAACGGGTTACTGTTGATGAACAGTTTATAAAGCTGTCTGAAAACATGCCGCCAGATGCGATTTACCATGCGATTGATGTGCTGAATAAAAGCCAGCAGGAAATGAAATGGACAAATCATCCCCGCATTTTCCTGGAGGTAGCTATTGTGAAGCTCTCTGAACATGAAGCAAAGTCTGTTCAGACAAGCGGAAGCAGCGAGCCATTCAGCCAGCTTCAAGAAACAGTAAAGAGACTAGAAAATGAAATAGAGCGTCTAAAGAAACAAGGCATTTCAGTCAGCGGACAACAGGGAGCACCAAATGAACAAAAAGCTCCTAAAGCCGTTCGCAGCGGATATAAAGTTCCTGTTGGACGTATTCAGGAAATACTGAAAGATGCAACGAAACAAAACCTGGCAGGCATCAAGAGCAGATGGGGAGAACTGCTGGAATACTTGCGCAAACAAAACAAAGTATCGCACGCAGCCCTTCTGAATGACAGTGAACCAGTAGCTGCATCTGAAACCGCATTTGTGTTAAAGTTTAAATATGAGATTCATTGTAAAATGGTAGCGGAAAACAATAATGGAGTCCGAAGCAATATGGAAGCCATTCTTTTGGAATTAACGGGACGAAACATGGAAATGGTTGGCGTTCCAGAACAAGAATGGGGTAAAATAAGAGAGGATTACATACGTGATCAACGTCAGAATGATGACGGTGATTCGCCAGATGAAGACGAGGATCCACTCATAGCTGAAGCAAAGAAACTAGTGGGTACAGAGCTCATTGAAATAAAAGATTAATATTGGAGGAGATTTTTATGAATCGTGGCGGAATGGGTAATATGCAAAAGATGATGAAGCAAATGCAAAAGATGCAGAAAGATATGGCAAAAGCTCAAGAAGAACTTGCTGAAAAAACAATTGAAGGAACAGCTGGCGGCGGCATGGTTGTTGTAACAATCAACGGAAACAAAGAAGTTATCGATGTAAACATTAAAGAAGAAGTCGTTGATCCGGAAGATATCGATATGCTTCAAGATTTAGTTTTGGCTGCAACAAACGATGCCCTGAAAAAAATGGATGAACTGACGAATGACACAATGGGCAAATTCACAAAAGGCATGAACCTGCCAGGCATGTTCTAGGAGGATTTTGATGCATTATCCTGAACCGATATCAAAGCTGATTGACAGCTTTATGAAATTGCCAGGAATTGGCCCGAAGACGGCCGTTCGTCTGGCTTTTTTTGTACTGAATATGAAAGAAGACGTTGTGCTTGATTTTGCAAAAGCACTTGTCAGCGCGAAGAGAAACCTCACATATTGCTCTGTGTGCGGTCATATTACAGATCAAGATCCGTGCTACATTTGTGAGGACCAAAGACGGGATAAGAGTGTCATTTGTGTTGTCCAGGATCCGAAAGATGTTATTGCAATGGAAAAAATGAAAGAATACGCGGGCTTGTACCACGTCCTTCAAGGTGCTATTTCTCCTATGGATGGCATTGGGCCTGAAGACATCAAAATCCCTGAGCTGCTTAAAAGACTTCAGGACGACACCGTTCAGGAAATCATACTTGCTACCAATCCTAATATTGAAGGGGAAGCAACAGCAATGTATCTTTCAAGACTATTAAAGCCTACAGGGATTAAAATGACGCGGATTGCTCATGGACTGCCTGTCGGAGGCGACTTGGAATATGCTGATGAAGTAACTTTGTCTAAAGCTCTGGAAGGAAGAAGAGAGCTTTAACTGAGAGGGGAAGTTTGTTTGTTTTTTCGCAGAAAAGGCTGGCTTAGAAAAGAATACGATCATCTATTAATAGAAGATCTCATTCATATGAAAGATGAATGGGGACGCCAAAAGCAGCTTGTTGATAAAAGTGTGGAGCCATCTCCGGAAATTTTATATGAGTTAAAAGTTGCTCAATCCAAGTATTTCTTTCTATTAAGAGAAGCTAAAAAAAGAAACATTACAATTGCAAGGTAACAGCTTGTTCTATTTCCCCCAAGCTTTCATAAATATGTAGAAAGTCATTATGAAAGTGAGTGGTGGAATGGAACCTGTCTTTGTCTTTTCCATTCTGGGAGGAATTATTATCCTTCTGCTTGTTGTGGGAGCGCCGGTTCGATCGATGCGCTGGGTTGGCCAAGTGCTTGTAAAGGTAGTTGTAGGTGCCTTGTTTTTATTTTTTGTTAATGCATTCGGTACAAGCGCAGGCTTGCATATCCCCATCAATCTGACAACAGCGAGTATTTCAGGATTGCTGGGTCTGCCCGGTGTAGCTGCATTAATCATCATAAAAATGGTTATCTTATCTTAGAACAAGTGATCATTATCACTTGTTCTTACTTTTTTGTTGACAGGCTATATTGAGGGTGATATATTAATAAGCGTCGCTGATGACGTTTCATAAATTTTTGAAAGATGTTAAAGAAAATTTATTGAAAAAAGTTATTGACATTATAAAGCGATAAATGATATATTTAAGAGGTCGCTTCAGCAGAAGACGACATCAAAAGTTCTTTGAAAACTAAACAAAACCAAAAGCGTACCAAACGT
>NZ_PKLB01000017.1:0-38441 GCF_002858905.1 Bacillus sp. UMB0893 | reverse complement strand
ATTTTTATGCCCTGTGCTGTGTACCATTTCATGAAACAAGGTACTGTAGTATTCTTCGACTTTCGGAAAATCCTTTAATGGCGGGCAATTAATTTTATCTAGCATTGGATAGTAAACGGCTTTTCCTGAATAAAATGTATAATCAGGAGCGTTGATATAGCCTTTATAAATTTCTTCAGCTTTCTCCATTGGATCATGGTCGAATGACATTTCTTTTCGTTTACTTTCCAACCCCTCCACCTGGGAATTGACCTCAAATACTCGGTAGTACCGAAGGTAAGGTATCTTTTCGACTTTTCCACTTTCGTCATCTTCTTTCTCTAACCACTTCCAGAAGACCACGATGTGCGACTTCTCGCCTTTTCTTACCTTTCCACCAGCTTCTTGAATTTGCTTATATGTCGCATATTCTCCGGATTCTAGAAGAAAAACATTGATCCCCCTATACGCCTTTTGCGTTTTCCAATTGACCGCACCCCCGTTAATCCAAGGTTTGCGCCAAGGTACAACTCCTTTTTCTAGCTCTTCCATGACCTTCTCTGTAACGATCTCATACACGCTTTTTTTCATTTCGGTTTTCCTCCTTTTGATTTTTGCCTTCCGAAGCGAAAGCTTTCCCCAAAGGGAAGGATTTTGCCCCTTTGACAGGAGAAACGAACAATGAGCATAGAGAAGGAGTCAAGGGAGCTCTTAGCGGAAAAGTTTTTTATGTTGCGAAGCGTGTTTAATAAAAAAGTTTTGTGCCCCTTGACTTGTTTTCTATCCGACTTAGCTTCCAGCAGGTTGAGGGAGAAGCCTAGGAGGCTCGACCTGCTGGAAGGTTAGCTCGGATTGTGTGATTGTACGATTCGGAAGGCAAAGGGCAAAATCTTATTCAATAGCAGCCGTAGGGCTGCTTTCTACTTTAGGTTTTATTCGTTTAAGGTTTTACGGCTCGTGCGGTACGGCCAGAATGGCAAATGGATCAGGAACCTACAGATTGTAGGCGAAGGATGAGCCGTATAAGCTGTGGTTATCGAGCCATTTAGTGCCGTCAGCGACACGTTACAGCCTGTTAAAAAGCGTTCTTTGCTTTTTTACAGGTTGTCGTGCAGCCGCCCAAGAAAAGGTTTTACATCTTTCAAAATCCTTTTCTCAAGAAAAAAAATCCGCCTAAAGGCGAATTCAGTCATGACAACAAATCTTTTTGCTTCAAGCAAAAAAGAGAGAAGGATTCATCCTTCTCTCTGATCACCCGTTTATAAGTCCTTATAAACCCGAAGTCACCTAAACGATCCCTTCGATGCAGCTCCTATGAATCGTTGAACGTTTGCAATCATTTGTATTTCTCTAACCAATGGGAAACCATCCCTTTCACATCACCTGCTTTTTCTTTCATATCTTGAAAAATCATATCCATCAAGGTAAACCAAGATATTTCCTCGCTGTAAGGATTATTTTTATTGATGTACTTTAGCACATGTTTAACCTCCTTCATTCTTGCCTCGTCCAAATGTTCCTGAAGGGATACTTTCACAAAAGCGTTCAACAAATTCACATTACGTATACTGGCATCCAACAATAAAGCTGTTGCTTTGGACGGAGTGACATCTAGAGCAGAAGATAAAACGTAAATATCCTCATAAGACGCTTGAGAGAAGCGAGCTGTGATCCGTTCGTTTTTTCCTGGTTGGTATTTCCGCTGCAAGGATTCTCTTCCCCATTCCCCTATAAACACCGTACTCATGAATTGGTAATCTCGTCTGAAGTGCTGCGATAAGTGTTCAATGACTTTTCTTGACCTTAACCCCTTCTCACACAAAAGAACGGCTACGTCCTTTACAGGTGTATGTGTGATATAAGACAAGCTATATATACAATCTTTAAGATTGCTAGAAATTGTCGGCTTGATGTCGCGTTTTGCATCTGATCTTTTCTTCCTGTTCTTCGTCATAACGGCCTCTTCTCTCTCCATTCCTACCCCTCTTTTCCGCATTTTCACTTAGGACAGTGTCAGAGTGTCCTAGACTTTGTTTTATATATATGGGGGATGGGGGATAGATATGTTTAGATTTTCAAAAACCCGTCCATACTTTTATTAAGAGTACTAGCAAAGGGGAAAAAGAAATGAAAATGTCGAAAGAAGAAGCGCAGATACTAGCAAAAAAAGCGATTGAACAAAGCATAAAGAGGGGCATCCCCCTCAAAAACAAAAAGAAAAAACAGGCGTAATACCGCCTGCTGACAAACATTCGATCTTCGGTCAACCAACCCGGAGATCGATTTATTTTTTTAAAAGGACCTTGATAAACTCACTTTTCTATACAAAGCGATCACTCGTTTGTTCTCTCTCTCCCATTCTTCATTCCTTAACATGGGAATCTGGTACACCTGCTCCATTTCTGTCATAAGCTCAGCCAATTTTTTGTCCTTTTTATTACGGGGCCAGTCAGCATGAATAATCTCCTCATAGCGTTGGTTGTATTGTACAAGTGTCATTTTTTTGCCTCCTGTTGGATGGATCCCATGCGATATTTTTCTTGTTCACAAAAAGCTTTCACCGTGGATAGATGCCAATACTTTGTTCCACTGCCTAAAAAAAGATCAGCTTTTGGCACTTTACCTCGTTCATAATATAAGTTCAGCTTCTGCCGGTCATACCGCATCCCCTGATCACTCATATACCGGGCAAACTCAGTAAGATTAAAGTAATCAGAACCATCCTTAATTAAACTATAAGAAGGTTTTTGAATAAGGTACGTCTCCTTCTGAAAATACCTGGTAATCAATTCTAATGCCAGTTCAAGCCACTCATCATCTAGATACTTATACAGGAGAGCAAGATTAAACTCCTCCTCTGGCTGTTCAAAAAAACCTCCAAGCTGTAAAAACGTTCGCTTCACCGGTTCCAGTGTTGATAAAACGACTTCATCTTTATAAGATTGCTTTTCAAAATGCACTCTTAAATCCGGAAAAACATCTACAATCTTTTTCGTCGTATGTTTCATGGGCCTCCTCCTTGTATACATTGTATACTTAAAGAATACAACATATCGTATACAATGTATACATAATTAAACACTAATTCATCTTCGTTCATACAAATACTTCCAAAATATCAATCTCTCAAACTATAATAGTTGAGTAAGCAAACTGATAGGTCGAGGTGTAGAAATGAGTTGGGAAGAAACATACCGTAGAACCAAGCCTTGCTCCTGTGGAGAGGGGACCATCACCGAAGTAGGAGAGGGAGACGACTGGAACCGACATCGGGAGTACCAAACGATTGATTGTCCAACCTGCAAAGAAGAAGCAAGAAAAGCTGCTGTAAAAGCAGCGGAAATTAAAGCAGAGGAAGAAGCGCGCTTAAAAGAATTAATTAGTGAAATCAACATTCATTTTGAACAACATTATATGGATGAGTGGCTTTCACTGTTTGGCTCAGCAAAAAGTAAAAGAGCCATTTGGACTCTAGCAAAAAAGTTAGGAGTGGAAAGTTATAGCCTTGCTTCCTTTTATCAACACAACAAACGAAGCAATAAAGAAGATTACGTCAGAAGGCTTGCACGGCCACATAACATGCTAAAAATAATGGAAGCACTTGATAAGAAGGACAGCTCTTTTGAAAGCAAAGTGAAAGAAGCACGGATGCTTAATGGACCTTACTACATGATGTAATAAGACTGAGCAAAAAAAGGGAGATTTTCTCCCTTTTTTTCATAGATCGTTATTCTCTTTCATGCTGTAGTATCCGGCTTTTGCGTTGACAATGACGTGATCCAATACCTCAATTCCTAGGATCTTTCCGCATTCCACCAACCGTCGTGTTACCTCAAAATCTTCTCGGCTGGGCGTTGTATCTTGAGATGGATGCTGGTGACTAAAGATGACCGATGCGCTGTTATTCAGGATCGCTGCCTTAAACACCTCTCGTGGCAGCACCAGGGAGGCGTTCAGCCCTCCCACATGCGCTCGATGGACGGCAACCACTTGATTCTTCGTATTCAGACACATCACAAAGAAGACCTCTCTGTCTTCATCCCCGATAAATCCAGCAGCTACTTTCGCTGCATCCTCTGGCGATCGGACAACATACGTTTCATTTGCCTCTACCTCTCTGATTTCCTGCTTAATTCTTACCACTTCATACACGTTTTCCATTGTTCATCTCTCCCTTCTTCGTTTGAAGAGACTTGAACAATTCGCGCAAACAGGGGGAAGGGTTCGCTTACGAAGAAGCGAACTTGCCAGAGAGGGGTAGGTAAAGCCCATGCATTACGGGCTTTACCGTTAGAAAGCGAGTGAAGCCCAATGACTTAGGGATCGTTAGGCCACGCATTATCGGCCTTACGGACCCTTAGCCGACTTGGCTTTGCCGATTTCTTTCCCCGAACGCCCGCCCTTCCGGCTGTCATAAGCGAAGTTGTTACACTGAAGAGAACGAAGGAAGGAGAAGGGCACTGCACCGCTTTTGGCGGCTGGAAAACAGACCGTAAGGACTGCAGCCGCCTAACGGCGAGGGTTCGATGCCCGAGGCCGTTAAATCAAAGCGATTTTTTCTGAAACTGCGCAAGCAGATGAAGAAAAAGAAGCGAACTGGATTAGCTCGTAGCCTGATCCAGTCGGGTGTAAGGGGTTCAATGCCCCTTTAAGCCCGCCTAGATTGTAGATTAAGTAATTTGGTTATCTGTTGCCATGTAGGCAACAGGGTGAAAATTGCGTATTGCATGAAAAGCGCAGCTTGAATGCAATCAGCTTTCGAGGGTTCGATGCCCGAAGCAAGCTGAACTAAAGCCAAATTAAAGACTGTTGATAAAAATAGAGCGGTAAAGAATATATAATTCTACCGTCCTATTAATCTTTCTCTGATAAACTAATTTATGGTAAAATAGTATCATTAAAAAAAGAGTGAGGATCAGTGAATGGCATATCAATCAGAAGCTCAACTTGAGTCAAATTTGTTAATACAATTAGAGAAACAAGGATACGATCCAGTTAAGATCAACAGCTATGAAGAATTGGTAGCCAACTTCCGCGTACAGTTGAATCGATTCAATACGAAAAAGTTAGAGGGAAAACCCTTAACAGATGTTGAGTTTGAACGGCTGATGAATAAAATTGATGGAAAAAGTATTTTTGATTCCGCAAAAATCTTGCGTGATAAGCAGTTGATTGAGCGCGAAGACGGTTCCCAGCTATACCTTGAGCTATTTAACAAAAAAGATTGGTGTAAAAATATATTTCAGGTTACATCCCAAACAACCGTAACCCAAAAATATACGAATCGTTACGATGTCACAATCTTGATAAACGGGCTTCCTCTTATTCAAATTGAACTAAAACGCCGTGGACTAGATTTTAATGAAGCGTTCAATCAAATCCAGCGTTATAGAAAGCATTCTTATAAAGGTCTATTGCGTTTTATTCAAATTTTTGTCATCAGCAACGGCATGGATACTAAATATTTTTCAAACTCGGATGGCGAGATTTTATCAGGGTATACGTTCTTTTGGTCTGATAAGGAAAATAACATCATTACGAACCTTCAAGACTTCACCTCAAATTTCTTAGAGAAGTGTCATATCGCAAAGATGATCGCTCGCTACATGGTTTTAAATGATACCGATAAAATGCTGATGGTTATGCGTCCTTATCAGGTTTTTGCAGTAGAAGAACTCGTCCAGCGAGCACTTGAAACCAATAATAATGGATACATCTGGCATACGACGGGTTCCGGGAAAACGCTGACTTCCTTTAAAGCTAGTGAAATCCTTTCTAATGAAGAACACATTTCAAAAGTCTTTTTCTTAGTAGACCGTCAAGACCTAGACAGTCAAACAATTGCAGAGTTCAATAAGTTCAAAAAAGGGTCTGTCGATACAACCGACAAGACGGATGTATTAGTTGAACAGATTAAAGACATGACAAACAAATTTATTGTCACGACGATTCAAAAGATGGCTAACGCTGTAAAAAATCCGCGTTACGCAAGTATCATGGAGCCATATAAAAACCAACGCGTCATCTTCATTATTGATGAATGTCATCGTAGTCAGTTCGGAAAAATGCATACGAATATTTCTCGTCATTTCCAAAAAGCGCAGTATTTCGGGTTTACCGGGACGCCTCGTTTTGCAGAAAATAAAAGCCAGGACGGGAGAACAACGGCAGACTTGTTTGAGAAATGCTTACATTCCTACTTGATCAAAGATGCGATTCGAGATGGGAACGTATTAGGTTTTTCAGTCGAATACATCAAGACCTTTAACTCAAAAGTTAATGAAAACGACAAAACCAAAGTACAAGCCATAGACACAGATGAGGTTTGGCATCATAAAGAACGAATGGAATTAATCGTAGACCACATTCTGGAGAATCATGAACGACGAGCGAAAAACAAAGGATATACAGCCCTGTTCACAGTGGACTCTATTTCTTCGCTGATTCGATATTATGATCTATTTAAAAAGAAAGATCATAACTTGAAAATTGCAGGCATCTATACCTATGGAGCAAACGAAGACAGCGAAGCAAAAGAAGAACACTCTCGTGATGCGTTAGAACGTATGGTTATTGATTACAACGGAATTTATGGGACTGACTATTCTACGCAAGTATGGGACAGCTATTTTGCAGATGTGTCTCGTCGTGTGAAAGCTGCACAGATTGATATCTTATTAGTGGTCCGCATGTTCTTAACGGGGTTTGACAGCAAACCACTTAATACACTTTATGTAGATAAATCACTCAAGCACCATGACTTGTTGCAGGCGTACAGCCGGACCAACCGTGTAGAAAAAAAGACGAAGCCATATGGAAACGTCGTCTGCTATCGTAACCTAAAAGATGATACGGATGCAGCGATTCGTCTCTTTTCCAAAACTGATTCAGTAGATGATGTGCTAATGCACAGTTATGAAGAATACTTAAAATTCTTTTTAATAGCTCAAGCAAAAGTGAGAAAAATCGCAGCAACTCCAGAATCCGTTGATTCCCTGGAACGTGAAGAAGAACAAAAAGAGTTTGTCCTTGCTTTTAAGAACATGACAAGGATGTTGCTGCGTCTGCAGACTTTCTCAGACTTCGAATTTGATGAAGGTAATTTAAACATCAATGAACAAACGTATGAAAATTATAAGAGTAAATACTTTAAGATAGTTGATCGAACCAAACGAGAAGTTGAAAAAGAATCCATTCTTCAGGACATTGACTTTGAGCTTGAATTGATGCACACAGATCGTATCAATGTTAGTTACATTATGAACCTGATACGTAACCTAGATGTTACTGATAAGAATAAACTTAAAAAGGAAATTAAATTCATTACTGAAGAAGTGGACCGAGCATCTGATCCAGAACTTCGCTTAAAAATCGATCTTATCCAAGGTTTCTTAAAAAAGGTGGCACCAAATCTTTCTGGTTCACAATCTCCGGAAGATGCCTACAATCAGTATGAAGAAGAAGCGCGTGAAAATGAGATTAAAGAATTTGCGAAAGATGTGGGTATGAAAGAAGATCTCCTCAAACACCATCTTTCTGTATATGAGTTTAGTAACATGATGGACCAGCCAACCATTTACAATGAACTGTCAGGTAGCTTTTTAAAGAAAAAGACCGCTGTACAAAAGGTCAGAGAATTTATTATCGAACATACAAAACGCTTTGCTTAATCTCGTTGAGGGGTGTATAAAACACCTCTCTTTTTGTTATTTTTAAAAATTACAAAAAATATGTTGTAATTTTTAAAAATAACAATTAAAATAACATTATAAGATATCCATTTTGGAGGTGACAACGATTAAACTGCAAGATATTGCAATCATCACTCAAGGTGCAAATGTTTCACGTCTGGAAACCAGTGAAGAAGATTCCTCTTCGGTAAAGGTTGACATCCTCACCTTAAAAGAGTTTAATGAAACGCTCGGCCTTTCCTATCGGATGACACAAGACAAAAGCCAATCGGTGTACATCAAAGAAGACAAACTTAAAAATCAACTTTTGACGAAAGAAGAACAACTAATTGTTCATCTGTTGTCTCAAAAGGCTGCCTTTCTGCCAAAACAGTACACCGGACGTTTAATACCTTCTAACTTTGTGGCACTAGATTTTCATGAAAACATGGATACAAAATTTATGGAATGGTACTTCAATGAACATCCATCTATACGACGACAAATTATGTTAGGTACACAGGGATCGATAATTTCAACTCTAGCTCTTGCGACACTACGAGAACTAGACATTTCAGTCCCCCCATTATCTGTTCAACGAAGGATTGGGAAAGTTTCTGATCTGTATCACAGAAAAAAGAAATTAATTGAAGAAAGAATGGATTTAGAAGGAAGCTTGATTCACCAAAAAATAATGGAAACATTGGAGGAATACAAATGACAACATCTGAAAAACAACGCTTACACCAAGCAGAATTGCATAAAAAATTATGGGCAATGGCAAACGATCTCCGTGGACAGATGGAAGCCTATGAATTTAAAAATTACATTCTCGGCTTAATTTTCTATCGCTATCTTTCGGAAAAGGTAGAGTCACGCGCTGCCAAACTGCTAGAAGAAGATAATCTCACATATGCAGCTGCATGGAAAAATCCAGAATATCGAGAAGGTTTATCTGATTATCTAATTCAGGAACTTGGGTATGTGATTGAGCCAGAATTTTTATTCTCAAACATGATTTCGGAGATTAAAAAAGGCGATAACGGAAAATTTGATGTAGAGATGCTTCAAAAAGGGGTTAACTCTGTTGAAGAATCAACGATCGGAGCAGACAGCCAAGAAGACTTCCAGCATTTATTTGATGATATGGACTTAACATCTACAAGACTTGGTCGTGAAGTAAAGTCTCGCTCTAAGCTGATTGCTAAAATCATGATTAACATTAATGATATCCCGTTTCTCCACGATGATGTAGATATTGATGTCTTAGGAGATGCATACGAGTACATGATCTCTCAATTCGCTGCAAATGCTGGGAAAAAAGCAGGAGAGTTCTACACGCCACAACAAGTGTCCAAAATATTAGCAAAAATCGTTACGGCAGGCAAAACAGAACTTAAAAATGTTTATGATCCAACATGTGGTTCTGGTTCACTTCTTCTTCGTGTTGCAAAGGAAGCAAAAGTTTGGAAATTCTACGGACAAGAGAAAACGTCGACAACCTATAACCTGGCACGCATGAACATGTTGCTTCATGACGTGGAGTATCAACGTTTTGATATCCAAAACGAAGATACTCTAGAAGATCCAAGACATGTAGACGAACGATTTGAAGCTGTCGTGGCTAATCCTCCGTATAGTGCAAAGTGGAGTGCTGAAGCAAAATTTGTAGATGATGAAAGATACAGTGCCTATTCAAAACTTGCACCTAAATCAAAAGCCGATTTCGCGTTCATTCAACACATGATTCACCAACTTGATGACAATGGAACGATGGCAGTTGTACTTCCACATGGTGTATTATTCCGTGGTGCTGCTGAAGGTTCAATCCGACGTTATTTAATTGAATCAAAGAACTACCTAGATGCAGTAATTGGATTGCCAGCAAACATCTTCTACGGTACAGCTATCCCAACGTGTGTACTTGTATTTAAAAAATGCCGCAAAGAAGATGATAATGTCCTATTTATTGATGCATCTGCAGAGTTTGAAAAAGGTAAAAATCAAAATCTCTTAACAGATTCCAATGTGGAGAAAATCATCAACACATACATTAAGCGTGAAACAACCGATAAATACTCGTATGCAGCTACACTAAAAGAAATTAAAGAAAACGACTATAACCTTAACATTCCTCGTTATGTAGACACGTTTGAGGAAGAAGAATCAGTGGATATAAAAGCTGTTTCAATTCATATCGAAGCCATTGATCAAGAAATTGCCGAAATTAATGTAAAACTTGAGAAGTATTTTAAAGAATTGGGGGTGTAATGAATGAATACACCATCATTACGCTTTAAGGATGATGACCGAAAAGATTTTCCTGCTTGGCACAATAAATCAATAGGAGATATTTTCGAAGAACGTTCTGAAAGAAATAGACCTGATCTTCCCTTATTGGCTGTTACCATTAATAAAGGGGTAACTAACAGAAAGAACTTGCAGTTAAAAGATAGCTCCAGTGAAAACAAGGATAATTACAAAATTGTTCATCAGAATGACATAGCCTATAACTCTATGAGAATGTGGCAAGGAGCAAGCGGTCATTCTACTGATTATGGTATAGTTAGCCCGGCATATACAGTATTGAAACCAAAAGAAGGGGTTTACAGCTTATTTTTTGCATACTTATTTAAAACAATTCCTATGATACAAAAGTTTCAAAGGTTTTCTCAAGGCTTAACCTCTGACACATGGAATTTAAAATATCCATTATTAAGCAAGATAAAAGTTAAAGCGCCAACGTATAAAGAGCAACAGAAAATAGCAAATTTCTTACTCCTCCTTGACCGTCGCATTAATCAACAGAAATCTAAAATAGAAGCTTTAAAAGTATACCAAAAAGGATTGATACAGAAAATTTTCAATCAAGAAATACAATTCAAAAATAATAATGGAGAAGAATTTCCGCCTTGGCTTACTAAATCAATAGGAGATATTTTTGAGGAACGTTCAGAAAGGAATAGACCTGATCTTCCGTTGTTGGCTGTTACCATTAATGGAGGAGTAACTAACAGAGAAAATTTGTCACTTAAAGATAACTCTAGTGAAAATAAGGATAATTATAAAATTGTTCATCAGAATGACATAGCCTATAACTCAATGAGGATGTGGCAAGGAGCATGTGGCCATTCTAATTATCATGGTATTGTTAGTCCAGCGTATACAGTAATGAAACCAAAAGAAGGAGTTTATAGTTTATATTTTTCATATTTATTTAAAACTGTTCCAATGATACAAATGTTCCAAAGGTTTTCTCAAGGTTTAACTTCTGACACATGGAATCTAAAATATCCACTATTAAGCAAACTAAAAGTTAAAGTTCCGTCCTATAAAGAGCAACAAAGAATAGCAGATTTTTTAACCCAGAATGACAAAAAAATAAAGCTCGAAGAAGAAAAGCTTCAAATATTAATTAAACAGAAAAAAGCATTTATGCAACGTATGTTTTAATTAAGGTGAAGGCAAAAATATATTCAGATTAGAAAGGAAGACTAATATGTCTTCTTTTCTTTCATATATGTCCACTTAAACTCTGAAAATATGATACTTCTTCCTAATACTATTCTTATAAACCTCTGTGAAAAAATCGGTGTCATAAATTAAAAGTATTGATACCATTTTAGTTGTCCAGTAAAATCAATATAGAGGCAGGTGTCATAACTTATGTTCATATTTACATAGCAAAAAAGGAGGATTTTTAATGAAATACGGCTATGCAAGGGTAAGCACGGTGAATCAGGACTTAGATTCCCAATTACAGATTCTTAAAGCAGAAGGCTGTGAAATGATCTATTCGGAGAAATTTACGGGAACAAAAGCAGACCGTCCTCAGTTTCAAGAAGTGTTATCTAAATTAAACGATGGAGATACCCTTGTTGTTACTAAACTAGATCGTTTAGCAAGAAATATTGAAGAAGGTATATCTGTCATTAAAGACTTATTCAAACGTGGAATCAGAGTGCATGTATTAAATGTTGGGCTGCTTGAAGATACATCTATGGGACGCTTTTTCCTACATACTTTACTCGCCGTTGCCGAGTTAGAAAGAAACATGATCGTCGAGCGTACCCAGGAAGGAAAAGCTATAGCGAAGCAAAGAGAAGATTTCCGAGAGGGCAGGCCAAAAAAGTACGGTAAAAAGCAAATGGAGCATGCTCTGCAGCTGCTAAAAGATCATTCCTATAAACAGGTGGAAGAAATTACGGGCATTAGTAAAAGTACACTAATAAGGGCAAAGAAAAAGATGACGAACGCTAAATTCAATTAAAAAACCTCGTAATTGTTATTTTGGCAAGGTAACTTTCACGTTCTATAAAGGTGTTTTTTTGTAACTTGGAACAAAATCAGCGATGATAATGTAACTTCCTTCTAGCACAATAGAGTTCTCGTCGGTACAGTCTGAGGCAATGCCATATTACAAACATCAAACTTATATCATTTAAGACAACGTTCTCTAAATATTTATCAGCCTTGATTTGTTAGTTTAGGGAAAAGAAAAAACACCCCTGAATTAGATAAGAGTGTTAAAGGTACTTCAATAACCAATAACTTTGCTAGATACTTCCGTAATAATTTTTGGCGAGATACTGTCTATATCCAATATATAAACTTTATTTAATCTAGGGTTAAAAATTCCTAATTTTTCAATCTCTTGAAAGACTTCATGTGAAGAATGAAGCCCCATTAAATAATATATTAGCAGTTGCAAAGTATTTTTATTAGTCGGTTCACTCTTTGAAACCTTAAAATCCCACAGGGTTGTTTCAGTTAAAAAATCACCATCTCCAGATGATATAAGTTCAGTATAGCCACCCTCGAAAGTGAAACCATCTTTTACAATAGGTCCATAACTATCGTAAAAAATTCTACTACGTTCCACCATGGTTCTAATATTAGTGATTGTAGATACATCCGGTTGGATAGCATGAACTGGCTTATATGCTGCTTTACTAGCTCTAAAAGCCACATCAAAACCTACCAATTTGCACGCATTTTCTATTGAACTATCATCAAGACCACTAATTCCGTTTAATAATTCTTCTGCATAATCGCTCTCATTAACATTCCATGCACCTCTAAGCGAAATTTTAAAAGCTTTTTCCAAAGATGTTCCTAATGTAACTCGAGTAAGGTAATCAACGGCTAGTCCCATCAAACTGCTATGTATATTCTCTTTCTCATGAAGATCAACACCATCATTTAATTCGATAACATTGAAATCTTTAGGCTTAATATATCCACCTCTTGGCTGTTTTGTTTCCTTCACTTTTCTCATTACAGAAACCATAAAAGCACCTCATTTCCAGTCGGTTAGAAGAATATATTACCATTTATTTCAAATTCAAACATTCATGTGTAATAAAGTCCCATAATCAAAAACAATATGGCAGAACTTGATTGCAGGCTTTTTGACATGATGAAATTAAAGGATTTTAGGCTTACTATTTGTAAAGAGATTTTATGGACATCAGGATTAGCAACAGATTAAGAGGTTAATGCTAAAGAAGTGGAATACATAAGATTACATAATTCAAACAATCCTGAGATTGGTTACAATCAATGGCCAAGATTAAAAAACGAAGTTCTTTCCTAAAAGGATTTCTAAAGTTTTTTGTACGTTTACACGAATCTAGCAAAATATCTATTTTGTTAGATTTGGATTAGTGCGAGACATGATCTTAACTAAAAGGTCTGCTATAATTTTTGCATTCTCAAATAAAATACTATTTTTAGTGAATGGATCAATGTATTGTCCAAGTCCCTCACTAAGAGTAACTTCAAACTCATCCGTCTCTAATATCATACCCGTCATTATCGTGTCACCTTTACTGATTCCTTTAAAACGCATTAATACCTGACAAGTTGAAAAAACGAGTGGTCCAAGTAACTCATCACTCTGACTATCCATGTCTTCAGCTATTCTTTCGTTAAGAACAAAATCAATCCCATCATCACTCTTGTCAAATCGAAACAAAAAAATCAAGTCTCAGAACCCCCGTCAATACTGACCGATAAAGTAGCCGGCTCCATATCCTCTATCGGCGATGAAGATTGTTTTTCATAAATATACTGACCTCTATATGGCTTTTTCACTTTGAAATCAGTTGTCATAACACGATTCATAAATTGCGTAATGTTTCCAACGCTTTTTCCTGTACTCTTTTCAACGGATGCAGCTATTTCCTTTCCGCTAATCGCTGCAGAGTGTTCTTTTAATACTTTAATCGCTTCTTTCGTAAGAGTGGTATGCTTTCTTTTATTTTTTTGTCTCTGAGATTTGGTTTTAACCTGAGCAGAAGCAATTGTTGTTTCTGGTTTTATTATTTTGTAAGTGGCGTTTGTTGTCTCCGCTTCCCCATCTAATTCTCTAATTCGATTCAAAATTTGACTTCTTTCCTTTTGAAATTCTTGTATGATCCGAATTTCTAAATCTTGAATCTGTTCTAATCTCATCTTCATTGCAGCTCTTTCATCAAACATACATTTCCCCCATTAATGATATTATTCTTTACATTTCTTTTAAAAAATCAAAATTCCTTTGAATTTTTTAAAGTAAGAACTTGAATAAGTCAGTTTACACCCGTTTGTATTATAGCTGGAGCATACGAGAAAACGATTCAAGCTTATTAGAGTCACTTTTTTATATATAGTCAAGTATTTCCTATAAATTAATGTTAATATTTGGTTAGATTAAAATGATTATTAATGGAGGAAGTGTATGTCACGGAGTGCAAATTACACTATTCAAGGTTTTATATATCAATTCAATAAGACACTTCTGGAGGTATTAAATGGATCGGATGAAACAGAAATAACAGTTGAAGGAATTATAGAAGATATTGAAGTGAAAACTGACTTAGTTACTAAAGCAATTCAGTGTAAGTACCACGAAACAAAAGAGAAATTCACATTAAGTTGTATTTATAAACCAATATTACAAATGATGGATCATTTTCACAGTAATTCGAACGCAGACATAGAGTATAGGCTATTTGTTCACTTCCCGAATGAAAAAATAGGAACCAAACAATTTTTAAGTAGTGAAGATATTGAAACGATATTTAAATCTAGTGATAAGAATTTTAAAAAACTAATCGAAAAAAATTCCGGAAAAAATCATACTGAGTTTTGCAAAAGATTTACTGTAGAATTTGGACCACCTCTTGATGAATTGATAAAAAGTATTTATAAAGCACTTGTTGAGAATGGTATGCCAGAAAGCGACCTTGAAAGTTTAATTTACCCAAATTCAATTCAAAAAATAGCAGAACTTAGCATTCTTCGTGAACCTCATCAAAGAGTAATACTAAAAAAAGACTTACTTAATGAATTACTAAAAGTAAAGAAAGCTTCTCTTTCCCGATGGACTAAAGAGTTGCGAACATTAGATAAGATTATGAAACTAAAAAAACAACAACTACGTATTAACTTAACCAAAAATTCAAGATTACGATACTTTATTATCTCCGTAGACACCATAGAAAATTTTAATGAGAATATCGTTACCTTCATTTGCGAATATCTAACTAAGTATCATTTCAAAGAAATACACGATAAGACTCCTGTTTTTTGCTTAGATTGCCCGTTGGATATCTATCTGAACATTATACAAAGATTACATAGAAAAAAAGTAAAAGTAAATGATGGTTTGGTTGCAGGTATTTTTGATAAAGGTAAATTCATTATTGATCCTGTTAGAGGAAAGATTAGTAAATCTTTTTACAGGGAATTTGATTTAAAGTTAATACATTTTGATAAAGAGGCTATTGGGATTATTAATGAATGTAAATGTGAAGATTGTTTTGTATTTATGGAGAATTTACCGGGTGAACTAGACACTGAAGATATAAATGTTGAACATATGTATATTAACGAAATGGAGAAAATTAAATTTATTATGGGGATGAGTGATACATATGAGTAATGCAATTGGAAAAGTACTTTCAAGTTCGCCTAGCTCAATTATTATTGAAATTAATTCTCTTACCATTTTTGAAGCAAATAAAACTTATCTGCAAGTAGGCAAACATATGAAAATTGCTGACGGTAATCATAATTTTGTAGTATGTGTTATCAATAATATAAGAGTAATAAATTATGAAATCGATACTGATTTAAAACTTCATATTGAGAGTCAACCAATAGGCAGTTTAATAGATGACAAGTTTGAAAGAGGAAGCCACACACTTCCTGTCCCTACTGAACCTGCATTTATACTTGGAGAGGGGGAGTTAGATCGCATTTTCAGTACATCTGATGAGTATGATTTCCCATTAGGATTACTCGCGCAAAATAGAGAAGTAGAAGTAAAGATTAGCGGTGATAAATTCTTTGGTAAACATGTTGCTATTGTTGGTTCAACTGGATCAGGTAAATCTAGTGCTGTTGCAAAAATTTTACAAAATGTAGTTGGTATCCAAAATGGAGGTAATTTAAATTTAAGTGAACAAAAAAATTCACACATTATAATTTTTGACATTCACTCTGAATATACAGCTGCGTTCACATTGGCCAAGGAACATAATTTTGTATTAAATAACCTTACAATAGATAATTTGAAATTGCCATATTGGTTAATGAATTCTGAAGAATTAGAGTGCCTATTTATTGAAAGCAATGAAAACAATTCACATAATCAAGTATCCATATTTAAACAAGCTGTTATTTTAAATAAAGAAAAGTACAACCCAAATTTAAACGATATAACCTACGATACACCTGTTTATTTTAGTATTAAAGAAGTTTACAATTATATTGAGAACATGAACAGAGAAGTTGTTAGTAAATTAAGCGGAGAAAATTGCCCTAAATTCAATGACGGGACATTAGTAAGGGATCGAAAACAATACTACTTTGAACAAATAAATGAGTTTGTACCTCAATCTACTTCTGCCAACAGTAAAGCTTCAAACGGACCTTTCTACGGAGAATTCAACCGTTTTTCGTCTCGTTTGGAAACAAAACTATCAGACAAGAGATTAGCTTTTCTTTTGAATCCCCAAAAATCTGATTCTACTCATTTTGTAAGTGAAGATTTCGAAGAAATTATGAAGCAATTTATGGGATATATTAATAAAGCTAATGTTTCAATCGTTGATTTAAGTGGAATTCCATTTGAGGTATTGAGCATTACCGTTAGTTTAATTTCCAGACTAGTCTTTGACTTTTGTTTTCATTATTCTAAAATTCAACATGATAAGGAACAACTAAATGACATACCAGTTATGATAGTTTGTGAAGAAGCGCATAATTACATTCCAAGATCGAATAATGCAGAATTTAAGTCTTCGAAAAAATCAATAGAGCGAATTGCTAAAGAAGGTAGAAAATATGGTCTAAGTCTAATGGTAGTAAGTCAAAGGCCGTCTGAAGTATCTGAAACAATATTTGCTCAATGTAATAATTTTATATCTTTGAGATTAACTAATAACAGCGATCAAAATTATATTAAAAATCTGATGCCTGAAAGTACAAATACTATTGGAGAAGTATTACCAAATTTATCTCCTGGTGAGTGCATTGTTGTAGGAGATTCAATAATAATGCCTACAATTATTAAGATGGAAAAACCTAATCCAGAGCCTAAATCTCAGTCAATTTTATTTAATAACGAATGGCAGCAGCCTTGGAAAGAAATTACCTTTACTGAAGTTATAAAACGGTGGAAAAAAGAAGTGGAATTGCAGTCAATTACATAAAAAATACAATGCTGAGCAGAACATACATGTTCTTGTAGTAGAGTAAATAACTCTACACACAAAAAACGATTTAACCTTATAGAAGGAGAAATCGTTTTTTGTGTACCTTGAAAACAATTTTAAACAGTCTTAATATTTTTTGGACAAACAGAGATGATATTCTTTGATTTTATCCCACACTTTTTTCCTAAAAACTCATAAAGTGTGCCATTTCCTCATCCCTTATTGAATATTGTGATTCAATACCTCCCTTCTGAAGAATTTGTTGACACAAAAAATCGCTCTTTATGAAAGAACGATCGGTTACTTCTTTTGTCATTTCGCTTCTTCTAGTTCCCGAAGCAGAATTTCTGCGCCTTTTGGACTCAACACAAATTTGCCATTACCATACGTCCTGTTTTCGTTGGTTATCTCACCGGTAATCGCACACGCATTATGGGCCATATATTTTTGGAGAATGATTTTATCATCATCTACGAAGATCTCTAGTGCATCCTTAATTTCAATCTCCAGGACTCTTCTTAACTCAATGGGAATAACAATTCTCCCCAGCTCGTCTACCTTCCTTACAACACCTGTACTTTTCATGCTTATACCTTCCTTCCTTAGGACGTGCGGCGTCCGGTTAATTCTCCGACAAATTCTACATCATCGATCTTCCAGCCTTGCTCTTTCACATAAATAAGAGACGTTTTGACAATCACCGTTTCTGTATTCGATACATTATTATACTCGGTCGAAAGCTTGAATTCATTAAAGAACTCCGCTTCCGTCTTCGATGACTGATATTCAAACGGCTTCAGCCCGACCATGGTTGATTTGACGGATTGCTTGGATTGCGGTGGTTTCGTTCCTGAAGGATGAGTCGCTTTAAATCCACGATCGGTCATTAAGGGACGAATCTTTTGATAGCGTTCAGCCGTAGTTTCATAAGTGAAAAACGCTTCAAGGAACGACCGATTTTTAGATAGTGCCTCGGTTTGTTGAACAGAGGTTAAGGATTTAATTTCTTCTTCATAATGACGCTGATTCGACCTGACTTCCTGCAGCTGGGAGCGTAAGCTGAAAACGTACATGATGATGATCACCACTGCAATAAAAGCACCCATAAGCATAATGTAATTTTTCTTTTGGCTGGGTTCCATGATTTTCACCTCCACTACTGAATCCTTCTAAACCCTAGGAAAGGATAAATATTTTTCCACTCTTGAACGGACGAATAAGAAGTGCCGTTGCTGCCGTTCGCATTAATGAATTGGCCATCTCCTACATACATACCGACGTGAGAAGCTCCTGGTTTATAGGTGGAGAAAAAGACTAGATCTCCCGGTTTTATTTGATCTTCAGGAACAGGAATGGTTTTATCGTATTGAGATTGCGCTGTTCCATACATATCTACGCCAACCTGAGCAAAAGCATATTCGAGTAACCCTGAACAATCAAAGCCTCCTGCAGCTGGTGTTCTGCCCCCCCATACATATGGGCGGCCAAGAAAAGTTTTCATGATGTTGTGAACTTCTTCCACATCAAATGTTTGAGATCCATCCCCTCCGACGACCTTACCTCCATCTCCTCCCTCATAGTAACGAAGAACATGTTCAACATAATCCGTGTCACCGTATCGGGACCAACCCATTTTAGATGCCATCATAGAGCTAAACTGGATCGCTACTTCTTTCGAATAACCTCCCCGTTCTAAGGCATAGCCGATAAATCCATTCCCAAAATTATAAGACTGCAGAGCTAGATGAATATCACCTTTGGCTTGTTTCATCACGTCTGCAAAATACTTCACCCCAATCTGAATGGAGTATTCAGGATCGGTAATAGCACCAGGTGGTAATCCGATTGATTCAGAACTCTGCATCACATCTAAATGCCGGCCACCACTTTCTTGTTGGATCAGAGCCATGATTAGCCCGACATATTCGCCAATCCCATTTTCTTCTGCATATTTCCGAATGAGGGGTTCATATCGAAGGACTTCAGCCGATACCTCTGCCGTTCCTCCTGCTCCTTCTCCTGAAAGCCCAGAGTCAAATTGATTCTCTCCGCCGAGACTAATGGAGATGAATAAAGCAATGCTGAAAATAGATAGGAGGAGAAGAAGGATCCCTGCAATCACCCACGTAAGAGGGTTTTTCAGAATGGCCACGGTTTTAACAACTTTTGCACCTTTCTTCAAAACGCCTTGCATAGGCTCTCCTTTCTGAAAGCCATTCTGACGCAACAAGACAAGGGGTCAATCATAAAACAAAAGTTAACTGCGTCAGAAGGCTTCTCTCCGACATCATTTTTGTCGGTTCGTTTGCTCATTCTTGGACTTCCTGCTTTCTGATCGTTTGACCGTCTCACCAGAAGTATTTGCATTCCTTTTTTTGATTTGCTGCTCAGCTTCCCATTGAGTGATGTGTTTGTCTGGGTCTCTCGAGGCCGCCACCTCTTTTTGACTTTCCATTCGTCCTGCCGGATTACGGTGAGGGGAAGGCTGTTGAGTCGTACTTCCGCTTTTTTGTTGCTGGGTTGGTTTAGATTCCCCACTTGTTCCTCCCTCTGATTTCGTTGAGCCAGGATTACGAGCCTCTGAAACGGATCTTTGGGAGGAAGGTGTTCTAGCAGCTTGCACTTTCTCCTCACTTTTGTTGGATCCTTCACTTTTTTGCTTTTTGTAATCATTTAAATTTACAATCGCAGCTCCTGCATTTCGTGAAGCTGATCGAGGGGCTTCCGTTCCTGTAGCCGCTAAATCGCTTTTCATCCCTTTTTTAGTCTGTTTTTCTGAATTTTTTTCGGTTCCTAATTTGTTCTCTCCGACTGCTTTACGGTGCTCTGACCGTTCACCACTAGCTCCAGCCGTATTGGTGGAAACTTTTCGGCCAGCTCCCTCTAAACCAGATTGAAATTCGTCCATACGCTTTTTCTGTTTATGGTTCTGATGGGCTTTACCTACCATCCGTTTAGCCCCCTTCATTCCTCTTTCGCCAGCATCCCCCAATCGATTCAGGGTATTGGTGGTTGTTCTTTCCACCACTTGCTGACCTTGAACCATACCAGCTGAAGCGACTTCAAAGATTTCCGTACGATATTTGAACAAGCCCCAAATGGTAATGCAAATCAGAAAGACGACAAACGCATACCCTTCTACACCGTTCGTGACTTTAACCGATTCATAAAGGAGAGTAACCAGTCCCGTGATTACCGCAATTAAGAGAACGAGCCCTGCCTTCATAAGCAGAACACCCACAATCTTTTTCCCATGATTCAATGCACTTTCACTGTAAGCTGGGATGAGAGAAAGAATGAGTGGAATGGCCGTAAAAATGACCAAAGCTAAAAACCAGACCTGAAGCAAAAACTTAAAAACACCTAATAACAAAACCGGAATGGCCAAAGCAATGGTGGAAATGATTGTGATAATGAGATAGCCAAACCGTTCTCCACTGAATTCCGGCGACATTTGCTTGTTGTCTAGCCTTTCAACTTCGTTACTAACAATGTCTTTTCTTTGCTCTTTCCCTTCATCAGAGTAGGGTTTAATGGCCAATAAATTATCTACTCGATTGGGATCCTCCTTGATGATGTCAGCTTCTTTCGTGGAACCATAGTTTAAAAGCAGATACGGCCGTTTGACCATAAGATTAAACAGTTGATTTTCAAGCAATGCGATGCCCTCTTTAGGGTTATAAGCCTCATTACTGTCAAACTCGTCCGAACTAATAAGAACATTTGCCGAGCTGGCGATGCCTTCAAGTTCAGCCCCTCGGTCATTGAGCCATTTGATATTCCCTGTCGCATCGGAGTAAAACCAAAAGGTCAGGACCGTGATGGCCAATGCTCCAAGGATGGCTTTGACTGCATGACCGACCTGTTGATTGACGAAATAACGCCACGCAGCAGCTCCACCCACAAAGATGACAAACAACGAAAGGAACGTACCGGACATAATCTCATAAATCCGTTCACTCATAATTCCGGCTTCGCTTGCAATGCTGCTGATTAGATCAAATGACATGAGTTGATTGGTCGAATAAAGAGTAAAGTTGGCAAGGGTTTTATTGAATCCCCACATCCCCTGATTAATGGCGTGCAAGGCGTTATCCGCAGCATCTTTAAATCCGTCCCCGATGTTCGCTTCCATCTTGTAATGATCGAGAGGATATTCTTTGCTTTCCAGAGTCACACGACCAACGGTCTCCTCTTTTTTCTGAACGGTCGGGGAAGAATCTTCGGCCAGTGTAGCCGCTGGCATGAGAAGAAAAAGCAGCGCTACACCTAAGCCGAGCACCCGTTTCAGGAAGTCCATGCAATCCCTCCTATTTACAATTAATACAAGCCTCTCGTTCTAGTTCTTTTTTTATTTGATCACGATTGATCTCCTTATCCTGATCTAGTTTCCAAGCGTTATCTTTTTTTCTAAAGAGCAACTCATCGTCTACATTGTTTTCTCCTTGAGGGTTTTTAAATTCTGTAAAAACATAATATTGATCATTTTTTTTGTCAAAATAAATTTCAAAACTCATATTGTCGTATTTTAATCCTGAGTCTTTCTTTTCTGCATTTTTATCAACTTCATATGACCCTTTTTCATAAATCATTTCTTGTTGCTTTTTGTAATCTTTATCAAATCGAGCTTTTTCCCATTTATAAGCGATTTTTGCAATGTCTTCAGAAGAAGTACCCTGATTGCACCCGGTTAAAAGTGCAATCAACGCTAAAAGGGTGATAACTAGTGTTTTCTTCAAATGAAAGCCTCCTCTGTTTCCGCTCTGCCTCGGTCATTTTCTTTCGTATTGAAGGCGCTGATCCATTCATCAAACAGGACATCGGTTTGAATCTTGGCTGTGCGTCCGTACATGTCTTCAACGATACACTGACCCTCGGTCAGATTTTTCAACATATCCCGGTTAGCCTTGTTGTCCTCCAGGCCGAGAAATTCAATGATGTTCGCTGCTTCTTCAGTGGTTTTCGCTTTAAACGCAAATTTTGTACCGATATTCTCTTTGATTTGAGGCTTATTGTATTCATACGTGGACTGCGTAATGATATAAACCGCGGACCGCAACGACCGACCTGTTCGGAGTAGCTCATTAATTAGCCGATCACCGGCCCCTGTGTTCATCAGCATCCAGGCTTCTTCAAAGATCGTCATCTTAACCACGGAATCATCACGGGCAAACCGGGTGGCGAACTTCGCCAACGGCTGCATTAATGCAACAGCTATGTGTTCATCACGCGTCGAAGCTTTTTCGCCTTCATCCGGCAGATTCAAGTTTTGAATCTGCAAGATATTGACTTGCTCATGCAAACTAATGCCTTCTACATTCCCATCCGAAAACATGAGCTTGGCGATGCCGTTTGTCCCTATCTCATAAAGAAGATCTCCGACGTTTCGAACGTCCTGATCTTCTGATTCTTGTAAATGACGAACGACATTTAAGAGTCCGGGCTTCTTCTCTTGCTGCAGAACGTGACGGACCCCTTTATAGATCGCCGTTTTTACATTCCGTTCATTGGATTGAAGCTCAGAAAGGTATTCAAGAACACCCACCGCTGCATCTTGCGCCTCTTCTCCTTCCAGGAACGTCAAAGGATCAAGCTTTCCAGCATCCTTCTTTTCACTTGATAGAGTAATATAGTTAAAGCTTTCAATTAAATCCTGGAAGAAAGGTGCTGTTCGCTCCATTTCAGGTGTGATCGCTTGTTTAAATTTCTTTTCTACTTCATCCTTAGGATCCGTCATAAGCACCTTGGCACCGAAAAAGACGCCATTCAACAAGATATCTTTTAACAAATACGATTTCCCCATTCCCGTTGGTCCTGAGATTGTGACATGAGGAGAAGAATACTTCGAACCTTTTAAACCCAAATGAGCGAGAAACGGATGAAAGAAAACAAGAGATTGAGAGTTTTCCACGCTTTCGCCCGCGTGAGAGATATTTTTCCCGAGATAAAAGCCGACGGTATTGCCAATCTTCCGCGTAAGGGAGAAAAGAGATTCCCCAAAAGATTCAGGAGTAAGGATTTGCTCCCAATCATCCGCAACGATTTTAGCTCCTGGCAGAGATTGATGAAATAATAGGAGTTGGTCGGCTAACGGCTGGACAAGTTCGATCTGCTGATCCTTAAAATCGATTTTGAGCCTTCTGGCTCGTTTTCTAACTTCTTCTTTTGTTGGGCCGTAGACCACGAAATTGATGTGAGTTCTGAGGAGTGGTTTGCCTTGATTCTTGATTTGATTTTCTAAATCGTGCAGAAGTTCACGGCCTGTATTAATTAAGCTGTCATCATCCTCATTGGCTTCAATGAGTTGGGCGTCCTGATCACGAAATCGCTTTTTGATGGTATTGGTACGGCCTTCATCCTCCTTTTTGCTCTTGTAGATCGTCCGCATGTTGACTTCAACCGGAAAAGGATAGGACTGAAAGAAATACGCCCATTCTTTATAGCCTAACTGAATGGGGAATTCGGAAACCGGAAGAAACGCGCACCAAGATTCATCTTCTAGTTGTTGAATACGCACATAGCCGGCTTTTCCAGGATCTAGGATGCCTTCTGTAAGACTGTACACACTGCCATCACCGTCAGGCTGCGCTTGACCTCTGACAAACTGATGACGAATGATGTAGCGAAGCTCTTTTTCCTTCACTCGATTAGCTCCTAAATAATGATTGAGCGTTGTGAAAGCATCCTCCTCGGATTCCTCAAATAACCGAACGGTTAAATCATCAATGCTCTGTCCGCCAAAACCGGCAAGTTTTTGAAGGTACCGGTTCATGCTTTTAAAAGAAGAGGAAAAGGAATGCATGAGATTCTCATCAAGCTCCTGTCGCTTTAACTTCACACCAACAAAAAACTTATACTCGACCACATGTTTTGCTTCTTCTCTTAAAATCTCTTTAGCTCGTTCTGCGTAATACATACCAGTATCCGCGTACTGCCCTTCATATTGAGCTTGCAGGCTATCCATCCGTTTATCGATATCAACAGGAATTGGTACGATTTTATAATCGACTTCTTCAAATGCCGAGAACTGCCAGGCCAGCCGCTGCAGACGGTTCACAAGATGATTTTCTGCTTCTTGTTCATTAACGCCTACGGTGTTTTCATGCAAGCGATAATAGGACCAGGCTTCCATATCATGTGTATAGATCACGTTGTCTTTAAAAGATTGAATCGGAAACTGTATCATACAATCACCACCTTATTGGAATCGCTCGTAAGACTGCGCTTTCTTCATTTGTGGCTGGTACACACTCTTTTGGCTGCTGTAGGAATAACGTTTAGTAAATAGATAACGGAAATAACCGATGAAAAAACGGTCCAATCGCTTTCCATCCAATCGGCTTTTGCAAATGGCCCCCGCAATCAACCAAGGCAACACCGTATAAAACGCAAGCTGCAGCGTGGTCGGTAAAATGTGATTAATGCTGCCTCTAAAGAGGAAGAGAAAGCCGAAGATCAGGACGGCCATAACGATTTGCCGAATCTCAATCCCCTTGGAAAAGACGAGGGATTTCTCGCCCTTTCCAAGCTTCCAGATTTTCAAGGGATATTTAAAAAACTTCCGATAACTGTAGGCATCTGTCCTCAATTTAAACCACCACTTTTGACTTGATCCCATATTGCATTGGCCATGCTTTCAAATTCCCCTGGATTAGCTACAATCACATAGCAGATGACTGCAAAAATGAAGCTGGAGAAAAACTGGCCCCATCGTTGAGAAATAAACGCTCGGACAATCATGACGATCATAATGATGAACAAAACGGCCGCCACCTGACCTGAAACATAATCAGTTAACCCTGTAATATCTGGCATTTTCCATCATCCTCCTAAAGTGTGTTTGAACTGTTTCACATAAAATTTATTGTTCTCTTTGCTTACGACAAGAGTAAAAGGATGTTTGGTCTGCAATCCCGTATTCGCCTCCTGCAGAAGCACAAGCGTCTTCACCATGTACTGTCCTTCTTGCTCCCCATCATAAACCACAAAATCTTCCAATCCCTTATACTCGTAAAGATCTTTTATAGATTCCGGTTTCTCCATGAGATAAGCCATCTCATCCACTGAATTGGTTGTATATGAGGTGAAAAACTGTGTAGCAAATTGTTTCATCTCATCTTCTACTTTGACATTTTGTTGAGATTGATCAGTTTGATCTTGAACCGCTGCGACTCTCGACTTTCCAGGGATCGCTTGATAGTAAGGTTGTTCAATGACATTAAAAGAGTTTCCATCCGTCCCTAGCCGGACCACAATCATTTGCTCTTTCTTCCCCAATGGCTCATCGATTTTCTTCATTCTTTCCTCTTTTACGACTGTTTCTTTTCCATCTTTCCCCTTGCTTTTAACAGGAACTTGCTCTTTTTTCTCGACGACATTGAAAAGTTCATATTCTATACGATAAACATAACTCGCTGCATCTTCGCTCACGTTCTTCACATCATATAAGCTAGCACTCTTCAAAACTCGTTTCCCTTGAAAAGCTGTTAGGTTTTCAAGCTCTCCCACCTGTAACCCTTCAGCCAAGAAGTCTTGAAGTGCTTTCGATCGTTCTTCTCGTTTCTTCTCATCATTGGATACGTTGATATAGGTAGTAACGAATTGGTTCGCATACGTTTCACCAGCTGGTGAATTGGCGAACCCTACCTCATTTAGACTTTCAATCTGCGAAGACGCTTGATCTTGATAACCGTTTACCTTTTCGTTCAGAAACCCGGTTCGCGCCCAGGCCTGAAAGGAGAAAAAGATAACCCCGAGCAACACACCCCAAAAGACCACGGTAAAGGCGGTTCGTCCATTCAAACGAGAAGTCGTTAAACGTCGTTCATCTTTTAAGACTTTTTTTCTTCCTTGAGAGACATTCTTTTTAAGACCGCCTCTCAACTTGCTGAAAAAACTCATTGGATCCCTCCTAAGTCTAAGGCATTACGCACATACACTCGGCTGAAATACGTATCGCTGCCGTCCACCTCCACCATTTTTCGATTGATGAAAATCTCACCGATTTGAAGATTTTTAATTTCACTTGGATTGGCTTTAAAGCGTTCCACATCGCGAACGGTTCCCATTTCAGCTTCATACCGGATATGGGGGTATTTCTTTTCAATCTGTTGCGTGATTTCCCGATCGGAAAATGTTCCGAATACCTGAGCGATCCGCTCTGCATCTTTAGAGGAATTCACGCGGCCTGTGGCAATGACATTACAGTTGGAAATGATCTGCTCGGTCATAATTGGATCCACGGCATCAATGTCGGACAACGTTTGAGTGGAGATAATGCATTCAAAGCCAGCAGACCGTGATTTGTTCACGATATCCACGATTCGGCGGTCGCCATACGCTGAAAACTCATCGTATACACCGAAGATGGATTTTCGCCCCTTTGCCTGACGGTATGCGACCAGACTGTTCACATCAAGAATAATCATTTTCCCAATTTTCCGAATATAGTCTGCATAACGACTCCCTGAAATACTGAAAATTACCACATCGTTGTGATCCGTAATGTTTTGAAGATCGATGCCTTTTTCACACTCGATGAATAAATGGCCCAAGTCAGACTCTAGTAATTCTCCCAACTGCATTTTCAATCGAGTTAAGCAGCCTACTACGATTTCTTCCGGGAACTCATCATCCAAAATGGTCTTAATCCGCTGCATACCTTCTTGAAGCTTTGTCACAGTCCGCTTACGCCTCTCTACAACCTTTTTCTTGATGATTTCGACCTTTGGTTCCGACGGTGCGACAAAACCGCTTAGATCGTCATCTGAGGACGCTGCTGCTTTCCCAACTGCTACTTCTTCTTCGACTTCCACTTCAATGTCTTCTTCAATTTCTTCCTGGATGCTGTGTTCCTTGAAAAAGTCACTCATGGAATCTACATTCGTCAATTTCGCAATCGTTTTGATATCCCTCGTAACCTGAGCTTCATCAATGAGCTTAACCACCAACTGTAGATACCGTGAAGCTATATCCGTGTAGTAAGCACCGTCTCCTTCACTCGAAAAGCTGAAGAGGGACATGAGCTTATCGCGTGTTTCTGTCGGTGTACCATTTTTGATCGGATTGTAGGTCAAGTTATCCATTTCTGAAAACAGGTACACTTTACGGCCATACGCTTCACATAACGCTTTAAATTCGAGCATGGATTTCCGCTCGCCCTTCCCATCTACAAAGATGATGGGTTTATCCTGCTGCAGCGCCGCTTCCATTAAAGAAGCAATCAAGGTGGTCTTTCCGGTACCTGTCCCACCTGTAGCCAGCATGTGATAATTGAGCTCTCTCGCTTCCAGTGCAACTCGTTCTTTAAAGTCGGTATAGCCCACAAAAATTTCCTGTGAAGGCTTTTTGCGGTAATGCTGCTGTTTATTATTTAAAAACTTCACCCGGTTCTTTCTGAACGTTTTATACCTGTGTTCTGCCTTTTGCTTCTGAACCTCTCCGGATTTGGTCTTGACTCGCCTTTTCCAAAAAAACTTGGCGAAGATGAAAAAGCCAAAGGAAAAGAGGAAGGAAAGTCCCACTAATACCCAATAAGATGAAGCAGAAACCGCGATAGGATTCCCATTATTGAGTAAAGACTCTGCACCGGTTGAAAGATACGGAATATTCATTTCTGAAATCAATCCAAAATAGGTAAGCAGCATCCCGGTTTGAAATTGCCATAAAAGAATCAGGAATCCGGATCCTAAACCCACATAGAAAAACCATTCTCGCCTGAACACGTGCAATACAGCAAAAATCAGCATTCCCAGTAGGGCCGGAATAAAAAAGAGAATCCCGATCATTCCTATCAAACCGTAGATGACCACATCACCAATCATTCGGTCCATTTCAGTCTGTTGCGTCTGGTCCTGGCGTTTCGCCATTGGATCCACTTGGCATCACCTCTTCCCAACGTTCGTTAATAATGACCGACGGAATTTTACGTATGGAAATTTTATCTGCATTAACTAATCGTCGCTTGGCGTCATTGACCACATTATGAATCTTCACATCATCTGCGAAATAGATCACTTGGTCATAAGAATATGGCTGATCGTCTAAGCGTTTACTAGAGAGCAATTGCTCAAAAAGCTTAAACTTTTCATCATACCGTTTCCGTTCTTTCTTATTGAGTTCCAGCTCTACCCAGGTAGTTGTGACCACGCCTTCCGCATTTTTGAAAAAGAACACCGCATCCGGAATACGTTCACGGCTCGCGTTATACGCCTTTAATTTACTTTGATTATCTCCCTCTCCAATCATGGAGTGACGAATCTCTCTTTCCGTCCGATACGTAAACTGAAATCCCTGCTTCTCCGCCTGAAACTCATAAAAGAGAACCAGATCATTAAGCAGAAGGTTATGCTGCATCGTATAAACAGAAGCTTTCGTCGGGACCGTCACATGAACATTCGTTAAGTTTCGGGCATCGATCGTCCCCAGGTAAACCCCTACTTTATGAGCGATCTGCTCATGCCTGACATATTTCTTCCCTTCAAGTTTTCGTAGTCTACGGTACACCCGGTGGATATTAGGTTCTCGAAACTTTAATAGAATCTGTTTGGCTGTCACCATTCCATTCCTCAAAATAAACGTAAGATACTCCAAATCTTTCTCTTTAAGCGAAGTATACTTTAGCATCAACTTCATCATCCTCTTCTAGCAAATATAGGAACCACTCTCCCTTTTAGCAGTTTACCAAAAGCCATGCTGATTGCATAAACCAAAATCGAAAAACAAACCGCAAATACAAACACAACCACTTTAAGAATTTTCACCGCACACCAGCTGGCCAACACATAAAACAAAACCAATAAACCCAAATACGCTTGCAGCCATCTATCCAGCATAGAGAACACAAAACACCTCCTTGAATTTTTATACAATTGACTTTATATTTTTGCGTTATTTACAACATCCTACACTCCACCAACCACCTCCATTTTTGAATAGCATAAATCCACTTGCCCACCTTCACTTGAAATTGCTTTTATCCTTTTTCCCTTGAACTTTTCTTTTGATCTTGACCTTGTACTTATACCTTGAAATTTATCTTTTACTCTTGAACTTTATCTCTTATCCTCCCCCTCTTTCACACCAGACTCCTCATTACCTCTCCGCCAACCCCACTCATACTTTAGATTGACCTCCGCCTTTATTTAGTAGCAGAAGACCTCGTCTATGTTTACGTAGTATGGGCGAGGTCTTCTGCTGGTTACGAAAATAAACAGAAGTCAATCTGCCCTTTGTTTAATAGGGTTGGCGGCCATTTCCTACCGCAAATATAATGCAAATTGAGTTACTTTTGATTTACGTATCTAAATCTATTGAATTTTCTTACAATTTCTCCTAAGACCAGTGTAGTATACGCACATCTGTTTGGCAATGATTGTAAAGGTAATTCGTTCCATATGCTCACTTGTTATTTCATATATGTGATATTTTTACTATCTAATCATAATAATTCTATATATCCCCAGCCTTTTTCTTAACCTCCTCCCTTTACTTTTATTTAGCTTCTTCTGGACCAGATCTCCCTAACATAGATTACAAGTTTTAGATCTAAATCCTGAATTACACATTGACTAAATTTGAATACTGATTGCATATACTAAATTTTCTCTTAATCTCAATCCCCTATTTTTAATCCCTTTCCCTCCCTGATCTCCTTGCTCGCTTATCAATCCTCAGCCTCATTTTCTTTAGCGATATTCCTACTTTCGTATCGAGAGTAAGAATCGAAGCGCTAAACAGCTTTAATCACTAGCAGCTTTAATCACTAGCAGCTTTAATCACTAGCAGCTTAAAGCACTAATTAACAGGCTTCAGCCTAAATTATATTCAAAAGTTTGCAACAATCTCTTGCCTTTACTTTCCTGGTTTGGCATACTCGGGCATCAGGCCAGGAAAACGGCTGGAAACGGCTGGCTGCAGTTTTCCCCCTTGTGAAGCCGGGAGAAAACCGCTGAACGTTGACGTACTCGGTGTACCGAGTTCAGGTATCCGTATGGTATCCGTATGTATAGCGCTTCAAAGTCTTGCTTTCGCTTGTGAGCATATCAACTGCACCATTCCCTTAGCTTAGTTAGAAAAAGCTTCTAACCCATCTCACAACCCCGCTATGCGCCTAACAGACACATAGCTATGGTGTCCAACCCTCCTTTTACTTTGTGGCTTTATTATGCTTACATGGATCTCCAAGCATCTTTTTCCCCACTGGCGAAAAGGAACAAAACATACCGTTCCTGCCTGGCCGATCGTGAAGCTCGATCAACCCGACACGCTGGACTTTCCGAAATTGGCTCCAGCTGACCTGTCATCTTTTTTTCTATCGAAGAGAGTAAGTCCCTTGCTCTCCGCATAGAACACGTAAAAAAGACCGTTACAAGCTGCTAGACAGCTCGTCCCGGTCTTATCCATTAGTATTTGCTTTACGCAGAGAATCAGCTTGAGTTTTGTCGCTATTTGTACCATAAAAAACCATGGAAATATAGCTAAAAAACATTGCAATTCTTTTAAATTATTGCTATTATAAGCACATATTAAAAAAGAATCTATGATTCGCACATAAAGCTAGCACTAGTTTGGCGACCGGGCTAGCTGTTTCACCAAAGGGCGTTGTTGTCAGCAACGCTTTTTTCTATGGTGAAAAATATGTATGTAAGGATTGAATAGTCTTTATTCTCAGTTCTATGAATCTAGTAAATATTAGAATTTAAAACCACTATACACTCTTTTAGAAAATCCGTAAACCCTTTATTTTAATAGGGTTTTTTCTTCGTTAATTTGTATACAAATGTTGTATACAAATGTTTGACTTGTAAACAAATTTTGTATACAATGAAGAGGGAAGAAAATAAATCCATTTTTCAGGAGGGAAAAACATGAGATTAGCTAGTATAGATATTGGAAATGACGCATTAAAAGGGTACTTTGGGTCTTTAGATCAGCAGCTCTATATTCCAAACATCATCGCAAAAGCCGAGGATCGTTCTATTATTGATATGGAAAAAAATCCGTTAGATGCGTTACATGTTGAAGTGAATTCTTCAATTTTGAAAGAAAAAAACAGAAAAATTGCTGTTGGAAAACTAGCTTCTAAATTTCCTGATAATGATGAATTGAAACCGAATCAGGATAAAAGTGAATCTGATCAACCGATTCTTATGTTGCTTACAGCTTTAGCCTTTGATGCTGTTCAGAACATAAAAGAAGATGAAGATAATATCATTAATGCTACGTACTTACTATCTACTGGACTACCATTAGATGAAACAAAGCGAGAGAAAAACAAAGAGTTTCGTAAAAAATTAAAATCCGGACAGCACTCTGTTACGTTTTTAAAAACGCCCGAATTTGAAGGGAAAACCGTCAGAATTCAATTTGAGCAAGTGCTTGTCAATACAGAAGGCTTTGCAGCATATATGGATTTAACCACAGATAAAGATGGTTCTGTAAAGAATGAAGAGATATTTGGAAAGACTATATTAATTAATGACATTGGAGGCCTTTCAACGGACTCCGCGATTATCACAAAAGATACTCAGGTAGATAACATCAACTCTAATGGTATTAAAAAAGGCGTTTCCACTTATCTAGACAGCATCATTCGTAAAGTAAGAGCTGAACACCAATATACAATTAATACTCGTCGTGATTTAGTAGAGATCATCACCAACGAAGATCCGGAAGAGCAAAACTACATTTGGAAATATGGAAACAGAATTTCAATTAAGAATATTGTAGATGATGAGCTCATGGCCCTGGCTAATGAAGAATATAAATTGATTCAAGATCTTTGGATTAGCGTTCCAGATATTCGCCTAAGCTATCAAATAGGCGGCGGAGCTGTTGTTCTCCGTCCTTATCTACAAAAAATCAATGAAGCTGCTCAGCAATTTCCGTTGCGTTTTGTAAAACCAGACGACAGCGTTTGGATGATTGCACGCGCGTATTTTAAAATCTTAATTATGTACTGCGAGTCGAAGAACATTGATGTAAAAGAAGCAATCGCAGCGAAATAACGACTGATTAAAGGGGATTTACTATGGAAAAATTTCATGGGGGGAAGGTGGTGTCCTTTCGCCTTCCTCATGAAACACCTATAGATGTACTAAACTTTTTAACAGACCTAAAAGAAGAACATCAACGAAAATTCAGCAGTGAAATTGCCGATCGGTTCGTAGCAACCATGCAGGAAGAGCTGGCTGGAAAACCCAAAAAGAAGTTTGATAAGAGCCTAAGTATCCCAATACCCGAAGACCTAACACCTGAAGAGATAAAATATTTACAAAACCATCGAACAAAGGCCATAATTGGTCAATTACTTGTGCAACTTCTCAAAGATCCAACGGCAGAAATTAAAATAAATTCCTCTGAAGAGGAAAAAATCATCAATAAAGAAGAACCAAAAAAGAACTTTGTTAATGACCAGAAGCTCCAATCCTTTGCTCAACAAAACTTTTTGGACTTTGATGATGATTAAGAAGCAAAAAAACGAACCTGCTTGGCTAAGCTAGGTTCGTTTTTTTTTTGATGTTTATATATGTAAGGTTTTCACTAAAAACATAACACTTTCTTTATCTTCCGAATAACCGGTCCATAATCCCCTTCTTTTTCTTTTCCGTACTTTCAGCTTCTTCTTGTTTTTGAATAAAGTCATTTACCCTATCGACCTTCTCTTTCATCACTTCATAATCACGCCTCATCTTTTGCATTTCTTGATGGCTAACTTCGTTGGCAGATGCAATTTGGTGTAAAGCCTGAAGGATAGATTGCCCCTGTTCCTTACTCATCAATCCTTCAACTTGGGTTTGAATATTTCGGATTTGGTCCGCCACAACAGATATTTCATGTCGCCCTGAAACATCCTCATCCCTTGTTCCGTATGGGATTACCTCCGCTACGTTTTGTGTCGCCTTACGATAATGTGACGCCACTATAGCAGCAGCAGCTTCTGGCCCAATTTTCTTATCTCGTTTAAGTTTTAACATCTGAGAAATGGCTAATTGATCTTGCTGCGTGTACACCCTATGGTCCAAGTCATTGCGGAGCAATTCATATCCTTCTCTTTCTAATAAAGTAACATACTTTCTAACTGTACTTTCTGGCATTTTCAAGTTTTCCGCAATTGTACTCGTTTTAATTTCAACATGCATATCTATTACATCATCCGGGATTTCAAATCCTTTTTTCGTATCGTCCATAACGTTCACCTCTCGCCTTTATATCGGCACCACAATGCCAATATTTTTACTATTACTATAGCAAATTTATCGGGAGAAGCGTAGAGCCATTCCGATAAATTCAGGAAAACTTTAAGTCAATATGTCTAGGACAATGTCTTAGTGTCCTAGACTATTTTGAAACCATAAGGGAGAGCTAAATACTAAACAAGTGATTACGATTGTTGTTACTGATGTTGGTGAAATCGATGAGATAATAAGAACGTATGCAGTTTAGTCAAGAGACGATATGGTGTAATATGGTAATGTGTAGTTATTAATACGAGGTCTTATTAAATCCTGTTATATGGAAAATTAGATTATGAATAAAATAAAGATGGGGGAACAATATGAGCCAAAAATCTAAACCTACAGAATTAGATATATTTAAAGACAGTACCAATGATGGTGAAATAATTGAGCGTAATAGCTCAAAAAACAGTCCTACTTTCAGTAATGGGTCAATTGGAAAAGAACTTGCAGCTACAGCAGCAATAGAAATTGCTAAAGCAGCAGCACCAGTTGCCATAGAAATGATAAAAGGAAGAATCGATGATGATCGAGAGGAAAAGAAGAAAATTAGAGAAGACAGAAGAACAATTCTGCAGAAGGAATTCAATAACTTAATAAAAAATATTGAAGAAGAAGAGGCTAAGGAAGGTTACAATCAAGAAAGAATTGATAAATGGTATGTACGGATAGATAAGATAAAACAAGAACTTAATGATATGGAAGAAAAAGCAGATGGTTTTGCAAAGGGATTGTTAAAATCAATAAAAGATTTTGTATCATCGCGATCAGGAAGCAAATAACGAGGATAAATAGAAAGGACAGCATATTACTCGTGACAGAGTATTTATACTGTTCTTTTTTTTGAAGTAGATTCTTTAACGGACTCAACTGCCTCTTCCCCTTGTTTTTTTCTCTTTTAGGCTCAACTTTTGTTTAGGACAGTGTCCTAGTGTCCTAGATTTATTTCTATGTATATGGTGGATGGGGAAAAGGTTTGTTTTACCGTTGTCCATACTCCGGATATGAAGAAACCGGAACTTTAAAAATCCATTTTTTGCAAAAAAGCTAAAGTTGGGAGATAGGACAATTGTGATAAAATGGAAATATCAGTTATTCCGTTAAAGGGCAGTTAAATTGAAGAATAGTTTCAACTTTTTGTTCAACAATCGGGCCAGATAATGGAATAACAAGTAATAACTTATTTGGATTTTTTATGTTATTGAGAATGTGAAAAATTAAAGAGCTTTTTAGAATCCTTCTGGTTAGCCTCTCGGAAATTATCTGCAGTGATAATATTATCGCTCATACTCTTATGACGCTCTCTATTATTTCCAATAAAAAACTGTTTTGTAATTTATGTTTTGTTGGTAAAATCCTTTCTGTAAGAAAAAGAAAAACACACAGGGGGATACAATGATTAAAGTTAACAAATTGGAAGGGAAAAGAACAATTTTGGCCACTCTTCTCATTTCCTTCATCATAACGGGTCTTTTTGGAGTAGCGCCAGCCAAGGCTGCTACAGTTTCATCTGCTTATTTTTCTGTGGATGGTCAACTCATTAAGACGACCTACTATATGCAAAATGGCCGTGTTATGGTACCAGATCTATTCTTCAAGCACACAGGTGCTACTGTTGACAAAAATGAGAAATACAACTCTATTGCTGTTGAGAGAAATAATATTGTTGCTCTCCCATTGGAAAAGGCATACATGGACTACTACGTGAAAGAAAAAAATAAGTGGATTCGCGAGTACCTTGCTATTACAACAACTGTTATCAATGGTCGTCCATACATTCCATTATTGGTAACTGCACAAAAATTAGGCATGACAGTTACCTACGATTCAAAAATCAATCGCACCTATATTCAAACAAACACTCCAGTAGAGAACAAGCCAATCGCTATCGAAAAAGGAGATACAACGGAAAAGAAAATTGCCTTAACTTTCGATGATGGTCCAGACAAAATTATTACACCTCAAATTTTAGATATATTAAAAGAAAAAGGTGTACCAGCTACGTTTTTTGTAGTTGGAGAGCAAGTTTCTTATTTTCCGCAGTTGGCTAAAAGGATGGTAGATGATGGTCATACCATTGCAAACCATACATGGAATCATCCTGAATTATCCAAACTATATACTGCTCAAGTCATCCAACAGATTTCATCTACCAATGAAATCATTGAAAGGGTGACAGGAGTGAAGGCTACTTTATTAAGACCACCTTATGGAGACTATACTGCAGCTGATGCTCTTGTATTTGAAAAACTTGGATTTAAAAACATCATGTGGTCTGTTGATACAATTGATTATAGTGGTAAATCAGCAGAGGAAATTCTTACTATTGTGCATAGGGATAAATCTCCAGGAGGAATTGTCCTCCAGCACAACTTCCAAAACACCAAATTACAAGGTACAGTTGATGCGCTACCACAGATGATTGACCAATTAAGAGCAGAAGGCTATGAGTTTGTAACAATTGACAACTTATTGGCAAAATAAAAGATTAATTTTTTTATGTTAATGGGTGTTAGGTCCCGCCTACACCTGTATTGACCGGATAATTCAAACCCCTCGTTGACTTTAAAAAGTCAACGAGGGGTTTTTTCTGTTTGTACAGATGTAAAACAGCTTTAGAATGAGTAATTTATTAACTATTGACATGCATTACAGCTCTTGCGCTTTTTACTCCGCAATCGGGCGCTTATCTGTAATAAGGTAAGTGTCCTTTTTAATGGAATAAAAGATTGAGTTAATCACCTAATTTTGAAATAATTGGTATTAAGCAATCGGGCAGGATTGTGGAATAAGGAATAGTATTTGTATTATCAATGATTCGTTACTTATTTGGACCGCTAATGAAAAGAATTGTAGACGAATAAATCCGAAGAGAGGTATGAATTTAGTGAAAATACGTTGGTTCATTTATATTGCAATTGGAATAGTATTTGGTGTGTTTGATTTTTACTTCCATAGTTTCATATCTCGTATGCTAATCCAAGGGGAGACTTTATGGAGAATACTAACCTATGGTGTTTGGTTAGTGCCTTTAGTTCCAATTGCTCTTTATGAAGCCCGATTTTCCAAATCAAAAGTGAGGGCCGCTTTTGCGAGTTCATCAACTTGGCTCGTATCAATTATTTTTTATTATTTATACAATGCCATTCAGTTAGGGATCATAGGGATTTCAACTAGACCAGAACTACATATTTCTAATAAAAATGATCCATTCTTCTGGGGAAATTGGAAAAATGTATTTTGGAATGATATTGTAATGCGGGGTATTTTTCAATGGAGTGGCTTTGCAGTAGTAGTTGGTTTCATTGTTGGTTTTTCAGTTAGTTTTATTTATCTTCGTATTGAGAAATTTATAAAGTTTAGAAACAAGTCAACAAAGGAGTTTTGAACTTATTCAACAATCGGGGGCGATTGCTGAAGAAGGCTAAAAGTAAATGACCAGAAAAATCTGGTCGTTTTTTATTGTCATTCACCCGTTACTGATCAAGTTGACTTTGTTTCTTATTTTAATAAACTGCATGTTGGACACCTCATGCTTTTGACCATTTAAACACTATTAATGCAATCAAATAACTCCGGGGATCAACCGGAGTTATTCAGTAACATACAATACTCAAGCACAAAGAGTATTTACGAATACTTTACCTAATTTCTCCTGCGTTTTGAAGGCCATAAAATCACGCTTTCATTTCTTCATTTCTCTGCTGGCGGATTACCATTGGTTTATGCTTATCCTTTTTCATATAGTCTACGTATTTTGCCAAATATCCTTCAGTGATTCGATGCGGAACATACCCCAACCGCTGACGAATAATGTTTTCCAAAACAAACATTTTACGGGTGATTTTTTCATATTCCGTTCCACTATATTCTTCAGACTCTTTAAACTCATCCGTATTACCGTGCTTGCGTGCCTTATAAAAGGTGTTCAGATAACGATATAACGCTGTTCTTTCAGCTCGTGCATATTTCAATAAACTAAGCAACTCGAAGGTCGATAGCGTCATTAATTCCGGCGTTGTCCTCTCAAGATGGACTTCTAGCGCAAAATCTCTTACACGAACTGAAATTCTTTCATGATTGCGTTGCACAATCGTCTCTGGAACGTTCATTACACAAAAATTACAATAGTATTCTCGCTGCTGCACCAGTTCGCTACCACAATAAGGACAAGTAATAACACTTTGATTTTTCATATCAACTTTACTCCCTTCAATCTTTTGAACGGATAAGCACCCATTTATGACTCGGGCGCTTATGACATATGCCATTGAAATTTGCCTGTTTCTGAGCGTTCTAACTAAATTACACCATTCAGGCACTATTTTAACAATCTATTAGGATACTCCTCACTTTCTCTTAGTAATTTAATTCCCACTGGCCATACCTGGAATTAAATAACAGTAACTTGAATTTATTTTATATAAGGTCATCTTCCTTGATCGACAGGAAGATGACCGATCCTTTGTGCTTGTGATGTTATAGGTTACTGCTTTTACTCGCCTTCAGTTTCTTCTTCTCCTAGAATGTAATCCGCGGCTTTTTGGGCTTGTGCAGCTGCTTGAACCACAAGACGACTGTCTTCTTTCAACGACCTTAGCCATGAATGGATATAGCTGGCGCTATTACTAATAGTGTTGTTGTCAATACCCGCAACACCGCAAAGCATTGCAGCCCCCATTTCCGCCACTAATTCTTCCTTGGAATATATTTCATCCCCAAATGCTACATCTTGAGTGGTCACTCCTGAACGAGCTAGCCGATTTTTATGCCCTGTGCTGTGTACCATTTCATGAAACAAGGTACTGTAGTATTCTTCGACTTTCGGAAAATCCTTTAATGGCGGGCAA
>NZ_PKLB01000016.1:0-41613 GCF_002858905.1 Bacillus sp. UMB0893 | reverse complement strand
CACGATTTGACACCCCGTATCATACCAAGAGGGCTCTTTTTTGTTCAAGTGCCCGAAAATCCTTCTAACAGGAATGCTCCTTTTTTTATCGGTATACATTTACAGATAATACGACCCTATTTTTCACAAAAGGGAAGATCTTGTATCAATTCATAGCGTGATTTCACCTTTTATTTTATCAGAGTTGTAGATACACTCAATCACCTTCATGATTTGCATGGCATACGTGGCAGTAGCCTTATTATTTTCAGGACTTGTTATATTATGAAGAAAACTATTGTAAAGGGCTGTAAAGGGATCTTTTCTTTGAATCTTAAGGGACCGCCACTTTTGATGCTGATAAAGCTGGGCTCCTGCTCCGGTTTGCAGCTTTATGATCCCTCTTTGAAAAATTAGCTCAGTCTCGTTAACAAAGGAATCTTGGTATCCTGACAGAGAAATAGTGGCGGGTATCCCGCTTTCCGTCCTCAAACTTACGAGTCCGCCTCCTTCAATCCCAGGGTATCTTTCATCCCAATGAAGGGAAGCGGAAACTTTCTTTACCTTGCTGTCTGTTAGCATTTGAATTTTGTCGATGGAGTGAGCGCCAAGGTTCATGAATATACCGCCTCCTGCTTTTGCCCGCTCAAAAAACCAACCTGGCCGATCTTCATGGAAATACGGTAAAAACCGCTTATCGTGAATCATCATTAATGGTCCAAGCTGTTGAAGTGTTATTTCATCCTTTACTGCGATATTTTCTGGAAAGTATTGCTGAAGGTTTGCAACCATGACGACCACCTTATTATTTTGGGAAGCTCTCATGATTTCCTCACATTCCACATAAGATATCGCCATTGGTTTTTCCACAAGAAGATGACAACCCTGGTTGGCACACCAAACAGAAACTTGTTTATGTAGGTAATGCGGCAATGCAATGATGACAGCATCTGGCTTCTCTCTGTGCACCATAACCTTATAATTTGTGTAAAAATTGAGACCACACTCTTTAATCATACTGGATTTGCTTGAGTTAAGATCAGCCACCGCTACAAGTTCCAGATTTGCAATATTGCTAATTGCTAAAACATGATGTTGAAAAATAGACCCCGCCCCAACGATTGCAATTGTATACGCTTTCATAACTAAGTCCTATTTCAACCCTGATGAGCTGGCGCCACGAACGAAGTATTTTTCCGCGAACAAAAAGACGATTAAGATGGGTACCAAGCTCATTAGTGCTGCTGCGACCATGTATTGCTCATTGCCATACCACTGACCGCCAAGTGAAAGGACCCCTAAAGGCAGCGTATAATTTTCTTCTGAGGAGATAAAGATTGCAGGTGCCAATATTTCATTCCATTTTGACATAAAAGTAAAAATGGCAAGTGTGGCAAGGTGTGGTTTGCACATCGGCATAAAAATTTTCAAGTACGTTTGAAACGGATTACAACCGTCAAGTTTCGCGGCTTCCTCATAATCTCGAGGTATATTCATAAATGCCTGCCTCATAAGAAAGATCCCAAAAGGCTGACCAAACCATTCTAAAATCCATAGCGGAGTTAATGTATCTAACATGCCTAATTCCTTAAAAATAATAAATTGCGGAATGATCGTCACAACCTGTGGAATCATCATTGTTCCAAGTACAATAATAAACAGCGTATTTCGAAAAGGAAATTCAAGACGCGCAAAGGCATAGGCAATCATAGAGCTTGAAAGAATAGTTCCTATTATGGCTATTACCGAAACAATTGTACTGTTTATAGTGTACTGGCCAAAGTCCGATAATTTAAACACTTCAACATAATTGCTCCATTGTATTGGATTTGGAATCCACTCTGGAGGAACTTTCGTATATTGAGCGTAAGTTTTTAACGAATTGGATAGTGCTGTTAAAAACGGCACGACCATAATGAGTGCACTAATCCCGATAATAATATAAGCAATTGACCGTTTAGCCAGGGAATGATGTTGCATAAGATGTCTCTCCTTTCGTCTATTTATCGTAGTACACCCACTTCTTTTGCATTGCAACTTGAATCATGGTAAACATCAGGAGAACGATAAATAGCACCCAGGCAATGGCAGAAGCATAGCCCATATTTAAGAATGAGAAACCTTCGCGATACAAATATAGCATTAACACTAGACTGGCATTGTTTGGTCCGCCCATTTGCCCAACATCGTGAACACCGCCTGTCATTACATATATCTGTTCAAAAGACTGGAACGTTGAAATGGTACTTAAAATTAATACTAAAAATGTAGTGCCTGAAATAAGCGGCATCGTGATCTTGAAAAATTTTTTTATTACACCTGCCCCGTCAATATCTGCAGCTTCATAAAGCTCTCCGGGTATATTTTGCAACCCGGCAAGGAAAATAATCATCATGTAACCAACGCCCTTCCAAACAGCAATGAATACTAGAAGAGGTATAACAATGGTCTCATCATTCAACCATTGTTGTGCTGGAAAGCCAAAATTCTTTAATATCTCATTCGCCAACCCGAATCGCGGATTAAAGATGGCATCAGCGACAAAATTTATGACAGCCCAGGATGATATGACCGGAATGAAGTGGGACATCCTAAATAAATTTAATCCTTTGAGTTTCTGGTTTAGGGCAGCAGCTAATACGAGTGCTATAATCGCCTGCAAGGGAACAAATAAAACTGTAAAATAGACGGTATTCCAAAACGATTTCCAGAACAATGGTTCGTAAATTAGTTTTTCATAGTTTCGAAGGCCGGTAAATTCTGGAGTTGTAAGTAAATCGTATTCAGTAAAACTAAAATAAAACGAGGTGAAAAATGTGATTGCAATAAAAACTAAATGGAAAAGGTAAGGGGAGACCATTATTAGTCCCCACTTGCGATCATTACTTCCCCATTTTCTTCTCTTCTCTCTGGTAACATGGGTTAACTCGAAATCATGCTGTTTCACTTCATTGTTTGTTTGCATCCAACGTCACTCTCTCTTTATTGTTTTTGACTCGTCACCTCGATCACTTTTTATAAAATTCATCTAAAACCTTCTGAATTTCCTTATCAGCGTTTTTCAACGCCTCTTCAACCGTGGTTTCTCCTCTAAAAGCTGGATAAATACTATCGGTAAATTTTTGATTCCATTCATTCCATACAGCGTTCGTATAAAGTGTTTTTGCGGAATCAAAGCTATCTATAAACGCCTGTTTGTTTTCCGGCTTATCACCTGTATTTAAGAATGCATCAGAGTTTACAACGGATTTTTTCGCCGGCACTGCCGCCCCTAGTTTTGCCCATTCTTTTTGTACTTCATCGTTGGTCACCCAGTTTTCAATGAATTTCCATGCAGCCTCCGCTTTTTCATCGTCTGTTTTGCTGCTGATTACCCAAGAGTTAGCAATAACCGAACTTGCTCTCTCGCCTGATGGTCCTTTAGGAAGCAATGTTACATCATAATTGATACCTGCTTCATTTGCTGCCATCGTTCTTGCATAAATTCCAGTAACCATTGCTGCTCCTCCGCTAGGGAAAGGAGAAAAAGGACTTTGGAAGCTTTTTAGATCGGAAGGATCAATAATGACCCCCTTCTCCATACCATCAACTATCCAATTTAATGCTTCTTTATTTTCTTTTGAGTTAACTACAGAGTTTTTCATCGACTCATCTAGTACATCACCACCGAAGGCACCCAAAATGGGGAGCCAGCCTTCTGTTATATTAAAAAATGAAAAACCATATTGCTGTACAGAGTCAGGGTTAAACCCGGAGTCTTCCGCTGTTTTTCCTGTGCTGTCAATTGTCAGTTTTGCGGCGATTTCCTTTAAATCATCCCAAGTCCAGTCTTCGGTAGGATAATCCACTCCTGCTTTGTCAAACATGTCCTTGTTGTAAAACAAAGCTGCAATCTGAATTCCTTCTGGTACCGCCCAGTACTTCTCTTTTGCATCCTTATTATATTCAAAACCAAAGTAATCATCAGGGTTAAGATTTTCTTTAATCCACGGAGTTAAATCACGAATTGCTCCTCTTTCAGCAAATTTTTGGACATACACACCATCTGAAAGCCAAATATCCGGCTGGCTTCCTGCGGCTATCTGTGTATCCAGCTTTTGAAAGAATTGTCCATAAGGTGCTGTTTGCGTTTTAATCTCGATATTCGGATTTTTTTCTTGGAAATTTTTTATTACTTCTTTCATACTGGCATCTGTCGAACCCGAAGAATAATAACCTAACGTTACAGTTGTCTTTTTAGAATTCTTACTTGATTCCTCTACATTGCATCCCGCAAGTAGAGCAGCACTGAACAACATCAAAACGAGGAAAAAACACAGAACTTTTTTAATCATCAAAAGCTCCCCTTTAAATTTTTTTATTAAACGAAAATAGTAAGGAGGGTCTGCAAGTTCATTGAGGCAATAGTACTTTATTCCGCGTTTAGCTGATCTTTGCAAGTTCGTAAAATTTGTAAAGTAATGATTTTAATAACTTCTTGATTTAAAAGAGTTCCGCATTTGCTTTCCCTCTCTATTATCAACTTTGCAAAGATAAAATTTCTGTAAGTTAATTAAAATCACCTGTACAATGTATATGAAGAAGCTCTATCACTTTCATCATTGCTTATCAATAAATGATAGGTCCCAGTAAAGGTACTCTTCTCTGAGACGTTTCAAATAGTAGATTGCCAAATTTTCAGCCATTTTGATAATCTTTGTTTTGTTGGACGTACTAATAATTATGTAGAAAAACATAATTCCCCACGTCTGTCCCAAGGACTTACAAGAAGAATCGTAATATCCTTGATGAGTCATACCATCTTCGGCTCTTCTGTTTCCACTTCAAAGTAATACGTATGAAAGGTGGTAGCGTCCTCTCTGAGCGATTCACGTTTGTGCATGTTGTTGTGTTGCGGCTATCCGGTATTAATCAATGCCTGTAACTTTCATGCCTTATAGAAGAGAGGGAAAACAACCATAATAATGTGACTGAGTTGGTTGGGGTCATTTTAATCAACCATGCTTAAATAATGCCCTTAAATTAATTTATAGCTACCAAGATGAAAGCGCATACAAAAAATGAAATCATGATGATCGAAATTAGCAGTAAACAAACAGTCCTATCAAATAAAAGTTTAGGGCTGCATGTTTACATTTGTCACTACAAATGCCTCCTTACGAACTCGAGTGTTTGATTTACATGATGAGCAGTCCCTGGTGCATCGTGACCAGAGAAAGGATGAACAATCAGTGATTTCTCTGATGTGATTTGATTATATACACCAAAAATTGATTTAGGAGGGCAAATCGTATCGTTTAAGGCGACAGACACACTTACTCTTTTTTGTATACGGTTAGCTAGATTAAGATTGTCGAAGTAAGACAATGTATCTAACACCTTCTCTACTTGTTCAGGGTATCTTGATATATACTTTTCAATATAAGTGAGTGAGCCTTCTAATTTTTGCTGCATTGCGAGCTCGATATTACACATATTTGGGACATCTGCAATCACCAAGTTTGGACGGTGATCCAATGCTGCAACAGCTAAACTTATTCCCCCGCCAAAGCTTGCACCAATTATTCCTACGCGGTCTGGATCAATTTCCGGACGATTTATAACAAAGTCAACGGCTCTTTTGGCATCTGTGAATACTTTATAGTAGTAATATTCTTTTTTATCAAGAAGCCCTTGTGTTGCCCATGAGCCTGCACTCCCAATCGTATAATCAGATTCATCGCCAGTTTCTCCATGACTCCTGCAGTCAACGGCTAGGACTGCATATCCTTGAATCAACCAATGCATATATTGAGCAGGAGTGCCTTTAGTTCCACCATACCCATGAAAACGAATCAGACAAGGTAGAGTTTCGTTTCTCTCTCTGGGTAATATAAAATAGGAATGAACAGGGGTCCCGTCGATCCCTTTATACCTTGCTTTGTAAACCAACACCTCTTTTATGGGATAATCCACATGTTCTACTGACTCATCAAGAGGTGTCGAATTTGACAAATGAATCGTTTGGTCCCAAAAATCATCAAAATCATTTCTTTTTGTCAGTGCAGGTTTATAATTTTTAAATTCCTCTATCGTTTGCTTGTAAAGTTCCAAATATATTCACCTCTCCTCACTCACGACGATAATTTACCCAAATTTCCCAAGTGCACGAGCCATTCCATGATCTAAGCCTTTTCTACCCAAATTTCAAGTCATTTTAGCCTTTTATCAATAATTCCCCTTACAATCCCCTTCCTTTCAATGTGATCTTAACTCATTTAAAGTTACTTTATGAATAATAATGTTTGTTTATGTTCGTTTATGTTCGTTTATTTGATAATAACATACAAAAACAAACCAAACAAATTATATTTTGAAAATTTAGAATATTTAAATGGAATATTTTATCTTTTTCACTTGGTAATAGAAATGATGAATTCCCTTTTTATTTGTCCATAATAAAAAGGCACAGAATTGGTGCCTTTTTTGTCTTTTCAAATTCATCTGAATAATCATGATGATAGATTCGCAACTTTTCCAAACGTAATCAAATGGGGTTAAATATGAAACAAGTAGCATTGCGTTTACAGCCTCTGATGAAACGAAAATGCAGAAAAGAGCATTTTATCTACTCCTCATCTAAATACAAGTTATTTCGAATCATCAGATTTAATTAGTGCAACACTAGTGATTTTTAATATTCTTTTAACAATATCCGGAATGATAGAAAGGAAACTTTTTTAGCACATTTTCTGCAGGTTAAAAATGAGAAAAAGCCGCTTCTCTGGATAGAAGCGCCTTTCATGTCAGTTTATACGTTTAGTTGATTGTTCCGCGATCGACTTGTTCTCCTAAAATACCCATATTGGCAGTCACCTTTTCTGAGACCTCACAAAGGGTGTCAATGGCATTCGCCTTGTTTTGGCCAAGCTGAGTGACTACATCTGTAAAGGTCATTTCCATTTCTCTAAGAATGGAGAAGGCTGCCAGATTGTATAATTGGACATTTGCATAACTCGTAGTATTGAAAATGGCTTGATCGAGATAGGGTCTGAAATTTGCAAGGAGGGATGGGAATTGAATGATGAGCCTTCCAGCACCTTCTCGGATCCCTTCGATTGTAGCCGCCATATCATCCAAGGGCTTTAACGCATCATGTACAAAGGCTGTGATTTTGTCGTCAAAATCAGTAAACATACCAATCAATTTCCCTGGCAGCGTGTAGTTCATACCAAGATGAGCCGCCCCTTTTATCGCTGAAGAGATGCTTTCAAGGGTAGCTTCCACGATAACGGTAAGAGCCTCCAAAGCAACAAGGCATGGAAAAAGCTGCGTGTAAGCAAATCCTGTGAACGTATTGAAAGCAAGGTCAAGCTGCACCTCCTTGATTCGCATTCTTACTTTTAGATAAGGAGATTCCTCTAAAACAAGTGCGGTTGTTTTTTGGACAGGCCCCGCCGCATCTGGTATATCTCTACCTGATCTTATGCTTCCCCCAATGGAATGGTCCCTGCTCTCAAATGACGATGCAGTCCCCTCTATTTGGGTCTTAAATTCGAAAATCTGATTAATAAGCTTATCTTTGTTGCCATTTATAATGCCATAATGTGCTCTAAGTTCACCCACTACTGCGTCATACCAAAGGTCGGTTCCGCCTTTGAACAGTTCGGGAATGAGCTCAGAAATCATATTTGCAAGCACTTTTGAGAGCCCGTCAACTTCAGCCTTCATCTCATACAGCTGGTTTCTCGCTTCTCCAAATAATCCTTCAACACTGAACTCTATTTTAAACAAGTGCTCCACCAGTTCTGCCGGAGGGGAATTTAAAACAGAGTTCAGAGATCTGCAGCAGCTTTCGGCCTGGTCGAGAAGCGATATCAGATCATCTATTTCTCCTTTTAAAAGACTGCCTGCAGCTGTAATTCCCGCGAAAAGAGGATCCCCAATCAAGTTTTCAAATGACTCCTCAAAAATTTCCTGCAGCTTGGTAATCCGTTCATACAGCCTGCTCCCCTCATCTTCAACGATGTCCACTGAATGGGCAAGGTAGAGGTTTGCTGTATCAAGCCTTGCCTTAACATGACTTTCAAGACGTTCAGCAAGCAAAAGAAGATTTTCCTTATTAATTTCAATGTATTCTGTATTCCCTCCATAGAGAGGACTCCCCGTCCAAAGGCTAGTCACGATGTGTGCATCGGCATCTATAAAAATTTCTCCCGCTCCAGGCTGTCCTGGTATCCCAATTTTATAGGATTGAGAACCATCATCATTTTTGAGATAACCTGTATGATTAGTCCCTATATGTCCAAACGAAGGTACAGGAATTCCATTGAAGATTTCATACTGATGACCAGGAATTCGTGTATGAAGGTCAAGAGCAGACAATCCTTTTGTTAAAGCGTCATAGCTGCTGAAATAATTGGTGATATTATCATATTTCTTGGCTGGATCCATCATACCCTCCGGCAGGAGAGCAGGGTTTAGGGTGACAGCTTTTACATCAGGGTGTTGGGTGGCGACTGACCCAACGAGCGCCCCGCCGAGGGAATTTCCGGAAATCGACTTAATTCCTCCGGCACTCTGATACTTTTTATCCATCTCATTGAAATAATTTCTGGCATCAGCAATCTGAGCGGGTGTTAAATCGCTCATTAGCTGGATATCTGTCAGGATATCCTGTTTTTGTCCAGGGTCTGTGCCGACGTAGACGATGGAAATTTCTTTATTTTCCATGTTCACAACTGTTAGAGCATTCAGTCCGGTAACAGGGTTATCAACCTTATCAATCACCAAGTAATTATTTCCGTTAACATTTACTTTATTATTGACCTTGTAGTTTAAATAAGCGTGATATCCAGAGAGTTCTACAAGATCTTTATCATCAGTAGGAGTTGAAATATTCGTTGATACGGAAGCCATTTTTTCACACCCTCTTGCTATTCTTTAACAATATATTCTGGGTAAGACCTCTCTAGAGTATTGTCTTTAGTACCGTCTGCATTTCTCTTATCTATTAAATTGTCATTAAGGATTACACTGTAGCTTCCTTTCGCTAAACCTTCCATTTTTTCAATATCAGAAACAATCTGATCAAAAACAGCTTTATCAGGTTCCATTCCTTCTTCTGTCATATATAGATAGACTGTTGTAATAATATCTTCTGGAATATACATGCTTTCATCGAACACAGCTTTCCATTCTTTTTTGCTTTTATCCGGATTTTTCAAATACTCCTCTAGAAGGGGATTAAACTTGTCACTTGTGGTATCAATATAGTAGTATGGTGTACTGTATCCGCCTGCTTGCACGTACTGCAAAGCCTCTTCAGTAATACCAGTAACCTCATTTTCACTTACCACTTTTTCCAAATACTTATCTAGGACAGCTATTTCCTCATCAAAAATCATAGCGAATAAGCCCGTCATAATAGCATCTTCTACCTGACCTTCCTGCGACCAGACCTGATCAGTTATAACCTTCTCTTCCTTAATATCTATTGGCACAATAGCAAATGTATAAAAATGCGGCTCCCCAATTGACTCTACAAATACAGTAGCTCCATCAACAGCGCCTACTATGTTGTGCACTTTCACCTCTGTTTTATATGTATCCCGGAAGAACGCCTTCACTGCTTCATCAATCTCTTCCCGATTGTCTTCGGCAATTTTGTCTGTCTTTTCGCCGTTATCAAGTTCGTAGCCTTCACCCTTGTAATCTTGAACACTCACGAAAACATCTTCAGTCTGAGTTGCTTCTTGTGCTGCCGTTTGTTTATCGGTAGTTTTTTCAGTACCTGCATTATTCATATCAGAACACCCTCCAAGTAGTAATGAAAAACCCAAGCTGGATATGATTAGTTTATTTTTCCGGTTCACTTAGTTGTCCTCCTAATGGATGGCATCAAATCAATTGTTATCTTTTATTTTATAGGAATAAGGAAGGTTTTTACATAAATGATTGGAATGGATGGCGGAAATAAGTCTATGTTCACAGCTGTCAGTGAGAACAGGTATAACTTTCTGACTAGTAAAGCTAAAAATAGATTAACAGTACCTATAAATGGGTAAATATACTATTTAATGTATCTTTAAGCTTACTATGTAAATTTTTTAAGACCACTGGATTTCAGTGATTTTTTTGCGTTGCACATAATTTGTATCAGATTCAATGAGAAATTTTAACCCATCCTTTACTCTCTAATAACGTCATCTGGAAATGTTCACTCTAATGAATTGTCTTTGACTCCGCTCGAATTTTACGAGATTATCATCCTTTTACTCTTGCTGACACAATCGTTTTTAAGAAATAGATAGGTTTCAAACAATTCCTGTTGTAACAATTACCCATTTGCTAGTATGTTCGATTCATTTTCAGTGATTGCAGCGTTTTCAATTGTTGAAAACAGCATATGAATAGTCATTTGCAGGTAAAATAACCATATTGCTTGCCAATGGCATGAAATAAATTGGTTCTATAGTGAAAGAGGTGCCTTCTGTGAAAAGCATTCAAAGCCGCTTATTGATCATGTTACTTGTTTTCATAGTCTTACCCTATTTCTTATCTGTTTTTTTAATCTACAGCTATACAAAAAACAGTGTAGAAAAGCATGAACTCGAAAACAGCCGTGAGCAGCTTCAGAAGAATGCTGATGAACTGGAGCAGTATTTTGATGACATGATTGATTTTCCCTATATCCTGTACCGCAATCCTGATTTATTCCGGATTTTTAACACCGGCTTTGAAGATTCTATTTATTTTAATCCGATTGCGATGGAAAAAAGCATCGAAACCTTTTATTTAATGAGAAACGAAATCCGTCAGGTGCGTTTTTATATCTATAAAAACAAAGAAACATTTACAGTTTATAATGCGATAATCAGCGCACGGAAATCTCAGCCCGGACTATTGAAACAGAAACAAATGAAACAACTGCTTAACTCTGACTCAAGTTATATGATTGAGCCGCCCCGCCCCATTGAAAATTACAATAACGCTGCCATTATTCCCGAATCGGACAAAACGATGGTTATGACCTTTCATCATAAAATAACGGATGTGCTCTCTAAAAAGTTTCTTGGAATAATCACGATTGACATTGATTTAAATGCATATGCCCGTTTATGCAATAATCTTGTCCAGGGAGACGAGTCCTCTGTTTTGCTTATTGATTCGAAAGATCGTGTCATGTATGCAAATGAATCAGCCCTGATTGGAAAACCACTCTCTCCAGAAATGAAACAGCAGCTGGATCGGACAAAAAATCGTCACGATGAAGATATTATTTTATCCAAAACCTTATCAGGTTCACTGAATGAATGGAAACTAATTAAGATAACCTCCAGTCAGGCGTTATATGATGATGTAAGAAAGACCGCATATACCAATATACTTGTTGGAATAGGCGTAGGGTTATTAGGTCTCTTAATGATCGGGATTATTTCAAACAGAATTACCCGTCCAATAAAGCAGCTGAGCGACAAAGTCCGTTCTATTGAAGGCGGAAATATGAATGTCCCTTTTGATGACAGCAGAAAAGATGAAATCGGCCATCTCGAAAAACATATAAAGGAAATGATGAACCGAATCAATTCTCACATTGACCGAGAATATAAACTTGAAATTGAAAACAGGAAAAACCAATTCAGGGCATTAAAATCACAAGTAAACCCCCATTTCCTGTTTAATGCCTTACAATCGATAGGTGCTGTTGCCCTGCGTTCAAATGCACCAAAGGTCTATGAATTACTCACATCATTATCCAGAATGATGCGCTACTCTATTCAGGCTGATCAATGGGTGATGATTAGAGAAGAAATAGATTATGTAATAGCATACTTAACTCTTCAAAAAGAACGTTTTGGAGAGAATATAAGCTTTTCTATTGAAATTGATGAGTCCATCATGGATATGACCATACCAAGTATGATTCTGCAGCCCCTCGCAGAGAATTTCTTTAAACACACTTATGAAGAAGGTTTCTCTAACGCTCATTTATCAATCTCTGGAGAAAAACAAGGAGAATATCTGCACATCACTGTAGAAAATGATGGTCCGGGTCTAACCGATGCAGAGCTTAAGACACTAAGAGAACATATATATGCACCAGCTAACGAAGGTTATTCACATAAGCATATCGGGTTGAAAAATATTCATGGCAGGCTGCTTCTAAATTATGGTCCAAGCGCAGGAATTGAAGTGAACTCGATAAATGGACAAGGATTTTCAGTAGACATGATCATTCCTATTGGGTCAAGGCTTTGACATGATTCTAAAAATGACAATTGAAAGCTGCTCAATTCTTGTAAGGAGATGTTCACTGTGAAAGCTTTGCTAGTTGATGATGAATTTAATGTACGGGACGTTATACGTCATTTAGGTCAGTGGGAAAAATACGGCATAACCAAGCTGATAGAAGCCAAAAATGGCCATGAAGCAAAAATGCTGATTGAGAAGGAACGTCCGGAGATTATCTTTACAGACGTGAAAATGCCTGGTATGGGCGGAATCGAGCTGATTGAGTGGCTCGATTCCATTTCCTATCAGGGCAAAGTGATTTTAATTACCGGTTATGATGACTACTCGTTTATGCGAAAAGCGATTCAGCACAGCAGCTTTGATTACCTGCTGAAGCCAATTGAAGCAGAAGCATTCAATCACACTTTGGAAAAGTCCGTACAAGCCTGGAAGGATGACTTCGAAGAAGCTAGTGTATATGAAGATGTAAAAAAGCTGCGGAGAAACCAGCTAGTAACAGCGGTTTGTCTCGGGGAACCTTCAGATGCAAGCAGAATAGCGGAGTTTCTTCCAAAAGCTGATGGATATGAACTCACTTTACTCTCCTTCTACCAAATGCACCATCCTGATCCATATATCCAGCTACTTGCAGATGAGCTTATGGAACGGAAATTAGGAAATGCATTTTCTCTTCAGACTGAACTAAACCTGTGCCTTGTCATCACGATAAGCGATCAATGGCTGTCCGTCGAAGAGTGGATCAGCAAGCAGTTTGATATTCCTGTACGACTTGTTACTGGTGAGCCATTGGAATCTCTAGCAGATATCAGGAGTTCGTTTCAGTCCTTGCAAAAAGATCTGGAGCAACAAAAGTTCAGATCCATCCACCAGCTGAACGATATAGATGCTGCCCGCCGCATGGAAGACATTGTTTCATATGTTGAAATGTATTACATGGAAGATTTAAGTCTGGAAAAGTTATCAAATGTGTTTTTTTTAAGCCGCGAGCATATCTCAAGAAAGTTTAAACAAGAAACCGGAATGACCCTGTCCAAATACATCACTCAGCTGAGAATCGATCAGGCAAAAACATGGTTAAAAGAAACTGGAAAAAGTATTTACTCCATCTCTGTCATGCTCGGCTATCAGGATGAAATCTACTTTTCAAAACTATTTAAAAAAGTCGTTGGCCAAACACCATTTGAGTTCCGGAACAGCGAAGACAATCCAAAGAGGTGACTTGATGATAAATAAGATACTATCCACCTTTTTAATTGGAATAGTGAGCCTGTCTCTTTCCGCATGTCAAACAGCAGATGAAGCTTCACCCGAAAGACCGGAAAAGGCAGAGCGAAAAATCACCTTGGATGTAAGGAATCCAAAAGTAGAAATCTCGACCCAATTTGAAGAGATGACACTTGCTTACGAAAGGGAAAATCCTCATGTTAAGATCAGGGTCCACACTGTTGGCGGTGCGATGGATGATCTAGCCGATTTAAAAGCTGAAATGGCGACCGGCACTGGTCCGGATATTTTTACAAACACCGGCTACGAAAATGTCAAGCTGTGGCAGACCTATTTGGAGGACCTTTCAGGCGAGCCCTGGGTTGAACACGCCTATAAAGATGCGTTAGCTCCAGTGTCATTGGACGGTAACATTTACGGGATGCCAATCAACCTTGAAGGATATGGATTTATTTATAATAAGGATCTATTTAAGCAAGCCGGCATAAACGAACTGCCTAAGACACTATCAGAATTGACAGAAGCGGCCGAAAAATTGCAGAAAGCAGGCTTTATTCCCTTCGCAACAGGATATTATGAAGACTGGAAATTAGGCGACCACCTAATGAATATCGCGTTTGCCCAGCAGGAGGATCCAGCAGCTTTTATTAATAATCTGAATAGCGGCACGGAACAAATCGATACGAATCAAAAATTTAATGATCTGCTTAATTTACTAGATCTAACCATAAAATATGGAAACGACAACCCGCTGACAACGGATTACACAATGGAAGTCAATTTATTCACATCAGGAAAAGCAGCGATCATTCAGCAAGGCAACTGGATTCAGCCCATGATTGATCAAGCTTCGCCGAATATGAACATCGGATTTATGCCAATTCCAATTAATGATCAGCCTGTAAATGAAACCCTGGTTGTCAATGTTCCGAATTATTGGGCAGTGAACAAACAAACAACACCTGAAAAGAAAAAAGAAGCGAAAAAGTTCTTGAATTGGATGGTCTCGTCTGAAACAGGCAAACGATTCATGACGGAAAAATTTAAATTTATCCCTGCATTTAATAACATTAAGTCTGATGATTTAGGACCGCTCGCTGAAGAAACGCTCCTAAATTACAAAAAAGGTAAAACAGTCCCTTCAAATTGGTTTGACTTCCCTGTAGGTATAAGAGAAGAATTTGGAGCCGCCACTCAGCTCTATGTCGGAAAACAATTGGACCGAAATCAATTGCTTGATGAATATCAAAAGTCCTGGGAGAGGTTTTCGAAGGAATAACATAGGAATCAGCATACCACATTGCAGGTGGTATGCTTTTTATGATCATATCGACGATTGACGTTCTTTTCTGATGGAAATGCTGATAAAATTGCTCTAATACTAGGATTAACGCACTTTTTTCAGAACAACCGCTGATAAAATTGTTCTAATACAAGGATTAACGCAACTTTTTCAGGACAGCCGCTGATAAATTTGCTCTAATACCAGGATTAACGCACTTTTTTCAGGACAACAGGTAAAAAAATTGCTCTAATATCAGGATTAACGCACTTTTTTCAGGACAACCGCTGATAAATTTGCTCTAATACCAGAATTAACCAACCTTTTTCACAATCGCTCCAATATCACACCTCAAAAAAGCTTTGCCTCTCTACTTTGCACACCCTGAGAGAAAACGCTTTGTACCATTCAGCTTTTCCTGGATCCTGAGCTACTGCATGGACAGAATGCTCCTTCCACTTTTGGATGGAGTCCAAAGAGTCCCAATACGAAACGGGAATCCCTAATCCTTCATCACGTGCACTTTCCACCACTAAAAACCGCTCTGCTGAGCAGATATCTCCCATTTTATCTGCCATGATCCCGTATCCTTTGTCCGCCTCCGGTCTCTGTGAGGCGAAAATCACTGAATAATAGGCGGATCAGGAGTTTTTGCAATTCCGCCCTTATGTCACTTCCCCTTATCTTTTATTTCTTGACTCTTCATCCAATCCTCCCTTGTCAATTTCATATTAATTGAATCAATCCATTCTCCTTCAAACTCTAATTCATTTTTATCGACACTATGGATAACAAATCCAAGATTTTCATACACTTTCTTTGCTCTTGGATTAAAAGCAAAAACACTCAGCGTTAGGGATTTCAGGTCCGTATTTTTAAAAACATACTCGATCATTAGCTGAGATGCTTCAGTTCCCAGGCCGCGATCCCTGCCTTTCGGACCAATAAGGATTCTGAAATTCATGCTTTGTTTTTGCTCATCATAAAGATTGACTACGGCTTCTCCGACTAGGATATTTCGGGATTTATCAACAATCGCAAGATCCAGACGATCGGATTGTTCATTTCTGGAATGATACCAATTGTAAACCTCTTCTCTGTCGTACTCGTTAGAACTGCCAGTATATTTAAGAACAACAGGATCCTTTAAACATTCTTCTATAAAGGGAAAATCTTCATCTGACTTAAAAGGTCTCAGCACCACTTTTTCGCCCGCCAGAATTGGTTTAATCCTCAAATCAACCATTTTTTACTCCTTTCATAACCGGCCCAGAATCCATAAACACATTTACTGTTCTGTGTTTTCTTCCGCTGCTTTTCGTTTATGTTTTTCCGTAATGATTTTTTTGTTAAGAATTCTCACTTCTCCAACCATCAGCAGCCTCATATCTTCTACAATATATTCAGCCAGCTCCTGTTCAGAAATGTCATCACCCTCAATATCAAGCCGGAATTCCTGCCCCTGGAGTCCGCCCCCGTTAGTAAACTCGATTTCAAAGTCGAATTGAACTCTTTTATCCATTTGATGCCTCCTTAAACGTTTTGTCCTTTGTAAATTCTACAAAAAGAGTATTAGCCCTTCTTGGATCCAATATCAATATACGACTAAATTCCAATCAATATGTGCCATACCTCTCCTTTTAGGACTGGCCTATAATTCTATTTGTAGGAACAAAACACATAAAACGAGGAGGAAGACTTATGAACTTTAGCAGGCTTGCCAAACAGGCAACAGCAGTAACACTCAGTACGGGCATTCTATTAAGCGGTACTGTTACCCAATCATTTGCAGCTCCAAAGAATCCGGGAGATTACAAAGAAACGTACGGTACTTCACAAATCACTCGTTCCGCTATGAAAGATTTGATTAATCAGCACGGTGATGCTAAATATACCGTTCCAAAGTTTGACGAATCCACAATTAAAAACATCCCTTCTGCAAAAAAAATAACGGAATCAGGCGAAACCATCGATATGGATGTATGGGATACATGGCCATTGCAGAATGCTGATGGCACAGTTGCAGAATATAAAGGGTATCATATTGTTTTCGGTTTAGCCGGCGATCCTAAAAACGCGAACGACACATTCATCTACATGTTCTACAAAAAAGCAGGCGACAACTCCCTTGAAGCTTGGAAGAATGCAGGACGAGTATTCGATAACAACGATAAAAACGTTCCGAACGATCCATACTTAAAGCATCAAGCGGAAGAATGGTCCGGTTCTGCAACATTCACTGAAGATGGCGAAGTCCGCTTGTTCTACACGAACCGTGAAGCGTTCACACCTGAGTCAGGACATTACGGCAAACAAACGTTAACGACTGCTCAAGTGAATCTTTCGCAGCCGGATACTAAAACATTAAAAGTAGATGACGTTTCGGATTACAAATCCATCTATGAAGGCAAAGACAGCAAGTACTATCAAACAGTAGACAAGTTTGCAGAGGACGGAGCTCCTTCTGATAACCATACGTTCAGAGACCCTCACTACATTGAAGAAGACGGCCGCAAGTATCTTGTATTTGAAGCAAATACAGGCACAGAGTATGGCTACCAAGGGGAAGAATCTCTTTATAACCAAGCCTACTACGGAAATAGCAACAAATTCTTCCAGGATGAAAAAAACAAGCTTTTAAACAGCGATAAAAAAGAGCTGGCTGAAGTGGCTAACGGCGCAATTGGAATTATTGAAGTAAACGATGATTATTCATTGAAAAAAGAAATGAAACCATTGATTGTTTCAAACACAGTAACAGATGAAATTGAGCGTCCGAACATCTTCAAAAAGGACGGCAAATGGTACCTGTTCACAAGCTCACGCGGTTCAAAAATGACAATTGACGGCATGGATAACCAGGATATCTATCTGCTTGGCTATGTATCCAACTCACTTACTGGCAATTACAAGCCGCTGAACAAAACTGGTATTGTACTGCATCAGGATCTGGATCCAAATGATATCACTTGGAACTATGCTCACTATGCAATTCCGCAGGAAGGCAGCGACAATACTGTTGTTACAAGCTACATGACGAACAGAGGCTTCTTTGAAGACCACAAATCAACGTTTGCACCGAGCTTTAAGCTCAACATCAAAGGAAACAAAACATCAGTCGTAAAAGACAGTATTCTTGAACAAGGTCAGATTACAGCTAAGTAAGAATGAAAAAGAAAATGTCAGGAAACTTGGCATTTTCTTTTTTTATTTTAATAGATAAGCGAGGTGAGTTTAATTGAACAAAAGAAAATTCAAAATGTTCGGATTATTAATTCTTGGTTCATGGATTGTAATTAGTACAGTAATACTGATCCAATCATTCTATAAAACAAAAGAAGTTACACCTCCAGTGGATCAGGAGAAGCATTCATACCGGGCTGCCTACCATTTTACTTCTCCTGATCATTGGAAAAACGATCCGCAAAAGCCAGTATACTATGAAGGAACTTATCATTATTACTATCTTTATAATGGAGATTACCCAGATGGCAACGGGACAGAATGGCGCCATGCTACCTCTAAAGATTTAGTTCACTGGAAGGATGAAGGCATTGCCATTCCTAAATATACGAACGAAAACGGAGATCCATGGTCTGGATCTGTTGTCATAGATAAGGAAAACACTGCAGGGTTTGGAAAGGATGCCTTTATCGCCATCGTGACCCAGCCCTCTAAGGATGGGCAAAAACAGGAACAATTCCTGTGGTACAGCACGGATAAGGGAAAGACCTTTAAACCCTTCAATGTGGATCCGGTTATGACAAATCCGGGAACAAAAGACTTCAGAGATCCAAAAATCATCTGGGATGACACGAATCAAAAATGGATCATGACCATGGCCGAAGGATCGAAAATCGGCTTTTATGAATCAGACAATCTGAAAGACTGGCACTACATCAGCAGCTTTTCTACTGAGGGCATTGGTGTGTTGGAATGCCCTGATCTTTATCGGATGCGTGCTGATGTTGGAACTGAAAAATGGGTACTTGGTGTCAGCGCTAACGGGAAAGCTGCAGGCAAACCAAACACCTATGCATACTGGACTGGAACGTTTAATGGAACTGAATTTATCCACGATCAGCAAGAACCGCAATGGTTAGACTACGGTTTCGACTGGTACGGCGGAGTAACGTTTGAAGATCCAGAAGGCGATCCATTGGATAAACGCTATGGGCTTGCATGGATGAATAACTGGGCTTATGCCGATATTACGCCGACAGTAAAAGAAGGATTTAATGGAATGGATTCAATTTTGAGGGAGATTGAACTAAAGCATAAAGGAGAAAATCAGTACTTCCTCTCCTCTAAGCCAAATGAAAAGCTAAATGAATTAACCAGCATCACGAAGTCCTATGACAAAATCGAAGTTGATGGCTCAAAAACCCTTGATGTCAGAGATGATACCTACCAACTTGAGGCAGACATCGCATGGTCAGATCTCAAGCATGCAGGCTTCAGGGTGCTGGAATCACCCGATGGAAAACGGCATGTTGATGTTGGGATATCAGCAGAAGGAAATTATTCCTTTGTGAATCGCGGGTTCACCGGCCATCCTGACGACAGCAATCAGCTCATAGAAAGCAATGCACCGTTTGATGCCAGCAAGAAGAAGGTTCATTTGAAAATTCTAGTTGATAAAACGAGTGTGGAAGTGTTTGTGGATGATGGAAGGGTTGCTCACTCTAATTTGGTCTTCCCGGAGCCTGGTGATAAGGGGATTACGATGTTTTCTGAGAGTGGGAAAGCAGTGTTTCAAAATGTGGAGGTTCGTCATTTTAAGTCATTGCATTAAATGTTTGCCTATAAAGAAATGCCCGATTCAACAAATGTTGGAATCGGGTTCTTTGTATGTGTAGAATATTTTATAAATCATCTTCCAGCCATATCTCGACTCTGAAAATACTATTAAGTCCTCTATAAGTTAGTAATACATTCTTTGCAAACTCCCCGTTTAAAGAGTTATTTCTTAAGAAACAATGGGTAGAGTTTGAATCATATGATATGTATATCTTCTTATCAGCATAAGCAAGTGGCTAGATTCTTATTTTGCGATATCTACTCAGAATTTGTAGATATTTCCCGGGAATTAGTTGAAATTTGAAAAATGGTGACTAAAATACTCGGAACAAAGGAATCTTACTTTTCATTTGGTTCCTTAGGTTTAAAAAGGTCTCTTTTAATTGATTGGGATGAAATTATCATATGTATCATGTATCGCTATCGCAATCTATGTTTAATTGGTTCCTTCAAAACTTTCTTTTTGTTGATACTGAAGGTCATTAGCTGTATCGTCTAGGGACTTGTCCATATCGCGTAACGCTATAAGCGCTTCGATGTCTGAGTGAACAAAGATACGCCATTCGCCATTAAAACTCATTTCCACTTCGCTCCGATTTTTAACCATGCTTTGTTTTGCATCCCACTTCCTTTGAAGAGAATGCATTTTCATTAAGACGTATATCATGTGGAATATCGAATCTCCCTTTCTATTAAAGATGAAGATTCTGGGGATTCATTAGCAGGTTATATCGCCCAGCGATACGATATAAAAAAAGAGCCGATCTCCACTTTCTTGAACAGCTCCATTAAGGAATGAATCTTGTTCTGGAAAGAGGAAATCGCCTCAAACTCATCAAGCTATGTATTTTGCTTAAATGCATATCGATCTACTATGCATTTCAATTGTGCCTTCGTTTGCTTTGTAAGCAGGCACCAAATCCTGTTAATTAATTGAACGCTGTTTATCTATGATAATCAAATATTTCAATAGGATTTATTCAAGTTTATTTTCGGAATATAGAGAAAAGCCACCCAAAATTTTCTTTAGGTTTTTGTATCGCTTCTTCTAAACGTTTATTAAAATCATTTTGTGAACTCCATTCTTTTTTCTGTTCGTCCCTCATATTTTGTATTTCTTTTTGTAAGAGTTCACTTTTTTGTTTTTCTTGTTCCAGCAATGTTTCGTAATGGGTATTTTGTTGTTCAGTTAATCTTTCAATTTTAGCATTCGTTTTATGAGCTGAATTTCCGATAGTAGAACTTATAACATGATGATCTTGCTGGAGTGTGGAAACCTTAGTTTTAAGCTGTGACATATCGTTTGTCAGTTGGATATTGATTTCACGTGTTGCTGCGAGTTCATTGACTAAAAACATTAAGACATCTTTTAATTGATTGGGGTCATTCGGTAGATTTTCATATGTATCGGGTATCGTAATCTCTGTTATATCGGATACTTCTAATCTTTCTTTTTGTCGATACACAAGGTCTTTAGCTGTATCGTCCAGGGGCTTGTCCGTATCGCGTAACGCTATAAGTGCCCCGATGTCAGATTGAACAAAGATACGCCGATCGCCATCTTTCAAAAACTCATATCCATTCCGCTCTAAGATTTGGCCATACTTACGGACAGTGGGAGTTGCAATCCCTACTTCTTCTGCCGCTTCCTTGGAAGAGAAAGCTCGTTCATTCGGTTGTATATCACGTCGCATATCGGACCTCCTTTTCTATTAAATATGAAGGTTTTTGAACTTATTTGCAAGCTATATCGCCCGGCGATACGAAACAAAAAAGGATGCCAACAGCTAATAGACTATAGAAAAAAGCCCATTTCAATGACTCTTGTATTGGGCTTTTAAATTTCTACCAAGTCACCAAGTTTCATTGGAATCTGGGGTGAACAGAACATCTCCTCCCCTACATAGGCTCCTGTACAGTCATTTAGGTAGTAACCTACATATTGTACATAGGTGTTTGCTGGTTTGTTTTTTTGAGCAGGCAATTTAAAAATAATGCAGAATACAATCCTAAGCTATCCTTGAGGATGTTTCTTTTAAGCTCGCTTTATAAGAAAAGCATGCTTTTTATATCAATGGAGGTATGTGTATGACAAATTTTTATTCTTTTCAAGGAATCGTTACTAGGATCAGTGATTTCAATACAGGGCAAAATGGTGACGGCTGTTATAAATTAATATCTGTAGAAAACGAAATAGGCGCATCAGTAAATTTTGTCGTGTCACCTGCTACTTACTTTGTAGACCAAGCAATGGTGGCAGCTGGAAACCGCGTAACTGGATATTATGATGGGAATGCACCTGTTCCCCTTATATACCCCCCGCAATATCAAGCACTGGTTATGGTAAAAGAAAGCCCAAATCAGAATGTAAAAGTAGACTATTTTAATAGTCAGTTGGTGAGCAGTGATGGACAATTACAAGTAAATCTATCTCCATATACTCAATTGTTATTAACAAATGGGCAATCATTTACACGAAACCCGGCGAACCGGGATCTAATTGTTATTTATGGACCTGCCACTAAAAGTATTCCCGCTCAAACCACCCCTTATAGAATAATCGTTTTGTGTTAGAGAATGCCGGTTTGGTACGATCAATGGTATCTAAATACACAAAAAACTCGCTCATTATGGCGAGTTTTTAATTTTTATCTATTTGGCCTAATCCTAGAAATCAATCAAAACTAAATCGGATTAGAATTAATATACGCAGTTACTGCTGTCATTTGATCAATCCAGCTCTGCCGCAGATGTTGTTTAATGGGACTGTTATTATTTTCCAAATAGCAGATCATAAAAAACCCTTCAGGTGCCAGCATGCTTAGCACCAACTCATGCTGCAAACGAGAATTAATAATCAATTGTAAATTTCTCTGATGTCTTATATGAAAAACGTTCATTTTCAGGATAATACCCAATAAATTCTAGAAACAGGACTTTAGTATATAAAATGCAAAAACTCGCCGCATAATTGGCGAGTTTTTTTCATTAATGTGTCTTGGTTCCTTGTTCAATTAAAACCTTAGTTAAGAAGAATAGGCTTTACCACTAAGAAGTATAGCCTTGGTATGACGAAAAAGTCTGGTTTAAATTCAGATATATCCCCAAGTCATTAAATACAGAAATCGTTTTGAAATAAATGAATGTTTTTCTTCTACCTGTTTCCATTTCTAGCTAGTGAAACGTCATTCGAAAATAATTGTCTTATGTTTCTTTCATAATACCGCCATTAACGTGAATGACCTGCCCAGAAACGAAGGAGGAATCGTCTGACGCCAAATAAATGTAGACGGGAGCAAGCTCAAACGGCTGTCCAGCACGCTTCATGGGCGTTTCTAGCCCAAACGTTTTCACATATTCAGCTGAATAACTAGATACAATAAGCGGGGTCCATATTGGTCCCGGGGCCACCGCATTGACCCTAATTCCCCTGCTGGCCAATTGCAGTGATAATGAACGAGTGAACGATACAATCGCACCTTTTGTCGAAGAATAATCGACAAGTAGAGGGGCCCCAGCGTAAGCAGTGACGGATGCCGTGGAAATAATGGAACTTCCTTGCTTTAGGTAAGGAAGCCCTGCTTTGGTCATGTAGAAATGAGGCAAAATATTTGTTCGGTAAGTATTCTCGAGCTGTTCTTCCGTAATGTCCATTATGCTTTCCTGAGGGAATTGGACAGCTTGGTTCAAAATCAAAATATTAAGTTTTCCATAGTATTCTATCGTTTTTCTTACAACTTCTTTCGAAAAGTCAGGTTGCCTCAAATCGCCTTGAATCAGCAGAACTCTTTGCCCGTAAGACTCCACCATCTGCTTAGTGGCTTCTGCATCAACGTGTTCGTGCGGCATGTAAGTAATTGCAATATCCGCACCTTCTTTAGCAAAACCGATTGCTATTGCACGGCCGATACCACTGTCACCCCCAGTGATGATGGCAACTTTCCCCTTCAATTTTCCGCTTCCTTTATACTCTGGATTGTCTGAAATTGGTATTGGTTTCATTAAATACTCTAACCCGGGTTGAACCTTCTGATGCTGCGGCGGAAATGTAATCGGCACCTGCTTGCAATGGGTCTCATATCCGAAATAGGGATACTTAGGAATCAAAAAATTCAGCCCCCTTTATTGTTCTTTCCATCAGCAGGATATTCGCCCATTTTAGATAAGTGACTGTATCAGCAGAAAAAAAATGATCTACTACGCTCTCTTTTAATGAAACCTATAATAGAAAGGACCATTCATACTCAACACTGAAGGATATTTGCGCCACCGAAAAACATGAAACAACATAAAAAAAGGTGGATAACCCTCTTTTTTAACGGATTGAATAGATCAACTAGTTATCAATTTTCAGGGGTAGGCAGCTACTTGCAGGCTAGGAAAATAGAAAGAAATAGGATGTAATAAAGAGTTATATATGGTGGTAAATCCAGTTTTTTAAAATTACTGATAAAAAAACCAATTACCCAAAATTAAAATGGTGATGCTAATTCTTCAATTGTTTATTATGATGGAATCGGGCGGGTGCTTAAGTAGGAGAAAGCTCTTTCAACCTTTATCGCAAATTGTAATGGCGGTTCAACAGATTGAACGTGCATATATAGTATCATAGGCTCTATAAAAATCCAGTGATTATGCAAAGCACTGACAATCAGGCCTTGCTGTGTGACTGCCCACATGAATGATGGTATCTCTTCTTGTAAAATGGCGATCTCCAAGATGTTCAAGGCATTTCCATTTTGATCCAATGATTCAAATTCAATTCCGACTGGTGTAACGGTCTTACTGTGTTTACCTTGCACGCTAGCATTGAATCTTCGTTTCAAGGAAACAGAACAAACACCTTGTTTTATTTCTGCTTTCCCACCCAGTGTTTGTGCGAACTGTTCACAAATCGATTGGAATGAACCCATTGTTTGATTTCCGCATTGCCGTTCTGGTGTACATCGGCATTGATCTCCACATTGACAATGTGGATTATTACAATCTGGATTTGGACATGTTCTCACCATCTCAGAATATTGCTGTGAATATCCATTATTACCTTTCAAGATAAACCCTCCTAAACATAGGTGAATAATGCAGATTAATATAGAGGTACTATAGAAACATTTATTACAGTCATCCAATTTTTATTCCCTATTATTTTCGTCGGTCATTCTAAGATCCCATCATTTTTCTGTGTAGTTCTTTTCATTAGTACAAGATTACATCTAACAAAAGAGATGAAAAAAAGGCTTCCCAAAGACTGATTGTTATTTTCAGCATACTCCCCCTTATCTTGAAGACTCGAAACCAAGATAGCTTAAAATAGGAATCGCCACCAATTTTCCTTCTTGATATTTAATATCCATCAAAATCTCCAAAAGTAGATGTGAATTCTGTTCTCGATTGGATGATGAATTCTATCGGTTCAATGGTATTGTCTTTGTTACGTGGGTTTATACGGGGTTGTCCTTCATACCAAGTTCGAGTACCATCAAAGGTCTTTTTCAATACTTCGTCACCTTTAAAATAAATTTCAGGTTCAACCCAGCTCATTTTACTAATATCAAATGATATATCTTTTGGAAATTTAAGCTGCTTTTTCGCTTTAGCTTGTTCAGGAATTCGGATAGGTGAATCGTTAGCTCTAAAATGGCCGGATGTCGATTTTAAACGAGGATCTATAAAAATATCCAAAACTTTATATTATCCCGTCAACAATAAGGTGAAGTATACATTGCTTACGCCGAAAACAAAAGGTTCTATGCGTACAATCAAAATGGACGATCAGGTCATGAAGTTATTTAAAAATCATCTTCTCAAGCAAATTGAAATAAAAATTCAAAACAGACATCATTATAAGGATGAAAACTTTGTCTTCACTTTCACCAGAGGGCTATCCTTTAGTGCAAAAACTGGCTGCAATACGTTTAACAACGTCTTCTTAAGAAGTTACCTTTTATCAACAAGGAAATTACGTTGCATTCGTTCAGCATACTCACACTGCGTTACTGATCGATGAAGGGGTGGGGTTGAAAGAAATTCAACAACGATTAGGACATACAGATACAATGAACATCTATGAGCATATGACTGACAACATGGAAGAAAAGGCCTCCCATAAGTACAGAAACTGATGGAAGACCTTCAACTTTAAAGCTATTTACTTGTTAGGTGAGAAAATAGGTGAGCATTTATTTTCAAATAAATGAGAAACTTCTATAAATCAAAGGTTTTTAAGACCTATTCGCTTATGCTTCTCTCATTCCCATAAAAGAAATACTGTCAATTGAATGCCCTTGTAAGTGAAAGTACAAAATTTGGTTAGTAATTTCATCTGACGTTAAGTTGCGTTTTAAACCTATATCTCCGGTTGCACAAAATTTACAACCAAAATTACAACAGCACTGCGATGATATACAATATGATAGCAAATGCATTCATCGCAGCGGCTGACAATTGATATGGCTAATCCTATAATGGTGTACTTACCCTAACTGGCGTTTAAATTGTTTATTGGCGAAGAAGTAAGCGATGACCATAATGCCGAGGCACCAGGCAAGCGCGATCCAGATACCGTTGCCAACAGACCCTTCATACAAGAGGGCACGAATCGTATTCACGATTGAAGTCACGGGCTGGTTCTCAGCGAACACACGGACAATTTTAGGCATGGTTTCGGTGGGGACAAAGGCCGAACTGATAAACGGCAGGAAAATCAGCGGGTACGAGTAAGCTGTCGCCCCTTCCATAGACCTCGCTGTCAATCCGGGAATGACCGCCAGCCATGTCAGCGCCAGCGTAAACAATCCGAGTATCCCAGCTACCGCGAGCCAATCAAGGATATCAGCGCTGGAACGGAAGCCCATCAAGAGCGCGACGAGGATAACCACCACGACAGTAAGCGCATTGGAAACAAGCGAGGTCAGCACGTGAGCCCACAATACCGACGTGCGCTTGATCGGCATGGTAATGAAACGCGCCATCAGCCCGCTCTTTACATCCGTAAACAGCCGCAGTGAAGTGTAAGCGACGCCGGATGCGATAGCCATCACCAAGATTCCCGGCAATAAATAATTGACGTAGATGTCCGTTCCTGTCTCTATGGCGCCGCCAAATACGTAGACAAACAGCAGCATCATCATAATCGGCGTTATCGCAACCGTGATAATCGTATCCGGGCTGCGCATGATGTTGCGCATTAAACGCCCTAGTAATACCCCTGTTTTGCTTTTCATTTACATCTCCTCCTTTTTGCCGATGATCGCGAGGAAAATTTCCTCCAATGTCGGCTGCTTCTCGATGTACTCCTTTTTCGCTGGCGGGAACATCTCTTTAAGTTCGGTAAGGGTACCGGTTGTGATGATTTTTCCGCCATGCAGGATGGCGATACGGTCCGCCAGTTGTTCAGCTTCCTCCAGGTACTGGGTCGTCAGCAAGATGGTCGTGCCGCCGCCGGCAAGCTCCTTGACGGTATCCCAGACTTCAATCCGCGCTTCGGGGTCAAGCCCTGTCGTCGGTTCGTCGAGAAAAATGACTGCTGGCGTCCCGATCAGGCTCATGGCGATGTCAAGCCGGCGCTTCATCCCGCCGGAATATTTGTCCGCCCGGCGGTTGGCCGCATCGGTCAGGCTGAATCTTGCCAGCAGATTGTCGGCGACTTGAGCGGGATTGGAAACTCCCCGCAACTTGGCGATCATCATCAGGTTTTCCTGCCCGGTGAGCATGCCGTCTAAAGCTGCGAACTGCCCTGTCAGGCTGATGCTCTGGCGAACATGATCCGGTTGACGCTGGACGTCAAAGCCGCAAATACCTACTTCGCCGCCATCGGCCTTCATCAGCGTCGAGAGGATGTTGACCGTCGTCGTCTTGCCCGCTCCATTTGAGCCCAGCAGTGCGAAAATTTCGCCACGCCGCACCTCAAAATCCACCCCCTTTAAGACTTCCTTGTCTTTAAAGGATTTTTTTAACCCTTTTACAGAAATCGCTGCATTGCTCATACTTTTTTCCTCCTTATACTTCTATTTAGTCTGACTGATAATCTGTATAACTTATTACCAGGTTGAAAATATAACTGAATAGCGAAGGTGGTAATTTACATTTGTAACCAGCTATTCAGTCGGTATTTTCTATTGAATTTACTTTTTTCCCAATCGCTTCCTGATACTCTGATTCAAATCTTCACGATATTTGGCGACATAGGTTTTAGCGTTTGCCACTAGTTCGTCGGCAAAGGACGCCACGTCGTCCCCAGTGATTTCAAGCACTTGTCTGCCTTCTGCCGCACCGGCTTCGAACAACTCGATTAATTCATACTGAATGTGCAGCATATCCATCCCGTTGCCCGCTGAGAAATTCCACATGTAGTTTTGAATTTTCTTAAATACAAACTGGTAGTCCTCTGGCAGAGCTTCAACCCGTGCCATCATCATTTTGTACTCTTTTTTATCACCAATCATTTTTTTGAACATTTCCATCATTTTATTTTTCCTCCTTTTTTTATAAAGCTGAACAAGACACTCCAAAAATATCGGACGGAATATCTTATGAAGCTAGATTGACTTCAAGACGTTGATTTTCGATGAGACAAAATCCCATTTTTTCCAAAACAATTCAAGTTCCTGGCGGCCAGCCTCATTAAGTGAGTAAAACTTGCGGGGCGGCCCCATATCTGACGGTTTCTTTTCTATGTCCACCAGTTTTTTCTTTTCTAATCGCACGAGGATGGTGTAGACCGTCCCTTCCACGACTTCGGTAAACCCAAGCTCGTTCAGGCGGCGGGTGATCTCGTAGCCATAGGTTTCTTGGCGGCTGATGATTTCCAGCACGCAGCCTTCCAGCGAACCCTTCAGCATTTCAGTTAAATTTTCCATGTTCAGAGCCTCCTCTATTTCGTCTGACTTATATTCAGTATAACTTAGTACTAAGGGAAATTTTTTTACTTAATAGCTTTTGGGAAATCAAGCTATTAAGTATTGCTTATTACATGTACATTGTATCACCGAGTAGCAGGGGGTGTCAACTATTTTCCTTAAAAATATTTTACAACCTCACTATTCAGTGGTGTCGGTATCCAGTGTGACCTACTACAGGTATATCGTAACACGTAGTAGGTGTGCTGTCAACTGGATTTTCTAAATATTTTTAAAACCCAGCTATCCCCATTGGATACAGCCGATTTTCTTTATGGAGCTTTTACCTCCTCCTATGCTTCTTTCAAAATGATTACACCGCGGATCATTCCCATCCAGCAGCTGTACATGTAGGTTCCCGGTTTCTCTGGTGTGAAAACAATGAGGTTTACTCCTGCTTCCAGTGACCAATTCCTTCCGAAGAAATGTTAAAGAGTATTCCCGAAATGAAAGAAGAACTTCGTAGACCTATGTTCTTAATAATCTCAGCAGAGTAACTGTTTATTATGCGTTCCTGCAAGATGTGTGGACGTTTTTCTTTTTGGGTTCACGGTAGCTTAGTAAAATAATTGAGGATTATTAATGTAACTCCTTCGCGTTCTTCACTTTTCCACTATCGGGCGCGATTGCTGAGCAACACAGGTAGAAAATAATCAAACTTTTTTATAAACCAACAAATAAGGCCTTTCACAAGTTCATTGAACTTATGAAAGACCTTTTTAGATTTCATCATTATTAATCCATTATGAGCAAATTATGAGCATTAGCAAATTTCAACACAATCAAACCACTGATATCAATGGATTAAATTAATTATTACATCATGCCGCCCATTCCACCCATGCCGCCCATTCCTGACATATCAGGCATTGCAGCACCAGCTGGTTCTGGCTTGTCAGCAACTACTGCTTCAGTAGTCAAGAACATAGCCGCTACAGATGCAGCGTTTTGAAGAGCTGAACGAGTTACTTTCGTAGGATCTACGATACCCGCATCGATCATGTTCACCCAAGCGCCAGTTGCAGCGTTGAAGCCAGTTCCTACTTCAGCTTGCTTTAGACGCTCAACGATAACTGAGCCTTCAAGACCTGCGTTGTGTGCGATTTGACGAATTGGCTCTTCAAGAGCGCGTAATACGATGTTTACGCCTGTTGAGAAATCGCCTTCGCCTTCTACTGATGCAACTTTGTTGTATACATTTACAAGGGCAGTACCACCGCCTGATACGATGCCTTCTTCTACTGCAGCGCGAGTAGAGTTCAATGCATCTTCAATGCGTAGTTTGCGCTCTTTTAATTCTGTTTCAGTTGCAGCACCAACTTTGATGACTGCTACACCGCCAGCTAATTTCGCTAAGCGCTCTTGTAATTTTTCTTTATCGAATTCAGAAGTTGTTTCTTCTAATTGAGCTCGGATTTGTTTTACGCGTCCAGCAATTTTGTCAGACTCTCCAGCACCTTCAACGATTGTTGTGTTTTCTTTTGTTACAACCACTTTAGAAGCGCGGCCCAGTTGAGAGATGTTCGCTGATTTAAGATCTAAGCCTAGATCTTCAGTGATCACTTCTCCGCCAGTAAGAACTGAGATATCTTCAAGCATTGCTTTGCGGCGGTCACCGAATCCAGGAGCTTTAACAGCTACTGCATTGAATGTTCCGCGAAGTTTGTTAACTACTAATGTAGCAAGTGCTTCACCTTCAACATCTTCAGCAATTAATAATAGAGGCTTGCCTTGTTGTACAACTTGTTCTAATACAGGCAGGATCTCTTGAATGTTTGTGATTTTTTTGTCAGTGATTAAGATGTATGGGTTGTCAAGGACAGCTTCCATTTTATCTGAATCAGTTACCATGTAAGGAGATGCATATCCACGGTCGAATTGCATACCTTCAACCACTTCAAGCTCAGTAGTGAAGCCTTTTGACTCTTCGATTGTGATAACGCCGTCGTTTCCAACGCGCTCCATTGCTTCAGCAATCAATTGGCCTACTTCTTCGTCAGCAGAAGAGATTGCAGCTACTTGAGCAATTGACTCTTTGCTTTCGATTGGTTTAGAGATAGCTTTTAATTCTTCAGTTGCAACAATAACAGCTTTTTCGATTCCTTTGCGGATACCCATTGGGTTAGCACCAGCTGTTACGTTTTTAAGACCTTCACGGATCATCGCTTGAGCAAGAACTGTTGCAGTAGTAGTTCCGTCACCGGCAACGTCGTTTGTTTTGCTTGCAACTTCAGCAACAAGCTTTGCACCCATGTTTTCGAATGCATCTTCAAGTTCAATTTCTTTTGCGATTGTTACACCGTCATTTGTAATTAACGGAGATCCGAATTTCTTTTCAAGAACCACGTTGCGTCCTTTTGGTCCAAGTGTTACTTTTACTGCATTAGCAAGTGCATCAACTCCGCGCAGCATAGCGCGGCGAGCGTCTTCACTGAATTTAATGTCTTTAGCCATTTTCCATTACCTCCTAAGAATAGTGTTCTATGATATTGGAATTTATTATTTAGCCGATAACTGCTAAAATGTCGCTTTCGCGTAAAATTAAGTATTCAGCACCCTCATACTTCACTTCAGTACCAGAGTATTTTGAGAAGATAATACGATCGCCTTCTGCAACTTCAAGAGCAACACGCTCACCGTTGTCAAGCACTCGACCAGTACCTACTGCCACTACTTTACCTTCTTGCGGTTTTTCTTTCGCACTATCCGGCAGTACGATACCGCTAGCAGTTTTTTCTTCGGATTGTACAAGCTCAATTACGACACGATCACCTAATGGCTTTAACAAGTGAAACAACCTCCTCAAATTTTCATTGATTTTGTAATATTCTTTTTATTAGCACTCAGAAGTCCCGAGTGCTAACACAAGTACTATATTATATAATCTCTCATTCAATTTCAAGTGATAAGTTAAAAAAATTATAATCCTTTACCATTCAATCATTATGGCTGAATTAACATGTTATATACTTGTTATGAAAACTCTAACATCGTTATCTACCTACACCTTTAATGATTTATGATACAATAGTGCCTAGTGAAATTGCTTCTTTTTAATGTTTTGACTGAAAGCCAGTAAAGGAGTCGTTAGTTTGAAGAAAGAATATTGGTTGATTATTTTGACATACATAGTGATGCAGTTTTCAGGCATTTTGGGCATTCCTTTATTGCTTCGGATGGGGATAGGTGAAGGCGAATCACAGCGGATGGCTCAGATTACGGCATCAGGCTACTGGACGGTTGCAAGCTTTGCGGTTGCATTCGCCATTGTTCTGCTCCTTCTTCGCAATCATTTTAAAAGCAATGAATTCAGAGGAGATGCCTCACCTGTCAGCACTTCAGTCTTGTGGGCAGTCGGCGGGGTTTTTATGGCACTGTTCGTTCAGGTCCTGGCAGCAAATATCGAAATTCAGGTTTTTGGAATTGAAGGCGAGTCGGAAAACACGAAGGTCATCATGGAGGTTTTGCAGGTTACACCTCTATTGATTCTCGTCACATCCATCATTGGGCCGATTTTGGAAGAAATTATTTTCAGAAAGATCTTATTCGGGGTCTTGTATCAGCGGATTAATTTCTTTTTATCCGCACTAATCAGTTCACTTGTGTTTGCACTGGTCCATGGTGAACCTCAGCACGTTCTGCTATACGGATCTATGGGGTTTGTGTTTGCCTTTCTATATGTAAAAACGAAACGAATCTTAGTTCCTATTTTTGCGCATGTTGCGATGAATACGTTTGTCGTCATTCTGCAAACTAACAGGGAACAGCTTGAGGAGATGCTGAAGCAGGCGGAACAAATGCAATTTATTTTTGGAGGCATGTAAGAATGAGAACAAGCCCAATTTCAATGGGGATTTTTTACTTATCAATGGGCATTCTGTTTACCTATCTTGCGGTTAACAGTTCAGGTGAAGGACTATGGTCGTTCCCGACAATCCTGCTTATGCTCATCGCTACGTTTGATCTGGGAGTAGCGCTTAGAATGTTTAATCTCTCTTTTAAAAAGAAAAAGAAATAGGCTCTTTGCTAAGGGTTTATTGCTGTTCTTTCGTATTTAGTGTATTCAATCGTTAATTAAGGAATAGCTTCTAGTAATATTAGTAGAAAAGAGTACGAAATTCTCATGATAAACGTGAATAAATCTTACTAATAGAAACAACAATCTATGCGAAAACAGCCAAGTAGTAAAAACAGGGTGGTCCAAGGCATGCTGAATGCAGCCAATTGGATCACCCTTCTTTATTTGCTTCTTCAAACTGTACCTTCTGTGCCTTTCGATAAGCAAATCTTGATACAACTATGCTTATTTCATAAAGGATAAACAACGGCACCGATACCATCAGATGCGAGACAAGCTCAGGCGGTGTTATTAATGCTGCAATTACGAGCAGAGCAAAATAAGCATATTTCCTGATTTTCGCTAGAAACATCGGCGTTACAATGCCGAGCCTCGTTAAAAACATGATAACTACCGGAAGCTGAAACAGCAAACCAAACGGAACGGTTAATTGAATTAAAAACTGAAAATACTCATTAATCCCAATCACCTGCTGAATCTCCAAATCGTTGGAGAATTCTTCCATAAAGTCTACGATGAAGGGGAATAATAGAAAATAAGAAAAGCTAATGCCTGCAAGAAACAATCCGATCGAAATCGGAATATAGCTTAGCGTAACTCTTCTTTCCTTTTCGTAAAGACCAGGACTCACAAAAGCCCACAGCTGATAGAGTATGATCGGTGATGTAATAATAAAAGCAATAATAAATGAGAATTGCATATAAACCATAAGCGGATCTGTCATACGAAAGGAATTCAGCGTTAAATTCTGAGCCTCATTCGTATGCTGCAAATAGATAATAATTGGCTTTGCTACTAAAAAGCCGGCAATCACAGAAAGGAACAGGAAAAAGACCGTTATGATCAGCCTTTTCCTCAATTCGGCAATGTGATCGTAAACCGACATTTCGTTTTGTTTCATGATAGCTTTCATCCTATCTTACTTCTCTTCATTCTTTTTATCATCATCGTCGTCCGCTAGATTTTTCGTCGCTTGTTTAAACTCGCGCAATGAGTTGCCCACTGCTTTTCCAAGCTCAGGCAGCTTCTTTGGACCAAAAATTAAGAGTGCTGCAAAAACAATTAACAACAAACTTCCAAAGCCGATATTCGGCATTTCATTCACCCCTGTTCTTAAGCGTTTGGATAATGCTTCAAAAAGTAAACGAGCGATTGCAGCTCAACAGCTAAATCAATATGATGAATCCTGATTTCTTCAGGAACATTCAATCTGGCAGGTGTAAAATTAAGTATTCCTTTTATTCCTTTTGCAATCAGCCTGTCTGTAATCGATTGGGCCACGTGTGCAGGAACCGTCAAAATAGCGACTGTCACGTCTTTAGGAAGCTTTTCCTCTAAATCGTTTAAATTTAAAATTGGAACATCGCCAATTTCAGTGCCGATTTTTTCTTCATCCACATCAAATGCAAGTGAGATTACCGTATTGTTATTCTTAGTGAAGTTATAGTGCAAAAAGGCTGTGCCTAAATTACCTACTCCAATTAACGTAACTTTCGTAACCTCATCCTGGTCGAGCGTTTTTCTGAAAAAAGAAAGAAGATAATTTACATTATACCCATATCCTTTTTTCCCAAGAGCTCCAAAGTAGGAAAAATCCCTGCGGATCGTTGCAGAATCTACTTTGACCGCATCACTTAACTCAGCAGATGAAACACGCTGCTTGCCGGATGCATGCAAGTTTTTTAAAAAACGATAGTATAATGGCAAGCGCTTGGCAGTAGCTTGCGGAATCTTCGATTGTTCAATGTTGTTCACATTCTATCCCCCACATTCAAAGCTACAGGTTCCTCTCGTTTATAATCCCCGCTTTTTCCTCCTGTTTTCTCAGACAGATAGGCAGGACCGATTATTAACCCTTTATCTAGTGCTTTACACATATCATATACAGTCAGTGCGCAGACAGAAACAGAAGTTAGCGCTTCCATTTCAACACCTGTACTCCCTGTTGTTTTTACAGTCGAAGCAATCTCCAGATGATAGAGTTCACCTTCTATTTTCCACTGATATTCTAAATTGATTCCTTTTAGTGGAATTGGATGGCACATCGGAACGATATTCCAGGTGTTCTTTGCTGCCATTATACCAGCTACCTGGGCAACAGCAAGCACATCACCCTTCTTAAGCTTTTGATTTACGATTTGTTCATATACATGTTTCTTCATTACGACGCTGGACCTTGCAACAGCTGTACGTACAGAATCTTGCTTATTCGATATATCAACCATTTTGGCTCTGCCCTGCTGGTTAAAATGAGTAAAATTTGACATCTTTTACGCCCCTCATACTAGACTATACACTATTTTATCAAATCTGTCTTTTTACTTATTGTTACAAATGTTTGCCCTGCAAGAGGTACAATCATTGCGGCTCCCTCTTTGATGAGCTACACTTAAACTATCATAGCCTGAGGTGAAAATACATGATTTTGCTACAAATAAACCAGCTGTCAAAATATTTTGCTGCTGATCTCATATTATCGAATATTAAGCTGGAAATTCAAACACGCGACAAAATTGCACTAGTAGGACGCAATGGCGCCGGCAAATCAACATTGCTGAAGATTATAGCAGGCCAGCTTTCTTATGAATCCGGAGAGATTATTAAACCTAAAGGCGTTTCGATTGGATATCTTGCACAGGATACAGGTCTTGAGTCTAATCTTTCCATTTGGGATGAAATGCTGTCTGTTTTTCAATTTTTAAAAGATATGGAAATGAAGATGCGTGATCTCGAACAAAAGATGGCAAATACAGATCCATCTGAACGGGAGTTTGAACAATATCTGAAAGAGTACGATCGTCTTCAGATTGATTTTAAGGAAAAAGGCGGCTACCAATACGAAGCAGATATCCGCTCTGTCCTTCACGGACTCGGATTTTCCAAGTTTGATGTCTCTGCCCCGATTCAATCGTTAAGCGGCGGACAGAAAACGCGATTGGCACTCGGAAAATTACTCTTAACCAGTCCGGATTTATTAGTCCTTGATGAGCCGACAAACCATCTTGACATTGAGACACTGTCTTGGCTTGAGCAATATTTGCAAAGTTATCCCGGCGCTATTTTAATCGTCTCGCACGACCGCTACTTTCTTGATAAAGTGGTCAGTCAAGTGTATGAAATTTCCCGGACGACAAGCATCAAATATACTGGAAACTACAGCAGCTACCTGCAGCAAAGCGCTGACAATTATGAGCGCGAATTAAAGCTATACGAAAAACAGCAGGATGAAGTAGCGAAACTGAAAGACTTTATTCAAAAAAATATGGCGAGGGCCTCAACAACAAAGCGTGCTCAAAGCCGCAGAAAAAAACTTGACCGAATGGAATTGATGGACAGGCCATTAGGCGATGAAAAGTCTGCTCATTTCAGGTTTGATATTGAAAGGCAGAGCGGCAATGATGTTTTGAAAGCAAAGGACATTGCCGTTTCGTATGATGGGGAATCACCCATCATTTCAAACGTCTCGTTTTCAATCAATAGAGGAGACAGCATTGCTCTTGTAGGGCCAAATGGTATTGGAAAATCAACACTTTTAAAAACCATCATTCAAAAAATGACTCCCTTTCGTGGGGCTTTTGAAATTGGTTCTGGTGTAAAAATTGGCTACTATGACCAGGAACAGGCTAATTTAACATCGAATAAACGTGTGCTTGATGAGCTTTGGGATGAATATCCGTTGTTGCCTGAAAAAGAAATTCGGACCGTTCTTGGAAATTTCCTATTTTCAGGTGATGATGTTCTTAAGAACGTTTCTACTTTAAGCGGCGGTCAAAAAGCAAGATTGGCTCTTGCAAAGCTCATGCTTCAAAAGGCTAATTTGCTAATACTTGATGAGCCGACAAACCATCTCGACCTTGACAGCAAAGAAGTCCTTGAAAATGCTTTGATTGATTATCCTGGCACGATTCTTTTCGTATCGCACGACAGATATTTCATTAACCGCATCGCTACAAAAGTTTATGAATTATCATCAGGCGGAATATATGAATTTTTAGGTGACTATGATTATTATCAAACAAAAAAAGCAGAGCAGCTTGAGCTTGCAAACCTTGATTCGGTCCCAGATATCAAACCTAAAGATAATCAGAATAAACGATCATACGAACAAGATAAAGAAGCCAAAAAGTTGGAGAGACAAAAACAGAGAAGACTTCAGGAAGTAGAAGAACGAATCTCTATTATTGAATTGCAGATTGAAAAAAATGAAGAATTATTATGTGATCCAGCCATCTACCAAGACCATACAAAGGTTCAGGAAATTAATTCTGAAAATGACGGCTATCAAGCAGAATTAGAAAACCTTATGAACGAATGGGAATTGCTTCAAGAGGATTGATAAAAAAAGCGTAAGCGCCTTGGTCAGCTCCGACAGGCAGATAAGGATCTGCCGGAAAAGTCCGGTTTTGACTTTTTTGGCGGAGCCGTTCTGACCGAGGAGTTAGGCGCTTGCGCTAGACATTGATGCTGGAAATTATTATTATTCTGAAAATAGACGAAAAGCGCAAATCATAAATAGCCTTATTTCATTATCCACAATCAATAAAATCTGTAAGTTAGATGCAAGATCAAAAAAACAGTGCCAAATTTGGCACTGTTTTTTAGTTATCCACACGTAAAAATGTTATTATAAAAGGTTTCTACTCTATTATTCACATTATCCACAAAATATCACTCTTTTATCCACATTATCCACATGTTATTCAGAGCTTAAACATCAAGCTTTTTTTAAAGCTTCTTCATGTTATTAGAACGCATGTGGATAAGGTGTTAATATCTCATATTAGCTTGGCAATTCCAAACCTGGATTTGCATTCATTCTCAAATTTCCTGAAATCCCTTTATCATAAAAAACACTTCCTGCTGCTGCAATCATTGCCGCATTATCAGTACAAAGCGATAGTGGCGGAATCAGCAATTCTACAGTCGGAAATTCTTTGAATTTACTTTCCAGAGCTGCCCTCAAGCCGCGATTCGCTGCTACTCCACCCGCAAGCAGGACTTGCTTTACATGGTATTTTTCAGCTGCTGAAGCTGTTTTTGTTACTAATACATCAATGACGCTTGCTTGAAAGCTTGCAGCTAAATCGTTTGGATCAATCACTTCGCCGCGCTGCTCTGCATTATGAAGTGTGTTTATAACAGCCGATTTTAAACCGCTGAAACTAAAGTTATAGGAGTCAGGCTCAAGCCAGGCTCTCGGTAAGTTTAAGACAGGTGATCCCTCCATTGCCATTCGGTCAATATGAGGCCCTCCCGGATATGGGAGCTGGAGTGTTCTTGCTACTTTGTCATAGGCTTCTCCTGCTGCATCATCCAATGTTTCTCCAATGACTTCAAACGATCCGTGTTCTTTCATATAAACAAGCTCAGTATGCCCGCCTGAAACAACAAGCGAAAGCAAAGGAAACTCCATTTCAGAAATTAGCTGATTGGCATATATATGTCCAGCTATATGGTGTACGCCTATTAATGGAAGCTGATGGGCAAAAGCGAGTGCCTTTGCTGCATTTACCCCAATCAGCAGTGCACCTACAAGTCCAGGCCCTTCGGTAACAGCAATCGCGTCCAAATCTTTAAATGTCATATCTGCCTGCTGCATTGCCTCTTCCAGCACAAGTGTCAGCTGTTCAACATGATGCCTCGAAGCGATTTCAGGAACAACACCGCCGAAGCGTTTATGGCTCTCAATTTGAGAAGCAACAACATTTGAAATGATTTCCCGTCCATTTTTCACAATAGATACAGCTGTTTCATCACAGCTTGTCTCAATCCCTAATATAAATTGATCTTTTTTCGTCATTTTAATTTCACCCACATTACTAAAGCATCTTCTCCATTATCCGTGTAATACCTTTTTCTAACTCCCCCGGGCTGAAAACCCAGCTTTCGGTATAAAGATTGTGCAACATGATTTGAAACCCTTACTTCTAGAGAGATTTTACCGGCTCCATACTCTTTTGCCATTCCGATTGCCTGTTTAAGCAATGTTTCACCAATCTTATTTCCCCTGAATCCTGGCAGAACCGCAATATTCGTAACTTGAGCTTCATCCATAATAATCCACAAACCGCAGTACCCAATAATTTGTTGATCGAATTCAACGACAAGGTACTTCGCAAAGTGATTTTGCGTTAATTCATTATGAAATGATTCCTTCAGCCACGGAGTCGCAAAGGACTGAGTTTCAATTTCGTAAACAGCATCGATATCATTTACATTCATAAGCCGAATCATGATTGTATTCTGCTCCAACCTTCTCACCCACTTATTTCTGTTGTTCCAACCATTTTACTTCTGCCTCTGCTAAACGGATATAGTTCGGCACAAATGTATGTATGTCCTCTGGTTCTTTCGTTAAACCGATTTTCCCAAGCATCGCTGGTCTTGGGTTATGCTCGGTCATGCTTGCAATAACTGCCTGACTCTTTAATGTTTCCAAAATTACCTCATGATGCATGCTTACATCATTCCCTAAGAAAAGTATCTTTTTATCTTCCTTTTTTAATTCCTCAAGCCAGTCAGAAAGCAAGACATTTTGATCTTTTCTGCAATTCATAAAAACGCCATTTTCTCCATACTCATACAAGCCTGTATACACTTGACCTCGTCTCGCATCAAAGAGCGGGCAGAGAAAGCCATTAAAAAAAGTTCCGCCGGCCGCAAGCACCTCAAGACTTGAGACACCGACAAGCGGAATATTCAAAGTCCAAGCAAGCGTTTTAGCAATGCTTACACCAATTCTCAGGCCTGTATAGGATCCAGGTCCTTTTGCAACGATGACCCTTTCAAGTTCCTCCGGTTTGGTATCGCACTCTTGCATGAGCCATTCAACAGCCGGCATCGCACGGACAGAATGATTTTTCTTAAGATTTGTTACATATTCCCCAATTACTTTCGTTTCATCTAAAAGGGCAATACCTAACGTGAGATTGGATGTATCAATCGCTATTGCTTTCATTTAAAATGAGCTCCTTACATAAACCAATATATTTATCGCCAATAGGTTCAAATGTTATTTTTCGTGCATCATCTTCGGTGCGATAAATGCGAATGTCCAAACGCTGTTTTGGCAGCTGTTCTTCAATGAGATGTGCCCATTCAACAACAGTGACACCTTCGCCTTCAAAAAATTCATCAAATCCTAAATCCTCATCGCTATTTTCCATTCGGTAAACGTCCATATGATAGAGCGGCAATCTTCCGTCACGGTACTCTTTCATAATCGTGAAAGTAGGGCTATTTACGTTTTTCCGGATGCCCATCCCTTTTGCTAAACCCTTTGTGAACGTCGTTTTCCCTGCTCCAAGATCTCCTTCTAATGTAAGTACGTCACCGGGCTTCACTAGTTCACCAAGTCTGATTGCAATATTCGTTGTTTCTTCCGAGCTATTTGTTTTTATTACATGTTTAGTCATTTTCTCACCTTATCTAAAATGATTGAATCCTGATTTATGCAGCTTCGTTTCATTTCCATCATCCAAAAGAAACACTTCAGAGTGACCAGCTTCAACGTGTCCAATTACCGTTAGATAAATGCCTTCTTCAATGCACTGTTTTTGAAGCTGTTCAAATAATGATGGAGAAACCGTGCCAACCAGTTCAAAATCCTCTCCGCCATATAAAATCCATTCATCAAGCTGATTAGAATTCAATGAACGAATAGAGTTACTGAGTGGAATCTTATCTTTTTCAATAACCATTTTAACACAGCTTGCTTCGCACAATTCATTTAGTTCACTTGCAAGTCCATCACTAATATCGTTTAATGAAACACGATTGATGCTGGATAGGATCTGTCCAGCTTTAACTTGAGGAGAGGGACGTTTATGACGGTTAACAAGAAAAGAGCGATCCTTCTCATCATTTACCGAAAGATTTCCTAAAAGAATCTGTAGCCCTGCTGCAGAATCTCCAATCGTTCCTGTTACAAAAACAATATCACCTGGGCGCGCATCTCTCCGCAAACGCTGCCTGTTCTTTTTTACCTCACCGATTACGGTAACCGTAATAACCAGCTTATCAGATGTCGAAACTGTATCTCCGCCTATTAAATCCATGTGATACACTTCAGCAATCTCATCCATACCTGTATACAGTTCCACTAATTCTTCTTCAGACCATGATTTTGGCACCGCAATCGTGACGAGATAATACTTTGGTGTACCTCCCATTGCGGCTACATCACTAATATTCACAGCCACTGCCTTAAATCCAATATCTTTAGGTGAAGAAGCATCTTTTAGAAAATGAACGCCTTCCACCATTGTATCAGCGCAAACAATCTCAAGATAATCGTTTTTAGTTTGATAAACAGCGGCATCGTCACCTATACCTTCAACTAAAAGAGTGTGGCGGTTGCTTTTCTGTTTAATTTTATCAATAAAATGAAATTCATCTTGAATGGTCACACTCTACACCGCCTTTGCCGATTTCAGAAAGCTGATTTTGTAACTTTTTCCTGCAGCAGCATACTGACTGCAAGGTTTTTAACCTTAAAAGCAGATCTGCTAGTGAGGTATTGAACCCGTCTGTCTGCAGTATTGTAATTGAAGTGCCGAAAGCACTTAAAGAATTATAAAAAATCCTTAGAACAGTGCGGTTCTAAGGAGAGTTCCTTGTCATTAAGTGTATCTTATCTGCCTAGTATGTCCAAGTTTCTTTATCAGTCTACCCTAAAAAATGCATAAAAAAAACGAAACCTCGAGTTTCGTTATCGTTTATATGTAAATGGCGGTCCCGACCGGGATCGAACCGGCGATCTCCTGCGTGACAGGCAGGCATGTTAACCGCTACACCACGGGACCATTTGGTTGCGGGGACAGGATTTGAACCTGCGACCTTCGGGTTATGAGCCCGACGAGCTACCAGACTGCTCCACCCCGCGATAATAATAAATTATACTGACTTTCTATGCTCATTGCTTGCGTTTTCCGTCCCGATTTCAGGAAGCTTAGCCAAGATGCGGCTCAATCGGTACGCTGAAGCTGATTCGAAGAAGATTATTCGATCGTGCTCCACCCCGCGATAGTAATAAATAATTGATACTGCCTGGCAACGTCCTACTCTCACAGGGGGAAACCCCCAACTACCATCGGCGCTAAAGAGCTTAACTTCCGTGT
>NZ_PKLB01000015.1:0-55062 GCF_002858905.1 Bacillus sp. UMB0893 | reverse complement strand
TAGCCGTACAGACCGTGGTTATCGGGCCATTTAATGCCGAAGCGACACGTATGGAATGACAGAAAGGCGTTCTTCCTTTCTGATCAGTCCGTAGTGCTGCCGCCCGATGTATCCTTATAGATTGATTTTACTAAATAAATCGATCCATTCTAAAGAATAAAAGCAGCCTGAAGACTGCCTTGTTCCTACCATGTATAAAACCTCTCAACCTCGGAAATAATGACAATATTAATAATCCGAGGTGAAATCCATTGAAAACATGCAAAGACTGCAAAAAAAACAATGTTAAAGAGACAACGAATGGCCGTTGCCCTAAGTGTCATAAGAACTGGAATCGTATTTCTAAGAATATGGACAGGTACAAAAAATTCTGGGCTTAATAAACAATTTTATCTCCTTGTTTAACTGGAATCACCCGATACTGTGAATCTTTGTTGTAGTGATCCTGAAAGTGCTGAATAATATTAGGATGATTCAATGCCATTCGTAAAAGCATTTCAGCCATTTTTGTTTTTGATACATCACAGCTGACAGACAACTTTTTCAGCTTATTATGCGTGTCCTGATCCAGTGCAGGATTCACATTGATTTTTTTGTCGGATCTTTCTTTGCGTGTTCGATGGTTTCTCAAATCTAATTTGATCACTAACCACTCCCCCTTTTTTGAACAATCACTCGTCCAGAAAGCAAAATAGCTCACTAAAACTTTTAAAGATTAAATGTTTTAAAGTTTTAAAGTCTTATGCTTTTAATTTATTAAATGCAGCAATCCCAAGGTTTAGACCTCCCTCAACCTAAAAACAACCTCCTTCACGGTCATTAACCGGTAGAAAGAGGCTATTTTTGTTCTTGAGGGGGGCTTTTTCCAATAATGCCCTAGAAAGCATTTGCTTCAGCAAATGGTTACCTTCCTCCCAGGAATCGACTTTCAAACGATTTTAAAAGGTTGCGATAGCAACTTGAAACAGGCTCGATGCCTGTTTTATTCAAGAAAAAAACGGATGTTTTTTTCCTCCATTCGTGAAGCAGCACCAGCTGATCAACTGGCGCGCTCCTGTGCTTGTGATTTCATATGTTACTTACTTTTCTTCTGTTTTTTGCTCCCATGATTCTCCTAGAATATAGTCTGATGCTTTTTGGGCTTGCGATGCAGCTTGTAATACTAAACGACTTTCTTTCTTTAAAGCTCTAAGCCATGAATCAATATAACTAGCGCTATTCTCTATCGTACTATTATCAATTCCTGCAACCCCACACAACATCGCCGCTCCCATTTCAGCAACTAATTCTTCTTTTGAATAAACTTCATCCCCAAACGCAACGCCTTCTGTCGTGATGCCTGCACGTGCTAGACGACTCTTATGGCCTGTGCTGTGGACCATTTCATGAAACAAGGTGCAATAATATTCTTCAGGAATCTTAAAATCTTTAATTGGCGGACAGTTAATTCTATCCCACGTTGGATAATAAACTGCTTTACCGGACTGAAAGGTATAATCAGGGGCATTGATATAGCCTTTGAAAATTTCCTCTCCTTTTTCGATTGGGTCATGTTTAAACGTTTCATAGCTACTTTTACTTTTTAAGCCTGTACATTGCTTATTAATCTCCCAAACTCGATAATAGAAGGGTTTAGCAAAGGTCTTTTTTTCTTTCGTTTCCTCGTCTTCTTTCTCTTTCCAGAGCCAATAAACAATAATATGAGAATTTTTCATTTCTTCTTTTTTAATCCGTCCACCAGCTTCTAGAATCTGCTTCTTTGAAGCATACTCACCGGGCTCAACTAGAAAATTATTGATTCCTCGATATGGTTTTTGTGTTTTCCAGTTAACCGCGTTTGAATTTGACCACGGCTTGCGCCACGGGACAACACCCTTTTCTAATTTTTCTATGATTTTTTCTGTAATAATTTCATAAACGCTTTTCGCCATTTTCTTTTTCCTCCATTCTTGAAGTACCACTTTTTGAATTATTGGTTTGATGCATCTGCTCTCAACAATGATTCGTCTACTTTGAAGACCTCTAGCGTTAAATTTATTTGTCTAAGCGTGTTATAAGCTACAAGCAAATCTTCAATAAAGTTGATATCCGATTCGCCATTTATCACATGAACACTATCCCCTTCATACTGAATGACCTTATATATCTTGCTTAAAGCTGGCATAATGTCATTCCACTTGGTGTCTAAAGCCAATGGGATGTCATATCCGATAAATACAGCTTTCATTACCTTTCACCTCATTTGTTGTTTTTTAAGAGCAAATATTCAACCTTCTCTTCTAACTTTGTTACTGTCAATGATGATAAGTGCTAAAATGCCAGCTCCTACTAATAAAGTTGTTAACAATACTGTTTCAATCATTTTGTTTTCCTCCTTTTTCTTTTATCTTGGGTTTTCCCTTTTGAAGCCGAAGCGCTGATGTTCCCCAAAGGGGGATTATTTTTCCCCTTTTGCAAGGAGAACGAAAAACACGCATAGGCAATCGGTCAAGGGATTAGCACAAAAAGTTTTTTATGTTGCGCAGCGCTTTTAATAAAAAAGTTTTTTGCCCCTTGATCGATTGACTAGCCGTCTTAGTTTCCTGCCGGAAAGGTTCGGGTACCTACCGGCTGGAAACTTAGTCGGCTTGCGCTGTTTTACGATTCGGAAGCAAAAGGGAAAAATAACAATAAAAGAGCAGCCTTTTCGGCTGCTTTCCTTTTGATCTTTTATTCTTTTGATCTTTAGATTTTCGGTTCGTTCGGTATGGCGGCTTGCCGTAAATGGAACAGGAACCTACGGCATGTAGGCGTTAGCCGTACAGACCGTGGTTATCGGGCCATTTAATGCCGAAGCGACACGTATGGAATGACAGAAAGGCGTTCTTCCTTTCTGATCAGTCCGTAGTGCTGCCGCCCGAAGGATGTTTGTTTTATTCTTTCAGCAATTGATTCTCTTGAAACATTCGGAACATATCTTCTCAATTCATTAGAAGATCCACCTTTGCATACAGCTTTACACCTTCCTAAATATAGTTTTCAGCTACCTTTAATGGTCAGAAACTTATATTGGAGCGGTTTTTAGAATGATGCTTCAGCAACTTTCTAACAGAGCTTTACTGTATCATTGCGAAGCTATGATACAGTCGCCTTGTCGGGGGCTCGATGCCCCCAGCAAGGCGCATAGGTTTACCAGTATGTTTTACTTGCAAATCTTCTTTAGTTCACTAAAAAAAGGAGAAGGTTTCACCCTTCTCCTTTTTCTTAGAAGCTTGCCTTGATAGCTTCCACTAATACTGTTGCTATCGTTATGATGAAGCAGAATCCATAGATGATGATTGCTGTTGTTCTGATTGCTTCCTCTCTTACGTTATCAAGTGTCCAGATAATCAAAAACGTTGCTGCCCCCAAGATAATAATTGCTGTAAAGATTGTAGTTGCTAGTGCTGTCATATGTGACAACTCCTTTCTTTGTTTGACCACTCCGAATCTTTGCGACAAGGGCTGTCAAGGGGCTCGAAGTTTGTGTAAGTTTTTTGAGCGCCTTTCTCAAAAAAGTTCACAAAGTTTACGAAGCACAGCGAAGTACCCCTTTACTGCCCTTAGGAGCAAATGATTACACTTAGGAGAACAAAGAAGGATACCCTTCCGTCCGAGCGATTATTTAGCGATCATTCCAGCTAGCTGCATCAGCAGCTAACTGGAACTGAAGCACCGGTTCATTGCGAAGCTTTGAATCGGTCGGTTTTCGGGGGCTCGATGCCACCTAAAACCGCATTCATGCCCTTATTGCATTGGAGCAAAGCGAAGCAAGCGACATGCTTCCTGGCTTCAGCCAGGAAGATTCCATTGCTTTTGATCTTCAGGTTTTCGGCTCGTTCGGTATGGCGGCTTGCCGTAAAGGGAACAGGAACCTACGGCATGTAGGCGCTAGCCGTACAGACCGTGGTTATCGGGCCATTTAATGCCGAAGCGACACGTACAGAATGACAGAAAGGCGTTCTTTCCTTTCTGATCAGTCTGTAGTGCTGCCGCCCGAAGGATGTTCTGAAGGCTTTAAAATTGAACGTTGTTGAAGCCCTTATTCTTGAAGAAAACATGCAGCCTAAAGGCTACCTCGTTGTAAAAATAGAATGTATCCGGAAGCCCAATCTATATTTTCTTTATCACATATGACTTGAAAAATAAGAACAAATGTTTGTATAATAAATGAATTGAAAGGGGCGATGATCTTATGCTTCGTGATCGCGGAAAGAACAAGAAGTGGCTAGGGTTCTTCATGCCAGAACACATTAAAGCACTTATAGATGTTGAAACAGATTATCATAGAACACCTAGACCACAATTGGATGAAGGACAAATTGAAGACTTAGAACGACTTCTATCTGAAAGCTTAAAAGACAATATCTTACTAGAAATTATTACATGGAAAAACGGGTTCTTTACTTCAAGAATTGCGATAGTAAAAAAGATTGATCGCTATGACCAAAAAATTACTATTCAAGATGAATTAGATGCCGAAATAAAACTTGAATTTTATGATATTGTGGATGTTAAAGTGAAATAGAAACTTATTGCACAAACCAAAAAAGCCTATTGCAATGCCTTTAGGCTTGCGGAAAGATTCTTCAAGAATGGTTTAATAACATAGGAATTCACATATGTTCTGAAGCTACGTGGAAACCGCCGTGAAAGTAGAAACACAACTTTTTACCTTCTATAAAAAAACTGGATAGCCATGTTCGACTATCCAGCACATCTATGTTTTACTCGTTTTTTGTTGCATTATCATAAAATTTATTCAGTATGTATTTTAGTTGGGCAACTTCTTCACAGCTGATACCTTCAGCAAACTTATCATTAATTCCTTCCACTACAGGAACCAACAGTTCTCTTAACTTCATGCCTTTTTCCGTTAAATATAGATAATGAGAGCGTTTATCTTGTAAATTCATTTCTCTTCTTATGGTACCCCTTTTTTCCATCCCTATAATAATTCTGGCCAACGTCGTTTGATCCTTATCAATAAACTCTGCTAATTCTTTCTGTGTCATTCCTTTATCTTTTTTATCAAGAGCAGAAATAACAGTCCATTGTTCTGAAGTAAGACCATATGTTTTCATGATACTTTGAAAATAGCTTGTTAGTTTTGCATTTGTCCGATGAATAATAAAGCCTGGAATGTCGTGTAAATCATCCAAATCAACCTCACCTCTCGTATCATTATAAACGAAAGATAAGGCTCCATACATTACAATGGACCCTTAAAACTCTTGCATTTATTTTTCAGGTTCCGGTTCAGACTTAGATTTTTCTGTATTAATCTCTCTAAGGGCTTTCATGATTAGGAGCATATCTTCACGTATAAGAACTCTAATCATTTGGATGTTACAGCGACGATATTCCTCATGCAAATGGCGAAGTTCCTTCAAGAAAAGACGATACTCTTTGTCCATGTTGCGTATCTCCCTAAAAGAAATTATAAAGTCCCCTTTAGATACCCTCCTTTTAACAATCCTAACCAAACCTAACCAAACCTAACAAAATTTCCGCATATAAAAACCAATGCCTGTTAAGACATTGGTTGCTGTTTGTTCAATTATCTAGGCAAAGTAAACGTCACTGTTTTTCCTTTGTATAAATCTTTTCCTTCATCACCTATGAAAGGACCAAATGTTAAATCAAACTGCTTGTACAGCTCAAATTCATCTTTTCTAAACATGAAGACATGATATTTTTCGCCTTGCTCACCTGCCTTAATCTCTTGTGGTTCACGCGGTTCAACCATAGACTGCGATAATACATTTCCTCGATCTTTATCAATGGCCACTTTTGAATTGATGCCCCAAAGATCAAGAAGATCACTCGATTGGTTATCCAACTTTAATTTAACAGTTAAAGCAACAATTCCGGTATCTCCGAAGTTTTTAAATCTCTCTTTATTTGCTTCTGTCGGAATGACTTCAGCATATTGAACTCCTTCAAGGGTTACATTAATATCACCAATTTGTTGTGTTTCATTGATTCCTGACTTCTCAAAAATCATTTTCTTATCGGCTAAGTTATCTGTTGTCAGTTTATCAGGATAGATTGAAGCTTCACTCGCAACCTGTTCTTTTTGTTCACCGCTGTAAACAAAGTCATAAACACCGTGTCCCTGGAACATGCCTTTCATACTAAGGTCGTCCGCTGCGCCACCTTCGATAACAAACTTAGGTTTAACGGATTTTAAAGAATCAAATTCTGCATTGGTTAAAGTAAAAGATATTAAACCTGAAACTTTCTCACCAGCTGCAAAAGTATTTACTTCTGTTTCAGTTTTAGATTTAGGAAATTCTTCTTTAACGAAAGCTCTGTTCATATCACTTGAAATGAAATCTGATTCGCTGCTGACCTGTAATCGGTACATATTGTTATAAACAACTTTTTTATCCCTAGTGTTGTCTAAAGTCACTTTTGCAGTTACTACATATCCTTCTGTTTGGTCATCGAAAGAATACTTATGATCTTGATTCATTTCAGTTACCTTGACAATTTGATATTCGTCAACGGAAACGTTAAAACCATCCATCTTATGTACATAATTCGGTTCTTTATTAGTATAAATCACTTCTACATTACCTTCTGATTCTTCGGCAATATTCGGATTTAATTGTTCTCCTGAACTATCTGAAGCTGGTTCTTCTTTTTCTTCTGTTTCTTCTGAAGTTGTTTCTGTTTCTTCTGTTTTTGTCTTCGGTTCTTTTTCTTCTCCTGATGTTTTTTCCTCATTTCCACATGCCGCTAATAAAAGCATTGCTGCAGAAAAGAACGTTGCTGATAAAACTTTTGTTTTCCCCACGTTTTCACAACCTTCTTTCTTATGTAGTACCTCATTATTATATATGAATACAGACAAAATTCCTTATAATTTACAAAAAATTAGCATTTATTGTAACTATAAGTTCGATGCAAAATTCTAATTATCATTTATTTCCCGTTTAATCCTATAAATTGTATTTCTTGAGAGCTTGGTTTCCTGCGAATGTTGATTACAGTTTCACCAGTATTTAATAATCGAACTACTTCATCATGTTGCTTTGAAATAAAGTTTGATTAAAACACCTCATAAACCAGTAGTTATCGATAAATAAGAAGAATCCATTTTGAAAAAAAGATCGATCAAAATGGATTCTTTTCTAGCAGTTTTAAGTTATGGTTTTATAAAAAAGTTTAATTATTTTCTGCCTTCGATCTTCAACAATCGCGCCCTTTAGACAAATATAATCTTAAAGGGGTAAAGCTTCGCATCTTTTTTACAAACGTCGCGACTTTATTTTAGCCTGAAGCCGTTAAATACAAAGCCATTTTTTCTGAGCTGGCGCGAGCAAGATCAGAAAAAGAAGCGTTCTGTATCAAGGCGCAGCCGGATACAGTCGGTTGTAAGGGGTTCGATGCCCCTTACAAGCGCCAACCTTAGGGTTGTATCTATAAAAAAACCAATGCTTTTAAAAACATTGGTTTCTATCTCATCAAGATATTATTTTGTTTATATTTCTTTGTATTTCGGTTCTCATGATATTTTTCCACGAAGGAGCCGGTTCATTGCTAAACTGTAATAAATGAACTAACAAGTTTCTTAAATATGTAGGACCCTCGCTAAATTTACCACTTGTAAAAAGTGCTTCAAAGATATCAGTGAAATCTGCCAATGTAATCGGAACAATTCTAAGAGCTAGCGATGAATCATCGGATCGATACCAAATACCAATTCTAAAGGTTTCTGCAGTATTAGTATCAATACTATTTGCAATGAATAAACCATACACCATTTTTCCTTGGGCCGCGTAGTAATCAACGTAATTCGCCACATGTCTTCGCACCGGTTCCCCTTCCATCGCCTCTTGCCGTGAAGAAGCCGAGAGTGTCACCTCCGCAACGAACACAAAATCATCAAATTCAAATATCATATCAGCATCTCCACCAGCTGCATGCCTTACTGGTTTAAAGCTGCGGTCTACTTTAAATTTCCTTGCTTCCCATGGCAAATTTTCTAATGAATTGATGGCCAAGAAGGACCTCCAAATAGCCCATTCTAAATAAGCTGGTCCTTCTCCGCTAGGAATTAGTTGATTATTTCTCCTAGCTGAATTAGATTGCTGCAATGCTTTTAGATAAGCCAAAATATCTTCCCATTGAAACTGTTGTTCAGCAGCATACCTCTTCTCTAAAACATGTATCCATTGGTTTTCTAACTGTATACGTAACAAAGAAAGGTCCTGTACAGCCATCCTCTCTAAATCAGGTAAAGGTGGTATTGCTTCCCCGTTATCTATTAGAAGCTGGTATAAATTTAAAATAGCATGTATTGCTTCATTTTCATTATCAGTCGGTAAGGATGCTCCTATAGCCAGTTTGCTCTCATAGTCCTCATCAGATATCGCTACAAACGCTTTATTTAATATCTGTGTGATGATAGTCATTTTATGGGTTGCAAAACTTAATTTTGAAACCCCTTCTTCAGCAAATAATCCCGTCAATTTCAAATATCTCATATTTACATCTGCATAATCTCTCAAACTATCAGCATTCGCCCCAGTATTATTATTCTGAGCTGCCTGTTCTCTGAATGAACTATCAAAACGTTTAACAGACCCCATAGCATCCAAACGACCTTTTCTATACTCAATGATCTTTTCTACAACATCATCGATCGTATCCATATCATAATTTAAAATCACGATGGACGCCATTTCATTTTTAGAAATTACTGGTTCAGCACCTTTTTTACCTAAGCGATCAATCGTTTCAAGTACCATCCTAAGAGGATTAAATGGCTTTTCCGAATCAGCATAACTAAATTTATGTAATGGAGAAGGAATTTGTTGAATTAACAAAGCTCTCAAAAAACATTCCTCTTCTTCCGGTAAAGAATTAGAATGAATCAGTCTCCTCCCATTCTCAGTGACAGTATGTGTATCGTTGGATATGAAACCTAATCGAATTAAATTTATTCTCCATTTTCTTGAAATTGTATTATCCGTGTTGCTACGAAGAGCGATAATGCCCTGCTCATTAAGTACTTTTGCCATTCCAGCTTCATTTCTCTTGCTAAAGTCCCCATGGAACTCGGAATTTACAAGTACTTCTAAACCATCTTTTAAGCGTTGTGGGTTACGGACCCCATTATCTGCAATTAACCATGCCAAAAAACTCTTCCCCCTTAATAACCAACAAACAAGTACTCTTGTACTTTATTGTTATTATCGGTTATTTTGTGCTTTTGGTTACCAAAAGAGTATCTATGATCAACAGAAATAACATCTACATTTTTCTTGTGTTTGGCTAACAAAGCTAGCATTTCATCTTTTGTTGGTAGTGAATTAGATGAATAGGAGACTATCAGCACACTATCTTTATGCTTTTTAAATAACAAATCAAATGCATCATGAGCACCCTTTCTTGAACTAAAAGGGGTGGGGTAATTTTTGAATTTTTTTGTTTTAGTGTGCTCCTGAATTTCTACACCTTTCCAATCTCTGGCTAAACCTTCGACAAAGTGATACCTCCTAACATATTCATTATCAGAATGAGGGCTATAGTAAGGCGGATCAATATACACCACATCCGATTTATGATTAAAGGTTAGGGCATCACCATGACGTGATTTGTTAACTTTGCTGTTATCAAACACTGCATTATTAAAAATCGAAACGGCTTCCATAAAGTGATCGGAAAGAGTCATCTGAAGGTCCTTGCGTCCGTCATTATACTTATCTAATCCAACAAACGTAAAGATGCCTCTTGGCCGTCTTTTCATGCAAGCACGTACCAATGCTGATAAAGCAAGTGCCTCTTTTGTTTTATTTCTTAACTTAGGAACATTATTTCTGATCATATCAATGAATGTATTATCATCCTCATTAAAATAAATTCCATCAAAAGTCTCCGAAACAAAATTATTCGTATGATTTGTTGGAGTAATTAATTTTAAAATATCTAAATCATTTAACCGAATATTATTATTTTCAATTAACGCTTTACCGAACAAAGAGGAAAACTTCATATAATCATTTGTTAGTACTTGTTTACCCTGAGCTTTAAACATGTACGAAACAATCCCACTACCAGCAAACAAATCAGTTACCGATTCAAAGTCAAAATGTGATGCCACTGCCCAAATGTTATCGATTAAGTCTTTCTTGCTGCCCATATATCGGGTTGATGGATACAATTTTATTTGATCCGATAAAACCACTTTATCAGGTACAATTGTAATATTTTTTTTTGGTAGGACCTTAACCAAAACGTCCTCTCCCGTTCTCTTCGCAGCATTTTTATTTATATTTCTTCTTGTTTGATGAACACTAATCTCAAATTCTTCGTATAATTCATGAACCAATGGATGGTTGGAATTCGTAAGTAGAACATGACAACCTAATTCTTGTAGCCGTTTTACTTCCTCTGCCAGCTGAATATGATCTTCTTCATAAAATTGTTCTTTTGTATACCGTTTAAAATCGGAATATTGACTGATTGGTAAGTAAGGTGGGTCTAAAAAGATAAAATCTCCTGGTTCTGCACATTCCCTTAAAACTGTCTTATAGTCGCCATGAATAATTGTAGTATCCTTTAACATCTTACTTACTTCCAATAAATTGACTTCATCACAAATCCTAGGATTAGTGTAATTTCCAAATGGAACATTAAACTGTCCTTTCCGATTTACTCGATATAAGCCATTAAAGCATGTCCGATTCAAGTAAATAGTTCTAGCAGCTCTTTCCACGTTCGTCATGTTTTCAGTGTTTTTCGCTCGCAATGCAAGAAAAAAATCCTTTTCATTTGGATATACCTTTAACAGTGCTATAACATCATGAACATTGTCAGCCACTGTTTTATAGAGATTAACCAACTCTTCATTAAGGTCCGCAATTACAGCTTGTCCTGGCTTTAATGAAAAGAAATAGGCGCCTCCACCAAAAAAAGGCTCGATATACTTATTAAATGTTTTCGGAGCATTGTTATGTAGAAGGTCTAGCATTTGGGTTTTCCCGCCAGCCCATTTTAATATTGGCTTTGCATTTCTTAACGTTTTCTTGTCAGTTAGTAAATCTAAGTTCATGTTGTTCATTCCTTCTTTGATTTTTACAGCTTTATCGATTTTCACAAGGCAAAGTCATCCAATGCCCGATCGATCATATCATCACTAATTCCTATATACTTTAATGTAATGGATGGTGATGAATGTCCAAAAATTTTTTGAAGCATCGCTGCATCTTTAGTTTTTTGATAAAAGTGATAGCCGAATGTTTTTCTTAGAGTATGGGTTCCAATCGAATCTGTAATCCCCACTTCTTTGGCAGCATCTGTGATAATCTTCCATGCCTGAACTCTACTAATTGGTTGATCACCTTTTCTAGATGGAAAAAGATAATCTGAATCAGCCATATTCTTGATGTATTTTTCAATTTCTGTTTTTAAAACCAATGTCATTTTAATTTTCCTGATTTTTTTAGTTTTCTTTTCTCGGACTTTAAGATAATCCAGATATCTAACATCTAAAACCCTCAAACTAATAATATCGCTTATCCTTAAACCCGAATTTATCCCAAAAACGAACAGAAAATAATTACGATAAGATTGATGTAATAGCACTTCTTTCATCTCACTAATTTTGTCTCTATCTCGAATCGGTTCAACAGTATTAGCCCCAATTTTCCTTACATTCATACAGGGTCTCACTCCTATTGGAATTCATTTTACGTTAGATTAAATTTAACACAAAAAAGCAATATGTTATATTCGTTTTTAATAAAATCACAAAAACGACAAAAAACCCTTTAAATGAAAGGGTTATAACGTAAAAGAAGGAATTTAACATAATATCTATTTTGTTAGATTCATATTAAATTCAAAAGTTGAAATAAAAAAACAAGAACTATTTTTAGCCCTTGCCTTCAATAAAAACCAATTACATGTACTGACTTATTCAAGTTCACTGATTCCTCAACCTTGCTTTTAAAAAAACTGTCATTAATCTTTAGAGCCTCTATAATTTTCAGCATGTTATAAGGTCTTGCAAGACCTCTGACATAATCCTCCACACTTGAATCTTTATTTAACTGATAAAAAGAAGATAAGCTTTGACTTTCAACACCTATTTCCTTCGCTAACGCCCAAGCTGCTTTTTTATTTCTAGCAGAAACAAAATAATCAAGCCAATTCTGCATGTAATGCTCTTCAAAATAAGGCTTTAATTCTAGAACGAGTTCTTTTAAACGTGCAGTATTTTCAGCTTCTTGCCTTCTCCGTTCAGCTTCAACGGTCTTTGCATTTTCAGCACATTCAGGACAATTTATGATTACATACTCTCTAGATCTGTTCCAATCGTCCATTTCACCTACTTCTGTATAAGTACTTTTACCGCAGTTGCAAGGGTATTCTCTACGATACGTTTCTTCCCAACTCATTATTTCAGCTCCTGCTTTGTTCAACTAAGAATTATTCCTTTGTCTTTCGCTAGGATTACAGGGTTTTATCAAACTTTGTTTTAAATTATCAAACTTTCTTTTAAATCAACAGCATAAAAGATCCCGTAAATCCATAGTTAAAGAAAAGAAAAAATGCTTTATTTAGCGTGCATAACCCAAAGTCATTTTTAATCATTTTCCTTTGGAATAATTTTATATTGCCAAGTACTAGGTAAACTAATTTTGATTCCTTCTATAAATGCTTCAGCTGCTTTTACATTTTCAAAACTAATTTCCTTTTCTTCTCCAATAGCTGTATTTTCAAACTCCATTTCCTGACCTTTAATATCGAACACCTTAACAATATATTTCAACATTTTCCCCCTTCCTTTCGTGAACAACCCTTAATGAACAGTTTCAACCTTGATTTTACTGTATTTTCAAATGTTCGCATAGGATATACTCAAAATGAACAAAAAAAGTTTATGGAAGCACTTTCCAATTAATAGAATAATAGTTAAGATAAATAAAAAGACGTTAAATAGAAGGATTGAATCTAATGCGTGAAGTATATTCGAATATCTTATTGATTTTAGGGTGGATTTTTTTAGTCTTTAGCATTTATTTATTTTTATGGACTTTTATTGAAATAAGCGCAATTTATATCGGTATTGGGGTTCTTATTTTAGGATTGCTTTCGCTATTTTTCTCAAAAAAAATTCTTAATCAGTCAGGAAATTTCCTTTCCCTTTATGATCGATAACAAAAAAAACGCTCCCATTGGGGCGTTTTAGTTTTTAATAAAGTGATAACTAATTAATGGATATTTAGGATTTTATAATTTTTATGAGCAACCACCGTTTTATTTCCTTCAAACTCTTGCCGCGAGTGGTTTTCTATAATATTAATGATCACCGAATTTTCATTTACCTTTTCAACTCTTCCTTTTATACCAGTTTTAGATATGATTTCATCACCTATATTCGCTTTCAAATCATTAACCTCCTTCCAAAATAGAATAACCTATAAATTTACAAAAAATCCAGTGGTTAACATAAATTACTATGGGCAATAAAAATTATTATTTCTTTGTACATGAATAATCTCAAAAGTTTTATACAAAATAAACAAGGTTAAAGGTGAAATAACCTTTAGCAAAAATGGTGTGATCAGGAGGTTTTTTTAAAAATGACACAGAATAATCAGAATCAACAAGAATTTCAGCAAGCTATCAATGCTGCTCAACAAGCCCAGCAGGCTATTCAATCTGCTCAAGCTAGTGCAAATCCACAACAATTGCAACAAGCACAGCAACAGCTTGATCAAGCTCAACAACAACTTCAACAAGTTCAAAACCAAGCAGGGGCTCAAGCTAATGCACAACAACAGCAACAATTACAACAAGCTCAACAGCAGATTCAACAAGCTCAACAACAAGTTCAGCAAGCCCAAGCTACTGTTCAAGTACAACAAAATTCAGTTCAACAACAAAACCGTTATCAATAATATTTATCCCCTTCAAAGGGGATTTTATTGGACTATAGCCAAGTGGTAAGGCAACAGACTTTGACTCCGTGATCGTTGGTTCCAATCCAGCTAGTCCAGCCAAACTTTCACCCTAATAAAATTCCTTACATATAATGAATAGACAATTGTCCCAATTTCATATTTGCTACACTTTTGAAGCCACCGGTATAGGTGGTTTTTTATGATCGGTGACAATAAAGTTGTTTAATTTCAATGCTATAAACTCGCATAACACTGTCCGTAATATGGGCGGAGTTAAATAAAGTTGTTTAATTTTCATGTAAAACACTTTTTCTATACCAAAAATAAAACAATAAAGTCTTTAAATCTAAAGGTTATACAACAATCGCGCCCGATTGTGGAAAACCCAAAGAGTAACAAACACCCTATCAGATAAATTCATAAAACGGATTCTCTGGTTCATCTTTTTTTAAATCCACATTATATTCACCAAGAAAATTGATGTGCTCCTATCCTAACAAATTTTATTTAGGACTTACATGTATGCCTTCACTCTCTCGCCAATCTGCATAAAGTATACGCTTTACATTATCATATCCATTGGTAGTTAATTGGTTATCTAACCACTGTTGATCAAATCCGAGTTCATGTAAATTATCCCCTAAAATTTCACCATCTATGATTAATGATGTTGGGAGATCTACTGGGCTTTCTGGAAGATTGAGATCTTGCTTGTCAGGTTTTTGATACTTGGATTTTAATAATATACTTATTTGCCCATTAGCTTCCAATATACCGTATTTGACTTCGCGAACTGAAAAAACATTATTTTGACGAAGTATACTCAAAACTTGATTTACATCCAATTTATTCTTTTTAAGTAACTTTCTGTCCATAACACCATCTCGAATGATGATGTTGGGATCGCCTAATAAGAGAGAACGTGTCGATTTACTTTTTAGAGTTATAAACTCTATCCCCAACATAAGAAGCGTCCACAATCCGATAGCATATAAAAAATGAAAAATCCTTACCTTATCTTCATAAATGGTATTTCCTAAAAAATCTCCAAGTACTAACACAAAAACTAAATGAAATGGGGTTAACTGATAGATGGATGTTCTGCCGGTTATGATAATGATAAAAAATAAAGTGGCAAAACCAACGATGACTTTGATCGTCAGTAAACCAATATTAACTTCTTCCAAAGTTTTTTCCTCCAATTTAAATTTTACTTAGGTGTAAGATCTTGAGGTTTAGATAAAGAGGCTAGTTTTAGTATTAAAGCTCGAGTTACAATTCCAACAATGATGTAATATAGGAATGAATATCTGTATCTCCACTCTAAATAATTAACAAGTTTGACCCACTCGCAAAAGGGTTCACCTATAAAAGCATATGTTAGTGCCATAATGATTTGGGCTAAAATAAAAGATTTCCATGTTCTAAAATATTGATATAACAACATGTAAGCTACAGGTACCATTGAAAAATCAAAAGGAAAGGCCCGAGGAATAATAGGTAGGAATGCAATTGGATAATCCCAAAACCTATATTGTAAGCCAACTACATCTAATAAGGTTGTTGTTATGATAATTATAGTACCAAACAACAAAATTTCTAAAATAATGTCTCGTTTAACGAGTTTAGCCCATATAACCCAAGGCACAACTAAAAAACCAACTAATATCCACCATTCCCAAGTTAAAAACTCATTTTTTAGCCAACCATTTAATTCTAAATGATAGAGCTTATCTTCTAATAAACGTATTTCCTTAAGATTTTCAAATATATTATCTATTGATATCACCCCTATATTTAAATTAAAAGGTAACAGATATTTTTGAATTCAAACTCTTTGAGCTGCCTTTTTAGTATTACCGTTTTTTAGTAATGAATTCCATCGTAAATAAGAAAAAAACCCATGTTGAAAGTTCTTCTAACACGGGTACATGCCCATTACTCCTTTTATTATTAAAGTCATTATTATTTTTATTCAGTAGATTTTGAACTCCTTATAAATTTCAGATGCCAGGGAAGCCAAAGCCGATGGAATAATCCCGTAAGAAATGACATCACCAACTCCAACTTTTTGGGGATCGGCCAGATGAAATATGTCAATTTGGTTCATACCCGAGTCAATCATCCATGTCAAGTAACCCCCAACACCAAATGTAATATAAATATCTCTCCAACTAATACGCTTGGGCATAAATAACATAAAAAGAATGGTTATAATACTGACAGTAATCGGATACCATACCCCTTTTGCTAATAAATCTAAATCTTTCAGAGAAACCAATTTTGAAATCATCCTTTATTTTGTTTAGTATGTTCCTTTATTGAATTTATTTCTTTGCTAGTTTTCTTATCTTGCCTATGTATTGCAACCAATACAATTGTTAGTATAAGTACACTAAGCGTATTTACCGTATATCCGTATATCTGTATATATACTTCTTTTGTGTAAATAAATCGAACAGCAAAGTATATTCCAAATAAGACTGATATATCGTCTTGTAAATCTAAGACTTTTTTAGACATGTACATACTCCTTTTTAAGCTCCAATTACAATTATTAACAATTTAAAAAGAAATAATATATGGTAAAACATCCCAATTTCTTCACGAATACGGATCATATGGAGCAGACATGTTCGATTTATCCCTCGGTGTTTTTCCGGGGGATAAATCAGGACATGTCGGATAAATCCCGATATGTATATCTGGATTTATCCATAACGTGTCACCTTACCAAACGAACAAAAGCCGGAGCGAGGTTTCCCCCGCCCCGGCTTCTTGCTACTTGCGGTGCTTCCCCTTCTTCTTGGGGTGCGTCCGGTGGAAGTTCCGAACTGCGTAAGCTGCGCTAATGCAGCTAGCAATCGTTGCGATTGCTTGGAAGATGATGTCCATGACACCTCCTTTCGTCGAAGGCGAAAGTTGCATGCCAGAAAGGGGCTTGTCAAGGCGGAAAGGAAAAAGATTTTATCACAATTTGGAGCTTGCGAGAAATTGTTATCAAATCTTTTGACGAGCCTTGACTAGACCCGTTGGCATGCTACGTTTAGACGACGAAAGGCAGAAATACAGTAACCACCGCTGCTTTTTATTCGATCGAAGATTGAATGCTTTTAAGCAGACATGTTCGATTTATCCCTTGACGAAGTCGGGGGATAAATCAGGACATGTCGGATAAATCCGTGGATTTATCCGTCTTGTCAAAATTAACACCAAATTCCAGAAACCCACTAATTACTTCTATACAAGAAAGCTCCATAATTAGGATTGGGGTGATTATATGTATATTTCTCCTATGTTGCTTCATAAATCGGATGAAGCTTTTTCTAATGCTAATTTTTTAACTGAATTAAAACTTGATGGCATCAGATTGACCCTTTCTAAATTTGATGGAAAGGTGAATTTATATACAAGGCACAAAAACAATGTAAGCTCGAAATTCAAAGAGCTGCATAATATCGATATTCCTTCCGGAACGATTCTCGATGGTGAAATCATTGTAACGGATCACAAAGGCAGACCCGATTGGGAACTAATGATGGAACGGTTTCAATCGTCAAAATCATTGCATGCCATTCAATATTGCGTGTTTGATATTTTATATTAGGGGTAGCGTCAGGAAAGTGCGGATTTACAACGTTAAGGAAATCAAAATATAAAAAGTCTAATTTCTCGGTGTTATAAGTGAAAAATTAGGCTTTAGTTACTTCATTAAAGCGCCTGATTGTTGAAGACTAAAGTTTATATTCACCAAGAAAATTGATGTGCTCTTATCCTAACAAATTTTATTTAGGACTTACATGTATGCCTTCACTCTCTCGCCAATCTGCGTAAAGTATACGCTTTACATTATCATATCCATTGGTAGTTAATTGGTTATCTAACCACTGTTGATCAAATCCGAGTTCATGTAAATTATCCCATAAAATTTCCCCATCTATAATTAACGATGTTGGGAGGTCTACTGGACTTTCTGGAAGATTGAGATCTTGCTTGTCTGGTTTTTGATACTTGGATTTTAATAATAAACTTATTTGCCCATTAGCTTCCAATATACCGTATTTGACTTCGCGAACTGAAAAGACATTATTTTGACGGAGTATACTCAATACTTGATTTACATCCAATTTGTTCTTTGTAAGTAACTTTCTGTCCATAACACCATCTCGAATGATGATGTTAGGATTGCCTAATAAGAGAGAACGTGTCGATTTATTTTTTAGAGTCATAAACTCTATTCCCAACATAAGAAACGTCCACAATCCGATGGCATATAAAAAATGAAAAATCCCTACCTTATCTTCATAAATGGTATTTCCTAAAAAATCTCCAAGTACTAACACAAAAACTAAGTGAAACGGGGTTAACTGATAGATGGATGTTCTGCCTGTTATGATAATGATAAAAAATAAAGTTGCAAAACCAACGATGACTTTGATAGTCAGTAAACCAATATTAACTTCTTCCAAAGTTTTTTCCTCCAATATAAATTTTACTTAGTTGTAAGATCAATTTTCTTCTTATTACACAAAGATTATTCATACTAATTCAAGGGATGCGATTCATGTTTTGGATGGTTTGTTACACCATGAGACGGATCTAAATATAGTAGAGCATTATACAGACACAGCTGGTTATCAATACCTTTTTGTAAAAAAATTAAAATTATTATGTGTTCTTTCATTGTAGACATGTACTTAACGAAAGATTTAAAAATGACTAACGATTTAAAGTCGTTAGCCATTATCTTTCACAATCGCGCTCGATTGTGGAAGATTTTAAAAAATAATAAAGCTTCAAAATTAATCTTTAGTTATTACTAACGCTTCCTTTACTTTTGAGAGCCAAATTTATTCTCTATTTCCTTGAAGTCTTTGCTATCAATATCTGGTGGTTCTTTATCATTTTCTCTTAATGTCCAATTAAAAAATCCAGAAATCAATGCAAATATGAGTGAACCTTGCGAAGCAATCTCAATATTCACCATAAATGTATCGAGTAACTCCATTAACACAAAAGTGAGACCTGTATTCAAAATAAATGACAACCAGCCGTTGCTTGATTGAATAATACCAACAGATCTCAAAGCTTTTGGTATCGCATTTGTAATGAGTGAGAGAGGTATTTCAAGGAATACATACATAACAAAGAAAAATACTAAAGCACTGATTGAATTATATTGTAATCCGAGTAACCTTAAAAATATGTATTCAAAAAAGGTAATACCAAACAAAATTATTAGTACGATAGATGTACAGATAACTATTGTTTTAATTTTATTTATCTTAAACGACTCCTTCCTAAATTTGCCCGTTAATTTAAGTACAACGCTTCACAACCTCTCTTAAATTTTATCATTATATTCAATTTTCTTTAAAGCTATTGTTCCAGAAAATGGCCCGATTGCTGAATACAACTTATCTTTTAACGGCATTGTCATATTACACAGAAAATCAAACAGGGAGGGAAAATCGTAGATCTTAAATTCCCTCATAAATCTTCCCAAATTTAATTTTCATTTGTTCTTTAATTTCTTTATTTTCCTTCTCTAAATCTTTGATTCTCTTCCGTAAGGAAGAAATAATTACATCTTTAGATGCGTCACTCATATTTCTTTTAGCTTGTTTTATTGAAGGGAGACCTTCTTGTTGATTGCGAAGTGTTTCGATTCGTTCTCGGAGTTCTGTATTTCTGTATAGAAATGCTTTTGAAACCCCTGATTCTGCAGAAACAGAGTTAAAATTGATTTTTATTTGTTTTTTTATCATCTTTTTGATCGCTTCTTCAACTTTTTGAATGGTCTTTTCCGTTTTTAACTTTGCATGTTTTATAATACCTTCGGTATTTGGGTTTTCATTAGACATTTTGCATCACCTTCTCACGTTCATCTCCAACATACTCACGCCTGGTTTTATCTAAACCAAAGATACCACCAGTATGTAGTAAACCATTTGCTAATTCTTTATATCTTTTTAATTTGGGCTCAATTAACTCAACGGAACGTAACCTTCCGGATTTTTTGTATACTCCAATATCAGCTTCCATTTTAGATATCTGTTCTTGGTAATAGTCGAGAAACGTCTTGTCAACGTGAAAACTTCGGCAGTTGTTTTTAATACAGGGTGGTTCTAATGTCTGTTCAAGAAAATCACAATGAAGTTTAGGGCTTTTTACACAAAACCCATGATCTAAACGAATGGAGTCCATGTTATGACGTATCCATTCCAGTTCAACTCCGTTTTCTTCAGCCTGTTGAGCTAAATTAGCGACAATAACTTCTCCATGTGTATCTAGTCTTACTGCGCCAATATCGCGAGCCTTTTCCCATTCATCACGGAGTGTTTGATCATGAATTTGGGCATAGACTAACGTCATTTCAGGACTGGCATGAGCCATCAGTTTTTGAACATGAAGAATATTCATTCCGTTATTAATCAAATTAACACCGTAACGGTGTCGGAACGCATGATTTTTAAACCAATAAATTTCTCCATCTTTGTCCTTAATATTACATCTGTTAGCTAGTTTATTAAGGTTCAACTTAATGGAATCTTGCGATATGGGATTACCCATCCTTTTCCCTTTAAGTGTTGGAAACAAATATTTCTTAGGGTTCGTGTCCAAAGTTGATCTCTTTTTTGTAAGTTCTTGCTGCGCTAGGACCACATTTGCAATTTCCTCTGAAATAGGAACTTTATGATTTTTATAACTTACTTTTCTTTGATCTCCGATAATCCACCAGCCATCTTCTTGATTTACTAAGCAGTCAATTTTAAGTGATAAAACGTCACTTATTCGAAAACCTGTAGCTTCCATTAGAAGAATTATAGGTATATGATCTGAGGAAAGTTGGTTAATATGGTAAATTAACTGTTCCCATACTTCATCCGGGATATATTTAATTTCATCAGCTTTTGCTCTTTTCTTTTTAGGGATATCTTCAATTGACAATAGTGAAATTACTGACTTTGTCGGAGCTTCTTCCCATTCGAATTTCTGTATGTATGAGATAAACGTTTTAAGGTCTATTAAAAAACGATTTACATAATTGTGATCTGGATTAATTAAATATTTTCCCTTTTTAATAGTGGAATGTCGCAAGTATTCAATGTACTCCTCAATATCCATTCTGGATAGCTGGTTTAATTCTTTCCACTCAGGATGTTTACCCTTCAAAAAGGTGAAGAAAAACGAAAGTCTATTTAAATAACATATTGCTGTAGAAAAGCTAATGGATTGCTGAACAACTAGGCGAGTCTTTATATATTTTTTAAATAATTGTCTATAAGGTTGTGGAACCTTCGAAAAGTCTAATGAATATCTACTAATTGTATTGTTATAATTAATATTCAATTTTCGTACATCCCAACAATCCTTGTCTGTTTCATCACGTTCATCATAAAGCTGATAATAAAATTCATAAACTTGAAGAAAGAGTCTAATATACAAAGATGGTTGAACTGTTGGTGACAACCATGGTGATGACTTTTTCCGGTGTACAATTTCAACTGATTTTCCATTCTCTACAAGAAATGTTCGATATTCTGTTAGAAACTTTTCCTTCTGTATATCAATAATAGAATCTAAATTGGCATAGTATCGAGAGATGAATTCTGTAAAAATTTTAAGACATGGAGAATAATGCATGAAAGCATAGGTAATCGAAATCCTTGTCTCCTTTAATCCCTTATAAAAATAGTATTTTAATTCATTTTTCAATCTAAGATTGTGTACCTTATCAAAAATCAATTTTCTATTCCAATCATAATGTTTATCCAGGATGGGACATTCTTGTACATTCCATACATCATTTGCCCAATATCCATGTAATGGTTCATTTATCTGTTCCAGATGGTGGGGAAGGGGTTTTATTTTCAATGTACTCTGTGTCATTATTTATCTCTTCTTCCTATTTTTTTGTTTGATTGAGCTTGTTCCCAGCTTCCACGTATGGTTTCATCGGATGCATGGATATAAGTCTGTATCGTTGTTTGAACGTGTGCATGCCCTAATAATCTCTGTATGATGGCAATATCTACTCCTGCTTCATGTAACTCTGTGGCATATGTATGCCGAAGCATATGAGGGGTAAAATCTATTCCTGTTTTTTTCTTCATCCGTTTAATTAAAGAACGTACAGAACCATCAGTCATTGGTTTACCACGATTTGGTCCAGTTAAGGTGATAAACACATAATTGCTATCAATTTCGTAAGAATGAAAGTCTATTAGATAATCTTGAAAGAGATTCATAGTCTCAATAGATACATAGACTTTTCGTTTTTCTCCATCGGATGTTTTGGATCTCCTAACCGAAATAGCATTTTTACCAATATCAAAATCCTCTACCCACAGAGAAAGGGCCTCTCCAATACGTAATCCACCTTCATATAAAATACGGAACAATAATTCATCCCGTATATTGCTGCAAGCATTATGAATTACTTGTAATTGGTTTTTATTTAACGTTTTAACTGTACGCTTTGGCTCCTTAACTTTTAAAATGTTTTTATCATAAGAATTCCCTTTTGTAATGTGATGGAGGAAGGGTTTAAACGTCCTAAAACGCCCTGGGGCCTGCTTTTTTAATTGATTATTTACATTTCCCACGTAATCCTCATTACGAGTCAAATAGTCATAGAATCCTATGACACAAGTTATGATGGTATTGACTGTTCTTTCTGATCGTTTAGCTAAGGTTTCTTCAAAGTAAATGACTTTTGTAGATTGATCGGGAATTCTCAGCCAACCGATGAATTGAGCCAAGATATCAAGGTTCACTTCTTGATATCTTAACCGACTTTCCTCTAGGAATTGAAAATAAAGCTTTAGATGGTAACAGTATGACTTTAGTGTATTTTCAGCTTTTCCAATGTTATCTAAATACTTTATATACTTTGCAACCGGTATGACCGGATAGCCTCTCTTATCAATTAACAGATATCTTTTCTTCTCTTGAATGAGAACTTCTTGTACTTTCAACATTCCACCCCCTAATTCGTAAGATACTATATATTCATAAATTTAATAGTACAAATAATAATTCTTTAATGAAATATAAAAGAAGTAGTTACTATCGCAAGATACGTTAATAACTACTTCTAATACTAGTACAATTAAAGCCGGTTACACAGACCAAATATTTGGGCTGACTCATTTATTAGGATTTAAATTTGCTCCAAGAATAAGAGATTTATCGGACTCAAAATTATTTACAATTGATAAAGCGAGTGAGTATCCAAAATTAGAAGCCATTTTACGTGGACAAATAAATACAAAGGTCATTAAAGAAAATTATGAAGATGTTTTGCGATTAGCTCATTCTATAAGGGAAGGAACAGTTTCAGCATCCCTTATTATGGGGAAACTAGGTTCCTATTCAAGACAAAACAGCTTAGCTACCGCCTTACGTGAGATAGGCCGAATAGAAAAAACGATCTTTATTTTGAATTATATATCGGATGAATCATTAAGAAGAAAAATACAACGAGGATTGAATAAAGGAGAAGCCATGAATGGATTGGCAAGGGCTATTTTCTTTGGAAAACAAGGTGAGCTTAGGGAACGAACCATACAGCATCAATTGCAAAGGGCCAGTGCCTTAAACATAATTATCAATGCCATCAGTATCTGGAATACTTTACATCTAACAAAGGCAGTTGAATATCAAAAACGGTCAGGTAGTTTTAATGAAGAATTATTGCACCATATGTCACCTCTAGGTTGGGAACATATTAATTTACTTGGAGAATACCATTTTAATTCGGAGAAAATGGTCTCGTTAGATTCTTTAAGACCATTGAAACTTTCTTAACGTTGTTAAAACTGGGGGAATCGTCTTGAAAATGGGCTTAGCGTTGTAAATTCGCATTTTCCTGACGCTACCCCTATTATAAGAACGAAAACATGATGAATAAGCCTTTAATTGAACGAAAAATGCTACTGGAAAGCATTCTTCCTACAGACAATCGAATTGCTTATGTGCAGCATATAGAAGGCCACGGCAGTCAATACTTTGATTTGATCAAGGAACAAGGTCTTGAAGGGATCGTTTTAAAGAAAGCTGATTCAAAGTATCGTCCTGGTACTCGCTCTGATCAATGGCTGAAAGTTATCAACTATCAGTATGAAAACATATTGATCACTGGATTGCGCAAAAAAGAATTTGGTGTGCTACTCTCTTTTGAAGATGGATCACCTGCTGGCTTAATGGAATTTATGAAACCAGCAGACCGAAAAAAACTATATGCGGAATATAAAAAACATATCCGGACAGAAACGGATGATTTTATTTATTTGGATCCAAATTTAAAAGGGGTTGTAAAATATCGCAACCTAACCAAAAAGGGCTATCTACGTATCCCATCATTCGAGAAATGGATGGCACAATAAAAGCGCTGAAGGGCATCTTCAGCGCTCTTTTATTGATTGAAAACATAGGAAAAAACATAGCTTTCAAGATGCGCGTAAACCACGGCGAAAATGAAAACACAACTTGCAAAAGTCTATTCCTTATTTTTATCTTTTAAGACTTCTTCCCATATTTCATTAATTTTGGTCGTATGAAATTTTCGGATGATTGTTGACATAGATATAGCCGATTTCTCTTTTACCTGACTATAGGAAACGCGGCCATATTTACGGTAAATTCCTAACAATTCTCTTTTGCAATCATCTTTCGTAATAACAGGGGTTGCACGCTTTGTTTTCACCTTAAATTCACAAGCTTTTCGTAACTGGCCGATGGTTCCGAAATGCTGTCTATAAATCTCATATGTATACGCCGTACTTTTTTTCAATTCCTCGATGGTAGCTGGTTGTCCGAATTCCGCACTAATTTTTTTATACTCATCTATTAATTCCTGATCACTCACATCATCAGCAACATGTTCCCTAATTTTTGAAGCACCACACGCTTTTATGATTTCTGCCCACGACATTTCAAGATGATTGGTTAAAACTCTTGGAGCCGGAAACTGCTTCTTATTGCGTTTTTCTCGGTATACTTCCTTTTTAAAGCTTCCTAAACGCTCAAATTCGACTTCCAATACCTTTAATAGTTCTTCTTTAGGCAAAAGCACTCGTGCCGGTTTCAAGCCGATATGTGCGACTATATCACGCCAACTCATATCTAACCGCCGACAGATAGCACTACTTGATAACTGGCCGGGATTCTTTAATAAATCATAATCCTCTCGACTTGTTGAACCAATCTGTTCCAACTGCAATTTTAGCGCTTTAAGGGTTAGTTCATTTTTTATATCGATCTTCTCGATTATCTCACCCCATCTAACACCTAAACGCCGACAAATAGTGCTGCTTGATACATGACCTTGTGATTTCCATAGATCATAATCAGCCTTTTTGGTTGAGCCAATCCGGATCAATTCTGTTTTCAGTTCTGAAAGTATTTCCTTGTTGGTTTCCATGCAATCACTCCATTGTTCGGCTTACAGAAAAATACTGCATGTTGGCTGCGAAAAATAGTTCGTCTTTTGAGCCTTTATGCAGCATTTGGATCCAAAACATTGTTTGGATTAATTTTTATAGGTTTTTAGCATTTCTTCTTTCTTTTCTTTGATGGAATCCTTTAACGCTTCCCCTTCAGTTTGCAGGGTTTCTTTTAATTCAGTATAGTTACCTTCGGCATAATCCTTTAAAATGTTATAACGTTGTTCTATAAGACTGTCAACTTCTTGTCGAACTTCACTATCGATCTGCTCTTTTTCTTGCAAATAATAGGCAGTTTCGGAAAGTCTGGTCTTTTCATCATAGATAAGATTAGTAAACTCTGATTTTTCCTCAAATAACTCTTTTGATTTTTTAGATTGTTCATCCCAAACTTCGTTCCAATTCTTATTACCCCAATCCCACCATTCATTCCAAAGACGTTGTCGTTCATCTTCCCATAACTTTTTAAAATCCTCTGCTGTATCTACTGTTTCAAATTCTCCTCCACCAGCTTCAGCAACCGATATTAATTGCTGTTGACCCGCGCTATCTACGTCGAACCCAATAATATTCACTTTGGCCTGAATATTAGAATCATGAAGCTCTTTGGCTGCCTTTGCCGGATCACCGTCACATGTTTCAATACCATCACTCACAACATAAATAATGTTTTGCCCTGGCTTATTCGCTTTTTCAAAATCAGCTTTTGTTTCAGAAATGGCTTTAGCAATTGGTGTCCAACCTGTCGGCTGGAACTTCCCTAATGACGTTTTAAATTCGGATTCATTATAAGGCTTTAAATCATAGACTACTTCTGTACTATCACAAGAAAGCTTTTTATCGCTGTCGCTATTACTACCCTTTTGTCCATAGACCCTTAACGAAACATTTGACCCTTCAGGCATCGAAGCAACAAACTGATTAACAGCTTCTTTAGCAAGGTCCATTTTTGTTTTACCGCCGATCTTTTGAGCCATACTACCACTTGCATCTAACAGGATGGCAATATTAGCACTTAGTCCTAATTCTCCGTTTTCATTTAGCTTCATGCCCCCAGGCATTTCACTTAGTGTTGTTTCAATACTTGGATTAAATTCTTCATAATATTCATAGGAAGGACTATAATTCTCTCCTTCGCTTATTAAACTTAACAGTGTTTCATATATTTGAAAGCTGTCTTTATCCTGAAAGGATGTTTCATCTAATGCTCTATGTACAACAGCTTCATTAAAGGCATTACCTGAATATTCACCTGCTTTCTCTTCGATAATTTCTTCTATACTTCCAGCGATTTTTACCTCATCCTCTTTTTCTTTTCCAGCAGTATTTTCATCTTCCTTTGCTTTTCCGGACTCCTCACTTTTTTCTTTGTCAGTCATCGCTTGATTCTTTGCCCCACAAGCAGCTAAAGTAAAGAGCAAAAGCAAACTAAACATAGAAAAAAGGAATAATTTTTTCTTACTCATTGTCTCCCCCACACTCCTACAAAACATAATTCGATGAAATTTCTTTTACCAATAAATCTGCTCCTTTGGGACTTAAAACCAATTTACCATTAGCAAAATGCTTATTCTCTTTTGTAACCTCTCCGGTTATGGAACAAGCCATATTCGGACTATATTTCTTCAAAATAATTTTATCCTCATCTACAAAAATTTCAATCGCATCTTTTATACCAATTTCTAACGTTCTCCGTAGCTCAATCGGTACCACAATTCTTCCTAACTCATCAACATTACGGACAATACCTGTACTTTTCATTGAATAAAAACCCTCCATTTTCACTTTGCTATTTTACAAATACGATCACGATAAATACACGCATAGCACTTTTGTTTTTGCGGTTTAACCTTCATTTGTTTACCAGTTTCAGCATCTTCCATTTGACGAATCGTACGCTTTAATTCCCTTTTTAAAAACCAATTCCACGGAACATAAAAAGAACGATTTTTATAGGATACATAACCACCTTTTACTTTCCCAAAATGGTTTTCTGCGATTTTCATATAAGCTGCTAACTGCATACGATCACCGGCATAAGGCGACTGTTGATTGTTCGGAATGAATTTCGACTTTACTTCAATAACGGTAACAAATCTGCGGTTTTTTAAAATCTGATCCGGCTTACCTTCTATTCTAAATTCCTCATCTTTTAACGTCTGTGCGCCGTTAATATCCTCATAAACTATGAAATTTCCCCCTTTCCGAAACACATATAAGAAACCTAATACACTCGCCGTCACAATTATAAAATATAAAGTAATATCCATAGGATCACCCAAGCTAATAAGACATAAAAGGCAATTTTAACAAGACTGGTAGACTTTCTCCTGCCTTGGTAAACAGGTTTATTATAAAAGTCCTTATGATGCTCATTACCTCTTTGAAAACGGGTTTTCAGTGTTCGATAGTCCTCACTTGTCAGGAAAATTTTTCGCTGTTTTTTCAACTTTTCTAAACGCCAACTTTCAGTACAAAATGTAAATTGGTTGATCTCACTAGGTTTAAAATACCTTCGTTTTTCCTGTTCCATACTCCCCCTCCTAAACTAAAGCTATAGAAAAAGGAAGCTCAAGCTTCCCTTTAGGCTATAACAATAGGTTAAATTCGCTTCACTCGGCCATTGAAGGTTTCTTTCCAGTAGCCTTTTGTCATATCAGCAATTGCAACACCTGTACTGGATTGAGCTCCTATGAACTTACCATTTCCTACATAGATGCCTACATGTCCATCTCTTTTGTAAGTATTAAAGAATACAACGTCACCTGGCTTCATTTCACTTGGAGAAACCGGTTTTCCTAAATGTTTCAAAGTTTCAGTGCTGGTTGAAGTTAAAGGGCCTAAATCCACCCCTACCTCTTTAAAAGCCCAATGCACAAAACTTGAACAGTCGAAACGTCCTCTGGCTATGTCACTTTGATTTCTTCCTCCACCAAACACATAAACCGAATTCCCAATCCATTTGTTACCTACATCTACTACAGCTATACCTGTACTTCCGCCACTGCCTCCGCCAACTGCAACATAACCTTTTACATATTGATCCGCAAAACCGAGAACTTCTTCCACATACCAATCGGCATGATTATAAGCGAATACAGCTCTTCTTAAATCACCTTCAGCTGCACCATTCGCTTTCAGATAATTAGCTGCAGAATGGATCGCATCCTCTATATCCCACGGATCAGCTTTTCCATCACCGTTTGCATCTACACCATATCCACCATACTTTTTAATCATGGCCGGATCGGTCAAAACCTTGTTCGGAATACTGGCATTACCTAACCGATTTCCGCCCGGATAGGACCAGCCAATCCACGTTAAAGGCATGAACTGGAGGTGCCCTGCTGCTCCAACCGGGGACACCATTACTTCCAACGTAGAAAATCGGGTTTCTACCCTATGGTGTGCGGCAAGCAAATTCCACGGCACACCATATTTTTCTTGAGCAGCTTTATAGATTGGTATATATTGAGACGGAATTTCATTTGCCCCAAACTCTGAAATATCTCCTCCGTAATACCCCGTACCGGGCTGCATTTCTTCTTCTCCCCCGGTTGAAGATAGAATAACGAAAGCTAATATGATAAGCCCACCTATTATGACGATTCCAGCAGCTGCAATACCTAAAATGACAGGAAGTCCAACCGTAGAACCGGTAGCTGCGGCAGCCTTTGTAGCTGCTGCTTTCACGGCTTTTTTGGCTACCTTTTTAGTCGCGGCCTTTCCAGCTGCACCAGCAGCACTCTTTAATGCAGAACTGCCATTGGTTTCATGGCTGTTAGGATCATTAATTTGGGACATTCACTCTCACATCCTCTACTTTCCATTCGCCATCTACATCACGCATCCCGACTAAGTACCAATCTTCTGTTTGTGAAGCTTTTCCATCAACCGACTTTGCTTCCCCTCTTACAATGACATTCCAGCGAACAACCATGCTGCTCTTATTAACGACTGGCGTCACATCCGTTTCTTTTACGGTCAAATATGATCGTTCAAGTACTTCTCTTCTGCCATTTCGACTCATTTTTTCATATAAAGAATCTGTCATATAAGGTTTGGCATTTTCTAAGTAATCCATTGGTTTATCTGCATTGTAACTGTGAAAAGATGTAACAAACTGGACTGCAATTTTCTTAGTAGCTTCAAGCTCTTCTTCAGAAAACTTTTCTGTCTGATCATACTCATTAGACTGTTCCCTTTCTGGTTCCGAATTTGAATCAGATGTAGAAGAATCTGCGGTTGAAGAAGATTCTTCTACTCTTACAAGTTTTTTCTCCCTAGCTTCAGCTGCATCTTCATTTAAGCTACGAAAAATAGTTGAAGCAGCAAAACCAACTACCAGAAAAAGGACTAAAAGAAAAAGAAACAATTTAATTCGATCACTTTTACTATTTTGAAAATCCCATCCGAACATATAATTTCTCCTCCTGTTTTCTCCTCCTACTCTCTATCGCGATTCCTTGCATTAATTTGTTGTTGAGCTTCCCATTGTGTTATTGGTCTATCACGACTTACAACGTTTTCGACATTTTCAGAACTATTAACGCGCTGTTCGTTTCGACGATTGACTTCTTGAGAAACGGTCTCTCTAGTTGTAACATTCTCTTGTGTTCTACGATGCGTTTCAGTCTCATTGTTATTGCGATCTGTCACATTATTAACGGAACGATCATTGTTTTCATTGCTAATAAAATTACGAGTCACTGTCTCATTGATATTGCGTTCATTACCTTCATTACTAACAGACTGACGATTAACCGTATCATTGATATTGCGTTCGTTATTTGTGTTAACTAATCGTTCACGATTAGTCGTATCTTGAGAAACTTCTTGGTCTGTTGTTCGTTCAAGTATTCTGCGTTCAGATAATTGATTACTTTGTTTTTCATTGATCTTATCTTCGTGGTTGTTTTGATTCACCAAGTTAATATTACGTTCACTTTGCGTACGATCTGAAATTTCTGCATCGCGCATTTCTGGTCGTTCTAATGATGATGCAATTTCACTGCGCGCATCCTGCAAAGATTGACGGTCTGCTAAAGGAGCATTTGCAAGTCCTCCACTCTCTAAACGACGACGACGTAAATCATCAATAGATGTAATGTTGCCATTTTGATTTTCTGAAGGTGTTTCAAGCTTACGATCCATTAATTGTTCACGATCCGTACTTGCATTTTCAACTCCTGTACGATTTTTAAGTTTTGCATAATCTTCTTGACCTTCTTGAAACTCCTGATTGCTTCGATCAGCTAACATGGCTGTGCTTGCCCCTGCTATAAGGCCGTCTTTTGTTTTAAGAAGTCCTTCCTTTGTTGATTGAAGTTGCTGTTGTCTTTCCGCTAACTGATCTTTATTAAGCATGCCTATTTTACTCTGTCCTAAAGGCTTCCGTTCTGTTAATGGCTGATTGCGAATACGTCCGCTGCTGTTGTTTTCATCCATTCTATTTTTGACATTTCGAGCCATACTTCTCGCTTGGCTAAATTTCTGCCTATAATTCTGTAATGTGGCTCCTGTACTGCTTTCTACATTATTTACTGCTGTAGATACGATGTTAAACAGCTCTTTTCGCTTCGCCCATACCCCTACAAAGCAAATAATCTGTAAAAGCATCATGCCAAGATATCCTAAATCTGAACTTTCAGTTGCGCGGTACAAGATGGCTGAAATACCGAACAAAATTGTCAATAATAAAGCGATGGAGATTTTCATAAGCTGTGCATGAAGTACCTTCATTCCCCAATCGAAAGCTGCATTTTTCCAGCGTGGCACTAAAGCCATGAGCAACGGAACAGGTGCGAAAAGGACTAAAGCAAGGAATACCATTTGATACAGGATAATCGTTCCTGAAACCATTAATAAGAAAATGCCAATGATACTATTTGCGATAAAAAGCAATGGAACAAACCCGGCACGCTGTGAAATCCCATCAATAGACATCATTTTATTTTCCTGTTGAGTTACTTCAATTTCTACTTTTTTATTTCTATCTTCAGCATTTGCATAAGGATCAATTGAAAGAATTTCCTTAACACGGCTTTCCTCAACTTTTGTCGTGCCATATTGCATGAGCATATAAGGTTTTTTCACCATCAAATCAAACATCTGATTACGAATGGTTGCAATTCCTTCTTCTTCGGTATAAGAAGCCCCCGGATTTACAACACTAGCGGAGACAGCTAAAATATCACCCTGAAGATCACTAGACCAATCATTGATACCTTTCAAAATGGTAGATGCATTTGAGAAAAAACCAAGCGCAAAAACAAATATAACCATTGAGGATATAAGACCGCCCCAAGCCCGGCTGCTTTCACGTTTGACCATTCCCACATAAGTCGCCCATGCTCCTACAATTCCGATAATAAAAGTCACAAGCAACGGCCATAATCCGTTTGCCATGAAGCCGCCCGGTCCAAAACCAGCAATATTTTGAATGGCTGAACCTACTTCTTCTGTCACACCGGAAACAAAATCAAGTTCAAACGCTTCTTGGACAATTTTCATCGTAAAGTTTGCTAACAGAATATTGACATTCCAAATAGAATTGATAATTTCCATTAAGGCAATATAAATTTGTTTTCCTGCACCGTCTGCCCAATTCCACGGCATCCAGTCACCATCGGTATCTACCCAAGTATCCAACTTATAATGATGCTGTGGATATTCATTATATTTTAGGTCAACCTCTCCAACTGTTCCTGTTTCGGAATCTTGAGGTACTAAATTATCTTGAAGGCTTTCTGCTGAAGCTGGAACCTGCAACGTTAGAAGTAAGGCTACTGACAACAAGAAAAACCTCAATAGTTTTTTCATTCATCATGCAACTCCCTTAGTACTTCTGATTTCAAGCCCTCTACCTTCTTATCAAAATCGTATATATCCCCGTATTCAGTACGCTTCCAACCGTTATCAGTCTTAATAACTTCCATTTTATCTGTCTTTAATCTATTTTCTTTGATCGGATTCTCATAAGTAATTTCATAGAAGTAATGTTCATCATCGACCTTCCATTCAACTAGCTTATATTTTTTAACAGTTTTATTATTGTCAGCCTTGTCTTCAGCATCTAAAGCCGTCTCTTTTTCATCTAAAAGAGAAAGCAATTTAGATTGATCTCTTTGTGTATCTGCGTTGGCCCATTCAACCGGTATATCAGCTGGTCCTTTACCGTTAACCTGATCATTGCCGCAAGCTGCGGCAACAATGAGAAGGAATGAAATACTCATTACTAAAATCACTTTTTTCATACAAACACGCCTTCTTTCTTGAGTTTTTCTTCTATCTTTGGTCCATCACCATCTATACGAAGTTTCCCATCGGGAATAATCTCTCCTGGTTCTTCTTCTGCTGGCGGGCGTGTATCAAATGCATCAAATAGGTCTTTAAATAAAGCATTAATGGATACAACCCCTACACGTCCAGTAATATCTTGGAACAAGCATTGACCGTTCTGAAGCTCTCTCAAGGTTGATGCGTTGTATTCCGTATTTTTAAGGTTCAACAAGGAAAGAACATTTTCAATCTCGTTTGGATCGGTGCTTCGGAATGCGAATTTCATTCCGATATTGTTTTTCATTTTTTCATCCAGCAAGTCATTCGCATTTTGGGTAACAAAATAGATACCAGCATTCATCGAACGTCCTGCACGTACAAGGCGTGTTGCTAAATGGCTTCCCTGGCTTGTGTTTAAAACTGCCCATGCTTCATCAAGCAAAACCGTTTTAAAAATGCTACGGTCACTATGAATGAACTTTAAAGCAAATGATGAAATCGGAAGCATCATTGCAATTGAAAGCATTTCTGACAGATTATATTTCTCTTGCGGCGTATCTGGTGCTGGCAACTCAAGATTTTGAATCTGTAGGACATTTAAAGCTGTTTGAAGATTAATAGCTGAATCATTCTCACCATCACCGAAAAGCAACTGCGCAAAGGATAATTCGCTAAAAGAACGTATATGTTCACCTAACTGTTTTGCGGCTTTATCTTTGCTGCTCAATAGCGTTTTAACGACTTTACTTAAACATGGCTTTTCACCTTCTGCTACTGTTCGTACAGCCTGTGTAAGCTTTGGAAAGCGCTCTGAATCATCAAGTCTTACACCAGTTAAAAATGTCAAAATATCAAGAGCAAGCGTTTCTGCTTCTTTTATATTATTGTGAATGGAAAATGGATCTAGCCTTCCTTTATCTTCTGCCCTTGTAGAAAGCGAAATGATGTTTACCTGATCGCCCAACTCATGTAAATCTCGGGCCCAATTACCCCTTTCTCCCTTCGGGTCCAGGACTAAAGCCTTACCTCCTGAAAGGACAGATAGGTACGTTATTAGGTTGGAACTGAAGGATTTCCCTCCACCTAGAGAACCTAGAAATGCGGCTGAAAGGGCATTTGTCTTCGTTCCTCGAATACCTTGCGCAGCACGGTTTGGCATAATATAAACCGGCTGATCCAAAATCCCTGTACTTCCGATAAAGAATCCTTCACCATCTCCCAGCTGCTTCGTTGCTCCAAACATGCTGCCGGCAACAGTTGCTGGCTCCATAAAATGCACATAGTCTTTGATATAGCGCTTCGCACCGGGCAGAAATTCATTGAAAGCGAGCCATTGATCACCATATGGCTGTTCAACCTGAAACATCATATCTTGATACATGTCTTTGACAGTATCGCAACGGCGTTTTAATTCATCTTCATTAGTGGCCGATACTGCTAAAATGATTGATGTTTTAATTAACGGCATACGAGATTTTTGCAAATGAGCTTCTAGTTCTTGAGCTTCCGCTCTGCCATCAAGTACATTTAATCCTGTGTCATTTCCAGTTTCTCTCGCGTGCCGGTCTTGGTCTTTCAATTCTTTCTGCGCGTTACGAACAGAAGATAAGGCTTTACGGTTCTCCATTGTTTCAGTCCGAACACTGATTTCTACCGGAAAATCAAGGTTTTGAATAACATACATCCATTCCTCACCAGGAAATTGCATTTCATATGGCACATTTGCGATGGTCAAAAAAGCGACGTGTCCTTCAACTTCTTCACCTTCGTGCATTTGTTTTAAAATAATGCTTCGTTTTGGTGAATCATCGACTAAACCTTCTGATAAACGCAACACATCATGATATAAAGGACGACGAACCGTGATTTCACCTTCTTCAAACTCTTTATAATTAACCGTATAGGCTGGACTCCAATTCTTTAAAATGGGAGCTTTACCGATAGAACGATACCAATTCCGGCGAACCAGCCATTGAGTATCTTCTTCTATGACCGGTTCAGCCTTTAATCGAGTAGCCACTTTGTTAAAAACTCGGCGTTCAGCTTTTCGATACCGATCAATTTCATCTTCAATGATTTCAGGTGTATCAAGTCCCGATGCTTCATTCACTCCACCGATAAATTCTTTCCACGCTTCTTTTATATCTTTAATAATAGAAGCTTTTTTCTTCTTACTATCAGGTTTTTGTAATTTCACACCGATAAAGAAGCGGTATTCTGTTCCTTCTTTTCCTAACATTTTCTCAAGTTGAACGGCTGCATCTTCAGTATGTTTAGCTGCTGCATCTTTCAATGGTCCAGTTAGCTTTCTTTTAAAACGGTCATGCTTTTCTTGGATCGACTGAAAGTTTGGAACCACCAACAAATGTGTATCTAAATTGATTTGCCAAAAGAACTGCTTGATCTTTGTGAAAATAATATCTTTTTCATCATCAGCTAGAAAATCATAATTATATCCGGCTAGCTGATAGTACGCCCAACATGTTCCGTCCTGGGAGAATACTAGATTGCCTTCAAAATATTTAATCGGAAATTCGATGTTCATCAGCTTCACCCCTCTCATGGTAGCTCAATTGACGATAGCCAACTTTGCTCGCATATTTATATGGTTTCTTCATATCTGACACTTCTTGATAACGATTTTGTATATGTGGGGAAAGATGATATTGCACCGCTCGTATAAAAAAACGATGCGGCGCTTTCCCATCTAGTAACTGTTTCGTAAAAAACCAAGCAAATAGACCCGGTAAAAAGATATATTCAATCAACCCTAAATCAAGTAAACTTAAAGGGGGAAAATGGTTGAGTACCCACACAAGGAACACTCCACCCCCGAAAAATCCTATCTGCCGATACGTCAAGGGTATCGGCAGTGGGATATCTTGAATCCCGTATAAGACCTTCTCTACTTTCCAAACGCTATTATAGGTACGCAGTATTTTAGGCTTCATGGTACTTCCTCACTTTCTTCTGTTTCATTAACTTCCGAAAACGGTTGACCATAATTTAGAACCTAAATCTTTGACACTATCAGGCGTAAAGACGAATACTCCAACGATCATTGCGAAAATCGCAAATCCTACAAATTTAGAAAACTCACGTTTAACCAAGAAATAAATGGCTACAGCTCCAATGATTACTAAGAATAACGCTCCTACCTGTGTTGAAAACCACTCTTGAATATTTTCTCCGAAGTTCATAATCTTTCATCCTCCTAATATAGTAAATTATTGATTTTTCATTTCCTTAACAAACCAGCGATCTTCTTCTTTCACAAGGGTTATTTCATATGGGTAAATCACTTGAGCTTTGGATTGATTTTCTTGGAAAATCACCGTCGCATGGACTTCATATTCATTTTCAGAATCACCTGGCTTAATCACTGTGCTCTTTACTTCTTTAAAAGTAGTAATACCGTTCATCGTTTGGATCTCATCGCCTTTAGTGTAATAAGACAATTCTTCCTGTGTTCCGGTTGTATAGACTTTAAAGAAAGTGTTTAACCCTGAAGTAATTTCCTCTTGAAGTTTCGTATTTTGAATCTTTCCTTCTTCACTGATAGTCGCATTCGATGTAATTTCCGGTTTCTTTGCTGGGGCGACAAAATACGGAACCTTATGAACGACAAAAGATTTACCATCTGTTTTTACAGGAATGACGAAATACTTTTCATACGGTCCTGTTTTTTCTTCTTTAGCTTTCGGAGCTGGCTTTTTGTCTTTCTTTGCTTGCTCTACCGCTTTTGGATCAGGTGGCGTTGTTTTATTCAAGCTGTGCTGTACACGCAATGTAATTAACGCTGTATCTTCCCCTTTTTCTTCCACATTCCAAACCTGTGATTCCGACAAACTGCTGTTCCATTCCATTCCATCGAAGGCAAGACCTGCTTGGTCATTTAACCCTGTAGCAAGAAATGGTTGCAGTCGTTCAACACGTTTTTTCTTCTCTTCGTCTGTGTTCTGCCAATTGAAGTATTCAACAGCGAAATTCTCTGCGAAAGACTGTGCACCTTCACCAGCTGCAAGATTCTCTTCTTTTTTCACCTCTTCAACCGGCTTTTCTTCAACTGCACCGGCACCGGCATTTCCTACTCGAACAATCGCGACAACGGACAGAAACAGTACCAATGCAAATCCAGTCCAGAAGGTACCTTTTATTACTTTTTTCCTCAATACGGTTTTCGGATATTTACGCTTTTTCATAATGCCCTCCTTTATAAAGCTAGTGCTTCATTTGGGATTTCCACATATTGTCCTGTCGAAAAGTATGCGATCTCTTCTTTTGGTAAATTATCAATCACTTTCGATAATTCATTTAAAGTTTCTTTGCCTAATCTAAAAAGAAGTAAGCTATGACTATTATTAATCCACTTTTCAAAATTAGGCGGCAATTCTTGAGATGCGAAGTAAACATCCCACTTAAAGGCTTTTCCGCTTTTAAGTAAATCAAGTGCATATTCCGGGTGACATTCATCAAAAATTACTAACACAGGTTCTCTTTTTCCCCAAAAACCTTTTAAACGTTCTTTTAACTGCATTAGATCAAAATCGGTGTGACCATATAAATGAATTGCTTTTTGCTCTTTGTTCAAAAATTCTAAGTGCTCAAATTCTTTATATTTTGAAGCAAGAATTACATTTTTTACATTCGATTGATTAACGATCTCTTTCAGCTTTTCAGTTTTCCCCGTACCAACAGCACCAATCAGAAGTTTGCTCAATTTCATTTACCCCTTTCCATTTTAGGATCAATAAAAAGTACTCTTTCACCGTTTTTTATCGATTCCTCGATCATCGTGTACATTAAAGCACGCATACCAAACTTTCTTCCTCTGCCTATTTTCCCAACAACAAAAGCATTTCTATTATTTTCTTCGTGTGAAGGTAAAACTACCGGCTTAAAATTGCGAATACCTCCAATAAAAAATCCGTTTCCATCCACGTTTTCTACCTCCTCCTTTATTTCATCATTTCATTCATGGCATTTTTACGGCTTTCCTTTTTCTTCATTTCCTCTCCAAATGCCCAAACTGCAAGACAGATAAATCCAATCGCTCCAAGAGTTGCCCAGAGACCATGTTCTGCATAAAAATCTTTGACAATTTTTATTACATCATCAGCTGCTGTTGCAAAAGCTGGAAACTTTTCATACGAAAATTGGAAAAGAAAATACCCGATTGCTACCATCACTGCTAAAACGATAAAAACTACCACAATCCGCCTTATAAAGCTTAACAACATTTCTTTAATAGAGCTGTCGGTTGGTGTCGAACCACGCTTAACTTTGTAGCCCACCACTTCTCACCTCCTTTCAAACTATACATGCTACTACATGTATTTTCTGTTTCTGGTTTCAAAAAGTACAATTTTATTCAATTTTATTAGTTAAACTGAATAGCTTATCTGAATCAGATGAATGTTTAGCCTTCCAAATATCACCATAAGGATTTTCGATTACATCATCATAAGTAGCAAAAAGCAAACCACCGTTTATTTTTTCTAATTCTCTTGAATCACCTTTTTTAGCATTCAGCATTAAACGGTCACGTTCATTACTTTTTTCAGAAACAAACAAAACACGTACCATATGAATAGAAACACCGAAACGAAGATCATTTTCATAAGACTTTTTTCTAACGTATTGGTTGTAACGATAGATTTTTTCTAGTGTATTTTCAATTCGCTGGCGGCTGCGCTCCATTTCTACAAAATATAAAAAATGAAAGGTTTTTCCGTTCAAAACACGTTTCAATATAAATGCGCCGTCAGGACGAATAACTGTATTGGATGACTGTCTCTTTTTGCCGTCTTTATCTACCTTCCATTCACCGTAATTGCGAAAAGCACGGCGTTCTGAAAAATAATCATGAAATTCTATACCTGATTTTTCGGCATTTTTATAAACAGTCAAGATATTCGCCATTTTCAAGGAATGATAAATATATGTCGGTGTTCGCTGTGTCCATCTTGTATCCCAATCAGCTTCACCAAGAAGCTCACGGGCTTCTTGAATCCCTTTTGTATCAAGCGTATAGACTAAACGATCTGCACCCCTGACGTTTGGTTTTGCAACTGGAAAAGACTTTATATAACCTTCTCGCTCTAATGAACGAAGATGATTCATGATTGTATTTTTGTGAAACTTTGTTCCATCCTCATGGACAAATACGTAATCTTTTAAGTAATCGTAATCAACGAATACTAAATCATGTAAAGCAATGAATAAATTTTCTTCTCGTTCTCCAATATGTTTCGGCATTGATTATCCCCCTACAATCAAAACAAAGCATCCTCAAGACTAACTTCTTTTTTATCCTTTTTATCATCGGTCTTCACCTCTTCCTGAACCTGTGTTTGTTCACTAGAAGTATCGTTAGAATCGTTTTTGTTAGTTTCATGCGGCTTCTGTTCATCCTCAAGCTCATGTGTAAGATCATCTGAAAGTGGATCTTCTTCTTTTGGTTCAGGTTCATTTATATCTTCCAATAAATCAAAGCTCTCATTATCTGTTTTAATTTCGTCAAGCTCTTGTAGGAAGTCTTCATCAACTTCTATTACTTCACTAGCTGTTTCAGTAACTGGCTCATTGGTTTCAACTGGACTTTCTTCTAAATCTTCAATTACTTCAGGATCACTTGTTTCATCATCAAACATTTCTTCACTTACTTCATCCTCTTGTATTTCCTGAATGACTTTATTAGCTTCCAATTCAACAAGAGCTTTTTCTTCAATTTCCATTGTTTCTGCAATCGTCCGGTTCTTTATAACCGGAATCGAATCTTCATATTGTGCTGGCCCAGGAGCCTTCATTCGGATTAAAAAAGGACGTGTCCGCTCATTTCCTACTTGCATTCTCATATAAGCGTTATACGGCTCTACCTGTAAATAATCCGATTCTTGCAGTACTTCAGACGTCATGGATCGGTTTACATATAAAGCATCATCCGGTTCTCCCAATCGAAACGAAACGAAAGTTCCAAAATTTCGGAATATCGCAGAAGCAACTTCCCTCGGTAACTGATCTTTAATACCCTGCATCCCTAAAATGATAGACACTTTATATTTCCGAAGCTCCGATGCAAAAGATTCGATAGCATCTGTACTGTGCTCCATCAAAGTAGGTGCTTCATCCACCATTACAAAATGATAAGGTAGCTTGTGCCGTTCGGAAGATGGCGTATCTGCACGACTCTTACCAGCAAGCTCGGCAAACGTTAAGCACATGGAACCAATCAACTTCTTTTCATCACTAGTCAATTCTGACAGATCAAGCAAATTAATCATCCCTCGATCCATGCTTTCACGAAAACGCAAACCGTTCGTTTTGGCTCGAAGCATTTTACCTAAAACACCAGATAAAGTAATTTTTCGTAATTTATTCAGCGTGGAATTCGTTTTCGCTTGTAGCTCCCTATCCTGAAGCCCTTGCAAGTTGGCAAAATACAAATACAGATCATTTTCGATAGGATCACTTCGATTTAAACGCTCTAACACATTTTCACGATATTCAGGGTCACTCAAAAGTCTCTGTAAATTCGGAAGGCTCGCTTCCCCTAAACGCTGTAATGCAATGCCACCGTTCAAAAAATTGTCATCGATGTTTGGACCCCAAAAGTCTTTCCAAGTCCTTTTCAATACATCAGCAACCGTTTGAGCAATCTTATCTTCAGCAGAAGCAAAATCCACATCATACACGTTAAAGGGAATCTCACCTTCTGAAAACTTAATATATCGAACAAGATGCTGTTTTTCGGGTGGAATCCTTGCTGCTATGTCTTGGCATAAGTCACCATGCGGATCAATAATCGTTCCCCCTATGGATGTTCCAGCGCCTTCAAGATTGATTAAATCTTCAACCAAGTTATACATTGCCGTAGATTTGCCCATCCCTGACATACCCATAAAAGCAGCATGGTATCTCAAAGTCGCAAGATCAAACATTACATCTGTTTTCTTTCCATGATACGAATGTTCACCTAACGGAATAGCCAAAGCTGGATCAAACTTTGCATCTTTCAATTCTTTAGGCAACGGAGTTGATCTCATTTTCAGGCGATTCAATTTATTGCTGTGAACTCTCTCACTTGGAAGTCTCATGATAGCAGCCATTTCCTCTGAACCTAAAACCACTCTCTTTTTCATTGGCTCCATTGGATAGATACGATTTTGGTATTCCCAACGGAACAAAGGCCGAATCGTACGGAACCACCACCATTCACGCCCTTTAAGCTGATTTAACCGTCCACTTGAAAAAGTACCAATCGATCCTTTTGCACTCTTTATCAAATTCTTTGAATCTCGCTGATCCCTTCCAAAAGCCACTACCTTAATTCCTAACCTAGAAAGAACCCTTGTAGCTTTCCCCTCAATAGCAGACAAATATAATTCATTATCATGTTCTAACGTTTCATCAGCTGTACCCTGTTTATGAAACTGACGGACAATTCCTCTAAAACTTTTTTCTGTACCATAAGCAGGCTGTACAAGAAATTGCATATGAATTTCCTGCCCTTCCTCCAAATCGTCCAAAAATTCAATAATCTCTGCTTGTGTGTCCACTACTTCATTGTGGTAGGTCTTAATGGGTACTGTCCAATGACTTTCGGTGAATAGCTTAGTAGCTGCGTGTGGACGAGAAAAATCAATAGTATGATCATCTACCTCCACGATTTCTACATCTGAATGCTCTGCATAATATTTGCTTTTAAAAGCCCTTCCTATATGTTCATCAGGAACCCAAATGAAGTATCGAATCTGATCTTTATTAGCCACAATTTCCCAGCTAATCCACTCCTGTTTAACCAATCTCCTGTACCACGGACGAGTCAAAAAACTCAACATTGTTGTCCATGATGTTTCATCCTTAAAATACAAAATCTTGGCATCCATCGTTGTTCTCAACTCATAAACTTTTCCCTCTTTCGGAATCAAAAACGGCAACAAATGGTATCTCACTCATACTCACCCACTTTCCATACTCACCCTTCGAATTATCAACTAACACACTATATTCTCAATCACAAAAACTAAAAAACACATCTCCTAAAACCAAATAACTACCCACCAAACACCCCTACATACCACTCTAATTCCTACCCCAAAAAACCATCTCTTGAACTTATCCCTTGAACCCATCTCTTGAACTTATCTCTTACTCTCTCACTCACTTGAACTCTCTCTCTTCTCTCCTCTCCTCCTCCCTCTCTCCACTCTCTCTCTCTTACTCTACTCTCCACTCTCACTCACTCTCACTACTCACCACCACCCACCCCACACACACTACTTACATTTAATTCGGGTAAGTGGATTATTTATCTAAGGTCCTGCTAAATGGTCACGGAATAACGCTTCATCGTGCCGTGACCATTTAGCAGGACCGGCGCCCCCTGGGGCGTAGATTAATTGTGTTTTGGGGTGGGTGGTGGTGAACATATCAGAATACATAGCCTGATACATACCAAAACACATACTTTACATATTCCAATCTTAACATACTGGAAACATATAACAAGGGACTAATTCCCTATATTTACCTTATTTTAGAAACAGATGTTCTTATGAATATTAAGGGATCGTCCCCCCAGAAAGATCCAGATTTTTCCCCCGATCTAAGAAAGGCAGCAAGCTAATAACAGAGGAAGGACTGCCAAAGAAAGGGAACCCACCCACCACCTGATCTATAAATGTATTTGAATTGAACCCATTTTTTTGACGACCTTTTTTGTCCATGAACGGAACCACCTTCGACTTTTTAACAAGGGTTAAAGTTGTCACTGAAGCTCGTCCTTTCCCTTCCACTCTTTTTATAATAATTCCAATTTGAACAAGATGCTCAATGACCTTTTTAAAGGTTGAATATGGGATATTTTTCTCTTCGTCTGAAGACGATTTGATTGCTTGAGCAATCGTTCTTTGTCCAGCAGAAACCTCACCATCTTGAGATTTTAGATAGCGTATAACATCTTTTTTCCACTCATCAAAATGGCTGTATGTACGTTCTTCTCTTGGTTTTGCTTCCTCCCATGTTTGATAGGTAAATGCCATTCCAGAAAGCTCACGTATCCAAAATGAAGACGGTCCTCCTGGCGATCCTTTCTTGAAGGCACTTTTCACTTTTCGTTTTACATCAATCTGATTCATGGCTGGCTCGTTTAGTCCATTCCATTCTTGCAAGCGTGCTTCCGTTTCTAATTCACTGTAGCCTGATGCTTTAAAAGCCAAAGCAAGCGTATAGCATGTATTGTCTCTCTGACCCCTAGAAACACCTTCTAACAGCCTTTTTATTGCTGCATGACCTAATAGACCGCCTGAACCAATACAAACGGACTTGCGTTCTTTTAAAAGCTCTTCTTTGCGTTCTTCATGGTAGATTGCTAGCCAATCGCATAAAACATCAAATGATACCCTGTTATCACTTTGATATAGTGTGTTGGCCGCCGTTGGCATACGAAACCACCGTTCAGCTCCCACGGCTTGAATATCACCACTCAAAACCTCCGCAATAGCCAATTGTACATGTTTATAAAGCTCTGTGACCTTCGGAAAGGCACGTTTTGGGCTATTGTAATACCAATAAACATGAAAGCCCCCTGAAGGCGTAGAGACCACCATAGAAGGCGCTGGAAGACCAGCTTCCGATACAAGATCCAGCACATCAGGAAGAATCATAGATTCGTTTTGACCGTTTTTCACATCAATATCAATAACCATTGCATTTAACCAGCGTAAAGCCCCTGCATGTCGCTGATCGTTGCGAAAGAATGTATTTGGCGTGAAATAGGTATACGCTTCTGCAGCTCCAAATAAAGAATGAAATGTACGTACAGCTTTTGGTTTTTCATTAAATTTATTACAAACAAAAACCCATCCTAAATGACTGTTATAGCCGGTTTTCTGCTTTTCTAATTGTCTCTTAGGTGTTTCTGTTAGTTGATCCCCAAAAAGGTCTCTATAAGCGTTCACAAGGCTTCTCCTTCCAAAACAAAAAGACCGCCACAAGCTAATGCCCGTGCCGGTCTAGAAAAATTGCTTTGAAAAAGAAAAATGCCGAATTTTGCAGAGAAATTCCGAATTATTATCAATTCTAAATGACTTGCAAAAATAATATACATGCGATATTATAAGGGTACATATCTTTATGTATATTAACCATGATGTTTCCAGCAACATGGTTTAACATTATCATTATCAAAGCTAGCGTTTCCTTGGACGGGATGGGGCTAGCGAGGCTTTACAAAAGAGCGTTGTTTCCAGCAACGTTCTTTTATTTTGCCGTTTTGTTCTTATATATTTTTATTAAAATTCTATTTTATGTAAACGATCTACGAATCTATGAAGTAATTTACCTAGTAAATTTTAGAAACTATCTACACTATACAGAAATCTTTTTGAATTGTCTAGCTGTTGTTATATGCCATAGCATACAGTTTTCTTTTTGCTCTATTCGCTAAAAAAATGCGGATAGAGCTTTTTTTGTATTTCTAACATGCGCACAATATGCGCCTAAAATACAACTAATTGAAATACAAAAATTACTCTAAAACGTAAAATAATACATAGAATGTGCGCACAATGTATGTTAAAGTATTGCTAAAATATTAAATTGGATGTATAATATAAGTAAGAAATCCAAAAATTACTAAAAATAAGGAGTGAAAAATTTACAATGACAATTTTCAAAGCTGGTGCTGATGCAGGGAATAATGGGTTAAAACTTTGGGTGAAGGATGTTGCTCCTATTGCAATACCAACGATATATTCACTTTATATGGGCGAAACAACAGAACTCATGGACATGGAAGACATTCCAGCTGAAGAATTGATTAATAATATTGATTTGACTATTGATTCAAAAGCTTTATCTTTTAACGGCCAACGCTATGTGATCGGTGAAAAAGTTTTAAATGATAATCTTCGGGCTGTTGAATTAGAAAAAAAATCAGATAAGTCAAAAGATGAAATTCCTGTTATTGTTACTCTTGCCGGACTTGCTATTGATGCAATGAAAAAGCAATATGACAAAGACAACATTAAAGTAACTTATGATCTTTCTGTTGCATTGCCCGTTAGCACGATTACTCAAGCCAATGCAAAAGCAAACTCTGAACGATTCATGGGTACTCACGAAGTGACATTTCATCATCCATCCGGTAGAAATGTAAAAGTCACAATCAAAATTGAATATTGCAAATGCTTACCAGAAGGCGCAGCTGCTGCATGGGGTGTTGTATTCGATGAAACTGGAAAGACAATAGAACGAAAAATAGAAGTTGCCGACAAAATTATGAAGGTAGACTTCCAAAACAAAACTTTGCTTCACTTTGATATTGGAGCTGGAACAACAGAAATCGTTGTAACCGAAGGGATTAAATTCAATCCAAAGCTATCAGAAGGATTAAATTATGGAGTCAAACAAACAATCCTTGAAATTATAAAGCGCTGGAACCGAAAACATCCTCGTAAATCAATTGACAGCATGGCTGAATTTAATGAGATCTATTTTGATACAGAACATCCACGTCACAATGATTTAAAACAAGAATCTCAAACAGGGATGCTGCAGCTAGCACAACAAATCAGCAGCGCAATCATTGATAAGATTGACGACTTAAAAGACGATCCATATGTATTTATCTATGGCGGCGGTGCAGCTGTGTTGAAGGATTACCTTCAAAAAATCCTTGATACAAAAGGACGAACTACAAATGTTACCTTTTTGTCTGAACCTATGTTTGTCAATGCGCGCGGCTTACTAGTTTATACTTGCTCTCCGCGTTATGAGCAGCAAAAAGAAACGGAATTAGGTGTTGCAGCAAATGGCACGAAATCGTAATAAGGATTATTCACAAGGGGATCGCATTAATATCTATTTAAGTCGGGATGTACCACCTGAATTTATTGAATGGATCAATAAGCAATCAGATTTATCAAGTTTTTTCCTCTTTGCAGCTCAAAAGCTCTATCAGCAAACCGGTTTTATTGATGTCTCTGAAATCATGCCAAGAAAGATAAACTTTGATCTTTCTTCAGTTGATAAGTCACCGGTCCTAGCTCCAAAAACAGAAGAAATAATTCATCAACCTGAACAAAGTGTTGATTTATCACTAAATAAGGATGAATCGCTTTCTGAAGGAATAGATGAAACAGAAGAAGAAAAGAAACAGGAATCATGGGCCAACCTTGATAAATTCGATGATGATCCGTTCGCTTAAAGACTTTCCACCTATTAATAGGTGGACTTTTTTTTGCTTCAGCAACAAAACTAGACAAAGCTCGATGAAGGACATTGTTTTTATACACCGAATCTCTAACATAGGAGCATTACCTATATGGAAACCTCACCGAATCTCTTCGCATACCTTCAGAAATGGCATTTTCTTTTACTTCTTTGTTTGGTCACATACGTTGAAACCTATCTTGAAAGGGTGAACGGAAACATGAATGAAACTGAAAACCAACGTTCAGACAAGCTTGATGAAGACCTAGAAGAACTGCGCTTAACCGTAAAAGAAGTTGCTAAACACATTAATGAAAGTCCTGGCGTTATTAGGAATTGGATGCGTGAATTAAAAACGCATATTCCTACAATACAAGGCGAAAATGGTTATCATTATTTTGATAGACCGGCATTGGAAAGGCTGCTTCTAATTAGAAAATTAAGTCGGGATCAGAATTATTCAATTAAACAAATTGAATATCACTTTGCTTCCGGCGGCAAAGATATCAAACCTGAACCAACACCTGAAGCGTCTGAAGTAATACTAAAGGATTTAAAAGACATTAAGGAACAGCTCGATCTTCAGAGGGAATTTAACGAAGTTCTCGTTCAGCAACTAAAAAAACAGCAGATGCACATGGAAAATCAGCAAAAATATATAACTGACTCTCTTAATAAACGGGATGAACAGCTAATGCTAGCTTTTCGGGAATCGCAACAGGCACGCCAAGAAACAGCAGCTGCCAGTCAAGAAACACCTGACACAAAGCAAAAGAAGGGGTTTTTTTCACGCTTTTTCTCTATTGATACCTAAAGTTACATTATCAGTTATGATACAGTTTAAAGAAAAGGGAAGGGAAGAAAATTAATGACTACGGCAGTAAAAAGCGAACAAAAACCAAAAAAACGAAACCCTCACCATACTCAAAATCGGCTTTATCACAAATATTTGAATCAGTCAGTTGTTATTCATATGTTAACGGGCTTAAAGGTCAAAGGAAAGCTTCTTGAATACGATCATTACTGCATCGCGGTATTAATTCAGGAAGATGAAATACTCATCTTTAAACATGCTATTGCTTTAATTCGTCCAAATAATCCTGAACGTGAAAATACATTAAATGATAATGAATAGCTAATATTCGTGAACAATAGAAAAGCTTCAAAATGGCCAAAAAACATTCGTCTTTTTGTGCCTTTTTGAAGCCCCTGCCATATATCATTTATGCCCTCGCCATGGTTGCTACCAGGACTCTTTAATCAAATATGCTGTTAAGTTTTTTCATTTCAAGGTACCTATACCCTTGTTCCAATTCAAATTTCTTCTTCGTAAATATCACTTCTGCTAGTGCTTCGATATTGGGTGTTTTTGCCCATCCCCCCGAAAAGGTGGAATAAGGAGCACTTCACTGAAAGATTAGGGAAGTACTCCTTAAATATTGCTTACTCTGTATCTGATATTACGTTTAATTGGGCTAATTCTTGAATGATTGCATCCATGTCAACAGACTCTTGTTGTATATCAAACTCGTATCTTCCATAGAAGTTAATATGTTGCCATGCTACTGGAGAGATTTGTTTCCGCTTTAATGGAATAAGGATCACAGAAGTGATCAATACATGTTATTTCTTTTGCTTGATTATAAAAGTTATTATTAACAATTGATTAAACATTGTAAATGTAAAAAGCCTCTCTCAATTAAGAGAAGGACCTTTTGAAACTACCATTTCATTAACTTTCCTCCACCCTCACACCTTGTATCATTTCCCCCTTCACACAAAGCTAATAAATAATAATAACCAGAGGTTGGAACTGGCCAAATTCCATAGTTGTCGCCTTCCCTTACAGCAACCTTTTCCGGTGAAACTCGTTTACCTGCTGCATTATAGATTGAAAAACCTACTTGCATAATTCCTGGTTTATCATTATCCCAAGAATAATAAATGGATTCATTAGCATAAAAGTAAACTTGGCTTGTTTTAACAAAAGTTTTTTGTCCATAAAACATACGTACTGACCTACATCTAACGTCGTCACTTCCACAAGAGTAATATGCTTTTGCAGAATCAATTCCAGTAGTGAAAACCATAGAAAAAACCAGTATAGCTAAACCAATATAACCTAAATTCTTCTTCATATCCAATTAAACCCTCCATTGCAAAAAATTTCTAATCTAAATATTCTATTAAAAAATATAAACTCCTTCATCTATTTGTAATTTATCTACATGAAAATATTATTCCTGGGTAAAATACTAACAATTATTTTATTAAGGAGCTGATTTAAATGGGCATTAAACAATGGTTTGTTCTAATTATTTTTTTAATAACAATTTCAACTTCTTCATTATCAAATAGTGCTGAAGCAGGTAATGATAATGTAATTACACAGGGTAAAAGCTATAAACAGGTTGATGGTATAACCGAGAAAGAGGCAATTAACCGATTTAAAAAGTTATATAATCATGATCCAAATATCAGTAACTTAGCTCAACAAATTCCCTTTAAAGTTACGCATACCTACGGTTATCTCGAAAAAAATAATTCACAAGCTTTGGAACTTGACTTTTTAAATGAACATTCAAAAGCTCAATTTAAAATAATGGTTTATCCTATAGAAAAAAAGATACCATTAAGTAAAGCTGAAAAACATGGAACTATGAGTGATGGAACCAATTACACATATAGACAAATTGATAAATATCGTATTTTTAGGTTTGAAACAAAAAACTATGCATATATATTGTCTTCTAACAATAATGAGCAAAGTGAAGAAAGCTTAATACAAGTTTTTGAAAAAATAGCAGCAAAAATAAAAACTCCTGTTGAATAGTAGGAGTTCTTGTTCTTCCCATAAGACATTGAACAGCCGATATGGACTGAAAATTGCTGTCGATGGAATACCTGGGCAAAAACACCCATATTCAATCCATTTTATTTTTTTAGGATGATCAGGAATAAAAAGAGCAGTAAAATAGGCTCTTCTTAAAATGTTGGCAATCTCATAATACCAATCACCGACTAATCGTCTTTCGTCTTCATAGATTACGAATCAAGCCATAATCCCTTTAGCTAAATCTTCATCTCGGCGTATATAAGCTTCCACTGGAAAATGATATACCCTATGTCCGTCAGCTTCATTATCTGCAACTGATTGACCTAAAAAATAGGGAATCGATAACTTGTACAATCCTGAATTAATGATTGAATGGATTGGTGTTTCTACTGTCTTATTAAACATACATATCTCCCCTTCCTAATATAGGCTTCATTTTAAAACTTCTCCCTTTTCAATTCTATCCAAGACTTGTCTGGTTATCGGATCATATGTGAATAAAAACCTAGTATAAAACGCTTCTGCATCACTGATAGCTGAATACTTGTCAAAATCGAATCTAGTTAAAATGGAACCTTCTTTTTGTCTGTCTTTGCGTATCAGTTCTTTATAGAATCGGTCTGTTGTATATATTTGTTTGAACTTTATAAGGAACTCAATCATGTTAAAGTCTGAAGACATAATTTCTTCATACGTTAACGTATGGTACTTTTTAAAAATAGGATGGCTCGCCAACCTGAAAGCGCATCGCAAACAAAGGCAGTCCTTCTGTTGCTTTAGCTTTATGTACTGCCCCGGATAATCATCTCTTTGAAGTAAATCAATCTGACACACTGAACATGGCCGATGGGTTCGTGCTTTTGATTTTTTCAAACGGTTCACAATCCATACAGAAGAAGGATATAAGAATGTAAAATAATCAGTCATAGATCTTTACCCTGGCTTTTGTTTTGCTTCATAATCTTTGTGTTAATGATGGTATAAATCCCCCAAATAACTTGAAACAAGTAATAAGGAACTAATAAAAAGCCAATAATGATTGAAAAACCGAGCTTAATCCCTTTCCCGATCAACCAAACGATTAATTCAAAAAATCCATCCACTCTCAATCTTCTTATTTCATCTACAATTATATCGGTGTCCGTCCTCGTGTTCATTTGACTTTTTTTCCACATGCTCAAAAAATACCATCCTGCTGGAAAGGAACTATAGACATATAACTCAAAAAGAGGCTTAGGGAAGGTGTTTTTCATAATAAAAAAAACAATTCCGCAAAAAATCAGCGGTAACAAACTATTCATTACTTGGTCCAATCGATCTCGGTTCATTGTTTTCATTCCTTCCCTTCACCTCTGTACTCTTCTAGCCGTTCCCTCAATACATCGTTACCAAATGTATTTTCAAACTCACGTAGGGCATTCTGAAGCCGTTTCTCGGCGATTAACTTTCTTGCATCGGTATTTGATAATTTACCAATAAGCTGCTCCACTACATCACGCATGAGCGCTGTTCGGGTAATCCCTTTTGAGTGTATTTCCTTCACATATCCATCCAGCTTACGAAATGCTTCTGCTGCCATTCCGATCCGCATTGGTTCTGGTTCCTCCGGTTTATCCAACAAAAGTGCATGATCATGACTAGGTGTATATTCTTCTAAAATATATATTTCAATAGCTGCATTACGATCGCGAAACGGAACAAATTGTTCAAGTACTTCCCTTGTACCTTTCTCAAAGTAAAAACTTGAATGACGTATCTCTCGCTTTTTTGGAAGCGAATTATTCTGTTTCTGCAATTTATTTATTAGCTGATTCATGATGTGGCGCATTAAAGAAGAACGATTCGCTTTGTATCCGGCTTCTCGAACGTTTTTTACCAATTCGTTCAGACGATCATTGGTATTTTCATCAAAGAGAAACGGTTCGGGTTTCAAACCTTTTTTTTCGCCTTCATTGATGATCTTCAAGTCACTCGGTAATTGATATTCATTCAATACATAGTTCCGCAAAATCTTGGACCGCACGGATGAATCCACAATGGATTTATAGGTTTCCGCCTGTCCGGGGAACAATGAGAAAGATACTCGCTTCATAAAAGCAGCTCCTACATGTAAAGTTTTTCCTCTGGAAAGTCATAGCCGCTTGAAATCCCGTAACGTCGAAAATGTATAGCATTTAGGGCTAACTGAAACCATTCATCATCAAGCGCACTAATGATATCAAGCGGACTGACTGTCTCATTATCATTAAACAAATGAACAGCTAACTTCGCTAAAATTCTGTTACCGCTGCTGAAATCCTCTTCATTAAACATATCATCTGAAGAAAACATACCTTCTTTTGTATTGAAGTAGCGGTTCATTTTACGGTGCAATTCTTCATTACCAGCCATGATATACACCACTGATAAATACTCTTTATTATTACGGTAATACTCCGCCATTCCTAATCTCAACTCTTGAAACTTTGTTTCATGCTCTTGATTTAAAAATTGTATCTTCATGTTTGTTACCTCCGTTTTTTTAGGTTCATGTCATTGATTTAAAATATATCATTTGGACACTAAATATAATCAAAACAAGCTCCGGGGATCAGCCGGAGCAATAAGTAACATACAATACTCAAGCACAAGAGTATTATATCTTCATTATACCCGACTTTACGCTGGTTTAAAAGGAACATTACCCCTTTTTACTCACCTTTTTTCGGCGCTCGGTCCGAATAATCATTGGACGTTTTTTATCGTTTTTAATGTTCTCTAAATACTTTACCAAATAGTTTTCAGTGATCCTTGTCGGCACATATCCTAATCGCTGGCGAATAATATTTTCAACAACAAACATTTTTTTAGATAAGTACATGTAATCGTTGCCTGTCTCGTTTTCAAACTCTTTAAACTCATTTGTATTTTCCTGTTCGCCAGCTCGATGAAAAACGTGCATATGATGATACATATCGCTACGTTCTTTTCTAATGGACTTTAGCAGATACAAAAGCTCAAAAGTTGAAAAAATCATTAATTCAGGAGTCGTTTTATCAATATAGTGGTCTGCTGCAAACTCCCGAACACGCACATCCAACCGTTCACTGTTCTCTTTGACACTGATTGCATCTAGTTGCATTTCGCAAAAATCACAATAATACTGATGCTGGTTCATCTTTTCTACGTTGCTGCCACAGTAAGGACAAGTTTTCATTACGATCGTCTCCTTTGAACATATATTATCTGGTTCCCCCAAAGGGTTTCCCCCATGGGGGGAACATTTCTACTTCCTTCTCTTTATGAACAGAAGGATCAGCCATGACATAAACGCAAGTACAATCAAGCAATCTAAAATACTTTGCCATATGGAGCCAAATGGATAATCTCTAATAAACATGTATACCAGGACAAAAATGAAGAAAAGCCATTTACCATCTCGATTCATAAATCGTTGGAAGTGTTATATAATAAAGTAGGAAGGAAAGACAAGCTGTCTTTCCCTCCCGGCTCATTTTCGCTTACTTACGCTTTCGAGGGCGGGGTTTTTTGCGATTTTGAGCCTTTTTGTTTTTGGACCGTAAAGCTTTGATGTCAAGCCACGTCTTGATGATTGTGAGAAGCGAAGCGACAATTCCTAACGCAGTCAAAATGACTCTCAATTCGGTCTCCATTAACACTTCCTGTTCACCTCCTTTCATACTTATATTATATCATTTAGACACTAAATTTTCAATTGATAAATGGTACTTTTTACTATTTCTTGTGTTTCAAACAAGTAGCTGTATCGGATAATCTCCCCTTCAATTTTGAATGTCCATGCATAGGATTCTTCGCTTTTTATGTCTGTGAAAAACTCTGCTATTTCTTGTTGTTCTACAGGTAATTTATGAAATTCCTTTTCAAGATTTTTAATGGCTTTTTTCACTTGATTCATACGGTTTTCCTCCTTTTATTTTCCCTTTTGAAGCCGAAGCGCTGATGTTCCCCAAAGGGGGATTATTTTTCCCCTTTTGCAAGGAGAACGAAAAACACGCATAGGCAATCGGTCAAGGGATTAGCACAAAAAGTTTTTTATGTTGCGCAGCGCTTTTAATAAAAAAGTTTTTTGCCCCTTGATCGATTGACTAGCCGTCTTAGTTTCCTGCCGGAAAGGTTCGGGTACCTACCGGCTGGAAACTTAGTCGGCTTGCGCTGTTTTACGATTCGGAAGCAAAAGGGAAAAATAACAATAAAAGAGCAGCCTTTACGGCTGCTTTCCTTTTGATCTTTTATTCTTTTGACCTTCAGATTTTCGGCTCGTTCGGTATGGCGGCTTGCCGCAAATGGAACAGGAACCTACGGCATGTAGGCGCTAGCCGTACAGACCGTGGTTATCGGGCCATTTAATGCCGAAGCGACACGTATGGAATGACAGAAAGGCGTTCTTCCTTTCTGATCAGTCCGTAGTGCCGCCGCCCCAAAAAGATTTATAATTGTTCAACCAAATCTCTCTCTTTACTTGTTTCTCTCTCCAAGAAAAAATTTGCAATATCCGCTGTAGTAATATTTAAGACATTAAAAACTGCTGCATACTTAATGTCTGTAATCCCTCCGCTTCCCCCTTCAATTCGATGAATGGTACTTGGGGAAACGTCTGCTGCTTCAGCTAATTGCTTTTGGGTTAAACCGGCATTCATACGGTAAAAGAATACTAATTTTGCGTATTCTTGAGATAAAAAATTGCCGGCTGGTTTAAATGAAGGATTTCTCTTGGCTATGTCATGACCTAATTTTAATAGGTTTGCCATGTCCATCACTCCTATAAAGGATTTTTATTCTCTAAAAAATTGCTCGTATTTCTGTCGGTTACTTCGCAAATTCATTAAAACCTGATACGTCAATTCTTTAAATTCGTCGGTTGGATCAACAGGTGATCTTGGGTCTTTCTCAAAAGGGAAAACAAAGCAGTAAAAAAGTTTTCCTTCGTGATACGCTGGAAAAAACGTTGCTCTGAAATACCAGTTAAAAGGTTCCAAGCTGATACGTAATTCATAAATAGGCTGTTTGTGTAAATATCCCACGTACGCCAAACGATGTTCATAGACTATTCCGTCCACACTAATATTAAATGACTCATATAATGGATTTCCCGCGGTTGGAAGTTGTTCCTTTTTAACATACGCTAAAAGTTCCCAAGCTTGCATAATGAATTGATATTTAACTCTGGACGGATGATCGTCTGTTTCTTCTAAATACAGAAGAAAATCCGTTAAATGCTCAACACCATACTCATCAGGTAAAGAAATGATATTTGCAATAGCTATTTCCATATATACTATCATATATGCAACAAATTGTGAAAAAATTTCTCGCATATATGACTACTACCCCCTTTATTTGTATGTAAACAAGTTCTTATCTTTGATAATAACAAAATAAAAACCGAAAATATGGGTTTTCAAGATTTTTTTGGTAACAAAAAAAGCGTTGCTTCAGCAAAAGCTTTTTTCCTTCTTCGAATTTGCTTTCAAAGGGTTTTATTAGGTTGCGACAGCAACTTGAAACAGGCTCGATGCCTGTTTTATTCAAGAAAAAAACGGATGTTTTTTTCCTCCATTCGTGAAGCTTCACCAGCTGCTGATCCTGCAGCTGATGAAAACTCCTTTCAAAGGGGTATTTCCCCTTTGTTTTATTACTTAAATATATCCTTTTTCCTTCAAGCTGACATGTTTTCCAGTATGGGTTACGATGACATGGTCTAGAACTTCAATACCCAAAATCTTGCCAGCTTCTACAACACGGCTAGTTACTTGGCAATCTTCTCTCGATTCAAGTGGCGACCCACTCGGATGGTTATGTGCCAAAATAATCGAAGCCGCATTGTTTAATATTGCGCATTTCATGATTTCTCTAGGGTGTGCAATACTCGCATTTAAGCTTCCCGTATGTGCTCGATGAAGTCCAATAACTTCATTTTTTGTATTGAGCATCATCACAAGAAATACCTCTCTGTCCTCGTCTGCAATGTATGAAGCCGCAAGTTTCTGGGCGTCCATTGGTGATGCGATTCGATAACTGGCAAATGGTGCTGATACTTCTCTAATTTCCTGTTTGATTCGTACAACTTCAAAAATCGCTTCTAATTTCATTTTTACAATCTCCTTTGTGCTTGTGATTTTGAATGTTACTTTTTCTCTCTATTTTCATCTTTAATGTTTCTGTCTTTCCTCCTTTTTCTTTTATCTTGGGTTTTCCCTTTTGAAGCCGAAGCGCTGATGTTCCCCAAAGGGGGATTATTTTTCCCCTTTTGCAAGGAGAACGAAAAACACGCATAGGCAATCGGTCAAGGGATTAGCACAAAAAGTTTTTTATGTTGCGC
>NZ_PKLB01000014.1:0-56349 GCF_002858905.1 Bacillus sp. UMB0893 | reverse complement strand
GTGGAGCTGACAGATACTAATCGTTCGAGGACTTAACCACAGTCTAATAAAGTGTAATATCAAGTGAATCTTGTTATCAAACGTTATTTAGTTTTGAAAGAATAACTCTTTCTAATTGCATATTGTCTGGTGATGATGGCAAAGAGGTCACACCCGTTCCCATGCCGAACACGGAAGTTAAGCTCTTTAGCGCCGATGGTAGTTGGGGGTTTCCCCCTGTGAGAGTAGGACGTTGCCAGGCACGCAAAGAAGAAGGACAGCAGAAATGCTGTTCTTTTTTGTATGGAGAAAAGAGAATAAATGGCCAAGTGCAGCTAGGGGGATTTTAAACAAAAGCAGTGCCTGAATTTCCTAGAAAAAGGCCATTAAAAGGTTTTACAGCAAGAATACCGAACTTCATCAAGGCAAAAACAGCGATTGTATCTGATTGTGGAAAAAGATGGAAAGGTTCACAGAAAATCATAGTTATCGCGCAGAAAAGAATCGTTATCGCACAGAAAATGTTGCTATCTGCACACAATTAATGGACTTCTGCACAGAAATTGCGGAATCCGATATTCCGAGCTAAAAGTTTTGGAAATCGTTGGCGAAATGAGCATAAAAACATGCTGAGCGGGCAGAAATGTTGGTTGAGCGAGCATAAACTGACAGTGAACGAGCACAAAGTAGCCCTAAGTGAGCAGAAAGTTGCTGGGAACGACAAATGCGGATCTTTAAAGGAAACGTAGCTGATTTTACTAGAAAAGGTCATTTAAAAGGTTTTACAGCAAGAAAATCCAACTGCGTTCAGTGAAAATCAGGTGATCAAACTTTTTTAGAGGTAAAGCCCAAATAACATCCTAAATACTTCATACTCTCATCCTCTGTGCCCAGATATTTTTTTGTAGACATACACGATCTTTGATCACAGTCATACAATAGGAGAGGGTAAGATAATTCGAAATTTTGTATACAACTGTGGATCTGTGGCAAAACTGTTTGTATGGAGGTGGAGAGTGTTGAATTCGGAAGATGTGAAGAAATCGGTCGGGGAAACGTGTATTATTTGTGATACGAAAAAAACAAAAGGAATTCATCTCTATACAAGTTTTGTTTGTACAGATTGTGAGATTGATATGATTCAGACTGAAACAGAAGATCCAAAATACAAATACTTCATCAATAAGCTGCGGAGAGTGAAGACACCGCCGTTATATTCATAGGCTGCCTGATTGGCAGCCTTTTTCATTGTAAAAACTATTAGCGCAATGAGGTTATCTCCGTTCAGATGCGGCACCTAACTCACTGTGAAAAAGACAATTTCCTGAACAATCCAAAAACGAATTCCCTGTAGAATTCCTATTCTTCAAGAGCTGAATAAGACACAGGAACTTATGTTCATATTTAATAGAGTGCATTCTTCTCCTTTCCTTTTGTTCTTTGTAAATCTATTGATATAATAACGGTAATAAATATTAAAGGGCGGTTTCGTTAAATGGTAACTCCGTTGTACACAGAATTAAAAAGACATGCATCGAAGAATCCAGTTTCGTTTCATGTACCAGGCCATAAGTACGGACAGGTATTTCCGCAGGAAGCACTAGAGGATTTTGCTCATATCCTTCAATTAGATGCGACAGAGATTACCGGTTTGGATGACTTGCATAATCCAAGCGGTCCGATTGCAGAGGCGCAATCATTGGCTGCAGAGCTATACAAGGTTGAGAAAACCTTTTTTTTAGTAAATGGTTCTACGTCAGGGAATTTGGCGATGATTTTAGCATGCTGTGAAAAAGATAAGCCGGTTCTTGTGCAGCGTAATAGTCATAAGTCCATTATTAGCGGTATTCGGCTGGCGGGTGCAAGGCCTGTGTTTCTTTCTCCGAAATATGATGAAGAGCTGAAGGTGCCGACTTATGTGGAGCAGGAGACAATTGCTGAAGCCATTAAACAGTTTCCGGATGCACAAGCCTTAATTTTAACAAGTCCTAATTATTATGGGGTTTCGAATGATATACATGATGCAGTTGAACTTGCACATGAAAATAATATTCCAGTTTTAGTGGATGAAGCACATGGAGCACATTTTGTATTGGGAAGCCCGTTTCCCAGGTCTGCTGTGGAGGCTGGTGCCGACGTCATTGTTCAGTCCGCACATAAAACGCTGCCTGCGATGACAATGGGCTCGTATTTACATGTGAATAGTAAATTCGCAGATGCTGATCGAATTGCATACTTTCTGTCGATCCTCCAAAGCAGCAGTCCTTCTTATCCAATTATGGCATCTCTTGACCTGGCCAGAGCTTATTTGAACGAATTAAAAACATCTGAGCAATCACTTCATGACATTTTTCATTCAATAGAAAATTTTAAAAATCATATTAGTGGGATAGATGAGCTAAGTATCGTGACTTCAAAAGATCAATATGCCAGCTTCGATCCTCTTAAGCTTACGGTAAAATCGACGATTGGTTTATCGGGTTTCGAGCTTCAGGGACATTTAGAAGCATCCGGCATCTACACAGAGCTTGCAGATCTTCAGAATGTTTTGCTTGTTTTGCCATTATCAAATAAGCAGAAGACGAAATTTGGGTATAAACCTATAAAGAGAAGCCTTTTTCAAAATAAAAGGGTTAAGATGCCCGCTATAAATAATCCTCTAGTAAAAATCAGCATGCTGCCCCTATCTTACTATCAGCTAAATGGGTATAGTAAAGAAGCCGTATCTTTTCAAGGAGCAATAGGTTTGTTGAGTGGTGATGCTGTTATCCCATATCCTCCAGGAATTCCTCTTTTAATGGAAGGGGAAAAAATTACTGAGGGACATATTGAAGAGATGAAACAGCTGATTCGAGGCGGTGCGAGGTTTCAAGGAAGTCAAATGATAAATGAAGAAAAGCTTGCAGTTTATATAAAGAAAAGGTGATTGGAATGAAAGGCATATTTATTACATTTGAAGGACCAGATGGTGCAGGGAAAACTACGATTCTGAACATGCTTTCAGAGGAGCTGAAGGAAAAAGGCGTAGAAGCCGTTTTTACTAGGGAACCTGGCGGAATCCGGATCGCAGAGCAAATTCGAGAAGTAATTTTAAATAAAGAAAATACAGAAATGGACCCAAGAACAGAAGCGCTGCTTTATGCTGCAGCAAGGCGCCAGCATATTGTTGAAAAAGTTATTCCTGTTTTAAATGAAGGGAAAATAATAATCTGTGATCGATTTATTGATAGTTCATTAGCTTATCAAGGATATGCCAGGGAGATTGGTGTGGACGATGTTTATTCCATCAATATGTTTGCTATTGACGGAGTGATGCCTGAGGTTACTTTATATTTTGATATAGAGCCTGAGCGCGGGCTAATGAGAATCAATGGAAATGAAGGCAGAGAAGTAAACCGGCTTGATCTTGAGAAGATGGACTTTCATCTTAAGGTTCAAACGGGCTATAAACAGTTAATCGAAAAATTTCCGGACCGGATAAAAGTGATTAACGCTGATCAGTCTCTAGAGAACGTCTACAGGGATGTTAAGGAAGTTTTAGTTCCTTATTTAAAATAATCGCTGATATAATAAGTAACAACAATGTTACAATTACCATAAATGAAACAATGCTTTATCGATTTTAAACTGTTAAACTATAAGGAGGCATACCCATGAAAATGATAATGGCGGTTGTACAGGATCAAGACAGCAATAAGCTTTCAAGTGCATTGGTTGAGCATAATTTCAGAGCAACGAAACTCGCGAGCACTGGAGGATTTTTAAAATCCGGCAATACAACGTTTCTGATTGGTACGGAAGATGCCCGTGTCGAGAAAGCATTGGCTGTCATTAAAGAAAATTGCCAGTCAAGGGAACAGCTTGTTGCACCCGTTTCTCCAATGGGAGGAAATGCGGACTCTTATGTTCCATACCCTGTGGAAGTCGAAGTTGGCGGGGCGACAGTCTTTGTATTGCCAATCGAACAATTTCATCATTTTTAAGGGGAAGCAAGATGAAAATAAATCAAGAGCTTAGGGCCGGCATCGACCAGAGGAATTCGAATCTTAAGACGGCTGCTGCTGGATCAAAGCCATTTTCAGATATGGTAATGAAGCAGGGAAACAAGCTTCATTTTCAGCAATTAAACACGCTGATGGCAGATGTAGAAGAGGCAGGCCGCCGTGTAGCAAGATCAAGGAATATGCGGGAGCTGTCAAGATACAAGGCCCTTGTAAAACGTTTTATCAAAGAAGCTGTGGATTATGGGCTTAAAGTCAAGCAGTCGAACAGCTGGGACTATAATGGAAATACTAGGTCTCTGGTGGTTGTTGAGCAGCTGGACCAGCATTTAATTGAACTGACTGAGAATCTGCTGGCAGATGATCAATCATCAATTGATATATTAGCAAAAATAGGGGAAATTAAGGGACTCTTAATTAACCTTTACACGTAAAGAGTGATAGATATGACAATGAGTACTTGGAGTGAATTAGCTGCCTATCAGCCAAAGGTACTAAAGCTGCTGGGAAACAGCATTGAAAAAAATCGCCTGGCTCATGCGTACCTTTTTGAAGGGAAAAGAGGAACCGGAAAAAAGGAAATCAGCCTGCTTCTTGCCAGGAGATTTTTTTGTGAAAATCCGGAAGATTATACACCTTGCGAGACATGCAGAAACTGCAAGCGCATCCATTCAGGAAATCACCCAGACGTTCACTTGGTGGAGCCTGATGGTTTATCCATAAAAAAATGGCAAATTCAGGATCTTCAAGGAGAGTTCACGAAAACTGGCGTGGAATCAAGCAAAAAACTATATATCATTTCACATGCAGATAAAATGACGGCAAATGCTGCCAATAGTCTGCTGAAATTCTTAGAAGAGCCTAATGCGAATACAATGGCCATTTTGATGACAGAGCAAGTACATCAAATTCTGAATACGATTATTTCAAGGTGTCAAACACTTACATTTCAAACTTTGCCAGCCATAGCTATTGAAAAAGAATTGATGAAACACGAGGTTTCCGCTAACTTTGCCAAAATCACGGCAAGAATAACCAACAATATTGAAAAAGCGCTCGAATTAAGTCGAGATGATTGGTTTGCACAAGCGAGACTTGTAGTGATAAAATTGTATGAAGTATTATCAAAGCGTAAAGGACAGGCATTTGTCCATGTTCAAACGCAATGGATGCCATTTTTTACTGAAAAAGATCAGCAAGACATGGGACTGGACTTGCTATTATATTTATATAAAGACATTCTTTCCATCCAAATTGGCAATACGGAACATGTAATCTATCAAGATCTGCTTCCACAGTTAGAGCAGCATGCCATTCAAGTATCAAGGCAAAAGGTGCTTGAAAAAATAACTTCTATTTTAGAAGCAAAAAAGAGGCTCCAAGCGAATGTGAGTCCGCAATTACTGATGGAGCAATTGGTTTTATCTTTGCAGGAGGGATAAGATTGTATGATGTAGTGGGTGTCCGCTTTAAAAAGGCGGGTAAAATATATTATTTCGACCCTAATGGGCTTCAAATAGAAAACGAAGACTTTGTCATCGTCGAAACAGTAAGAGGCGTAGAATTCGGCAAAGTAGTAATCAATAAAAAACAGGTTGGCGAGAATGATATTGTCATGCCGCTGAAAAAGGTTCTTCGAGTAGCGGATGAAAAGGACCGTCTCATTGTAGATGAAAACCATCATGCTGCAAAAGAAGCATACGATGTTTGTCAGCAAAAGGTGACGGAGCATCGATTAGATATGAAACTGGTAGATGTTGAATACACGTTTGACAGAAATAAAGTGATTTTTTACTTTACAGCAGATGGACGTGTTGATTTTAGAGAATTGGTAAAGGATTTAGCAGCCATATTTAAGACTCGGATTGAGCTTAGACAAATTGGCGTCCGTGACGAAGCGAAAATGCTTGGCGGAATTGGTCCTTGCGGAAGAATGCTCTGTTGTTCTACTTTTTTAGGCGATTTTGAACCGGTTTCAATCAAGATGGCAAAAGATCAGAATCTTTCTCTGAATCCAACGAAGATCTCAGGATTATGCGGCAGATTAATGTGCTGTCTGAAATATGAGAATGATGAGTACGAATCGGCTAAAGAACAGCTCCCGGACATCGGCGAATCAATCGGTACTCCGATTGGAGTTGGAAAAGTAGTAGGGTTAAATATATTGGAACGTGTTTTGCAGGTAGAGCTTTCAGAAAAGGACCGCGTGGTTGAATTTACTTGGGAAGAATTAATGAAAGAAGACGCAGTTCCAATGAAATCCACAGATTAATGAGGTGGAACAAGTGGATAAAAAAGAGATCTTTGAATCTGTAAGCAGCATGGAAGAACAAATCGGCTCTCTGTATAGGCAGCTTGGAGAGCTAAAGCATCATTTAGGCGAGTTGATCGAGGAAAATCATCATTTGCAGCTTGAAAATGAAAACCTGCGTCGGCGCCTTGACTCAACTGCTGCAGCGGTTCAAAAGAAACAGAATAAACAGCATACAGATAAGCAAACCTTGGATTCAAAGATTGTAGACATTGGAGAGGGATATGACAATTTGGCCCGCCTTTACCAGGAAGGCTTCCATATTTGCAATGTTCATTATGGAAGTGTTCGTAAGGACGGAGACTGCTTGTTTTGTCTTTCCTTTCTTAATAAGAAATAAACTGGCTTTCCTGAAAATGGGAAAGCTTTTTTTTTGGAAGCTTTGTCAATACTAAAAAGAAAGGGTTTTATGATGGTTGAATTAATAGGAGATGAACGACTCGATTATTTGCTGGCAGAAGACTTGAGAATTATTCAAAGTCCATCTGTTTTTGCGTTCTCATTAGATGCTGTTCTTCTTTCAAAATTTGCATATATGCCTATTCAAAAGGGGCGGGTACTTGATTTATGTTCGGGAAATGCAGTTGTGCCCTTGCTTCTTTCCACTAGGTCAAAAGCACTGATTACAGGAGTTGAAATTCAGCTGCGTTTATTTCAGATGGCTGAAAAAAGCGTGGCTTATAATCAGCTTCAGGATCAAATTAATATGATTCATGGCGACTTAAAGGACATGCCAGCTTTGTTAGGACATGGAAAGTTTGATGTGATTACATGTAATCCTCCTTATTTTAAAACGCCAAAAAAAGAAGAAATGAATCAAAATGAGCACCTTGCTATCGCGCGCCATGAAATTCTCTGTACGCTTGAGGATGTAATTCGAGTAAGCAGCCAGCTTGCCCGAATGGGAGGGAAGATTGCACTCGTGCATCGTCCTGGAAGAATGATTGAGATAACAGAGCTAATGAAAAAATATAAAATTGAACCGAAACGGATTCAGCTTGTATACCCGAAACAGGGAAAAGAAGCGAATACTTTATTAATAGAAGGAATTAAAGGCGGACAGCCTGATTTAAAGGTACTGCCTCCATTGTTTGTCTATGATGAAAACAATGAGTACACAAAAGAAGTGAAAGAGATTTTATATGGAGACAAATAATGAACATTTCTTTTATGTGCTCGAATGCAGCGATGGCAGCTATTATGCAGGATACACGAATAACTTGGAAAACAGGATTCAAAAGCATAATTCTGGGAAGGGTGCTAAATATACCCGTGCAAGGAAACCGGTAACGCTAATCTTTAAAAAAGGATTTGAATCAAAGAGTGAAGCTTTGAAAGCAGAGTATTCTTTCAAAAAGCTGAACAGGAAAGAGAAGGACGAGTTTTTGAGGGTGCCTGATGACGGAAAGGATTTTAGCATGTTTACGGGGAGGATGAAATAATGCAGGAGCAGAAGAGTTTTAATCAAGATTCCGAGTGGGGTTCCCTTTACTTAGTGCCTACTCCAATAGGTAATTTAGAGGATATGACGTTTCGAGCAATAAATATTTTAAAAGAAGTGGATTTGATTGCAGCTGAAGACACACGAGAGACTAAAAAACTATGCAATCACTTTGAAATTGATACTCATCTCATTAGTTATCATGAGCATAATAAAGAGTCAAGCGGCCATAAAATTCTCGAACTGATGAAACAGGGAAAGAATATTGCGCTAGTGAGTGATGCAGGTATGCCGATCATTTCGGACCCGGGTGATCAGCTGGTGAATGAAATATTGGCAGAGAACGGAAAAGTCATTCCGCTTCCTGGGGCAAATGCAGCGCTGACTGCTTTGATTGCATCCGGAATTACGCCTCAGCCCTTTTTCTTTTTCGGATTTTTAAATCGGCAAAGAAAAGAAAAAAAGAAGCAGCTGGAAGAACTCAGCAAACGCACGGAAACCATTATTTTTTATGAATCGCCTCATCGGTTAAAAGAAACACTGTCGGTCATGAGTGAAATATTAGGAGATCGAAGAATTTGCTTATCAAGAGAGCTGACAAAACGCTTTGAAGAATTTATTAGAGGATCAATAAGTGAAGCTATCAAATGGTCGGAGGAAAATCAAATTCGCGGTGAGTTCTGTTTAATAGTAGAAGGACAGGATCAAAATGATGCAGTTCCAGAGGAAGAGTGGTGGAGCTCGCTTTCGCTCCAGGAACATGTTGCTCATTATGTGAAAGAAGGATCATCTTCTAAAGAAGCGATTAAACAAGTGTCAAAAGAACGCAATGTGCCAAAGAGAGATGTGTATCAATCGTATCATGTGGAATAAAAAGAGACCTGACAATTTTGTCAGGTCTCTTTGCTGCATTATTTCACTAAGTTGCTTTGGATTTCTTTAAGGATTTGTTCTGCACCTTCACGGCTAAGAACCAATTTACCGTTGCCTAGAGTGAAGTTATCATCAGAAACTTCTCCAGTTACAGCACAAATCATATTTGGTTTATATTTTTTAAGGATGATTCTTTCATCATCAACGTAGATTTCTAGTGCGTCTTTTTCTGCAATTCCTAATGTGCGTCGTAATTCAATCGGAATAACAACACGGCCAAGCTCATCAACTTTACGTACGATTCCTGTAGATTTCATGTGTATATTCTCCTCCCAAAAATTAGGTTTCTCTATGTGTGTTTTTCTTAACTTCGTCATTATTCGACAAAATCTTTATCTCCATAAGCATAACAGTGTTTCCAATAAACGTCAATCCTTAACTAAGCAAATAATTTGTAAAATAAAGTGAAATTTTATGAACCCTATTATATCAAGCTTAATAACATTCTATACCCTTAATAAAAGGAAAATAAACTCATAAAAGGAAATTATTAATTATACATACAATAGTATTAATTCAAAATATTGTTTATTTAATTATAATGATTGTTCGACAAGAATCAACAAAAATATTTTATTAGGAAACATTTAGCATAATACAGCCAATCATATGATTCTGCACTCCATTTGTTTTTTTGTCCATAGAAGGTATATTTTCTTGATATTAAAGGCTAAGATGGTATCATAAAGAGTATATAAAACATTGTTTAGTCGCTCTCGTCCATTGGGGCGGGGGCTTTTCTTCTCTTACCTAGAGACAGTCTTCATTACCAGGAGGGAAACGGATGGAAGATCAGAGAAAATCATTCTATATTACAACACCAATTTATTATCCAAGCGGGAAGCTGCATATTGGACATGCGTACACGACGGTAGCGGGCGACGCGATGGCCCGCTATAAACGCATGCGCGGTTTTGATGTCATGTACTTAACGGGAACTGATGAGCATGGCCAGAAAATCCAGCGAAAAGCAGAAGAAATCGGGGTTACACCTCAGAAATATGTTGATGACATCGTCAGCGGCATCGAAGATCTTTGGAGCAAATTAGACATTTCTTATGATGACTTTATTCGTACAACTCAAGATCGACATAAAGATATTGTCGAAAAAATATTTGCACAGCTGTTAGAACAAGGGGATATCTATTTAGATCAATATGAAGGCTGGTATTGCACACCTTGTGAATCTTTTTTTACAGAAAGGCAGCTTGATAATGGAAATTGTCCAGACTGCGGACGACCTGTCGAAAAAGTAAAAGAAGAATCTTATTTCTTTAAAATGAGCAAATATGCAGATCGTCTTTTGCAGTATTACGCAGAAAATCCTGAATTTATTCAGCCTGAATCACGCAAAAATGAAATGATCAATAACTTCATTAAACCAGGATTGGAAGATTTAGCTGTATCGAGAACGACATTTGACTGGGGAGTTAAAGTTCCTGGTGATCCAAAGCATGTCATTTATGTTTGGATCGACGCCTTATCTAATTACATCACTGCACTGGGATACGGCTCAGAGAATGATGAAAAGTATAAAACGTTCTGGCCGGCTGATGTACATTTGGTTGGAAAAGAAATTGTCCGATTCCATACAATTTATTGGCCAATTATGCTGATGGCTCTTGATTTGCCTCTGCCTAAAAAAGTATTTGCACATGGGTGGCTTTTGATGAAAGACGGTAAGATGTCAAAATCAAAAGGAAATGTTGTCGATCCTGTTACATTGATTGACCGCTACGGTTTGGATGCACTTCGCTATTACTTGTTAAGAGAAGTACCGTTCGGTTCGGATGGCGTATTTACTCCAGAAGGTTTTATCGAAAGATTGAATTACGATCTTGCAAATGACTTAGGTAACTTGCTAAATCGAACGATTGCTATGATTCAAAAATATTTCGATGGCGAGCTTCCGGCATACAGCGGGCCGAAAACCGATTTTGATGAAGAGTTAACTTCATTCAGTAAAAATACAATTGAAAAATATGAAGAGGCGATGGAAAAAATGGAATTTTCCATTGCATTAAATGCTCTATGGCAATTCATCAGCAGAACAAATAAATACATTGATGAAACACAGCCTTGGAATCTTGCAAAGGATGAGGCAAAGAAGGATCATCTCGGTTCGGTCATGTATCATTTAGCTGAGTCCTTACGAATATCTGCTGTATTGCTTAAGCCGTTCCTGACAAAAACCCCGGATAAAATGTTTGAACAGCTTGGCATTGAAGATGCTGGATTAAAAGAGTGGGACAGCTTAACAGAGTTTGGGCAGCTTCCGCAAATTAAAGTCTTAAAAGGTGTTCCGATTTTCCCAAGATTAGAAGTGGAAGAAGAGGTTCAATATATAAAAGAACAAATGCAAGGTTCAGTACCTGCAGCTGTGGAAGAAAAGAAAGAGCAAGAAGCGGTTGAATCCGGCGAAATTACATTCGATGAATTCATGAAAGTTGAAATGAAGGTCGCTGAAGTGATCCATGCAGAACCTGTAAAGAAAGCAGATCGTTTATTAAAACTTCAGCTGGATCTTGGTTCTGAAAAGAGACAGGTTGTGTCGGGAATTGCAAAGTCTTATCAGCCTGAACAGCTCGTTGGGAAAAAAGTGATTTGCATCACGAATTTAAAACCAGTTAAACTGCGCGGAGAATTATCGCAAGGCATGATACTTGCAGGAGAAGAAGATGGGAATTTGTCACTTGCTACTGTCGATTCCAGTCTTCCGAACGGAACGATTATCAAATAAAAGAAGAGCTAAAGAGGTGTTTCACGTGTAACAATCGGGGAAAACACCTCTTTCTTCTTTCATTCAGAGATAAGAAATATAAAATTTTACGCGTTGATGTCTAGCTCCATTGCCCAACTCCTCGGCCAGAACAAATCGGGCAAAAAAGTCAAAACCGGACTTTTCTGCCCGATTCTTTTCTGTCTGTCGGAGCTAAACGGGCGCGTGCGCTTTTCTAATTACAAGAGAAAGGAATGTCGAAATATGCTTTTTGATACACACGCCCATTTAAATGCCCTTCAATACGAAGATGATTTAGAAGAAGTCATTGAAAGAGCTCTTGAAGAAGGAGTAACCCATACGGTAGTCGTTGGGTTTGATCGGCCGACAATTAAACGAGCAATTGAGCTTGCAGAGCAATATGATTTTATTTATGCTGCTGTCGGATGGCATCCTGTTGATGCAATTGATATGACAGATGAAGATTTAGCGTGGATAAAAGAGCTTGCTGCTCATCCTAAAGTGGTTGCGATCGGAGAAATGGGCCTTGATTATTATTGGGATAAATCACCGAAGGAAATTCAAAAAGAAGTTTTCCGCAAGCAAATTGCTCTCGCAAAGGAAGTGAAGCTTCCAATCATCATTCATAACCGGGATGCAACATCAGATGTAGTGGAAATTCTGCAGGAAGAAAATGCGAGTGAAGTTGGAGGGATTATGCATTGTTTTACAGGCAGTCTTGAAGTTGCAAAACAATGTATGGAGATGAATTTTTACCTGTCATTTGGAGGACCTGTCACGTTTAAAAATGCGAAAAAACCGAAGGAAGTTGCTTCGCAAATTCCAATGGATTGCCTTTTAATCGAAACGGACTGTCCTTACTTGACACCTCATCCATTTAGAGGAAAGCGAAATGAGCCAAGCTATGTAAAATATGTAGCGGAGCAGATTGCCGAATTGAGAGAAATGGATTATGCGGAATTTGTTAGACAAACTTCCGACAATGCGAAGAAATTATTCGGCATTTCTCGCTAAAGAAACATGTAGAATTTTGTAATAGCTTGTCCAAAAAGACTAGTTTAAAAGAAGTTCTACTTGCCTCCTTTCTCACATAGGATATCTTTGTCGACAAGAATTGCTTCACTTTTTGATAGTTTTTCAGCATAATAGTGATTACGATTAGAAAAAAATGATAAAAGTGGGTGAGGGTTGACAGTGAGAAAGATACTCTATATAATCCTCGGAGGAGAAGGAGGCGTTTTTCATAGTGATAAAAAATATGAAAAAGCTGTTATCCGAAAAAGTAAGTTTAAACAAGATTGTCCTCTCCCTTGTTAGTTTAGTAGTTTTGGGAACGGGTACTGCCTTTGCTGCATTTGAAACGTCAAAGGATACCGTAACTGTCTCTCTAAACGGCAAAGAAGAGAAACTCAGGACACATGCGGGTACAGTAAATGAATTGCTTCAAGAGCTAGACATAGATATAAAACAAGAAGACGAAGTATCACCATCTGGAGATACAAAGATCAAAGACAACTTAAACGTTGTTTATGAGGCTTCGAAACCTGTACAGCTTACGGTGAACGATGAGAAAAGGACAATAAGGACAACAGCAAAAACCGTGGAAGAATTTATTAAAGAACAAAGAATTGAACTGACAGAGCACGATAAGATGAATGCTTCGCTGCATACGAAAATTTCTGATAATCTTAAGCTCAACATTGATAAAGCCATACAGATTACCCTGAACGTTGGAGATAAAGAACAACAAGTATGGTCAACTTCGACTACTGTCGCTGACTTTTTGAAAGAACAAAAGGTACAGGTAAATGAACTTGATAAGGTTGAACCCCAAATTCATCAAACATTGAGTGCAAATGACGTTGTAATTGTGACACGCGTAGAAAAAGTCACCGATGTAGTGGAAGAACCAGTTGCATTTTCGGTTGTAACAAAAAATGACGGCAATATTTCTAAAGGAAAACAAGAAGTCATTAAACCAGGTGCAGAAGGAACTGTTGCGAAACACTTCGAAGTTATCATGGAAAATGGAAAAGAAGTTTCAAGAAAGCTGATCAAAGAAGAGACGAAAAAAGAAAGTCAGGATCGTGTAGTAGCGATCGGTTCAAAAGCAGATCCTAAGCCTGTGAGCAATAAGGCTGAAACGGTGTCACGTTCAAATGATTCTGTTGCGAAAGAATTTTATGTCACTTCAACGGCCTATACTGCTTATTGCAATGGCTGTTCAGGCAAGACTGCAACAGGTGTTAATTTAAGAGAAAATCCAAACGCAAAAGTCATTGCTGTTGATCCAAGCATCATTCCGCTAGGGTCAAAAGTGTATGTAGAAGGATATGGCTATGCCGTTGCTTCTGATACAGGCGGAGCGATTAAAGGGAATAAAATAGATGTTTTCTTTTCTGATAAGGGCGCAGCCTATCGCTGGGGAAGAAAGCAAGTAAAAATCAAAGTGCTTAATTAAGTAATTCTCTGACAGAGGGTTTAGATCCCTCTGTTTTTTTGCGTTATTATAGGGTACAATTACGTTTCAATTATATGACGTTTGAAGACTCGGGAAAGTTTCATCTTTTTGGAGGAAAACATGAAAATTAAAGAAATTATTGTGGTTGAAGGAAGAGATGATACAACTGCCATAAAACGTGCAGTTGATGCTGATACGATTGAAACGAACGGTTCTGCCATCGGCGAAGCTGTCATTGAACAAATACGCCTTGCCCAGAAGACACGGGGAGTGATTATTTTTACAGATCCTGACTTTCCAGGTGAAAAGATACGCAAAACCATTACGGAGCAAATTCCAGGCTGTAAGCATGCGTTTATTACCAAACCGGAAGCAAGGCCTAAAAACGGTAAAGGCATAGGCGTAGAGCATGCCTCAATAGAAGCTATTCGAAATGCCCTGCATGATGTAAAGGAAGAAATGGCTGATTCAGAACCTGTCATACATGCGAATGATCTGCTGGACGCAGGGTTAATTGGAGGGCCAAAAGCAAAGGCAAGACGTGAAAAGCTTGGAGTGCTCTTGAAAATCGGCTATACAAACGGAAAACAGCTTCAGAAAAGATTGCATATGTTTCAAATTACAAAACAAACTTTTGTACAAGCTATAGAGGAGATAGTTCGGGAGGAGCAGCAAAATGATTAAAGATATCGCAACACCGGTTCGCACAAAAGCTATTTTGGAGAAGTACGGTTTTTCATTCAAAAAAAGCCTCGGACAAAATTTCTTAATCGATCCGAACGTGCTGAACCGAATTGTAGATCATGCAGACGTAACAGAAGAAACGGGTGTCATTGAAATTGGACCTGGTATAGGAGCGTTAACAGAACAGCTGGCGAAGCGGGCGAAAAAGGTCGTAGCATTTGAAATCGATCAGCGACTTATTCCGATTTTAAAAGAGACATTATCCCCTTATGACAATATTACAGTCATCCATCAAGATGTTCTGTTGGCAAACGTGAAAGAAGTAATGGAGGAGCAGTTCAAAGACTGCAAGGAAGTAATGGTCGTTGCGAACCTTCCTTACTACGTTACAACTCCGATCATTATGAAGCTGCTTGAAGATCATTTGCCTTTAAAAGGCATTGTCGTCATGCTTCAAAAAGAAGTAGCTGACCGAATTGCGGCATCCCCTTCTTCAAAAGACTATGGATCTTTATCCATAGCAGTCCAATACTATACAGATGCTAAAACAGTCATGACTGTGCCAAGGACAGTTTTTATGCCGCAGCCGAATGTTGATTCGGCCATCATCCGTTTGCTTCTTCGTGAGGAAGCAAGGGTCGTTACGAAAGATGAAGAATTTTTCTTTAAAATTGTGCGTGCGAGCTTCGCTCAAAGAAGAAAAACACTTCTTAACAATTTGCTTCATTTTCTTCCGGATGGCAAGGAAAAGAAATCATCCATTGAGAAAGCTTTAGAGAAAGCTTGCATTGATGGAAAGAGAAGAGGAGAAACTCTTTCTATTGAAGAATTTGCTGCCCTCAGTGATTTATTAGTAGAAGAGTTTAAAGGATAACATATAAATGATTCCTCGCACCCTGCAGCCCTGCTGCGGGGTTTTTCTATGGAAATCAGGTTAAAAACTCAGAAATTTTGTATTACTGAGAATTGTGGAAATACCCTCATCCTGGCCATTGAGGGTCACACTTTTTGGGGAGTATCATAGGCTAGAAAAGGATTGTTCTTAGCTTAGCGGTCTATATGGTTAGACATAGAATGGGTGCCGGCCTTTGACCTAACCAGTCGGCGGTGCTCTTTAAAGTTCCAGCGAATCGGTCATTTGGAGTGAAGAACATGCAATTGAAAATTGGAGATATCGTAGCCCGGAAATCGTACAAATATGATGTGCTGTTTCGTGTGATTGATCTGAAGCAAACTGCTGAGGGAGATTGGACTGCCGTTTTATATGGGGAAGAAGTACGGCTGATTGCTGATGCACCTTGTGCTGATTTATCCATAATCGGCGACAAGGAACGCAATGAGCGGAAAGTACATGAACAGGAGAAGCTTGACCAGTCATTGTATTTATTAAAACAAGACCACCGTTTACTGCGTGAGAAGCGGGAATATGAGGCGACAGCAAGCTATAGCCATAATGAAGAGTATTTTCATTTGCCTGGAAGGGTTCTGCATTTAGATGGGGATCCGCATTATTTGCAAAAGTGCCTTACTCTATATGAGAGAATCGGGGTGCCTGTCTTTGGAGTACATGTGAAAGAAACTGAGATGCAGGAGGTTATTACTGAACTGATCGAAGAGTATCGGCCTAATATTCTGGTGATTACAGGGCATGATGCATACTCCAAGCAAAAGGGAGGAATCAATGATATTAATGCCTACCGTCACTCTAAACATTTCGTTCAGACTGTGCGCAATGCAAGGAAGATTGTTCCTCATCTAGATCAGCTCGTTATTTTTGCAGGTGCCTGTCAATCTCATTTTGAATCGTTGATTAGAGCAGGTGCTAATTTTGCAAGCTCGCCAGCAAGAGTAAACATCCACGCACTTGATCCTGTCTATATTGTAGCTAAAATAAGCTTCACTCCATTTGTGGAAAGAATTAATGTGTGGGATGTATTGCGCAACACGCTGACACGTGAAAAGGGACTGGGAGGCATAGAGACGAAGGGTGTGCTCCGGACGGGAATGCCGTATCATCGCCATGAGGATTCAAATTCATAGAGCCGCACTCCGCTTATGGGGTTGCGGTCCTTCTTCGCTAAAGGCTGCTTTGGCAATGAATGCTGTTATTCATAAAACGAATATCTTGTACATTCAAACATGGCTTGAAGCTGTATTTTGATTGACGAAACAGCTATTGCCTAGAAAAAAAGCATGCAAAAGAAATATTTACCTGACTTTACATAAAAAATAAGAATTAGGTAAATCCTAGTTTGTAGATAGATTGGGAATTTTGTTGAAAATATTTTGTTGACAATGAACTTTTATCACTGTTATAATTTAAATTTTATTTGACTTAAAATGGGCTATCGTGTATACTGATAGTAGTGAGGTGGATGCAATGGCAAAAACTTTAGTCGATATTAAAAATTCCCTGGATTCTAATCTTGGCAAGCGACTTACGCTTAAAGCGAACGGCGGTCGTAGAAAAACGATTGAGCGTTCAGGTGTTCTTACAGAAACGTACCCAGCTGTTTTCGTTGTTCAACTAGATCAAGATGAGAATGCGTTTGAGCGTGTATCCTATAGTTATGCAGATGTTTTAACAGAAACAGTGCAGTTAACATTTTTTGAAGATACTTCAGGTTCAGTAGCAGTTGCTGGGCAGTAGACACATGTTTGCTGCTTTTTTTTTATGCTTTTTTTAATTAGGTTTTTTTCGTAAAATTTGTTGCTTTTAGAGAAATGGTTAAAACCTTTAGTGGATTGCAGCGGAAGGCACTTGGCTCCTGCGGGAAATAGAGGCACCCATCCCTTCCCGCGGAAAGCAAGCAGAAATCCACGGGTTATATTTATAACCAAAAACAACAAACAATGCAAAAACAGCTTTTAATTAAAATATGGCAGGATTGCTAAAATACAAGATGTACATACTATTAGGGCCGCTTCTTTGCTTGTGGCCCAGTGAAAAATTTATAACAGATCAGACTTAAATTAAAGGGGTGTTCTGTGATGGGCAGACGTAGACGTCAGGGAATCATGTCCGATGAATTTAAATACGAACTGGCTAAAGATTTAGGGTTTTATGACACGGTAAAGAATGATGGATGGGGAGCTATCAGATCGCGTGATGCCGGAAACATGGTAAAGCGGGCGATTGAACTTGCTGAACAGCATATGTCCTCCCAGAAACATTCATAAACGAAAGCAATAAGTTACGGCAGCCGGGGCGAGATGCTCCGGCTTTTAATATTAGTGTCGAACAGTCTCCTTTTTTCTTTAAATCCAATGTTCTTTCTAGAGCTGACTACTTTTGAAAATTATGCGCAATCATTCTGGATCTTCAGTTGGATATTTCTAATTTTCTATCAATAAGCGCAAATGTCGAAAACTGCGTTATATTCTTTTTATTTGTGGTACAATGTGGATAATTTCAGTTCGTTAAAAGTAGGTGAAGAATTTGCGTATTTTGGAGAAAGCGCCAGCTAAAATTAATCTATCACTAGACGTGCTTCATAAAAGAGCAGATGGATTTCATGAAGTCAAAATGATCATGACAACCATTGACTTAGCGGATCGCGTTGAACTGGCTGAACTGCCGTCGGATGAGATTCAAATCATATCTCATAATCGATTTGTGCCGGACGATCAGAGGAATTTAGCGTATCAGGCAGCTTTGCTATTAAAAAGACGATACGGCGTAAAAAAAGGGGTGTCGATTGCGATTACAAAAGTCATTCCTGTTGCGGCCGGTTTAGCTGGAGGGAGCAGTGATGCAGCTGCAACCTTAAGGGGGTTAAATCGCCTCTGGAAGCTTGGGCTTAGTTTAGACGAGCTTGCAGAGCTTGGTGCGGAAATAGGATCTGATGTATCTTTTTGCGTCTATGGAGGAACGGCATTAGCTACTGGCCGTGGAGAAAAAATCCAGCATATCGATACTCCTCCACACTGCTGGGTTGTCCTTGCAAAACCAACAATCGGTGTTTCTACTGCAGATGTGTATCGGAATTTAAACTTAAATAATGTAACACATCCAGATGTGGAAGGAATGATTGAAGGAATCAAAGGGCAAGATTTTGAACAAATCTGCAGTCATCTCGGAAACGTACTGGAAAGTGTTACATTAAAAATGTATCCAGAGGTTGCGAACATTAAAGACCAAATGAAACGATTTGGTGCGGATGCTGTGCTGATGAGCGGCAGCGGACCTACGGTATTTGGCCTTGTTCAGTATGAATCTAGGCTTCCCCGTGTGTATAACGGATTAAGAGGTTTTTGCGATCAAGTATTTGCTGTCAGATTGTTAGGGGAACGAAATAGCCTTGATTAAATACGTATATTAAGTTATATTATCTTTAAAATATTCGGATTTTGGAGGTTATTCCATGAAATTTCGCCGCAGTGGAAGGCTTGTTGATATGACTTATTATTTACTGCAACATCCACATGCACTTGTTCCCTTAACTTTTTTCTCTGATCAGTATCAATCTGCCAAGTCTTCTATAAGTGAAGATTTGACAATTATAAAGCAAACCTTTGAACAGCGGGGTATCGGGTCTTTATTAACAGTACCCGGTGCAGCTGGGGGAGTTAAATTTATTCCTAAAATAGGGGTAAGCGAAGCAAAAGAAATTATTTCTGAACTTTGCAGTCTAATGGCGAAACCGGAACGTCTGCTGCCTGGAGGATATTTATATTTAACAGATATTCTTGGAAACCCTAATATCGTGAATCAAATCGGTCGTTTATTTGCATCTGTTTTTGCTGATCGCAAAATCGATATCGTCATGACAGTAGCAACAAAAGGAATACCCGTTGCATACGCGGTGGCAAATCAGCTTGATGTGCCTGTTGTGATTGTGAGAAGAGACAGCAAAGTGACAGAAGGGCCGACTGTCAGCATTAATTATGTTTCTGGCTCATCAAAGAGAATCCAGACAATGGTTTTATCAAAAAGAAGTTTGAATGAAGGCTCTAACGTCTTAATCATTGACGACTTTATGAAAGCCGGCGGCACAATTAATGGAATGGTCAGCATGCTTGAAGAATTTAATGCCAATCTGGCTGGAATTGGTGTGCTGGTTGAATCAGAAGGTGTAGAGGAACGCTTAGTTGATGAATACATATCTGTTGTGAAGTTAACAGATGTGGATGTGAAAGAAAAACAAATTGATGTCATGGACGGAAACTTCTTCCGTTTTCTAAACCAAGTATCCATATAAAGGAGAGGTTCAATAATGAAAAAAATTGATACAAAAAAAGCACCGGCTGCAATTGGTCCCTATTGTCAAGGTATCGTGATCGATCAATTATTTTTCAGTTCCGGTCAAATTCCGCTTACTCCAGAAGGTGAATTGGTGAATGGTTCGATAGAAGAACAGACACATCAGGTTTTTTCAAATTTAAAAGCAGTATTGGAAGAAGCGGGAGCCTCTTTGGAGACTGTCATAAAAGCAACTGTATTTATAAAAGATATGAATACATTTGCAGCTTTCAATGAAGTGTACGGCGAATACTTCAACGAGCATAAACCTGCCCGTTCATGTGTTGAAGTAGCAAGATTGCCAAAGGATGTACTTGTTGAAATCGAAGTTATTGCCTCTGTTCAATAATTATTTATTATAAATGAACAAAATCACCTGATTTTTCAAAAAATTTTTCCATTCTTGCAGGAAAAAGAAAAATTCCGTTGAATAACTTAACTAAAGTTTTTCATACAGGGAAAAGGTGGTGAACAGAATGGAAGTAACTGACGTAAGATTACGCCGCGTAAACACCGAAGGCCGCATGAGAGCGATTGCATCAATTACGTTGGATCATGAGTTTGTTGTTCATGATATTCGTGTGATTGATGGAAACAATGGACTCTTTGTTGCGATGCCTAGCAAACGTACTCCGGATGGAGAGTTCCGCGATATTGCACACCCTATTAATTCTGGAACTCGTGGGAAGATACAAGAGGCTGTTTTAGCCGAATATCATCGTTTAGGTGAAATGGAAGTTGAATTCGAGGAAGCGGGTGCTTCTTGATTATATGAATCTCTTTAAAAGTCGGGTAGGACTTCATCCTATTCGTCTTTTTTTATTTTTACTTGTTTATGAGGCAATACCCCCATTAATGGGTGCCGTGCCTTAGGGAAAAATCCTTACATATCGTGACAATATTATGAAAAATTATGTACTTTCATATGTTTTCTTGAAATAACGTGCTATTTGAGATATATTTTTCTATGGATAAAAAGGGATATTGGAGGCCTAAATATGGATAACCGATTCGCAGTAATTCTTGCAGCAGGACAAGGAACAAGAATGAAATCAAAGCTTTATAAAGTGCTTCATCCAGTTGGCGGCAAGCCAATGGTACAGCATGTGGTTGATGAAGTTTCTAAATTAGATTTAAGCAAAATCGTTGCCATAGTAGGTCACGGAGCAGAAAAAGTAAAAGATCAGCTTGGCGATGGCATTGAATACGCCGTTCAAAGCGAACAGCTTGGAACCGCTCACGCTGTCATGCAAGCTGCATCTCATCTTGAAAACCAAGAAGGAACAACCATCGTCATTTGCGGAGATACTCCTTTGATTACAGCAGATACAATGGCATCTTTGCTTTCTCATCATCAAGAAATGGGTGCAAAAGCAACAATTTTGACCGCTAGAGCAGAAAATCCTGCTGGATACGGCCGTGTTGTGCGAAATGCTGAAGGACATGTGGAGAAAATAGTAGAGCATAAAGATTCTAATGCTGAAGAACTTTTAATCAAGGAAATTAATACAGGTACGTACTGCTTTGACAACCGTGCTCTTTTTGATGCTTTAAAAAATGTATCCAATGATAATTCTCAAGGCGAATATTATCTTCCAGATGTTATTGAAATCTTAAAATCAAACAGTGAAATCGTTTCTGCATTCCAAACAGCTTCGTTTGAAGAGACTCTTGGCGTAAATGACAGAGTAGCTCTGGCGCAAGCAGAGCAATATATGAAAAAACGTGTAAATGAATCTCACATGAGAAATGGTGTATCCATTATCGATCCGGAAAACACATATATTTCAAGTGATGCCGAAATCGGCCGTGACACGATTATTTATCCTGGCACGATGATTACCGGCCATACAATCATCGGGGAAGATTCCATTATCGGTCCTAACTCGGAAATAAAGAATTGTACAATTGGAGACCGCACGACAATCCGCCAGTCTGTTGCACATGACAGCGAAATCGGTCATGATGTAAATATCGGTCCTTTTGCACACATTAGACCTGCGTCTTCTATTGGGGATGAAGTGAAAATCGGAAATTTTGTTGAAATAAAAAAATCATCAATGGGCAAGGCAAGTAAAGCGTCTCATCTCAGCTATATCGGCGATGCTGAAGTTGGTGCAGACGTGAACCTGGGGTGCGGGTCCATTACAGTGAATTATGACGGCAAGAATAAATTCCTGACAAAAATAGAGGACGGCGCATTCATAGGCTGCAATTCAAACTTAATTGCGCCAGTAACTGTCGGACAGGGCGCATACGTTGCAGCAGGTTCAACCATTACAGATGATGTTCCAGGCAAGGCTCTTTCCATTGCACGTGCAAGACAAGTAAATAAAAATGAGTATATGAAGTAAGAAAAGCGGATGGCCTTGTTCAGTTCCGACAGACAGAAAAGGATACGACAGAAAAGTCCGGTCTTGACTATCCTGCCGGATCCGTTCTGACCGAGGAGTTAAGCGCTGCAGCTGGACAACAATGCGCAAGAATATATACTTATCATTACTTAATAAATCCTAGTGGAGGTCACCTTTAAATATGTCTAATCGTTATGCGGATTCTAATTTAAAGATTTTTACATTAAACTCGAACACAGCTTTAGCTGAAGAGATTGCAGATGAAGTGGGTGTTGATTTAGGTAAATGTTCGGTAACTCGTTTTAGTGATGGCGAAGTTCAAATCAACATTGAAGAAAGCATCCGCGGCTGCGACGTCTTCGTTATTCAATCGACAAGTGCTCCAGTTAATGAACACTTGATGGAAGTATTGATTATGGTTGACGCCCTTAAGCGCGCATCAGCTAAAACAATCAATATTGTTATGCCTTATTATGGCTATGCACGTCAAGACCGTAAAGCACGTGCCCGTGAGCCGATTACAGCTAAGCTTGTAGCTAATTTGCTTGAAACGGCTGGTGCTGACCGCGTTATCACTCTTGATTTACATGCTCCACAAATTCAAGGATTTTTCGACATCTTAATTGATCATCTTATGGGTGTGCCGATTCTTTCAGAGTATTTCCTTGAAAAAGACTTGAAAGATATTGTTATTGTGTCTCCAGACCACGGAGGAGTAACACGTGCCCGTAAGCTTGCAGAGCGATTGAAAGCGCCGATTGCAATTATTGATAAGCGCCGTCCAAGACCGAATGTTGCTGAAGTTATGAATATCGTAGGTAATATTGAAGGCAAAACAGCCATTCTCATTGATGATATTATTGATACTGCAGGCACAATTACGCTTGCTGCTAATGCGTTAGTAGAAAATGGGGCAACAGAGGTATATGCTTGCTGTACTCATCCTGTTTTATCAGGGCCTGCGATTGAACGCATCCAAAATTCAAATATTAAAGAATTAGTCGTAACAAACTCAATTGCTTTAGGCGAGGAAAAGAAAATTGGTAAGTTAAAACAATTATCAGTTGCTCCTTTAATTGCTGAAGCGATTATCCGCGTACACGAAGAGCAATCTGTAAGTACATTGTTCGATTAATGCCATTTAAACATCCTTTTTGCCGCATAAGGCAAAAAGGATGTTTTTGTTTCTGATAAAAATGTTTAGACCCTGACGAAAATGGGAAATAAATAAGACATAACATATCGTTAGGAAGGTGTTTTGGATTATGACAACACTAAAAGTGCAAGAACGAACAGAATTTACGAACTCAGCAAGAAGAAAGGTTCGTGAACAAGGACAAGTTCCTGCTGTCATTTATGGAAAGTCAACAGATACAAAATCAATTTCCTTAGATAGCATCGAATTAATTAAAACGCTGCGCGAAGGTGGACGCAACGCCATAATAAAGCTTGATTTAAATGGAAAATCGCATTCTGTTATGCTTTATGAAATGCAGACAGATCCGCTCAAAAATGAAATCGTTCATGCCGATTTTCATGTCGTTAATCTTAAAGAGGACGTTGAGGTTGAGGTGCCGATTACGCTGACAGGTGATGCTGCAGGAGTGAAGGACGGCGGAGTGCTTCAGCAGCCTATGTATCAAGTTTCAATTACGGCTAAGCCGGGTGACATCCCGCAGTCCATTGAAGTGGACATTACGGATCTTGGCGTAAATGACACGTTAACAATTAAAGATGTGAAAGTTTCGGGCAAGTACACGTTAAATCATGAGGAAGATGAAGTTGTTGCTTCTATTCTGCCTCCGAAGCAAGAAGAAGAAATTGATAGCGGAGAACAGCAGGAACCAGGTGAACCGGAGCGTGTTGAAGGCAGAGAAAACAAAGAAGATTCCTCTGAAGAAGAAAAACAATCTTAATTTGCAGAACGTAGCCATTTAATGGCTGCGTTTTTTATGGTATTGTTAAATAAGGAATTATAGATACTAGTGTGAGGGTGATGGTGATTGGAATGGAATAGCTCTGTTCCGATTCGCATCATCCTTTTTGAACATTTCAATAGAAAAATACAGGATTAGAAGTCGTTATCAGGCGCAAAGCAGCACCTGGAATTCAGCTTGACTAACGCGTTTTCACTTTTCAAATAAAGGCAGGTATAAGGATGAAACTATTCATTGGGCTTGGAAATCCAGGGAAACAATTTGAAAATACACGTCATAATGTTGGATTTATGGCAATTGATGAACTCTCAAAACGATTAAATATTGCCTTAGATAAATCAAAGTTTAACGGAATCTTCGGAATCGGGCATGTTTCAGGAGAGAAAATCATATTATTAAAACCACTTACATACATGAACCTGTCAGGTGAATGCATTCGCCCTTTGATGGACTATTATGAAATCGATGATAAAGATCTTGCCGTCATTTACGATGACCTTGATTTGCCTGCTGGAAAAGTCCGATTAAGAATGAAGGGCAGTGCAGGCGGACATAATGGAATTAAATCTATGATCATGCATTTAAATACACAGGAATTTAATCGTGTGAGAATCGGAATTGATCGTCCAACGGGCGGCATGAGCGTTTCAAATTATGTCTTGAGTTCTTTCAGCAAAGAGGAAGAACCGAATATTAAAGAAGCAATCAGCCTTACTGCCGAAGCGTGTGAGAGCTTTATCTCTGAGCCATTCTTACAGGTGATGAACAAATTTAACTGATAAGTATAAGCAAGCTCCTCTAGGTTCATACTAGCTATAAAAACCTTTGCAGGAGGCTTTTCAATGGCGCTACATTATAATTGCCGTCATTGCGGCGTAAAAGTGGGAACAATTGAAAGTGTTTCAGTTTTCAGCGAACAATTAGGATTCCACCATCTGTCGCAGGAAGAAAGACAGGAAATGATATCTTATGAGACAAATGGAGATATACATGTAAAAACCATTTGTGAAGATTGTCAGGAAGCACTTGAAAGAAATCCTGAATATCATCAGCTGCATCGTTTTATTCAATAGGAAAAGCTTTGGTGACGAGAGGAACCAAGGCATTTTTCCGTTAAAAGATAAGAGAATTATTCATGCTGTAAATTGGCAGCACGTTAATACGGCTTGAGCAATCTACGTACAGAGTGAGCGGCACCAGCTACCTAAGGCTTTGTCCTAAGGCATTATTTCTTTTGAATCGTACTACATAAGCATTCAATCTTAGGACTCTCTAAACAACTTTAATAGAAAAGAGCACGAAGTCATTTTCAATGTGAAAACAGACATCAGTAAAAAGGGGAGGTTTTAGCCTTTGCAAAGTTTGCAGCATTACTTTTATGATAATGATGATTTCCAGACGATTATACAGGGGATTAATGGAGGATTAAAGGAACAGCTCGTTGCCGGTCTATCTGGCTCTTCTCGATCTGTATTTACTTCTTCTTTATTTCAGCACTCAAAAAAACCGATATTAATGATTACTCATAATTTATTTCAAGCCCAGAAAATTTTTGAAGATCTTGCGAATTTAGTCGGGGATCAAGTTCTGCTTTATCCGGTCAATGAATTAATTGCTTCAGAAATCGCTGTGGCAAGCCCGGAATTAAAAGCCCAGCGAATGGAAGTGTTAAATCAGTTATCTCAAAATAAGAAACGCATAATAGTTGCGCCCATTGCGGCACTTAGAAGATTTTTGCCGCCTAAGGAAGCATGGATGAATAGCCAATTTCATTTAAAGCTTGGGCAAGATTTGGATCTCGAGCAGACGATGGCATCGTTAATTACAATGGGGTATGAAAGAACTGGAATGGTTTCAACTCCGGGTGAGTTCAGTTTAAGAGGCGGAATTATGGATATCTATCCTCTGACAGAAGAGTATCCAATCCGGATTGAGCTGTTCGATACTGAAATTGACTCCATTCGTACTTTTAACAGCGAAGACCAGCGTTCCATCTCCAAGCTTAAAGAAATCCATATCGGACCAGCTGAAGAGTTAATTGTAGATCAAAGCAGGATTACCCAATGCATCCAGAAACTTGAAAATGGTTTGGCTTATAGTCTGAAGCGTCTGAAAGATGAAAAGCAAAAAGAGATCCTGGCAGAGAATATTGGCTATGAGCTTGAACAATTAAGAAATGGACAATTTAATCAGGAAATGTTTAAGTATCTCTCATACTTTTATGATCATCCTGCTAGTTTACTAGATTATTTTCATGAACAAACCATCGTTATCATGGATGAGGTCAGCAGAATACAGGAAATGTATGAGAATCTTGAAAAAGAAGAGGCTGACTGGTATACGAGCCTGCTTGAACAAGGGAAAATTGTAAACGATGTTCAAATGTCTCATAAATACGCAGATGTTCTGACAAAAACTAAACACCCGCTTGTTTATTTATCCTTGTTTTTGCGGCATGTTCCACACACAAGTCCACAGAATATCCTGAATGTTTCATGCAAGCAAATGCAGAATTTCCATGGACAAATGCATGTTTTGAAAAGTGAAATTGATAGATGGAAAAAAGCAAAATTCTCAGTTGTGTTTTTAGGTGCTACTGAAGAACGAGTAAAGAAGCTTGAAGGTGTGCTGGCCGATTATGAAATAACAGCAGCATTTTTGAAGAAGGATGAAACGCCAAAGCTTGGGAACCTCTACATAATGGAAGGCGATCTGCAAACAGGCTTTGAACTGCCTTTGCAAAAATTAGCTGTGATTACAGAAGAAGAGCTGTTTAAAAAGAGAATTAAAAAACAGCCGCGAAGCCAAAAAATTTCAAATGCAGAACGAATCAAAAGCTACTCGGAACTGCAGATCGGGGATCATGTTGTCCATGTAAATCATGGAATCGGGAAATATTTAGGCATTGAAACTCTTGTTATCAATGGCGTTCACAAAGATTATCTCCATATCCGCTACCACGGCAGCGACAAGCTCTATGTTCCGGTTGAACAAATTGACCTTGTCCAAAAATATGTAGGCTCAGAAGGAAAAGAGCCTAAGATATATAAGCTTGGCGGCAGTGACTGGAAACGGGTTAAGAAAAAAGTTGAATCCTCTGTTCAGGATATAGCGGATGACTTGATAAAGCTTTATGCTGAGCGTGAAGCAAGTGTAGGCTATGGTTTCTCTCCTGATGGTGAAATGCAGCGCGAATTCGAATCGATTTTTCCGTACCAGGAAACGGAAGACCAGCTGCGCTCCATTCATGAAATTAAACTTGATATGGAAAGAGAGCGCCCAATGGATCGGCTTCTTTGCGGTGATGTTGGCTATGGTAAAACAGAGGTTGCCATCCGTGCAGCGTTTAAAGCAATCGCTGACGGTAAACAGGTTGCACTATTAGTTCCCACGACAATTCTCGCACAGCAGCATTTTGAAACTGTCCGGGAACGGTTTCAGGATTATCCGATTAATATCGGTTTATTAAGCCGCTTTAAATCGAGAAAAGAAATGAATGAAACGGTTAAAGGCTTAAAAAATGGCACGGTTGATATGGTAATCGGGACACATCGTCTTTTATCAAAGGACGTTTTGTACAAAGAACTTGGCTTGCTCATTATTGATGAGGAACAGCGCTTTGGTGTAACCCATAAAGAAAAAATCAAGCAAATGAAAGCGAACATTGATGTCCTGACATTAACGGCTACTCCGATTCCGCGTACTTTACATATGTCAATGCTCGGAGTTCGGGATCTGTCGGTTATTGAAACACCTCCAGAAAATCGTTTTCCCGTGCAGACGTATGTTGTGGAATACAATGGAGGCTTTGTCCGTGAAGCAATTGAAAGAGAGCTTGCACGGGGAGGACAGGTTTATTTCTTGTACAACCGGGTCGATGACATCGATCGAAAAGCGGATGAAATTTCGATGCTTGTTCCTGATGCCCGCGTCACATACGCACATGGTAAAATGTCAGAGAATGAACTGGAATCAACGATGCTGAACTTTTTAGATGGACAATTTGACGTGCTTGTCAGCACAACAATTATTGAAACAGGAGTAGATATTCCGAATGTGAATACATTAATCGTCCATGATGCAGATAAGATGGGTCTTTCTCAGCTTTATCAGCTAAGAGGGCGTGTTGGCCGTTCAAGCCGAATTGCATATGCGTACTTTACTTATCGGAAAGACAAAGTCTTGACTGAAGTAGCTGAAAAACGACTTCAGGCCATCAAAGAATTTACAGAGCTCGGTTCTGGATTTAAAATTGCGATGCGCGACCTTTCCATCCGCGGGGCCGGCAACATCCTGGGTGCTCAGCAGCATGGTTTCATCGATTCTGTTGGATTTGATTTGTATTCACAAATGCTGAAAGAAGCGATTGAAGAGCGAAGAGTTGATGCACCGAAAGAAAAACCATTCCAGGTTGAGATTGATCTTGAAGTGGATGCTTATTTGCCTGAAGAATATATTTCAGATGGAAAACAAAAAATCGATATCTATAAACGTTTTAGGGCTGTCGCAACTTTAGCAGATTTAGAAGAGCTTCAAGAAGAAATTGTCGATCGATTTGGGGACTACCCTGCTGAGGTTGGCTATCTCCTGCAAGTTGCCAAGCTAAAAGTCTTTGCGATTCAAGAAAAGGTTGATGTCATCAAGCAGGAAAAAGATGTTATTGTTCTTTATGTAAGTGAAGAAACCAGCAGAATGGTTGATGGGCAGAAGCTATTTGAACTTAGCAATCGCTATGGCAGAACGGTTGGTCTTGGAATGGATGGTAAAAGGCTTAAGATAACCATTCAAACGAAAGGGACCAGTGCAGATAAATGGCTTACGATTGCAGGGGAGCTTTTAAATGGTTTAAATCAGGTAAAAAAAGAAGAGATTTCTGCAAACTAGTTTATTTCATGCTCTTTTTGTCTAAGATGAAAAGAAAATACTGCCTTTAAAAGAAAATTTCACTTTGTTTGTGTATATTGCATGTTTCTGTGAAGGATACTATTCTCAAGCAACGGTGATTGTTACACACATAAGTTATATTCTAGCCCAGCTAACAATCATCAAGTACACAATCATCAAGTGAAAGTGAGGCAGCATTAGATGAAAGCAACTGGTATAGTACGTCGGATTGATGATTTAGGCCGTGTGGTAATCCCAAAGGAGATTCGCAGAACGCTGCGGATCAGAGAGGGAGATCCGCTTGAAATTTTTGTCGATCGTGATGGAGAAGTCATTTTGAAAAAATATTCCCCAATCAGTGAGCTGGGTGATTTTGCAAAAGAGTATGCAGATGCTCTATATGACAGCCTTGGACATCCTGTGCTGATATGTGATCGAGACACATACATAGCGGTGTCTGGCGGTTCAAAAAAAGAATACATGAATAAGAATATAAGTGAATTAGTTGAAAAAGCAATGGAAGAACGAAATTCTGTATTAAACACAGATGGCGGGGATGTTCAATTAATAGACGGGACAACTGAAGAACTTAAATCATTCACAGTTGGACCGATTGTTGCTAATGGAGATCCGATTGGAGCGGTCGTCATCTTTTCGAAAGATCAAGCTGTAGGTGAAGTTGAACATAAAGCGGTTGAAACAGCAGCGGGATTTTTAGCACGTCAAATGGAACAGTAGTTATTATTCATATCGTTTTACTCAGGCAGCAATCTTTGCTGCCTTTTCCTATTCATTTAAGATTGGGCTGACTCATCGTTATGGTATAATAGGCACGGTTAGCTTAAAATTGGAAGGAGAATAGGGCGATGAACGTCCGTTCTGATACATCAAAACACATTTTCCTGCAGGGTACGGTTGTCCTTACACTTGCTGGTTTACTAATTAAAATCATGAGCGCTGCTTACCGGGTGCCCTATCAGAATATAGTTGGAGATATCGGCTTTTATATTTATCAGCAAGTATATCCTTTCTACGGGATTGCAATCATGCTTGCGACAACTGGATTCCCGGTCATTGTTTCAAAATTAATGATTGAATTTGGCGATAAAGAAAATTCTGCAGCCAATTCAACCATCATAAAGACTTCATTTATCTATTTATTTACAGTCGGTTTCACTTGCTTTTTAAGTTTATACATAGGTGCTGATGCAATCTCTGCAATCATGGGAGACAAAGAACTTGCCCCGCTCCTCAGAATTATCTCTTTTTCCTTTCTGTTGGTGCCCTTTATCTCGATATTAAGAGGTTATTTTCAAGGAGAAGAAGATATGCTGCCAACGGCCACGTCGCAAGTAGCGGAACAAGGAATCAGAGTAATTACAATATTATTCTTCTCTTATATCCTGATCAGAAATGGATATAACTTATATGAAGCAGGAGAAGGAGCGCTGTTTGGATCGTTAACCGGCGGTTTGGCGGCATTTACTCTTTTAAGTATTTTTTGGATGAAGAATAGAAAAGTGAATCCTGTTATTTTTAAAGGAACGCCGTCTGTTAAAAGCACACTTATTATGAAGTATTTGTTCAAACATACACTTACCATCTGCATAACCAGTTTGATGATTATCTTCATTCAGCTCATAGATGCCATGCAGCTTTATTCAGCACTTCTTGTAAACGGAATGGAAGCATCCGCAGCTAAAGCTCTGAAAGGTGTTTATGATCGCGGTCAGCCTTTGATTCAGCTCGGAACAGTCGTGGCGACATCCTTTTCGCTGTCTTTAGTGCCGATAATAGCATTTGCTAAAAAAAACAGTGATGAAGCTGTGATTGCATCAAAGATTACGATGTCCCTGAAAGTTTGCACAGCAGTTGGTGCAGGTGCAGGAGCAGGTTTAATTATGATTATGGAGCCTGTCAATATTATGTTATTTCGGAATGAATCAGGAACTGAAATCTTATCGATTTTAAGCCTATCCGTTTTCTTTACTTCATTCTCACTGACTCTTTGTGCAATTCTGCAAGGTCTGAATTACACTGTTTTTCCTGCAGTTGCCGTATTAATCGGCACAGCGGTTAAGCTAGCATTAAACATCCTTTTAGTTCCGTCGATGAATACAGAAGGAGCAGCCATCGCAACAGTTGCTGCTTACGCAGTGATAACGGCATTGAACGCTTTTTTCTTAAAGTCGAAAGGCTATAGACTGATTAGCTGGAAAGATATTTTCAAAACAATTGCCGCCACAGCAATCATGGCTGCGGTTCTTTTCATTTACTTGTCCTTATTTAATCAAGTTTGGGATGGGCGCAATCGTACTGGTGCGGTGATCATATCTTTATCCGGAACAGGAATTGGCGGATTGATTTACCTGATTGCTATTCTGAAATTTAAAATTTTCACAAAAAAAGAACTAGCCGGATTCCCTTTAGGGAATAAACTGCAGAAGTTTATAAAATAAAGGCATTATATAAATGAAACGGGGTATGGAACGATGGGGAAAAAGATTACAGTTGTAGGACTTGGGGGCTCTGATGCCAGCCAACTGCCGCTTGGCGTTTATAGTAAACTGACATCAGCCGCCCATTTGTTTTTCAGAACAAAAGAACATCCTGTTATTGAGGAACTAAAGGATGAACTACCTGATTATCATGCATTTGATTATCTGTATGAAGAGAATGATCAATTTGGTGATGTTTATTCGAAAATTGTAGAATCACTTTATAAGGAAGCTGAAGACAAGGAGATTGTCTATGCAGTGCCAGGACATCCTCTCGTCGCAGAGCAAACGGTTCAATTGCTGCTTCAAAATGGAGAACAAAAAGGTTTTCGGGTACATGTTGCTGGTGGCCAAAGCTTTTTAGATGCAACGTTTACTGCGCTCCAAATCGACCCGATTGACGGTTTTCAAATGGTTGATGGACTCACTATGCAGAGAGAGCAGCTAAACTTTAAACAGCACCTGATTATTTGCCAGGTGTATGATCAAATGGTTGCATCTGAAGTGAAGCTGACACTGATGGAAGAACTGCCAGATGATTACGAAGTTTCAATTGTTACTGGAGCTGGAAGCAGTGGACAAACGATTTTAAAGGTCCCTCTTTTTGAGCTCGACCGTGTGACAACAGTAAATAATTTAACAAGTGTATATGTGCCGCCTGTTCGGGACGAACGCATTCTGAACCACCAGTTTTCTGCATTGCGTTCTGTAATTGCTGAACTGCGGGGTCCAAATGGATGTCCATGGGATTTAAAGCAGACGCATAAATCACTGAAAAAGTATCTAATTGAAGAATGCTATGAGCTCATTGAAGCCATTGATGAAGAAGATGATGATCATGTGGTGGAAGAACTGGGAGATGTTCTTTTGCAGGTTATGCTGCATTCTCAGATTGGCTCGGACGAAGGCATTTTTTCAATTGACGATGTAATTAGAACATTGACAGATAAAATGATCAGAAGGCACCCTCATGTTTTTTCAAATACGGTTGTGACTGGATCAGAAGAAGTTTTATCAAATTGGGAACAGATTAAGCGTGCAGAAAAAGAATCAGATGAAAAAGAATCTATCTTGAAGTCCGTTGCGGGATCGCTGCCGGCCTTATCTAAAGCCTACCATATCCAAAAGAAAGCTGCTAAAGTAGGCTTTGACTGGGATGATGTTGAATCTGCATGGGATAAGGTGCGGGAAGAGATACAGGAATTTAAGGATGAAATAACAGACAGTGATTCTGAACAAGAAAAGATTTTGGCTGAGTTTGGGGACATTCTTTTTGCTTTTGTCAACATTGGCAGATTCTATGGGATTGAACCTGAGGAAGCATTAACCTCAACAAATCATAAATTTAAACGAAGATTTGAGTTTATTGAGAAAAAGGCAAATGAGCAAAACAGCAGCTTAGAAGAGATGACTTTAGAAGAGATGGATTCATTCTGGAATGAAGCAAAACGAAAAGGGCTGTAAAGGGGTGCAGGAACGTGAGACTTGATAAATTTTTAAAGGTTTCGAGACTGATTAAAAGACGGACTCTGGCTAAAGAAGTATCTGATCAAGGCAGAATAACGGTAAATGGTATTGTGGCAAAAGCAAGTTCAATTGTAAAAGTGGGCGATGAGCTTGCAATTCAATTCGGTCAAAAGCGAATCTTTGTAAAAATTGAAAATTTACAGGATTCTTCTAAAAAAGAAGATGCAGCGGGTATGTATTCTTTAGTGAAAGAAGAGAAAATCTCCGAAGAATAGAGCTTGATATCATACGAGGGCTTGTTCTATTTCGCATTCTATGCTCATAGAAATAGGTAAGAATATTTCTAACAAGAATGCGGGGGTTAGGCAATGAATCAATATTATGATAATCAATCACAGCCTAAGGGAACGATACAAGAGCATGACGTTATTATGAGGGGCCGTAAGCTGCTTGATATTACGGGAGTAACCCATGTGGAAAGCTTCGATAATGAAGAATTTTTGCTTGAGACAGTGATGGGTGCGCTTGCGATCCGCGGTGAGAATCTCCAAATGAAAAATTTAGATGTCGATAAAGGAATTGTCTCGATTAAAGGGAGAATCTTTGACCTTGTATATTTGGATGAGCACCAGACGGAGAAAGCTAAAGGACTCTTTAGCAAGTTATTTAAATGACACTTTCCACACAAATCTTAACGATGCTTTCCATGATTGGCTCAGGCTGTTTTATTGGTGCATCTCTTGATACGTATGGCCGCTTTCTTATGCGGCCTAAGAGAGCCAAATGGGTTGTCTTCATAAATGACATTTTATTTTGGCTGGTACAAGGCCTCTTGCTATTTTATGTTCTTCTTTCTGTTAATGAAGGAGAGTTCCGCATCTATATCTTATTGGCATTGGTGTGCGGATTTGCGGCATACCAAAGCCTGATAAAAGGTGTGTACTTAGCCTTGCTGGAATTTTTGATCAAGTGCGTTGTCACTGTTTATAAAACCATTCTTAAAATGGGAAACTTCTTTCTCATCAAACCAATTATTGCTATATTCAAAATAACAATCACGATGATTAGCGGGCTTGTCATTTTTTTATGGAACTTGTTAAAATGGATAGCAAAGCTTGTTTTTTTAATCGTAAAAATCGTTTTGACTCCATTATTTTGGATATTGAAAGGCATGTGGAGGTTTGTTCCTGCATCAATCCGAAACTTTTTTTACAGGTTTTTCAAAAAAACAGCAGGATTTTATGAGAAAATCAAGAATATGAGTGGTAACTTATGGATTTCGTGGAAAAAGAAGAAATAAAGGAGGCTAATGAATGAGTCTCGCTAAAGACCGGAAAATTACGCAGCTTCAGTCACAGTATATGCAGCAGCAAGAGCGAAAAGAGCAGATTATAAAAAGACGCAAACGAGGATTAATACGGCGTTTGACATTATTTGGATTGATTGCGGCGGTAACTTCTGTTATCGTATTAACGACTCTCATTTCTCAATCCAGTGCAATTGATGAGAAGATTCACGAAGAGAAAGTGCTTCAATCTCAATTGACGAAGCTTGAAAAAGAAGAAAAAGTGCTGGAGGAAGAAATCGTTAAGTTGAATGATGATGAATATATTGCTAAAATTGCACGTCGGGACTATTTTTTATCTGAAGATAATGAGATTATCTTTAATTTGCCAAATAAAGATAAAGAGTAGTGTTGTTGACACTTGATTTTTGGATTATGTATAATTAAATAAATGAGTTTTTTATGTTTATTAAGGAGGAGCATTTTTTTTATGTCGATAGAAGTTGGCAGCAAGTTACAGGGTAAGGTAACGGGCATTACAAATTTCGGAGCGTTCGTAGAGCTTTCGGGTGGCACTACAGGACTCGTCCACATCAGTGAAGTTGCTGATAATTATGTGAAAGATATAAACGATCACTTAAAAGTCGGTGACGAGGTAACCGTTAAAGTCATCAATGTAGAAAAAGACGGAAAAATTGGCTTGTCAATTAAAAAGGCAATTGATCGTCCTGAGCGCCCAGAACGTTCAGAACGCCCGAATCGCTCAGACCGTCCAAACCGCTCAGATCGTCCAAGAGGCAGAACGAACAATACTGAATTCCGCCCTAAGGAAAACTTTGAGCAAAAGATGAGCAGATTCTTAAAAGACAGTGAGGATCGTTTATCATCACTTAAACGCAACACAGAATCTAAGCGTGGCGGTCGAGGAGCAAGAAGAGGTTAACTTGCTGCTATCTTATATAAATCTTGAACGGTAGAGAAGGCGCATTAATTGTGCTTTCTTTTTTTAATGTTTGACGAGACTCTACTGCCCTTTTGCTGAATGGTTTCAATATGACAATAAACACAGAATATTTCAACTTTATATTTTTTGTTGACGGAAGTCGAAATCCTTTGTATTATATATCTTGTGCCTTATAACAGTAAGGCGATAAAATGGCGGTGTAGCTCAGCTGGCTAGAGCGTACGGTTCATACCCGTGAGGTCGTGGGTTCGACTCCCTCCGCCGCTACCATTTTTTTGCATGGCCCGTTGGTCAAGCGGTTAAGACACCGCCCTTTCACGGCGGTAACACGGGTTCGAATCCCGTACGGGTCATACAGCAAACACAAGACATCATAAAAACCCTGGTTCTTCTTAATGAAGAGCCGGGGTTTTTTGTATTACTCTAAAAAGATAAAGTGGTGTCCGCCTTATTGTACCGGTAAAGTATTGCAAAGCCTGTGAATTATCAATAAAGTTTCTGCTCGTTCAACCCATTTTTCTCCAAGGTGCATTCAGGTTCGATTCCTATCCTTCACCTGCCATTCCGTTAAGACGAACAAAAAGGTTTTTAAGTGCATTTTGTCGCTATTCAAAAAAACAGTCGAACGTTTCTTTTTGACCGATGCGTTCTTTTGACAAAATCTTTTTTTGGCCTTAGATATAATAACCACATCATTAAAAAGTGGGGGAATGAAATATGGAAAAGGTAGAAAGAAGGGTTATAGAGCCAATTACGGAAGTTAATCTTGCCAGAACGCATCAATGGTTTAATCGTTCGTTACATCGTTTCGGGACAAGAATGCAGCTGCTTTTTATGCATAAAGGTCTGTTATATGTATTAATCGGCTTTTTGCTTGGACGAGCTCTCATCTTAACGGAAGTTCTGCCCTTTGCATTGCCGTTCTTCGGCGCTGTCCTATTAATGAAAAAGGATAAAGCGTTATTTGCCTCACTGTCCCTGATCTCAGGAGCTGTGACCATTTCATGGCAAACCTCCCTTTTCATAGCGGCTTCCATCCTCATCTTCCTTGTTTTGAACAAACTCACATCTCTTTTATATAAAGAAAAAATGAAGGCACTGCCTTTCGTTGTTTTTCTCTCCATGATGCTCACCAGAATTGGATACTTCTATCTACAAGACTCTCTCACTTTATACGATTATATGATGGCAGGAGTTGAATCAGGACTTGCTTTTATTTTAACACTCATCTTTTTGCAGAGTCTGCCCCTGATATCTGCGAGAAAGTACAAGCAATCTCTCAAAATAGAAGAAATTATCTGCATTATGATCTTGCTTGCATCAGTGCTTACTGGCTTTGTCGGTGTAACCTATCAAAACCTTCAGGCTGAACATATTTTATCGAGATATATTGTGCTTTTGTTTGCTTTTATTGGCGGATCGAGCATTGGCTGTACAGTAGGTGTTGTAACTGGCTTAATTTTAAGCTTGGCCAATGTGGGGAATCTTTATCAAATGAGTTTGCTTGCCTTCTCAGGTTTGCTTGGAGGACTGCTGAAAGAAGGTCAAAAATTCGGTGCAGCAATTGGCCTCTTAATAGGGTCACTGCTCATTTCCCTCTACGGGGAAGGGTCGAACGACTTAATGAAAAACTTATCAGAATCCCTCATTGCGATTGGGTTATTTCTATTAACACCAAAAGCAATTACAAATAAATTGGCTAAGCATATTCCAGGAACAAATGAACATACACAAGAACAGCAGCTGTATGTGAGAAAAATAAGAGATGTTACCGCACACAGGGTCGATCAATTCTCACAAGTTTTCCAAGCCCTATCAGAGAGCTTTGTAACATTCTATGAAAAAAATGAAGAATCTGAAGAACAAAGGGGAACCGATTTATTTTTAAGCACCATTACAGAAAAAACATGTCAGACCTGCTTCAAAAAAGAACGATGCTGGGTGCAGAACTTTGATACAACGTATGATTATATGAAAACAATTATGCATGAAAGCAAAGAAAATACGTATCAGGGAAATCGAAAATTAAGAAAGGATTTTGAGAAATACTGTTCAAAATCGAAAAAAGTAGAGGAGGCTATTGATCAGGAAATTAACTATTACCACGCAAACGAAAAACTAAAGGAGCAGGTACAGGAAAGCAGAAGGCTTGTAGCAGAACAGCTATTAGGTGTATCGCAGGTTATGGAAGATTTTTCAAAAGAAATTAAACGTGAAAGAGAGAACCATTTTGTTCAGGAAGAGCAAATCTTGGAGGCAATTCAAAGCTTTGGAATTGAAATCGGTCATGTGGACATTTACAGCCTTGAGCAAGGGAATGTCGATATCGAAATGAGCATTCCATTTTGCAATGGTCATGGGGAATGCGAGAAGATTATCGCGCCAATGCTGTCAGATATATTGGAAGAGTCGGTTATTGTGAAGCATGAGGAATGCTCAAGCTATCCGAATGGATATTGCCATGTTTCATTTGGATCTTCAAGAACATATAGGGTTGATTCTGGTGTGGCACATGCTGCAAAAGGGGGAGGACTCGTTTCAGGAGACAGTTATTCAACCATTGAACTCGGATTTGGAAAATATGCAATTGCGATCAGTGATGGAATGGGCAACGGAGTGAGAGCTCATTTTGAGAGCAATGAGACAATAAAATTGCTGCAAAAGATTCTTCAATCGGGGATTGAAGAAAAGGTTGCGATTAAAACTATTAATTCTATTTTATCTTTAAGAACAACAGATGAAATTTTTTCAACGCTTGATCTGGCAATTGTGGATCTTCAGGATGCAACCTGCAAGTTTTTAAAGATTGGATCTACTCCAAGCTATATTAAAAGGGGTGACCAAATCATGAAGATTCAAGCAAGCAACTTGCCGATGGGGATTATTGATGAATTTGAGGTTGATGTAGTCGGTGAGCAGCTGAAAGCAGGTGACCTGCTTATCATGATGAGCGATGGTATCTTTGAGGGGCCGAAGCATGTGGAAAATCACGATTTGTGGATGAAACGGAAAATAAAAGAACTGGAAACGATGGATCCGCAAGAAGTAGCGGACTTAATTATGGAGGAGGTCATTCGGACAAGAGCGGGGAAAATTGAGGATGACATGACCGTAGTTGTCGGGAAAATAGATCATAACACACCTAAATGGGCATCTATTCCCACCTCAAAACATTACAAAAAACAGAAGGTGATGTAGAAGAATCACGATTTGAATAAGCCCCTTCTAAAGTATAAAACTCTTAAATACTGGCGAGGATGATAGTACATTATTTCCTTGGTGATAAGAGGATGCGGAAGTGTCAAAAATCCCATGAATATATAGGTTCTTCATTTTTCTAGAACTGCATGAGAATTTTGAATACCGTGATCCCTTTTGACTAACAAGCCAATTAGGAGGGGACAAGAATGAATAAGGGTAAGTTAAAGCAAATTCTTCTTATTACGGATGGCTGCTCAAACCACGGGGAGGACCCGATTGCGATGGCAGCACTTGCAAAAGAACAAGGTATTACAGTAAACGTGATTGGAATTGTAGAAGAAAACGTGATTGATAAAGAAGCCATTGATGAAATAGAAGGCATTGCAATGTCTGGCGGAGGTGTAAGCCAAGTCGTATATGCCCACCAGCTTTCTCAAACAGTTCAAATGGTAACAAGACAAGCAATGACTCAGACACTTCAGGGGGTTGTGAATTCAGAGCTGCAGCAAATACTCGGCAAGAAAGTGACGATGGAAGAACTTTCACCAGAAAAACGGGGAGAGGTGATGGAAGTCGTAGATGAGCTCGGTGAAACGATTGGAATGGAAATATTAATTTTGGTCGATACAAGCGGAAGCATGAAGCCCAAGCTGCCAACAGTAAAAGAATCCCTTCTCGATTTATCTATCAGCTTGAATTCGAGAATAGGGGAAAATCAATTTTCAGTGTCTGTATTTCCTGGGAAAAAGGACGAAGTTGAAACGATTCTCGAATGGACACCGAAACTTGAATCTCTTTCCTCTATTTTTCCTAAACTTACAACAGGCGGCATCACACCGACAGGACCTGCCATTCGTGATGGCATCCACTCATTTAAGAAAAAGCGTTCTTTAAGGAGTTTGCTCTCAGATGATGAACAATACTTGGGCGAATCAAACATGTAAACTTGCTCCGGGCACAATCATTACAGGAAAGTGGCATCACCAGCATTACCGGATCTTAAAGCCGCTTGGGCAGGGTGCTACCGGGATTGTCTATTTGGCAGAAGGCAAAATTGGTCTAACAGCCCTGAAGGTAAGTGAGAACAGTATGTCCATTACCTCTGAAGTCAATGTCCTTAAACACTTTTCTAAGGTCCAAGGCATTACCTCTAAGGTCCAGGGAACTTCCCTTGGGCCTGCTTTGATTGATGTAGATGATTGGATAAATCCGATCTCCAGAACACAAGTTCCTTTTTATGTTATGGAATACGTTAAAGGTAAACAGTACCTTGATTTTATAGAGGCAAACGGAGAGGAATGGATTGGGGTTTTAACCATTCAGCTGCTCTCAAATTTACAAGAGCTTCATCAGGCAGGATGGGTTTTTGGAGATTTAAAGCCTGAAAATCTGATTGTTAGTGACAGACCTGTACAGCTGCGTTTTATAGATGTTGGCGGAACAACACTGAATGGAAGATCGATAAAAGAATTCACCGATTTTTTTGACCGCGGCTATTGGGGGCTGGGCACTCGTAAAGCAGAGCCATCTTACGATTTATTTGCTGCCGCTATGATCGTAATCAACTCAGTTTATCCTAAGAGGTTTAAGAAGAATGAGAATGGCGCCCAGCAGCTGATTGACGTCCTTCAATCAAACCCTTACTTGCATAAGCATTCTTCCGTTTTGAAAAATGCAATTATGGGAAAATACAAGTATGCATCAGAAATGAAACGAGATTTTCTCCAGTCACTTTATACAATGCCAAGCCGAAGGGCTTCTGTTGTCCAAAAGCAGTCTTCTGGCGCCAAAAGACAGTCTGCTAGAAAACAATCAGCTTCCGCCATAAAACAGTCCTCTCAGCCGAAGTCAACACGTGTACAAGTCAAGAGAAAGAAGAACAAGGTAAGCGGATGGATCGAAACACTGATGATTATTGCAGCGTTGTGCATTATCTATTCATTCTATGTTTATCATTATCTCCTGTAAATTTGATAAATGTGTGAACGAAGGACTTCTCTTTTGCAGACGCCAAAGAATGCGTGATAGTATTAATGTGCACTAATTATTAAATCCAGCAATAAAAAGAGGAATGCCATGCTAGAACGTTTCCGCACTTTTCTAAATGTGAACAATATAAAAGAATCAACTGTTTTGATTGGAGTATCAGGTGGTCCTGATTCGCTTGCTCTTCTTCATTTATTCATGAGGTTCCAAATGGCATATCAGATTAAAGTGATTGCTGTTCATGTGGATCATATGTTTAGAGGCGCTCAATCTGAAGAAGAAATGGATTTTGTTATGAACTATTGCCGTTTAAACGGAATCGTATGCGAGGCCGTCCAGCTGAATGTTACTGAATTTGCAGAAAAGCACCCGAAAATGAGTGCTCAAATGGCTGCCAGGGAATGCCGCTATTCTTTTTTCGGTGAGATCATGGCAAAGTATGAGGCTCCGTTTTTGGCATTAGGTCATCATGGAGATGACCAAATTGAAACCATTTTAATGAGAATGGTTAGAGGCGGTATAGGTGCATCACTAGCCGGGATTCCTGAAATCCGCCAGTTTAACGGCGGAAAAATCATTCGTCCTTTTTTATCCTTTACAAAGGAAGAAATCATTCAATATTGCAATGATCATCAGTTAGCCCCACGGTACGATCCGAGCAACGAGAAGCTGGCTTATACGAGAAATCGCTTTCGCAAACTTGTTTTGCCATTCCTTAAGGCAGAAAACCCCAAGGTACATGAAAGATTTCAATTTTTCAGCAAGACATTTAGTGAGGATGAGCACTTCTTACAGGAATTAACGAATGAGAAATTGAATACAGTATTGGAAAGGAAAGAAAAGAACGAAATTGAATTAAATATTGAAATGTTTAAAACCCTGCCTATGCCTTTACAAAGAAGAGCTATTCAACTAATATTAAACTATCTTTATGAAGATATTCCATCTTCCCTTTCTTCTATACATATAGAGAGTCTTCAGTCTTTACTCTCGCAAAAACATCCTTCCGGTTCACTTGATTACCCCGACGGTCTAAAAGTAATCAAATCTTATCAAACGTGTTTGTTTACTTTTGAACAAAACACCGGCCAGTCATATGAGAAGCAGGTAGCTGTTCCATCTAGCATAATGCTTCCAAACGGGGATATGATAACTTGTGAAATCGCGGATAGGTGTCCTGCCGGATTGTCAGGGAATAATGTGTTCGTCATGCCGCATTCTTCTGTAAATATGCCTTTGCTTATCCGTACAAGAAAGCAGGGCGATAAAATCAAACTGAAGGGCATGAACGGTACGAAAAAAGTAAAAGATATATTTATTGACGCAAAAGTACCGATCAATAAAAGAAACAGCTGGCCTGTTTTAGAAGATGGCTGCGGGAATATCCTTTGGCTTCCCGGTCTTAAGAAATCTTCATTTGAAGAATCCCATTCGCCAAAGGGTGATTATGTTGTATTTCAATATAAAGAGCAATGATTTTGTAGGGGGCAACTTGTAATGAAGCAGGATATCGAAAAAGTTTTAATTTCCGAAGAAGAGATTAGTCACAAAGTAAAAGAATTGGGCAAAGTGCTTACAGAAGAATATAAAGACCGCTTTCCTCTTGCAATCGGTGTTTTGAAAGGTGCAATGCCTTTTATGGCTGATTTGCTGAAAAGCATTGATACATACTTGGAAATGGACTTTATGGATGTTTCAAGTTATGGTACATCTACAGTATCTTCTGGAGAGGTTAAGATTCTTAAGGATTTGGATACTTCAGTAGAGGGCAGAGACATCCTGATCATCGAAGACATTATTGACAGCGGATTAACACTCAGCTACCTTGTGGAGCTTTTCCGTTACCGCAAAGCAAAAACAATCAGCATTGTTACATTGCTTGATAAACCGACTGGAAGAAAAGCTGATATCCAAGCGGACTATGTATGTTTTGAGGTACCTGATGCATTTGTTGTCGGATATGGTTTGGACTACATCGAACGTTATCGCAATCTTCCTTATATCGGCGTGCTGAAGCCTGAAGTATATCAAAATAAATAAGCCTTGAGATTTGTCAAGTACACAAATGGCTAATTAGTTGTATTGGTATGATTTTCTATGATACTATTTAAAATAGTTGTGTTTACTGTGGGAGGAGGTAAGGAATGAATCGGATCTTCCGTAATACCATATTTTATTTATTAATCTTTTTAGTGGTTATTGGAGTTGTCAGTTTTTTTCAAGGAAACAATACGAAAACTGAACCTTTAACTTACAGCACTTTCATTTCTAAACTTGAGGCTGGGGATGTTAAAGAAATTACCATTCAGCCATTGCGCGGGGTTTATGAGGTTAAAGGTCAATTAGATGATTATAAAGAAGATGAATTATTTGTAACTCATGTTTTAAGTGACAAAGCTATGGACCGAGTCGATGCTGCTGCTGCAGGAAATGAAACAAGCGTTAAGTTCGTTCCTGCTGAAGAAACAAGCGGGTGGGTAACGTTCTTTACATCCATCATTCCTTTTGTCATTATCTTTATTCTCTTCTTCTTCTTGCTTAACCAGGCTCAGGGCGGCGGGAGCCGTGTCATGAACTTCGGAAAAAGCAAAGCTAAGCTGTACAGTGAAGAAAAGAAAAAAGTCAGATTTAAAGATGTTGCAGGTGCAGATGAAGAGAAACAAGAGCTGATTGAAGTCGTGGAATTCCTGAAAGATCCGCGTAAATTCGCAGAACTTGGTGCACGCATACCAAAAGGTGTTCTCCTTGTAGGACCTCCTGGTACGGGTAAAACTCTTCTTGCCAGAGCAGCAGCCGGCGAAGCTGGCGTGCCATTCTTCTCAATCAGCGGATCTGATTTCGTTGAAATGTTTGTTGGTGTAGGTGCTTCACGTGTCCGCGATTTGTTCGAGAATGCAAAAAAGAACGCACCTTGTATTATCTTTATTGATGAAATTGATGCGGTTGGACGTCAGCGCGGTGCTGGTCTTGGCGGAGGCCACGATGAGCGTGAACAGACTCTTAACCAATTGCTTGTTGAAATGGATGGGTTTGGCGGAAATGAAGGAATCATTATGATTGCTGCCACTAACCGACCTGATATTCTTGATCCTGCATTATTGCGTCCAGGCCGTTTCGACCGTCAAATTACAGTTGACCGCCCTGACCTAAAAGGCCGTGAAGCTGTACTTGAAGTACATGCCCGCAATAAACCTTTAGATGATTCTGTCAACCTAAAGTCAATTGCTGCCCGTACTCCTGGTTTCTCTGGAGCAGATCTTGAAAACTTGCTGAATGAGGCTGCCCTTGTTGCTGCCCGCCGTGACAAGAAAAAAGTAGATATGACAGACATCGATGAAGCTACAGATCGAGTCATTGCCGGCCCTGCGAAAAAAAGCCGTGTTATTTCTCAAAAAGAACGAAAAATTGTTGCTTATCATGAAGCAGGCCATACAATCATCGGTGTAATTCTTGATGAAGCTGATATGGTCCATAAAGTAACAATCGTACCTCGCGGCCAAGCTGGCGGTTATGCTGTTATGCTGCCGAAAGAGGATCGTTACTTCATGACGAAGCCGGAATTGCTGGATAAGATTACTGGATTGCTTGGCGGACGTGTTGCGGAAGACATCGTTTTTGGCGAGGTCAGCACAGGTGCATCCAATGACTTCCAGCGTGCGACTGGCATAGCCCGCCGCATGGTTACAGAGTTTGGTATGAGTGATAAGCTTGGTCCATTGCAATTCGGCCAATCTCAAGGACAGGTGTTCTTAGGACGTGACTTTAATAGCGAGCAAAACTATAGTGATGCAATTGCACATGAAATTGATATGGAAGTGCAGCGCTTTATTAAAGAAAGCTATGAACGGGCTAAGAAGATTCTTACTGAGAATCGTGATAAATTAGAGCTTATTGCTCAAACACTTCTTGAAATTGAAACGCTTGATGCTGAACAAATTAAACATCTTGTAGATCATGGCAAATTGCCCGATCGCCCGGCAGCTGACCTTGATAGAAAACAAGAAGATGTAAAAGTAAACATTCTTCCGAAAAAGGATGAAGAACAGACATCTGACATACATGAAGATCGAAAAGAAGACTGATTTACCTAAAGAACCGCAAGTTCATCCTGAGCTTGCGGTTCTTTCTTTTTGCAATTCATCTCCTAAAAAGAATAAAATAAGTATGCTGCGCTCGCTTTTCTTCAGGCTTTTTTCTAAAAACCCTGCTAACAGCCGTGAATGAGTCTAACTACTTAAAGCAACAATCTTGTGTTCATGATAAAAATGTTCGTTTGTTCTTTCTTTAAGAAGATTCTATTACGCTTCTCATATGATATGATTGGAAAGAATGAGCTTGTAATTGGTAAGAGAAACTATAAAAAGTGGTGATACATATGTTTTTAGTTTTGGATGTTGGGAATACAAATACTGTTTTAGGTGTATTTGAAGGCGACGAATTAAAGCACCATTGGAGAATTGAAACGACAAGAAATAAAACAGAAGATGAGTTCGGCATGCTGATCAAATCACTTTTTCAGCATGAAGGCATTCAGCTTTCTGATATAAAGGGAATTATCATTTCATCCGTTGTTCCTCCGATTATGTTCTCACTAGAGAGAATGTGCAGTAAATATTTTCAGCAGAAGCCTTTAGTTGTAGGACCGGGGATCAAAACAGGTCTTAACATCAAGTATGAAAATCCGCGCGAAGTGGGTGCTGACAGAATTGTAAATGCTGTAGCTGGCATTCATCTATACGGAAGCCCGCTGATCATTGTTGATTTTGGAACAGCTACGACCTATTGTTACATAAATGAGGAAAAACAATATATGGGTGGAGCTATTGCACCTGGCATAAATATTTCAACAGAAGCGTTATATTCCAGAGCTGCCAAGCTTCCTAGAATTGAAATTGCCAGACCGGACGATATTATAGGGAAGAATACAGTGAGCGCGATGCAGGCTGGTATTTTATTTGGCTATGTGGGACAAGTGGAAGGCATCGTTAATAGAATGAAACAACAGGCTAAAGCAGAGCCTAAGGTTATTGCGACAGGAGGGCTTGCTTCTTTGATTGCGTCAGAATCTAAAGTGATTGAAATTGTAGACCCGTTCCTTACCTTAAAAGGCTTGCAGCTTATCTACGAAAGAAACAGCATTTAATTTTTGGAAGGTGATCAATATGGATTATTTAGTAAAAGCGCTTGCGTTTGATGGCCAAGTGCGTGCATATGCAGTACGAACAACTGAAACAGTCGGTGAAGCGCAAAGAAGACATCAGACATGGCCGACAGCTTCTGCGGCTTTAGGGCGCTCTATGACCGCGGGCGTCATGCTTGGATCAATGCTTAAAGGCGAAGATAAAATGACAATCAAAGTTGAGGGAGGAGGGCCTATCGGTGTTATTATTGTTGACAGTAATGCCAAGGGCGAGGTGCGGGGATATGTAACCAATCCGCAAACTCATTTTGATCTTAATGAAAAAGGGAAGCTTGATGTTGCAAGAGCGGTAGGTACTTCAGGTATGCTTTCCATTGTAAAAGATCTTGGAATGAAAGAACACTTTACAGGTTCGGTTCCTATTGTTTCCGGAGAATTAGGCGAAGATTTTACGTATTATCTTGTTTCCTCAGAACAGGTCCCATCATCTGTCGGGGTAGGAGTACTTGTTAATCCAGATAACACAATCCTTGCATCAGGAGGATTTATCATTCAATTAATGCCTGGAACTGATGAGAGAACCATTATAGAAATAGAAAAGCGTCTTGGAAGTGTTGAGCCAATCTCTAAATTAATTCAAAAAGGACTAACGCCTGAAGAAATTCTTTTTGAAGTATTAGGTAAGGAGAATGTGAAGCTTCTTGATAAACAGTCTGTCGCATTCCATTGCCCATGCTCGCGCGAAAGAATAGCAAATGCCATTATCAGTCTTGGAGCAGACGAAATTCAAAGTATGATTGAGGAAGATGGCAAAGCAGAAGCTGAATGCCATTTCTGCAACGAAAGATACCATTTCAATAAAGAAGAATTAGCGGATTTAAGAGAAGAAGCTTCAAACTGATCGATTAAGTAGGAGTTGGAGAAATGAGTGGGAAAACATTATGGCCGATCATTTTTGGTCTCGTCATCATTAATTGTTTTACCTTGGCATATTTTTTAACGAAGAATGACGCAGTTCCTGCTCTCGGAACTGGAGCAAAACAAGGATCCGAAGAAATTGCTGTTATTGGTAAGGAAGAAATTACAAGGGAAGAGTGGATGGCGGAGCTTGAGGAGCGTTTTGGAAAAGAAACGCTTGAAGAGATGGTTAATTTTAAGGTAGTAGAAGAGCTTGCAGAAAAGCATGACATCGAAATTTCAAAAGAAGAATTGGATCGCGAATTGACGATGTACAAAGCAGTGTATAATAACCTCGATAATGAGGATTTAACCAATTCAGAAGAACTGCGAGAGCAAATCAGGTACAGTATTTTATTGGAAGAGCTTTTAACAAAGGACGTTGAAATCTCGGATAAGGAACTTCAAGCCTACTATGATTCAAATAAAGAACTCTATTCAATTGATGAATCCTTCCACTTATTTCATATTGTGACGAAGTCAAAGAAAGAGGCATTAAAAGTAATCGAGGAATTAAAAGGCGGTTCAAGCTTTGAAGCGCTCGCATCTGAACAATCACTGGATGAGTTTACTGCAAATGAGGGCGGAGAATTAGGATTTGTGTCAGCTGATAATGACTATCTTCCAGCTCAATATATTGACGTAGCTAAAAGTCTGAAGAAGGACGAATGGAGTCAGCCGATTAAGAGTGATTTAGGTTTTTCTGTTATTTTATTAAAAGAAAAGCTTGATGGTGTGCAGTACTCTCTTGAAGATGTGAAAAAGCAAATAAGAAGGCAAATTGCACTAGAACAAATGGAGGGTGCTGTTTCAGTAAAACCATTATGGGAAGAAGCTGGTGTTACATGGTTCTACGGGAATGAAACTTCCAAAGAATAACCGCAAACCTGCATCCGAGAAGTAAGAAAAGATTGACAATTCAGATTAACGTTGGTACATTTTTTATAATGCCAATAAAAATACTCGGAAATAGAGGTGGTTAGATTGACACGTGTAGCAAATTCTATACACGAACTAATTGGGGAAACACCGATTGTAAAGTTAAATCGAATCGTAGAAGAGAACAGTGCTGATATTTACTTGAAGCTGGAGTTTATGAACCCGGGCAGCAGTGTGAAAGACCGTATTGCACTTGCGATGATAGAGGCAGCAGAAGAAAAAGGTCTTCTGAAAGCAGGAGATACGATTATCGAACCGACCAGCGGAAACACAGGCATCGGTTTAGCAATGGTCGCAGCAGCTAAAGGCATAAAGGCCATTCTCGTTATGCCTGAAACAATGAGTATGGAACGCCGCAATCTTTTAAGAGCGTACGGTGCAGAGCTTGTATTGACTCCTGGTCCTGAAGGCATGGGCGGCGCGATTCGCAAAGCTGAAGAATTGTCTAAAGAACATGGATATTTCATGCCTCAGCAATTTAAAAATGAAGCAAACCCTGAAGTTCACCGTAAAACAACTGGCCCTGAAATTGTAAGCCAAATGGGAGATCAGCTTGATGCCTTTATTGCAGGCATAGGAACAGGCGGAACCATCACAGGTGCGGGCCAAGTGCTGAAAGAAGCTTATCCAGGAATTAAGATCTATGCAATTGAACCGACAGATTCTCCAGTATTGTCTGGAGGTAAGCCGGGTCCACATAAAATTCAGGGAATAGGTGCAGGATTTGTGCCTGAAATCCTGAATACAGACATATACGACGGAGTCATTACCGTTAAAAACGAAGAAGCTTTCGAGGTTGCGCGCCAAGTGGCAAAAGAAGAAGGCATACTCGGCGGAATATCTTCCGGTGCAGCCATTAAAGCTGCCCTGCAAGTTGCAAAGGAATTAGGAAAAGGCAAAAAAGTTTTAGCCATCATCCCAAGCAATGGAGAAAGATACTTAAGTACTCCGCTTTATCAATTTGATTAAAAAACAGCCTCCGGGCTGTTTTTTCTTTTAAAGATAAGAAAGTATACAGTTTTGTACAGTGATGCCAAGCGCAAGCAGCTAACTCCTCGGTCAGAACGGATCTGCCATGCCTGCACTGTCCAAGGCGCTTGCGCTTTTCATAACATTGTCTTCCACTTTCAATAATTTCATCATGTAATCTTCCCGGGTTTTATGTAAAATGAAATTATGAGTTTTTAAGGAGAGGGTACAGATGCATCTTGAGAGAAAGCCGCTCGCAAAAAAAGCGGAATACAGCCTTGATTTCTTTAAACAATATCAGCATCTATCAAAACAAGAAGAATATCATGCTTTTCTAGAAAGCGGCAGAGGCGGACGGTACAGTATTGCAGGTCTTCGCCCGGCTGCAATCGTTAAAGGGAAAGATTCTGTTTTATCGATAAACGCTGCAGATTCATCAGAAGAAAGAACAGGAAATCTTCTTGATACATTCAGAGAATGGTTTGCCGGATATAAATCGGCAAAAGATGAGACACTTCCTGATTTTCAGGGAGGGGCAATTGGCTTTTTCAGCTATGATTGTGTAAGATATTTTGAAAAATTGGATCATCGCTCAGAAGATGATTTAGAAACACCTGATTTATACTTTCTGCTTTTTGACGATCTCACTGTTTTTGATCACCAAGAGAAGACTGTTTGGTTCATTACTCACTATAGGCAGGATAGCGAAGTTGATGCAGCGAAGCAGCGGCTTTCTGAAATGGAGCACCGATGGACTGAAGTTCACACTGAGCCTTTTATTCATAAAAGAATTGAGCCCGCAAAAAATGAATCAATGCCGCATGCTTTTTCGAAAGAAACATTTATGGATGCGGTAGATAAGATTAAGGAATATATCGCAAGCGGCGATGTCTTTCAAGTGAATTTATCTGTAAGGCAAACACAGCCGCTAGCCGTTCATCCGCTCAAAATATATGAGACACTGCGAGAATTAAATCCTTCTCCTTACATGGCATATCTTGAATTTAAAGATTTCCAGATTGTCAGCGGGTCACCAGAGCTTTTGGTTAAGATTGATGGTAAGCAAGCAAGCACTCGTCCAATTGCAGGAACACGCTCAAGAGGAAAAGATGAAGATGAGGACACGAAGCTTGCGAATGATCTCATTGAAAACGAGAAGGAACGGGCAGAACATGTCATGCTCGTGGATCTTGAAAGAAACGATCTAGGCAGAGTGTGCAAGTACGGAACGGTTGAAGTGAACGAGTTTATGGTCATTGAGAAGTATTCACACGTGATGCATATTGTCTCAAACGTACAAGGAACGTTAGCAGATGACATGGACTATATGGATGTATTTAAAGGTGTTTTCCCTGGCGGAACAATAACAGGAGCCCCAAAAATCAGAACGATGGAGATCATAGAAGAATTAGAGCCAACCCGAAGAGGCATCTATACCGGCTCAATCGGCTGGATTGGTTATAATGGAGATATGGAGCTCAACATTGTTATCCGCACGCTTCTTGCTAAAGATGGACATGCATACATCCAGTCTGGGGCAGGAATCGTTATTGATTCAAATCCTAAGCATGAATTTAAAGAATCATTAAAAAAGGCGCAGGCCTCATTGAAAGCAAAAGAGCTGAGTGAAGAAGAGAATATGACTGTATGAGGTGAGAAAGATGATTTTAATGATCGATAATTATGATTCGTTTACTTTTAATTTAGTGCAGTATTTAGGTGAGCTTGGAGAAGAGCTGGTTGTCCGCAGAAATGATGAAATCACTTTAGAAGAAATAGAAGAGCTGGCACCGGACTTCTTAATGATATCACCAGGACCATGCAGTCCGAATGAAGCGGGGATCAGTCTTGCTGCAATCGAACGCTTTGCCGGGAAGATTCCCATTTTCGGAGTATGTCTTGGGCATCAATCCATTGCTCAAGTATTTGGCGGAGACGTTGTGCGCGCGGAACGCTTAATGCATGGGAAAACGTCAGAAATGCATCATGATGGGAATACGGTATTTCAGGACATGCAAAATCCATTTACGGCAACACGCTATCATTCATTAATTGTGAAAAAAGAAACACTGCCGGATTGTTTTGAGATTTCAGCTTGGACAGATGAAGATGAAATCATGGCCATTCGACACAAGTCACTCCCGATCGAAGGGGTTCAATTTCATCCTGAATCCATCATGACCTCTTTTGGAAAAGATCTATTGGGCAATTTCATTAAGAGATACCAATCTGCTGGGAAAATGGTTTAGCATGTATGTATATCTACCTTAATTCAAACTATGTAAAGGAAGAGGAAGCTAACATTTCCCCCTTCGACCATGGATATCTGTATGGATTAGGGGCATTTGAAACATTCCGATTGTATAATGGGCATCCTTTTTTACTGAAAGATCATCTGGATCGTTTGCAGGATGCCATGCAGCATCTTCACATTCACTTAGATATCAAAAGTCTTAAAGTAGAAAAGATCATTCAGAAGCTGCTTAAGCTGAACCAGTTAGAGAATGAAAATGTCTCAGTCCGTTTGAATATTTCAGCGGGTGCGGGAGAACTTGCATTCGGAGCGATGGATTATGCGGAGCCGACTGTGATGCTTTTTATGAAGAAATTGCCTGCAGCGCCAAAGGATATAGAAAAGCGAGGGCAGATATTAACCATTCGCCGCAATACTCCTGAGGGGGAACAGCGTCTGAAATCCCATCATTATCTTAATAATGTTCTGGCAAAGCATGAAATCGGAAATGATCCATCAGTTGAAGGAATCTTTTTAACAAAAGAAGGTTTTGTAGCAGAAGGAATTGTATCAAATCTTTTTTGGGTGAAAGACAATGCGGTATACACACCTTCGATTGATACCGGCATTTTAAATGGGATCACACGTCAGTTCATTATTCAGTGCTTGAACAAGCGCAAGATCCATGTAGAAGAAGGAACTTATAAGCTGGAGGAGTTAATGAGTGCTGAGGAAGTATTTGCGACAAACTCCGTGCAAGAAATTGTTCCTATAAGAGATATTTCTTCCCAATCTTTTTCTGGGAAAAAAGGTGAAATTACGCAAACACTACAAAAGATATATATGCAACATAAAATGCTGCTGAAAAGCAGAGATGAGCTGTAAAGGAATTGATGCGAGGATGGACACGATCTTACTGGATGATAAAAAACAAATAGAATGCGGACCTTATACATTAAATCTTAATGAGAAAACATTTATTATGGGAATCTTAAATCTAACTCCGGACTCTTTTTCTGATGGAGGAAAGTTTAATCATGTGGAGTCAGCACTGGCACATGCAGAAGAAATGATTGCAAATGGAGCAGATATTATTGATGTAGGCGGTGAATCAACAAGGCCTGGTGCTGAATATGTTGATGCTGCCGAAGAGATCAAGAGAGTGGTTCCAATCATTGAAAAATTATCAAAGTCAATCAATGTTCCGATTTCAATTGATACGTACAAAGCGGAGGTAGCTGAGCAGGCTGTCATTGCCGGGGCGACGATCATCAATGATGTATGGGGGGCAAAAGCAGATCCAAATATGGCTGCAGTTGCGGCTAAGTACGAAGTGCCCATCATCTTAATGCATAATCGCGCCGAACGAAATTATGAACAGTTAATTCCTGATATGATAGCAGATCTAAAAGAAAGTGTTGAAATTGCCAAGCGTGCAGGTGTTCAAGATGATAAAATCATTTTAGATCCGGGGATTGGTTTTGCGAAAACACAGGAAGATAACCTTGTTGTCATGAGGAACCTCGAAGTATTTGCGAAACTTGGCTATCCAGTCCTCTTAGGGACATCGAGAAAATCCTTCATTGGCCGCATTCTTGACTTGCCTCCATCTGATAGAATGGAAGGGACGGGTGCAACTGTATGCCTGGGCATCGAAAAAGGCTGCAGCATCGTGCGTGTACATGATGTACTGGGAATTGCCAGGATGGCTAAAATGATGGATGCAATGCTCGGTAAAGGAGTGGTTTCTCATGGATAAAATATTCGTGAACGGTATGGAATTCTACGGATATCATGGTGTTTTCGCAGAAGAAACGAAATTAGGCCAGCGTTTCCGTGCGGACCTTACAATTGAGCTTGATTTGCAGGAAGCGGGACGTACGGATGATCTTAAGCATACTGTGAATTATGCTTCACTTTATAAGATCTGTAAAAACATTGCAGAAGGTAAACCATATAAGCTGGTAGAATCTGTTGCGGAAAAAATTACTGAACAAGTATTGTCAGAATTTCAGCAGGTCAGCTATTGCACGGTAAAACTGTACAAGCCGGATCCTCCGATTCCAGGCCACTATCAATTTGTAGCCGTTGAAATCAGAAGAGGCCGAACATGAATGAAGCACAGCTTGCATTAGGCTCCAATATAGGCAACAGAGAGCGTTATTTAAAAGATGCCATCTTAAGCTTGCACGGGCATTCATCTATAGAGGTTGTAAAAATTTCCTCTATTTATGAAACAGATCCTATCGGCTATGAGGATCAGGATGCATTTTTAAACATGGTGCTCTCCGTTCGCACTGATTTATCAGCATTCCAGCTATTGAGAGAAATGCAGCAGATCGAGAAAAGGCTGGGCCGGGTAAGAGACATAAAATGGGGTCCGCGAACTTTAGACCTTGACATTTTATTGTTTAATCATGAAAATATTGAAACAGAGCAACTAATTATTCCTCACCCAAGGATGTTAGAACGTTCGTTTGTTTTAATACCGCTTCATGAGATTGAACATGATATCAGGATTCCAAACAGCAATCAGCCGCTTTCGGTTATTATAGATCAATTAACGGACAAAAAAGGAGTACGAATATGGAAGCAGAAAAATGGGGAAGACGTATTCGCGCTTTTCGAAAGCTAAAGGGTTATACTCAAGAGAGTTTTGCAAAAGACCTTGGGATTTCCGTTTCTGTTTTAGGTGAAGTTGAACGAGGGAACAGGCTGCCAAATGATCAGTTCATACAGGAGGTAGCTGACGCACTGAACGTCACCAAAGAAGAATTATCACCAAGAGATTAATGATAGAGGCTTTTTTCTGAAAGATTGTCGCTTTTCGAAAACAACAATCTTTGCGAACAGTCATGAAAGAGTAAGGAGGTTAAATAATGTTTAAAATTGGCGACATTCAAATTAAGAACCGCGTCGTTCTTGCGCCGATGGCCGGAGTCTGCAACTCTGCTTTCCGCCTGACGGTTAAAGAATTCGGAGCGGGATTGGTATGTGCTGAAATGGTTAGTGATAAAGCGATCCTTTATAACAACGCAAAAACAATGGGAATGCTGTACATTGACGAGCGTGAAAAGCCGCTAAGCCTGCAAATTTTCGGAGGCAAAAAAGATACATTGGTAGAAGCAGCTAAGTTTGTTGAGAAAAACACAACTGCAGATATCATTGATATTAATATGGGATGCCCGGTGCCTAAGATTACGAAGTGTGATGCGGGTGCGAGATGGCTATTAGATCCAGACAAAATTTATGATATGGTTTCCGCTGTTGTAGATGCTGTTGAAAAGCCTGTAACAGTTAAAATGCGCATGGGCTGGGATGACAAGCATATCTATGCAGTCCGAAATGCTCAGGCAGTAGAAAGAGCGGGCGGTAAAGCTGTAGCATTGCACGGCCGCACAAGAGTTCAGATGTATGAAGGAACAGCAAATTGGGATATCATTAAAGAAGTTAAACAATCTGTCAATATTCCTGTTATCGGAAATGGGGATGTGCAAACACCTCAAGATGCTCAAAGAATGCTTGAAGAAACAGGTGTAGATGGTGTAATGATCGGCCGTGCTGCCCTTGGAAATCCATGGATGATTTACCGTACGGTTCAGTATCTTGAAACCGGCCAACTGATTGGTGAGCCATCTGTTCGTGAAAAAATGGATGTATGTAAACTTCACTTAGATCGCTTAATCGCTTTGAAAGGCGAAACAGTAGCTGTCAGAGAAATGAGAAAGCATGCTGCTTGGTACCTTAAAGGAATCCGCGGCAATGCTATTGTAAGAAACGCTATCAACACAATGGATACAAGAGATGAGCTTGTGAACTTGCTGGATGAGTTCACATTAGAGGTTGAGGCAAAACAACAATGCAGCATTCAGGCAGGCTAATCTATCTTCTTCCCTGCGATTGCATACTGCCAGTTTGAACTGGCAGTTTTTCTGCTTTCGTTCATAAATAATAGAATTGGAGCTGATTTTATGAGTCAAGAAGAATTATCCCATGAAGAGTTGAATGACCAGCTGAAAGTTAGACGGGAAAAACTACATACCCTGCGTGAAAAAGGATTGGATCCGTTCGGCAAGCGTTTTGAACGTACTGGATATACAGCACAATTAGTTCGTGAATACAGTGAAATTTCAAAAGAAGACCTTGAGGAAAGAGAAATCTCTGTTACTCTGGCTGGCAGAATCATGACAAAGCGCGGCAAAGGAAAAGCTGGATTTGCTCATATTCAAGACCTTGAAGGACAAATTCAAATCTATGTGCGCAAAGACGCAGTCGGCGATGATCAGTATGAACTTTTCAACACAGCTGATCTTGGTGATATTGTTGGCGTTTCAGGTGTCATGTTCAAGACAAAAGTAGGTGAATTGTCAATTAAAGTGACAAGCTTTGAATTGCTTACAAAATCATTGCGTCCATTACCTGACAAATTTCATGGTTTAAAAGACATTGAACAGCGCTACCGTCAAAGGTATCTTGATTTGATTATGAACGATGAAAGCAAAAGCACATTTATCGCGCGCAGCAAAATCATTCAGTCAATGCGCCGCTATTTAGACCAAAACGGATACTTAGAAGTTGAAACGCCTACCATGCATACAATTGCAGGGGGAGCATCTGCACGCCCATTTGTGACCCATCACAACGCTCTTGATATGCAATTATATATGCGTATTGCAATTGAACTTCATCTGAAAAGACTTATTGTTGGCGGATTAGAGAAAGTATATGAAATCGGCCGTGTTTACAGAAATGAGGGCATTTCTACACGCCACAATCCTGAATTCACAATGATTGAACTCTATGAAGCATACGCTGATTATCGGGACATCATGGCATTGACTGAGAACCTGATTGCTCATATTGCTAAAGAAGTAACAGGATCAACTAAAGTTACTTATGGAGAATATGAAATAGACCTTCAGCCGGAATGGAAGAGACTTCATATGGTTGATGCAATTAAAGAACGCACAGGTGTAGACTTCTGGCAAGAAATGAGCGTTGAAGAAGCACGTGCTCACGCAGCTGAGAACAACGTGGAAATTAATAATAATATGACGGTTGGACATATCATCAATGAATTCTTCGAACAAAAAGTAGAAGAGCATTTAATTGAACCAACTTTCATCTTTGGACATCCAGTTGAGATTTCGCCTCTTGCGAAGAAAAACGATGAAGACCCGCGCTTTACAGATCGTTTTGAACTATTCATTGTAGCCCGTGAGCATGCAAACGCATTTACTGAATTAAATGATCCGATTGATCAGAAAGAGCGCTTTGAAGCACAATTGCAAGAAAGAGAGCAAGGCAATGATGAAGCACATATGATGGATGAAGATTTCATTGAAGCTCTGGAGTATGGAATGCCTCCAACAGGCGGTCTTGGAATCGGAATTGATCGTGTTGTCATGCTATTAACAAACTCTTCTTCTATAAGAGACGTATTGTTATTTCCACATATGAGACACCGTTAATGAACCTAAAAACCCTCCGTTAAAATGCGGAGGGTTTTTTATTTATAATTATTTATAAAAAAGTCTTGCTTAATAAGCTTAGCGGTGATATATTATTAAACGTTGCCGCAAAAAAGCAACGACAAACGAAAATAAAAAGCTGAAAAGAGTGCTTGACTTAACAAAGTAAATTTGTTATTATAATAAAGTTGCTCTTGCAGCAAATGATCTTTGAAAACTAAACAAAACCAAAAGCGTACCAAACGTTTTAAATTTTTGAAGTCAGCAACAAA
>NZ_PKLB01000013.1:0-66531 GCF_002858905.1 Bacillus sp. UMB0893 | reverse complement strand
ACACGGAAGTTAAGCTCTTTAGCGCCGATGGTAGTTGGGGGTTTCCCCCTGTGAGAGTAGGACGTTGCCAGGCACGCGAAGAAGAAGAACAGCAGAGATGCTGTTCTTTTTTGTATGGTCAAAACCCAAGAGGGTTTTAAAAAGATTAGCAGGAACGAAAGTCGACTTCCATCTTGAGGGTTGGGAGGAGCGAGCAGGTCGAGGAAGCAAGGGAGAGAAGACCGGAGCGTACGAATGTACGTGAGGATCTGAACGAGTGAAGCTGACGAAGAGATGCGAAGCTCATCGCAAGCCGACTGCCGAGCACGGAAGTTAAGCTCTTTAGCGCCGATGGTAGTTGGGGGTTTCCCCCTGTGAGAGTAGGACGTTGCCAGGCACGCGAAGAAGAAGGACAGCAGAAATGCTGTTCTTTTTTGTATGGAGAAAAGAGAAAAAATGGCCAAGTGCAGCTAGGGGATTGCAGTTGGACCTTTAAACAAAAGCAGTCCCTGAATTTCCTGGAAAAAGGCCATTAAAAGGTTTTACAGCAAGAATACCCAACTGCATCAATGGAAAAGCAACGATTGTAACTGGGATTTACATAAGTTATGGAAAAGTGCACAGAAAATCATGGTTATCGCACAGAAAATGCTGCTATCTGCACACAATTAATGGACTTCTGCACAGAAATTGCGGAATTAAATATTTCGAGCTGAATTTATTGAAGATAATTGGCTGGAAGGGCATAGATTAGGACTAAGCGGTCAAAAATTTGCCTTGAGCGGTCAGTAAATTAAGGCGTGCGGTCATAAATCAAAGTGAATAGGAAAGAAGTAAAGAAGTTCACCCTTCAGATCAAAACCTCATATACCCAACAAAACCGGGAAAAAATCAGCTATAGTCTTATGATTTTTTATCTGAAATTATGTCCCGCTTGTAAAGTGCTCAAAACCCCATTATTCCAATACAAAAGTTGTTCTAGACAATAAACTCCAAGTATCTCCCATCACCCTTCAAAAATCGTTCCATGCATTTCATGAAACATCAAATTATGCGTATATATAGATAACAGCTGAAAGCAGAGGTGGTGGTCTCTTGCATGTTCCATATTTAACTGATGAATTGGCAACGATGATGATCAGAATCTTAATTACAGCATTTCTTTGCGGTTTTATTGGATTTGAAAGAGAACTAAAAAAGCACCCTGCTGGCTTCCGGACTCATTTGTTAGTGGGAGTTGGAGCTTGTTTGATGATGCTGCTCTCATTGTATGGATTTGAAGATTATATGAGAGGGCATACGAACACTCAATTTGATCCATCGAGGATTCCTTCGTATGTGATCAGCGGAATCGGTTTTTTGGGGGCTGGAACCATACTTGTAAAAGATGCAACAGTACGAGGTTTGACGACTGCTGCCTCGATTTGGATTGTGGCTGGTCTTGGATTGATTATTGGGGTTGGCATGTATGAGCTGGCCATATTTACAACTGTTGTTGTTTTATTATGTCTTATTTTTTTGAATAAGTTTGAACGTTATATGGCTCAAAAGTTAAAGAAGCGATGGGTAAAGGTTGTGGTTCATTCTGGGGAAACAGAGATTCATGAGGTTATTGGAAGATTTGCAGAAATGCAGCTGATTGTCCGTAAAATGCAGCTGACTTCATCAAAAAAAGATAAAAAAGGCATAATTACTTTTCACTATTTGATTGAAATTGAAGCGTCTGCATTGAGTGTGGAGGAGCTGACGAATTTAATTACAGAGGTAAAAGAAGTGGAAAAAATTGTTTAGTGACGTTTTAGCACTTCTAAATATGGAAATATATAAATTGAAGCCTTTAAGTTGAAAAAAAACCAACTTCGTTTTATATTAGTGTTAAAGTCAAATATAGTCAAAGTCAAGTTAGGGGGAGGCGGAGTGCGGAATATCTCGGATATTATTGAACAATATTTAAAGCAGGTTCTTACTACAAGCGGCAAAGAAATTGTAGAAATAAAAAGAAGCGAAATTGCTGATAAGTTTCAATGTGTTCCCTCACAGATAAATTATGTGATAAATACACGTTTTACGATCGAAAGAGGGTATATAGTAGAGAGCAAGAGAGGCGGCGGAGGCTACATTCGAATAATAAAAGTTAAAGCGAATGATGCTGCACATCTTATTGATCAGATATTAGGTATTATTGATAGACGAATTTCACAAGCTTCCGCTGAGGATCTCATTATAAGGCTGGTAAATGAAGAAGTGATTTCAAGGCGTGAAGCAAAGATTATGCTTAGTGTTATCGATCGATCTGTCTTATATATTGACCTTCCGCAAAGAGACGAACTAAGAGCCAGGATGATAAAAGCCATGCTCACTTCTCTGAAATACCGTTGAAAGCAGGTGAACAGACTTGATTTGCCAAGAATGCAATGAAAGACCGGCAACGTTTCATTTTACGAAAGTTGTAAACGGCGAAAAAACAGAAATTCATATTTGCGAACATTGCGCACATGAAAATAGTTCGATGTTCATTGACAATAGTACAGGTTTTTCAATAAACAACTTATTAGCAGGCTTATTGAATTTGGAGCCAAGCATTAATAAAACGCAGCAAGATATTTTTAAGAAAAATGAAGTCTTGCAATGCAGCAGATGCCAAATGACATTTCAGCAGTTTACAAAGGTAGGACGTTTTGGCTGTTCTGAGTGTTATAAGACATTTAACAAGCAGATCAACCCTATTTTAAGAAGAGTGCATAGCGGCAACACCGTTCATGCGGGAAAAATTCCTGAACGAATTGGCGGTAGCATTCACGTCCGCAAACGAATAGAGTTATTAAAACAGAACATAAAAGATTTGATACAGGAAGAAGAGTTTGAAAAAGCTGCCGAGATAAGAGATGAGATTCGTTCGCTTGAACTGAAATTAAATAGTTCTAGAGGAGGGGAATCCTGATATGTCGCTTCAGCAATTTATCAATCAGGCGATGAGTGCCTGGATGAGTACAGAAGGTCCCGATTCTGACATTGTTCTAAGCAGCCGGGTCAGACTTGCAAGAAATATTGAGAAATATAAATTTCCTACGATTGCTTCGAATGAAGAATCGCAAGAAATATTAAATCTTTTCGAAGAAACATTTGCTGATCAGTTGATAAATGAGATCGGAAAACTTGAAATGCTGAGGATGGATGATCTTCAGCCGATTCAAAAACGCGTTCTGGTTGAAAAGCATTTAATCAGTCCGAATTTAGCGGAAGATTCTTCTTTTGGAGGATGTTTATTGTCCGAAAATGAAGAGGTCAGCATCATGCTGAATGAAGAGGATCATATTAGGATTCAATGCTTGTATCCTGGTCTCCAGCTGAAAGAGGCATTAAGTGCAGCAAGTGAATTGGATGATTGGATGGAGCATGCTGTAGATTATGCTTTTGATGAGCAGAGGGGATACTTAACAAGCTGCCCGACTAATGTTGGAACAGGCTTAAGAGCTTCAGTTATGATGCATCTGCCTGCACTCGTCCTTACTCAGCAGATGAACCGGATTATTCCGGCAATTAATCAATTAGGTCTGGTTGTTAGAGGAATTTACGGGGAAGGCAGCGAAGCATTAGGTAATATCTTTCAGATTTCAAATCAAATTACTTTAGGGAAGTCTGAAGAGGATATTGTAGAAGATTTGCTGAGTGTCGTCCAGCAGCTGATTGAAAAGGAACGTTCTGCACGGGAAGCCTTATATAAAACGTCGCAGGTTCAGCTCGAAGATCGCGTATTCAGATCACTGGGCACTCTGACATACAGCCGCATTATTGAATCAAAAGAAGCTGCAAGATGTTTATCAGATGTCAGGCTGGGAATAGATTTAGATATTATAAAAGATATTTCCAGAAACATATTAAATGAGTTAATGATTTTAACACAGCCTGGTTTTCTTCAGCAATATGCAGGCGGTGCATTAAGACCGGATGAACGAGACATTCGGAGAGCTGCTTTAATAAGAGAAAGATTAAACCTGGAAATGGTCAGAAGGATGGAGGATGATGAAGTATGATGTTTGGAAGATTCACTGAGCGAGCTCAAAAGGTTCTGGCATTGGCACAAGAGGAAGCGGTTCGACTGGGCCATAATAATATAGGTACGGAGCATATTCTGCTTGGTCTTGTCCGTGAAGGAGAAGGGATTGCTGCAAAAGCCCTGACTGCGCTTGGACTTGGTTCTGATAAAATCCAAAAAGAAGTTGAAAGTTTAATTGGCAGAGGACAAGAAATCTCTCAAACGATTCACTATACTCCTCGCGCGAAAAAAGTAATCGAGCTTTCAATGGATGAAGCGAGAAAGCTAGGACATTCATACGTTGGGACAGAACATATCCTTCTGGGTCTTATTCGTGAAGGAGAAGGTGTCGCAGCTAGAGTTCTTAATAATCTTGGTGTCAGCTTAAATAAAGCACGCCAGCAAGTCCTTCAGCTATTAGGAAGCAACGAATCAGGATCGGGTCATCAAAGCGGTTCGATGAATAGCGCGAATACACCGACCCTGGATAGTCTTGCGCGCGATTTGACTGCCATTGCACGTGAAGGCAGCTTAGACCCTGTTATTGGCCGAAGCAAAGAGATTCAGAGGGTCATTGAGGTCCTTAGCCGCAGAACGAAAAACAATCCTGTATTAATCGGTGAGCCTGGGGTAGGTAAAACTGCAATCGCAGAAGGATTGGCTCAGCAAATTGTCAATAACGAAGTTCCTGAAATTCTTCGTGACAAGCGAGTAATGACACTCGATATGGGTACGGTTGTTGCAGGTACGAAATACCGCGGAGAATTTGAAGATCGTCTGAAAAAGGTGATGGATGAAATTCGCCAGGCTGGCAATATCATTTTATTCATAGATGAATTGCATACATTGATTGGAGCAGGCGGCGCTGAAGGTGCGATTGATGCTTCTAATATTCTTAAGCCGTCATTAGCAAGAGGTGAATTGCAGTGTATCGGTGCAACAACTCTTGATGAGTATCGTAAATATATTGAGAAAGATGCTGCATTGGAACGTCGCTTCCAGCCTATCCAGGTTGATGAGCCGACAGCTGAAGAAAGCATTCAAATTTTAAAAGGTCTTCGCGACCGATATGAGGCACATCACAGAGTATCGATTACGGACGAAGCGATCGATGCTGCTGTTAAACTTTCAGATCGTTATATTTCAGATCGATTCCTGCCGGATAAAGCAATCGATTTGATTGATGAGGCGGGTTCGAAAGTACGCTTGCGTTCCTTTACAACTCCTCCGAACTTAAAAGAGCTTGAAATGAAGCTTGAAGAAGTGCGGAAAGAGAAAGACGCATCTGTTCAAAGCCAGGAGTTTGAAAAAGCGGCTTCCCTGCGTGATACAGAGCAGCGCCTGCGCGAACAGCTCGAAGAAACAAAGAAAACATGGAAAGAAAAGCAAGGTCAGGAAAACTCTGAAGTAACGGTTGAGGATATTGCAATGGTTGTCGCCAGCTGGACGGGAATCCCTGTATCAAGACTTGCCCAAAAAGAAACGGATAAGCTTCTTAATATGGAGCAAATTCTTCATAACCGCGTCATTGGCCAGGATGAAGCTGTTGTAGCAGTAGCAAAAGCAGTCCGCCGTGCCAGAGCGGGACTTAAAGATCCAAAACGTCCTATCGGTTCATTTGTATTTTTAGGACCTACTGGGGTTGGTAAAACAGAGCTTGCACGTGCACTTGCTGAATCTATTTTCGGTGACGAAGATGCAATGATCCGCATCGATATGTCTGAATATATGGAGAAGCATTCGACATCAAGATTAGTCGGTTCACCTCCAGGATATGTCGGTTATGAAGAAGGAGGGCAGCTGACTGAGAAAGTCCGCAGAAAGCCTTATTCAGTTGTTCTTCTTGATGAGATTGAGAAAGCACACCCTGATGTCTTTAACATTCTGCTTCAAGTTTTAGAAGATGGCCGTTTAACGGATTCTAAAGGCAGAACAGTTGATTTCAGGAATACGATTTTAATCATGACATCCAATGTAGGCGCAAGCGAACTTAAACGCAATAAATACGTTGGCTTCAATGTACAGGATGAAGCTCAGGATTATAAAGATATGAAGGGCAAAGTGATGAATGAATTGAAAAAGGCATTCAGACCTGAGTTCTTAAACCGTATCGATGAAATCATCGTGTTCCATTCACTCGAGAAGAAGCATATTAAAGAGATCGTGACGTTAATGGCAGACCAATTAATGAAACGTCTAGCCGAACAGGATCTTGTGCTTGAATTGACAGATGCAGCTCAGGATAAAATAGCAGACGAAGGATTTGATCCTGAATATGGAGCACGGCCGCTTAGAAGGGCCATCCAAAAACATGTAGAAGACAGATTGTCCGAAGAGCTGCTGAGAGGAACAATTGAGAAAGGTCAAAAAGTTGTTCTTGATGTTACAGACGGTGAATTCGTAGTGAAAAACTCTGAAGCAGAGGCTGAAAAAATAAAATAACCATCTGAGACGAAACAAACATGAGGCATACACGATATACGTATGCCTCGATTTCGTTTCTCCAGCACATCAAATATAACCATCTCTTATCTAAAATAGGTAATCTAGTAAGGAAGGACCGAACATAATGGCAAAGACAAAATCGAAATTCATGTGTCAAACATGCGGATATGAATCTCCAAAGTGGATGGGGAAATGTCCAGGGTGCGGCGCGTGGAATACGATGACAGAGGAAATTGTGAAAACAGGCACTGCCAATAGAAGAGTTGCTTTCGCTCACTCAGCTCCCGGTCAAACCGCAAATAAACCTTCACCCATTACGAACATTGAAACTACCCAAGAACCGCGAATAAAAACAAATTTACAGGAATTTAACCGTGTCCTTGGAAACGGGATTGTAAGAGGTTCACTTGTTTTAATTGGAGGAGATCCCGGCATAGGAAAATCAACACTTCTTCTTCAAGTATCTTCACAGCTTGCTGATAACGGAAACGATGTCTTGTATATTTCAGGAGAAGAATCTGTAAAGCAGACGAAAATGAGAGCTGACAGACTTGGCGTAAAGTCGGATAAGCTTTTTGTTCTTGCAGAAACAGATCTTGAATTTATTTCAAAAGCAATCGAAGAGACAAATCCTGCATTTGTGATTGTGGACTCGATTCAAACAGTCTTTCAAAGTGATATTACATCAGCACCAGGCAGCGTATCACAGGTCAGGGAATGTACAGCAGAGCTGATGAGAATTGCGAAGACGAAAGGAATTGCCATCTTCATTGTTGGACATGTCACGAAAGAGGGTTCGATTGCCGGACCTAGAATTCTTGAGCACATGGTAGATACAGTTCTTTATTTTGAAGGGGAACGACACCATACGTATCGGATTTTAAGAGCAGTAAAAAATCGTTTTGGCTCTACAAACGAAATGGGTATTTTTGAAATGAAAGAAAGCGGCCTTGAGGAAGTGCTGAACCCATCTGAGATATTTCTTGAAGAACGTTCAAAAGGTGCTGCAGGATCAACTGTTGTTGCCTCTATGGAAGGAACAAGACCGGTGCTCGTCGAAATACAAGCGTTAATCTCTCCTACGAGTTTCGGAAATCCGAGAAGAATGGCCACAGGCATTGACCATAATCGGGTGCCTCTTCTCATGGCTGTATTGGAAAAAAGAGTTGGCTTGCTGCTTCAAAACCAAGATGCGTATCTAAAAGTTGCAGGCGGAGTAAAACTGGATGAGCCTGCAATTGATTTAGCGATAGCGGTCAGTATTGCCTCAAGCTTTAAAGATGTTCCTTCAAAAGCAACGGATATCATTATAGGTGAAGTCGGATTAACTGGAGAAGTCAGACGCGTTTCAAGAATTGAACAGCGTGTGATGGAAGCTGCAAAGCTGGGGTTCAAGCGGGCGATCGTTCCAGAGGCCAATATTGGGGGATGGACAGTTCCGGGAGATATAGAGGTCGTTGGGGTGAAAAATGTCTCAGAAGCCCTGCAGAAAACATTAGGGGGGTAGGACAATGATTGACAAAGAAAAAAAAACCCATGAAAAAAGCATGAAAGAGATTTTACAATTTATTGCTCCGGGAACACCTCTCAGAGCGGGCATCGAAAATGTATTGCGCGCAAAAACCGGCGGCCTGATTGTTGTCGGGTTCAGCGATAAAGTGAAAGAACTTGTAGATGGAGGCTTTTACATAAACTCTGCCTTTTCCCCTGCCCATCTGTATGAACTGGCGAAAATGGATGGGGCCATTATTTTAAGTGATTCCGGGAATAAAATACTATATGCCAATGCACAGCTTGTTCCAAATGCTTTTATCGGCTCCATCGAAACGGGAATGAGACACCGGACTGCTGAGAGAGTTGCGAAACAGACAGGAAATCTTGTCGTAGCCATTTCCCAGAGAAGAAATGTCATCACCCTTTATTACGGAGAGCTGCGATATGCGTTAAGAGATATCGGAGTGATACTGACGAAAGCAAATCAGGCGATTCAGACGCTTGAAAAGTACCGGACCGTGCTTGATCAGTCAATTATAAATTTAGGAGCTCTTGAATTTGAAGAGCTTGTTACATTTGATGAACTGCTTCAGGTTATTCACCGGATTGAAATGGTGCTCCGAATTAAAAACGAGATTCTGAATTATATAAATGAACTTGGTACGGAAGGGCATCTGATTCGATTGCAGCTGAATGAATTATTATCTGATATTGAAGAAGAAGCAGCCCTTGTTATCAAAGATTACTGTTTTGATAAAACACTTGATCCAAAACTTGTGCTCGACCAATTTCAGGTTCTGACTAATACAGAGCTGCTGGATGACATGGTATTGCTGAGATTATTGGGATACTCCGCACATTTTACCAATCTTGAAGATTTAGTCATGCCCCGCGGTTACCGGATTTTGAAAAAAATCCCCCGTTTGCCGCCTGTCATAATTGAAAATTTAGTGAACAAATTCTCAAATTTGAAACTTATTACGCGTGCAACCGTAGAACAACTAGATGAAGTGGATGGCATCGGCGAGGTTCGGGCTAAGAAAATAAAAGAAGGTTTGCGGAGGCTTCAGGACCAATTGCTGATTGATCGTCAAATATAACGAACTTTTTATGAAACTTTTGAATTAAACGTTTTAATCTCCCGAATTTAGGTTATATTAATCTTGTTTTTCCTTTTTAGGAAAAGATATAATCTGCTAAAACATTTCATTCTGTTTACAGCTTTAGAATTTCATATCTTCTGCGTTTTAATTGAATTAAAGTGATTATAATAGATAAAAAGGAGGTGAAGGTATGTTAAAGCGGATCGTGCAGATCTTTTTCCTGTTTCTTGGAGGAACTTTAGGCATTTTCTTTATGCCGGAGCTAATGAGATTGTTGAATTTACAGGACATACCTTTTATTAATACACCATATACATTAGCCATTTTAGGAGCGATATTATTTTATATAGCAACATTTTGGCTTGTCGATTATGTGGTTAATTGGGTGAAGCTGCTGGAGGAATCACTTGTAAAGGCACCTGTGACGGATGTTCTGTTTGGAAGTTTAGGATTGATTGTCGGACTTATAATTGCCTTTCTTATTGTAAATGTTATCCCTTTTAAAGACATCCAATATCAAGTGTTCAGTACGATTATTCCAATTTTTCTTACGCTCTTGCTTGGATATCTTGGTTTTCAAGTTGGATTTAAGCGAAAAGATGAACTGATCAATCTTTTCTCTATCTCGGGAAAAATTGGCAAGAAAAAAGGGACTGGCGAAGAAGAGCCTGAAGTAGAAGACAAAAAGCTTAAGATTTTGGATACGAGTGTTATTATTGACGGCAGAATTGCAGATATTTGCCAAACTGGATTTTTAGAGGGCACAATAGTCATTCCTCAATTTGTTCTGGAAGAGCTTCAGCATATAGCGGATTCTTCTGATGCGCTAAAACGAAATCGGGGACGAAGAGGACTTGATATCTTAAATCGCATCCAAAAGGAGCTTTCGATTAAAGTAGAGATATACGAAGGTGATTTTGAAGAGATTCAGGAAGTTGACAGTAAGCTTGTTAAACTTGCAAAGCTTACGTCAGGTGTTGTTGTGACAAATGATTTTAACTTAAATAAAGTCTGTGAACTGCAGGGAGTTGCAGTTTTAAATATCAATGACTTAGCAAACGCTGTTAAGCCGGTTGTATTGCCTGGGGAAGAAATGAAAGTACAAGTCATTAAAGATGGAAAAGAACATAATCAGGGAGTCGCGTATTTAGACGATGGCACAATGATTGTTGTTGAAGATGGACGAGACTATATTGGCAAGCATATTGATGTGATTGTCACGAGTGTGCTGCAGACATCAGCCGGACGAATGATCTTTGCTAAACCCAAGCTGCTGGAAAAAGCGTTATAGGGGAGTAAACGGATGAAGTACGAAGTGGTCATTCCTGCTGCAGGGCAAGGGAAGAGAATGAATGCAGGCAAAAACAAACAGTTTATTGAATTGAATGGAATCCCTGTAATTGTTCATACATTAAAAGTTTTTGAGAATGATTCTGATTGCATGGGTATTCTTTTAGTCGTGAATCCAAGTGAAAAAGAAATGTTCACGGAAATGGCTGACCGTTTTAGCATCAGTAAGATTAGAGCAATGATCAGCGGGGGTAATGAAAGGCAGCACAGTGTATATAATGGACTTAAAGCTGCTTCATCTGAAATTGTTCTTGTTCATGATGGTGCAAGACCTTTTGTCAATAAAAGGATGATCACAGAACTTGTTTCAGCAGCTTTCCATGATGGCGCTGCAACCGTTGCAGTCCCTGTGAAGGATACGATAAAACGTGTTCTGGACAATGAAGTGATTGAAACAGTTGAACGTTCTAGCTTGTGGGCCGTGCAGACCCCACAAGCTTTTCGTCTTTTTGATATTCTTGCTGCTCATAAGGAAGCGGAACTGTCACATTTCTTAGGAACGGATGATGCAAGTTTAATTGAAAGAAGCGGCAGTAAAGTACGTGTTATCGAGGGAGATTATACGAATATTAAACTCACAACCCCAGATGATTTGCTGTTGGCAAAAGCGATATTAGAAAGTGAAAGAGGGGAAAAAGAATGCTAAGAATCGGACAAGGGTTTGATGTTCATCAGCTGACAGAAGGCCGTCCTCTTATTATTGGAGGGATCGAAATACCCTATGAAAAAGGCTTGCTTGGCCATTCAGATGCAGATGTTTTGCTGCATACAGTGGCTGATGCTTGCTTAGGTGCAATTGCAGCAGGTGATATTGGCAAGCATTTTCCGGATACAGATCCGGAATTTAAAGACGCAGACTCTGCTAAATTGCTGCAGCATGTATGGCAGCTCGTAAAGGACAAGGGATATGCACTCGGCAATATTGACTGCACGATTATCGCACAAAAGCCGAAAATGGCACCGTATATCGATCAAATGAGAGAAAGAATTGCTGATTTGCTTGAAGCTGATATTAGTCAGGTAAATGTAAAAGCAACAACTACCGAACAGCTAGGTTTTGCGGGCAGAGGAGAGGGAATCGCTTCACAGGCGACAGTTCTTATTCAGAAAAAATAATCTTGATCGGTGTTTTGAACAGATTGGTTTTAATGATAAAATGAAACAGATGTTAAAAGATTATCGGAGGTATAACAATGACAAATGAAGTAAGAGTGCGATACGCTCCTAGTCCGACTGGACATTTACATATCGGGAATGCCCGAACAGCTCTTTTTAATTATTTATATGCGAGAAATACAGGCGGAAAATTCATTATCCGTATTGAAGATACAGATAAAAAGAGAAACATTGAAGGCGGCGAAGAAAGCCAGCTGAGGTATTTAAAATGGCTCGGGATTGACTGGGATGAAGGCGTAGATGTCGGCGGAGAATATGGTCCGTACAGACAATCAGAGCGAAATGATTTATATAAAAAACATTACGACGAACTGCTTGCAAACGGGAAAGCTTATAAGTGCTATTGTACGGAAGAAGAGCTTGAACAAGAGCGTGAAGAGCAAAGTGCGAGAGGCGAGACACCTCAATATTCAGGGAAATGTGCTCATTTAACACCGGAAGAGCAGCAAAAACGCGCGGAAGAAGGAAGAAAGCCAAGCATCCGTTTCCGTGTTCCTAAGGGAGAAGTCATCACGTTTAAGGATATCGTTAAAGATGAAATCTCATTTGAAACAGATGGCATCGGTGACTTTGTTATTGTGAAAAAAGACGGAACACCAACTTATAACTTCGCAGTAGCGGTCGATGATTATTTGATGAAAATGACTCATGTCCTTCGCGGAGAAGATCATATCTCAAATACACCGAAGCAAATTATGATCTTTCATGCGTTTGGCTGGAAAGCACCTATTTTTGGCCACATGACATTGATCGTAAATGAAAATCGCAAAAAATTAAGCAAGCGTGATGAATCAATTATTCAATTTATTGAACAATATAAAGAATTGGGTTATTTGCCGCAGGCACTTTTTAACTTTATCGGAATGCTTGGGTGGTCTCCAGTCGGGGAGGAAGAAATTTTCAGCAAAGAGCAATTCATTGAAATTTTCGATCCTGCCCGTCTATCGAAATCACCGGCTGTATTTGATTCCCAGAAATTAATGTGGCTGAATAATCAATATATAAAACAGCTTGAATTAGATGAGCTTGTTGACATTACCCTTCCTCATCTTGTGAAGGCGGGAAAAGTGTCAGAAGCTGCTTCAGCTGATGAAATCGAGTGGGCAAGCAAATTAATTGGTCTTCATCAAGAGAAAATAAGCTACGGTGCAGAAATTGTTGAACTGACAGAACTGTTCTTCAAAAAAGAAATTACGTATAACCGTGAAGCTCGAAGCGTACTTGATGAGGAACAAGTTCCAGATGTGCTGGGAGCACTTGCAGAGGAAATTGAGAAGCTCGATTCCTTTACAGCCGACCATATTAAGGCAGCTATAAAAGCGGTGCAAAAGGCGACTGGACATAAAGGGAAAAACTTGTTTATGCCTATCCGTGTTGCAGCAACAGGGCAAACTCATGGGCCAGATCTTCCCCAGGCCATTGAGCTATTAGGAAAAGAAACCATTTTAACCCGATTAAAAAGCGAGAACAGTTAACTTTTCTCTGAAAATGTAATATAGTATGATTAATAACATGAAAACACGTTGAAAAGGAGAAGTAGAGAATCCATTTCCTTATTAGAGAGAACCTCCATTGGCTGAGAGAGGTTTATGCGAAATCATTCTCGAAATGCACCTTTGAGTCTTTTATTGAACCATCAGCAAGCCTGATTGCAGTAAATAAAAGCGGATGCTCACCGTTACACGAGCCTAAAGTTGAAGCAAGCATCTAACCATCTTGCTTAAACAGAGTGGAACCGCGCATCAAAAGCGTCTCTGTCTATTAGGCAGAGGCGCTTTTTTAGATTTTTTAAACCATTTCAGGGGAAGTTTGGGGGGAATAGAATGTTCAAAATGCTAAAGGAAGATATCGAGATTGTTTTCGAACAGGATCCAGCTGCAAGATCTTATTTAGAAGTGATACTTACTTATTCCGGGCTTCATGCAATTTGGGCGCACCGGCTGGCACACGCCTTTTTTAAACGGAATCTGTTCTTCATAGCCAGAGTGATCTCACAGGTGAGCCGTTTTTTCACGGGAATTGAAATTCATCCAGGAGCAAAGATTGGCCGCCGCTTTTTTATAGACCATGGGATGGGTGTTGTCATTGGAGAGACGTGTGAAATTGGAAATAACGTAACGGTTTTCCAGGGAGTAACGTTGGGCGGAACCGGGAAAGAAAAAGGAAAGAGACATCCGACAATTCTAGACAATGCTTTGATTGCTACGGGTGCAAAAGTACTGGGATCCATTACAGTTGGGGCGTACTCTAAAATTGGTGCAGGCTCTGTTGTCCTTCGTGATGTGCCTGATCATTCGACTGTTGTTGGAATACCGGGCAAGGTCGTTATCCAAAATGGGAAAAGAATCAAAAATGATCTAGATCACTGCAATCTTCCTGATCCAGTCGCTGACAGATTTAAAGAGCTGGAAGCAGAAATGCTGCATTTAAGACAAGAGCTGCTACAACTGAAAGAAGGGAAGAGTCAAGATGACCATCAAGTTATACAATACGCTAACGAGACAAAAAGAAGTTTTTAAGCCTCTTGAAGAGGGCAAGGTTAAAATGTATGTGTGCGGACCTACCGTTTATAACTATATTCATATAGGAAATGCCCGTCCTGCAATTGTGTATGATACTGTCCGTAAATATTTAGAGTACAGAGGGTATGACGTGACATTTGTATCTAATTTCACAGATGTAGATGACAAGCTGATTAAGGCTGCGAATGAACTTGGAGAAGATGTGCAGACGATTGCCGATCGTTTTATTGAAGCCTATTTTGAGGATGTAACAGCACTTGGCTGCGACCGGGCAAATGCACATCCGCGTGTAACAGAAAGCATGGATATTATTATTGACTTCATTAATGCTTTAATAGAAAAAGGGTTTGCTTATGAAGCAGATGGAGATGTCTATTATCGAACAAGAGCTTTTAAAGACTACGGCAAACTGTCTCATCAATCAATTGATGAATTACGTATAGGTGCGAGAATTGATGCAGGCGAGAAGAAGCAGGATTCACTTGACTTTGCTTTGTGGAAGGCAGCAAAGGAAGGCGAAATTTTCTGGGAAAGTCCATGGGGCAAAGGAAGACCGGGCTGGCATATTGAGTGCTCTGCAATGGTCCATGACCACTTTGGCGACACAATTGATATTCATGCAGGCGGACAGGATTTAACATTCCCTCATCATGAAAATGAAATTGCACAATCTGAGGCGTTAACTGAAAAACCATTTGCTAACTACTGGATGCATAATGGGTATATTAATATTAACAACGAGAAAATGTCTAAGTCTCTGGGCAACTTTGTTCTAGTTCATGACATACTGAAGGAGCATGATGCACAAGTTCTAAGAATGTTCATGCTGTCCGTTCATTATCGTCATCCGATTAACTACTCAGTTGATTTGCTTGAGAGCACAAAAAATGCATTAGACCGCCTGCGTACCTCGTATGCAAATCTTCTGCACCGCATCGGAAGCAGCACAGAATTAACAGATGACAATGAGAAATGGCTGAACAATGTGTCTGAACAGAGAACGGTTTTTACAGAAGCGATGGATGATGATTTTAATACAGCAAATGCTATTTCAGTCATGTTTGAATTATCAAAGCAAGCGAACTATTATTTGCAGGAAAAAAATACATCAAAAGAAGTGATAGAAGCATTTTTAGCTGCATTTGATGAATTGGGAGCAGTGCTTGGCCTGCAGTTTGGAAAAAAGGAACTGCTTGATGCAGAAATTGAAGAATTGATTGAGCAGCGTATTCAAGCAAGAAAAGACCGCAACTTTCAGCTTTCCGACCAAATTCGTGATCAGCTGAAGGAATTGAACATTATTCTGGAAGATACTCCGCAAGGCACGAGATGGAAAAGAGGGTAAGCATGCTTCACTTAGAAGATATCCCAAATCCTAAACAGGTGAACAGCCTGGCACTTGCATATATAGGCGACGCCATATATGAGGTTTATGTCAGGCATCATCTTTTATCTAAAGGAAATGTCCGTCCGAATCAGCTTCATAAATTAGCAACAAAGTACGTTTCAGCGAAGGCCCAGTCAACCGTGCTTCACGAATTGTCAAAAATGGAGTTCTTTTCTGAAGAAGAAATGGCTATTATCCGCAGAGGTCGCAATGCAAAGTCAGGAACTGTTCCAAAGAATACAGATGTTCAAACCTACCGCTATAGTACTGCATTTGAAGCATTAATCGGTTATCTCCATCTTGAAAAAAATGCAGATCGTCTAGCAGAAATCATTCAAACATCATTTGAATTGATTCAGAACGAAGGGAGGAAATAGGCATGTCAGAAGAATATATTATTGGCCGCAATACCGTGATTGAAGCACTTAAATCAACTAGAAATGTATATAAAATATTCATGGCGGAAAACTCCGTTAAGGGACAAGCTCAGCAAATCACCGTTCTTGCAAAAGAAAAAGGGGTGACCATTCAAACCGTTCCAAAAAAGAAAATTGATCAAATGGTCGAAGGGAATCATCAAGGCGTCGTCGCTCAGGTCGCAGCATACGAATATGCAGAGGTTGATGATATTCTGAAAGCAGCTGAAGATAAAAACGAAGCTCCGTTTATCCTGCTTTTAGATGAAATTGAAGATCCTCATAACTTAGGCTCTATTATGAGAACGGCAGATGCCGTAGGTGCCCATGGCATCATAATTCCGAAAAGAAGAGCAGTAGGATTGACGGCTGCGGTTGCAAAATCATCTACTGGCGCAATTGAATATATACCTGTAGCAAGAGTGACAAATATGGCAAGAGCGATTGAGGAATTAAAAGAGCGGGGAGTTTGGATTGTCGGTACAGATGCCAAAGGTTCAGACGACTATCGTTCAATGGATGGCAAGATGCCGCTTGGCCTTGTCATAGGCAGTGAAGGAAAAGGAATAGGAAGACTAATTAAAGAAAAATGTGATTTTCTGGTCAACTTGCCGATGGCTGGCCAGGTCACTTCTCTCAATGCATCAGTCGCAGCAAGTTTACTGATGTATGAGGTGTATCGAAAGCGTCATCCATTAGGAGAATAATATATGGATATCCTTCTGGTTGACGGATATAACATCATCGGTGCATGGGCGAATCTTCAATCATTGAAAAAAGAGAATCTCTCAGAAGCAAGAGATTTGCTTATTCAAAAAATGGCAGAATATCAAGCTTACACCGGATTTCGGGTAATTGTTGTTTTCGATGCCCACCAAGTAAAGGGCATCGAAAAGAAACAGAAAAACCATCGAGTGGAAGTCATCTATACCAGAGAAAATGAAACAGCGGATGAACGCATTGAAAAACTTGCAATTTCCCTCAGCAATATTAAAACACAGATACATGTCGCAACTTCCGATTTTACTGAGCAATGGGCGATTTTTGGCCAGGGAGCTCTAAGAAAATCGGCAAGAGAACTTTTAAATGAAGTCGAAGCGATTGAAAAGAGAATACAAAAAAGAGTAGAGAAAATAAAAGTTAATAGTCCTCAATCAAAGATTCCGATAGCAGATGACGTGCTGGAAATGTTTGAAAAATGGCGACGGGGCGATTTATAGACTGTTGACGCTTGCAAAAATCATACTGTATAATATTTCTATCTATTGTGCGGTCGGGGGGATCGGCATGAACATACATTTCACGGGTAAACTCAGCAAGGAAGATTTTCATGCTTTGGAGGATGAACAGGTCGTTGAACTTGTTCATAACGGAGACAGCGATGCTCTTGATTATTTAATTACAAAATACCGTAATTTTGTGAGAGCTAAAGCACGATCCTATTTTTTGATAGGGGCTGACAGAGAAGATATTATTCAAGAAGGTATGATAGGTTTGTATAAAGCCATCCGTGATTTCAAGGAGGACAAGCTTACTTCATTCAAAGCTTTTGCAGAATTATGCATCACTCGCCAAATCATTACCGCAATTAAAACCGCAACCCGTCAAAAACATATTCCTCTTAACTCTTATGTTTCACTGGACAAGCCTATTTACGATGAAGAATCAGACCGAACGCTAATGGATGTCATTTCTGGGACAAAAGTCATGGACCCTGAAGAATTAATTATTAATCAAGAAGAATTTGATGATATAGAAGTAAAGATGGGAGAGCTGTTGAGTGACTTGGAACGTAAAGTGCTCGTGCTCTATCTTGACGGCAGATCCTATCAGGAGATTTCTGAGGAGCTGAACCGCCACGTCAAATCAATAGATAATGCCCTTCAGCGGGTGAAACGCAAGCTCGAAAGATACCTTGAGCTTCGGGAAATCAGTATGTAAAACATTGAAGCACACAACCGTCAAGAATACTGCAACCAGTCTTTTTTCTTAAAATAGCAATCTTTGTGAAAATAGCCGAAACATACCAGGCATGATTGACGAAGGGACATGCGTGTGTTACATTTTTATAGAAAAAATGCAAGATTAGCGGAAGGTGCCCAAAATGCGTAAGAAAGTTACAATGGCTTGCACGGACTGTGGAAGCAGAAACTACACAACAATGAAAAACACGTCAAGCTCCGAAGAGCGTTTAGAATTCAAGAAATTTTGTAAAGCTTGTAACGCACATACGGACCACCGTGAAACAAAGTAGTATTCATCTCATGATTCTTTATTTCTTTGACAGGCTTTCTGAATTCTCTTGGAGGTAATGTAAATGCAGCGTATTGTTGATTTTTTTAAAAATGTATCCCGCGAAATGAAAAAGGTAAGCTGGCCTAAAGGCAAAGAGCTGACTCGCTATACCATCACGGTTATCGCTACTGTCGCATTTGCTGTCGTCTTTTTTGCCATCGTTGATCTCGGTATATCATCATTAATTCGTCTTGTACCTTAAAAAATAAAACTTCAATTGCAAATTTCGTTTTATTTTTGAATAATAGATAATAAATCGTGCTATAATAGAGAATATTATATTTCCCAAAAAACCCGTTCGACGGGTTTTTTCATTGTCTTTTTAATATAAATTAAATAGTCAAAGATCAAAAGCGTCAAAACAAATATAAGACCCAAATGCAGGGAGGGAAGGACAAGTCGTCCTATTAAAAATGGAGAAAAATTGGTATGTAGTCCACACTTATTCCGGATATGAGAATAAAGTGAAGGCGAATCTTGAAAAGCGCGTAGAATCAATGGGCATGCAAGATAAAATCTTCCGTGTAATTGTTCCGGAAGAAGAAGAAACAGATTATAAAAATGGCAAAAAGAAAGTCACAAAAAAGAAAGTATTCCCAGGGTACGTGCTCGTAGAAATCGTAATGACAGATGATTCCTGGTACGTCGTCCGGAATACTCCTGGAGTAACAGGATTCGTAGGTTCTGCAGGATCCGGATCGAAGCCGACTGCGCTGCTGCCTGAGGAAGTTGTAACAATCCTTAAACATATGGGAATGGAAGAAAAGAGAGTTGAACTGGATTTCGACTTAAAAGAGACTGTAAAAGTCATAGATGGACCATTTGCAAACTTCACAGGTTCCATTGAAGAGATTGATAAAGATAAAAGCAAAGTTAAGGTGCTGGTTAACATGTTTGGCCGTGAAACACCTGTTGAGCTTGAATTTTCTCAAGTTGATAAATTATAAGAAAAAAACTTGAATTCACAAAAGAAAAGTGATAATATTTCATAAGTCAGTATGTCTCGCTTTGCGGGACAAAAAACTTGATTAAATTTCTATCATTCATATAAAGAATGAACGACATGAGTGGGAGGGTATTACCCTATTACCACATCACGGACTTAAGGAGGTGTGTCTCGTGGCTAAAAAAGTAATTAAAATGGTTAAATTGCAAATTCCTGCTGGGAAAGCGAATCCAGCGCCGCCGGTTGGTCCTGCATTAGGTCAAGCTGGTGTTAACATCATGGGATTCTGTAAGGAGTTTAACGCTCGTACAGCTGATCAGGCTGGACTTATCATTCCTGTTGAAATTACGGTATTTGAAGACCGTTCATTTACATTTATTACAAAAACTCCGCCTGCAGCAGTATTGCTTAAAAAAGCAGCTGGAATCGAGTCAGGTTCTGGTGAACCTAACCGTAATAAAGTAGCAACAGTTAAGCGTGATAAAGTACGTGAAATCGCTGAAACAAAAATGCCTGACTTAAATGCAGCTAATGTTGAATCAGCTATGCGTATGGTTGAAGGTACTGCACGCAGCATGGGTATCGTCATCGAAGACTAATTGTTGTTTTTGTTTTAGGGGTTGCGAGTTTGCTTTTAACAAGTTCGCAACCTTTATTCGTGGGAGGTTATTCCGCTAAAACCACTAAGGAGGAAAATTATTATGGCTAAAAGAGGTAAAAAGTACGTAGAAGCTGCTAAATTAGTAGACCGTACTCAAGCTTACGGAGTTCAAGAAGCAATTGAACTTGTAAAGAAAACAAACACAGCTAAATTTGATGCAACAGTTGAAGTTGCATTCCGTTTAGGCGTTGATCCACGTAAAAACGATCAGCAAATCCGCGGAGCAGTTGTTCTTCCAAACGGAACGGGCAAAACTCAACGCGTTTTAGTATTTGCTAAGGGTGAAAAAGCGAAAGAAGCAGAAGCTGCTGGAGCTGACTTTGTAGGCGATGCTGACTATATCAATAAAATCCAACAAGGATGGTTTGAATTCGATGTAATCGTTGCTACTCCTGACATGATGGGTGAAGTTGGTAAACTTGGCCGCGTACTTGGACCTAAAGGCTTAATGCCAAACCCTAAAACTGGAACAGTTTCTTTTGACGTTGATAAAGCAGTTAAAGAAATCAAAGCTGGTAAAGTTGAATACCGTGTTGACAAAGCTGGAAATATCCACGTGCCAATCGGTAAAGTATCTTTTGAAGACAGCAAACTAGTTGAAAACTTCACTACTATCTTCGAAACGTTATTAAAAGCTAAACCTGCAGCTGCTAAAGGCACATACATGAAGAACATTGCTGTTGCTTCTACAATGGGACCTGGCGTTAAAGTTGATTCATCAAGTTTCGGCGTTAAATAATAGTTGACTTAAGAGTCAGCTTTATATATAATCAAAATGTTGTTTAACAAAATAACTTCATTTATACCATAGACAGTAGGTGCTTTTAAAAGCTTAATTTCCTGCCGAGGTGTATATATGTGAACTAAAATTATTAGATCGCTTGTATATATACTGCCTCCATGTCTGACGTGGAGGCATTTCTTGTTTTAAGAGAAACACCGATCGGTATAAGTGTGGAACTTTGATTCTTACAGGAGGTGTATCAATGAGCAGCGCTATCGAAACAAAAAAATCCATCGTAGATGACATTACTGCTAAATTTCGTGACAGCAAAACAACAATCGTTGTTGACTACCGCGGTTTAACAGTAGCTGAAGTAACTGAACTTCGTAAAACTCTTCGTGATGCTGGCATCGAGTTCAAAGTTTACAAAAACACAATGACTCGCCGTGCAGTAGAAAATGTTGAACTTACTGGTCTTAATGACGCCCTAACAGGTCCAAATGCGATTGCATTCAGTAATGAAGACGTAGTTGCTCCTGCTAAAATTCTTAACGATTTTGCTAAAAAGCATGAAGCGTTAGAAATCAAAGCAGGTGTAATCGAAGGAAACATCGCAACAGTAGAACAAATTAAAGCTCTTGCTGATCTTCCGTCACGTGAAGGCTTACTTTCAATGTTGCTTAGCGTACTTCAAGCTCCAATTCGCAATCTTGCACTTGCTGCTAAAGCAGTTGCAGATCAAAAAGAAGAGCAAGGCGCTTAATCTGTTTGACCCGTACCAAAACAAAAAACTAATAGGTTTATAAGGAGGAAATATACAATGACTAAAGAACAAATCATTGAAGCAGTTAAAGAAATGACTGTTTTAGAATTAAACGACTTAGTTAAAGCAATCGAAGAAGAATTTGGCGTAACTGCAGCTGCTCCTGTAGCAATGGCTGGTGGCGCTGCTGGCGGCGAAGCTGCTGCTGAGCAAACTGAATTTGATGTAGTACTTGCTGGTGCAGGCGCTCAAAAAATCAAAGTAATCAAAGTGGTTCGTGAAATCACTGGTCTTGGCTTGAAAGAAGCTAAAGAACTAGTTGACAACACTCCTAAAGCTGTTAAAGAAGGAATCGCTAAAGAAGAAGCTGAAGAAATCAAAGCTAAACTTGAAGAAGTTGGCGCTTCTGTAGAAGTTAAGTAATTCCAAAAAAGACAAAGCTCGCTTAATTTATATAGCGAGCTTTTTTTCTCGTTATGGTTTGATTGACTTAAAGATGTATAAAAAATAGCATGATTTGCTATACTCCTTTAACATGGAGGGAAAAAAGATGACAAATCATTATTACTCACAGCAGCCAGAGGCTGAAAGTGACCGTAAATCATGGACGTTTACTTTAAGAGGGAATTCCTTTCATTTTCAAAGTGATCGCGGCGTTTTTTCGAAAAATGAAGTTGATTTTGGATCGAGGCTGCTAGTTGAAACGTTTAGTTTGCCTAACATCAAAGGAGACTTGCTGGATGTTGGCTGCGGATACGGACCGATTGGGATATCGCTAGCTAAAGAATACAAAAATCTCACGATTGATATGATTGATATTAACGAGAGAGCTGTTGAACTTGCTGCATTAAATGCAGAAGCAAATGGTGTGAAAAACGTTCGTATTATCGCAAGCAATCTTTTTGAAAATGTTGATCCTTTAAAAAAGTATGCGGCTATTTTAACCAATCCTCCAATCAGGGCCGGCAAGAAAGTGGTTCATGAAATCTTTGTAAAAAGCTTTGAATCTCTTGCACCAGGCGGTGAATTATGGGTTGTCATTCAGAAAAAACAAGGTGCCCCTTCGGCAATTGCCAAGCTGAATGAGATGTTTAAAGAAGTTGATACAGTTAAAAAGGATAAAGGCTACTTTATTATTAGAGCAGAAAAAGATTGACTCGTTTTTTTTGCTATGTTAATATTATAAAATGCCAATATATATATTCCATAAGTCTCTATTTTTTGCGGAAAATGTATAAATTTAGAACAGATGGAAAAACTTATAAAATCAATAGTCCGTTTTACAAAAGTGGTTTTCTAATTTATAGAGACCTTTTTATTTTTGTTTTCTCCTTGTGTGTGTATTGGTAGTTAATAGAGTGATTTCGAATACATATTACAAGTCATATTACGCTTGATTTGAGGGGTGAAGCAGTTGACAGGTCAACTAGTTCAGTATGGACGACACCGCCAACGCAGAAGTTATGCACGTATTAGTGAAGTGTTAGAATTACCAAATCTTATTGAGATTCAAACCTCTTCCTATCAGTGGTTTCTTGATGAGGGTCTTAGAGAGATGTTCCAGGATATTTCTCCTATCGAAGACTTCACTGGTAACCTCTCGCTGGAATTTATTGATTATAGTTTAGGTGATCCTAAATATTCAGTAGAGGAATCTAAAGAGCGTGACGTTACCTATTCTGCACCGCTTCGTGTGAAGGTGCGTTTAATTAACAAGGAAACTGGTGAAGTAAAAGATCAGGATGTATTCATGGGTGATTTCCCATTGATGACTGAAACAGGTACATTTGTGATTAATGGCGCTGAGCGCGTTATCGTATCACAGCTTGTACGTTCACCAAGCGTTTATTACAGCGGTAAAGTCGATAAAAATGGTAAAAAAGGTTTTACTGCAACTGTCATTCCAAACCGTGGTGCTTGGTTAGAGTACGAAACAGATGCTAAAGATGTCGCGTATGTGCGCATTGATCGCACTCGGAAATTACCGGTAACGGTTCTTTTGCGCGCACTAGGGTTTGGCTCTGATCAAGAAATCACCGATTTATTCGGTGAAAATGAATATTTGCGCAATACGCTGGATAAGGACAACACGGAAAGCACAGAGAAAGCTCTTCTTGAAATCTATGAGCGCCTGCGCCCGGGTGAGCCGCCTACAGTAGATAATGCAAAAAGCTTGCTGGATTCAAGATTCTTTGATCCAAAGCGCTACGATCTTGCAAGTGTAGGACGCTACAAGATCAACAAAAAGCTTCATATTAAAAATCGTCTCTTTAATCAGCGTCTTGCTGAAACATTAGTAGACCCAGAAACTGGCGAAATTATTGCTGAAAAAGATACATTAATTGATAGACGTACACTTGACCGAATCATTCCTAATTTAGAGAGTGGAGTAGGCTTCAGAAAAATTACGCCTTCTGGCGGAGTTGTTGAAGAAGATGTTACGCTTCAATCAATTAAAATCTATGCACCTATTGATGTAGAGGGTGAAAAAGTAATTAACGTAATCAGCAACGCTTATGTTGAAGAAAACGTTAAAAATATCACACCTGCTGATATCCTATCTTCAATCAGTTATTTCTTTAACCTATTGCATGGAGTAGGAGACACTGATGATATCGATCACTTAGGAAATCGCCGTCTTCGCTCTGTTGGCGAACTACTTCAAAATCAATTCAGAATTGGTCTTTCCCGTATGGAACGTGTTGTACGCGAAAGAATGTCGATTCAAGATACAAATACGATTACACCTCAGCAGCTGATCAATATTCGTCCTGTTATTGCGTCGATTAAAGAGTTCTTCGGAAGTTCTCAGTTGTCACAGTTCATGGATCAAACGAACCCGCTTGCTGAATTGACTCATAAACGCCGTCTATCTGCACTTGGACCTGGTGGTTTAACACGTGAACGTGCTGGATTCGAAGTGCGTGACGTTCATTACTCTCACTATGGCCGCATGTGTCCGATTGAAACACCTGAGGGACCAAACATTGGTTTGATTAACTCACTTTCTTCTTATGCTAAAGTCAATCGCTTTGGTTTCATTGAAACTCCGTATCGACGCGTAGATCCTGAAACAGGGAAAGTAACGTCCCGCATCGATTACTTAACAGCAGATGAAGAGGATAATTACGTAGTTGCTCAAGCAAACGCTCGTTTAGCAGATGATGGTTCATTCCTTGATGAGGATATCGTTTCCCGTTTCCGCGGTGAAAACACAGTTATGTCCCGTGACAGAATGGATTACATGGATGTATCACCTAAACAAGTAGTTTCTGCTGCAACAGCTTGTATTCCTTTCTTGGAAAATGATGACTCCAACCGTGCGCTTATGGGCGCGAACATGCAGCGTCAAGCTGTTCCGCTTATGAACCCAGAATCACCGATTGTGGGTACAGGAATGGAGTATGTGTCAGGTAAAGACTCAGGAGCTGCAGTAATCTGCAAATTCCCTGGTGTCGTTGAAAAAGTAGAAGCTAAAAACATCTGGGTACGACGTTACGAAGATGTAGATGGCGTTAAAACTAAAGGTAACTTAGATAAATACAGCCTTTTAAAATTCATTCGTTCTAACCAAGGAACTTGCTACAACCAGCGCCCAATCGTAAGTGTAGGCGATGAAGTAGTTAAAGGTGAAATCCTTGCTGATGGACCTTCAATGGAAAAAGGTGAATTGGCACTTGGACGCAACGTTATGGTTGCATTCATGACATGGGATGGCTACAACTATGAGGATGCCATCATCATGAGTCAGCGTCTTGTGAAAGATGATGTCTACACTTCTATTCACATTGAAGAATATGAATCAGAATCACGTGATACAAAGCTTGGGCCTGAAGAAATCACACGCGATATCCCGAATGTTGGAGAAGATGCACTTCGCAACTTAGACGATCGTGGTATTATCCGTGTTGGTGCTGAAGTAAAAGACGGAGATTTGCTTGTTGGTAAAGTTACGCCTAAAGGGGTAACTGAACTTACAGCTGAAGAACGCCTTCTTCATGCAATCTTTGGTGAAAAAGCGAGAGAAGTGCGTGATACTTCACTTCGTGTTCCACACGGAGGCGGCGGTATCGTACTTGATGTTAAAGTTTTCAACCGTGAAGACGGCGACGAACTTCCACCGGGCGTTAACCAGTTAGTCCGTGCATATATCGTTCAGAAGCGTAAAATCTCTGAAGGAGATAAAATGGCTGGACGCCATGGTAACAAAGGTGTTATCTCAAGAATTCTTCCTGAAGAAGATATGCCGTATTTGCCAGATGGAACTCCAGTAGATATCATGTTAAATCCACTTGGTGTACCATCTCGTATGAATATCGGACAGGTGCTTGAACTGCATCTTGGAATGGCAGCACGCAAACTCGGTTTACACGTTGCTTCTCCAGTATTTGATGGAGCCCGCGAGGAAGATGTGTGGTCAACTCTAGAAGAAGCTGGCATGGCACGCGATGCTAAAACAGTCCTTTATGATGGCCGTTCAGGCGAACCGTTTGATAACCGTGTTTCTGTAGGGATTATGTATATGATTAAACTTGCTCACATGGTTGATGATAAATTGCATGCTCGTTCAACAGGTCCTTATTCACTTGTTACGCAGCAGCCACTTGGCGGTAAAGCCCAGTTCGGCGGACAGCGTTTTGGAGAAATGGAAGTATGGGCGCTTGAAGCGTATGGCGCAGCTTATACTCTTCAAGAGATCCTCACAGTTAAATCTGATGATGTTGTTGGACGTGTAAAAACGTACGAAGCGATCGTTAAAGGTGAAAATGTTCCAGAACCTGGTGTTCCAGAATCATTTAAAGTTTTAATTAAAGAACTTCAAAGTTTAGGCATGGATGTCAAGATTCTCTCAGGCGATGAAAAAGAAATCGAAATGAGAGATATGGAAGATGATGAAGAAGGACAGCAGTCAGAAGGCTTATCCTTGAATGATCAGCCGGATGATCTTTCATCAGCAGCCATGGAAAAAGAAAAAGACGCAGTTACTAAAGAATAGTAAGCAATAAGGGTAAAACCTGAAGACGAAAAGGGAGGTAGGCCCCTTGCTAGATGTAAATAACTTTGAGTATATGAACATCGGTCTCGCTTCACCTGATAAAATTCGCTCGTGGTCATTCGGTGAAGTTAAGAAACCAGAAACAATTAACTATCGTACATTAAAACCAGAAAAAGACGGTTTGTTCTGTGAGCGCATTTTCGGTCCTACAAAAGACTGGGAATGCCATTGCGGAAAATATAAAAGAGTTCGCTACAAAGGTGTAGTCTGCGATCGCTGTGGAGTGGAAGTCACTCGTGCAAAAGTTCGCCGTGAGCGTATGGGGCATATTGAACTCGCTGCCCCTGTTTCACACATTTGGTATTTTAAAGGAATTCCAAGCCGTATGGGCTTAGTCCTTGATATGTCTCCGCGTGCATTAGAAGAAGTGATTTATTTCGCTTCTTACGTAGTTACTGAAACAGGTGACACACCGCTTGAGAAAAAACAATTGCTTTCTGAGAAGGAATACAGAGCATACCGTGATAAATACAGCTCAACATTCCAGGCTGCAATGGGTGCAGAAGCGATTAAAAAACTTCTTTCTGATATCGACTTGGACAAAGAGGTTGATCAGCTTAAAGAAGAGCTTAAAACTTCACAAGGTCAGCGCAGAACACGTGCAATCAAACGTTTAGAGGTTTTAGAGGCATTCCGTAATTCTGGAAATGAGCCATCTTGGATGATCCTTGATGTCCTTCCGGTTATCCCTCCTGAACTGCGCCCAATGGTGCAATTAGATGGCGGGCGTTTTGCCACATCTGACTTGAATGATTTGTATCGCCGTGTAATCAACCGCAACAACCGTTTAAAACGTCTTTTGGATCTTGGAGCTCCGAGCATCATCGTTCAAAACGAAAAACGCATGCTTCAGGAAGCTGTTGATGCATTGATCGATAATGGCCGCCGCGGCCGTCCTGTTACAGGACCTGGTAACCGTCCGCTTAAATCACTTTCACATATGCTGAAAGGGAAACAAGGGCGTTTCCGTCAAAACCTGCTTGGTAAACGTGTTGACTACTCAGGCCGTTCTGTTATCGTTGTTGGACCGAACCTGAAAATGTATCAATGCGGATTGCCGAAAGAAATGGCACTTGAATTATTCAAGCCGTTCGTAATGAAAGAACTGGTTGAAAAAGGTTTAGCTCATAACATTAAGAGTGCTAAGCGTAAAATAGAACGTGTATCACCAGAAGTCTGGGATGTATTAGAGTCTGTTATTCGCGAGCATCCGGTCTTATTAAACCGTGCGCCTACTCTTCACAGACTTGGAATTCAGGCATTTGAACCTACACTTGTAGAAGGCCGTGCTATCCGTCTTCATCCATTAGTATGTACAGCTTATAACGCTGACTTTGATGGTGACCAAATGGCTGTTCACGTACCTCTATCAGCTGAGGCTCAAGCTGAAGCACGTATTCTGATGCTTGCAGCTCAAAACATTCTAAATCCTAAAGATGGAAAGCCTGTTGTTACGCCTTCTCAGGATATGGTATTAGGTAACTACTACCTAACATTAGAGCGTGAAGATTCTGTCGGTGAAGGGATGATCTTCAAGGATACGAACGAAGCTTTGATTGCATATCAAAATGGATATGTTCATCTTCACTCTCGTATTGCTGTGCAAGCAAGTTCATTGCCGAATGAATCATTTACAGATGAACAGCGTAAGAAGCTGCTCGTAACGACAGTCGGTAAACTTATCTTTAACGAAATTTTACCGCCTTCATTCCCATACATGAACGAGCCGACAAAAAGCAATATTGAAGATGAGACACCGGAAAGATTCTTTATCGATGCTAGCGTGAATGTAAAAGAATACATTCAATCCCAAGAGATTATCCCTCCATTCAAAAAGGGTATCTTAGGAAAAATCATTGCTGAAATCTTTAAGAAGTTCCATATAACTGAAACATCTAAAATGCTAGACCGCATGAAAGATCTTGGATTCAGATATTCGACAAAAGCCGGTATTACAGTTGGCGTATCAGATATCATCGTATTACCTGAAAAACAAGAAATCTTAAAAGATGGTCAAGCGAAAGTTGATAACGTTCTGAAGCAATTCAAGCGCGGTCTAATCACTGAGGAAGAGCGCTATGAACGTGTTATCTCGATTTGGAGTGCATCTAAAGATGTTATCCAAGGCAAGCTGATGGCTTCTCTTGATAAACGCAATCCAATCTTCATGATGAGTGATTCCGGAGCCCGTGGTAATGCATCTAACTTTACGCAGCTTGCGGGTATGCGCGGTCTGATGGCCAACCCGGCTGGACGTATCATTGAACTTCCAATCAAATCAAGTTTCCGTGAAGGCTTAACTGTATTAGAGTACTTTATCTCGACACATGGTGCTCGTAAAGGTCTTGCTGATACAGCTCTTAAAACAGCTGACTCTGGTTACTTAACAAGACGTCTTGTTGATGTTGCACAGGATGTTATCATTCGTGATGAAGACTGCGGAACAGACCGAGGCATCTTAACAAAGTCAATTAAAGAAGGCACTGAAGTAATCGAGCATTTAGAAGAACGTTTAATTGGACGTCATGCACGCAAAACAATTAAACATCCGGAGACTGGCAAAGTCATCGTTTCTGAAAATGATCTCATTACAGAAGACCTTGCTTTAGCGATTGTTGAAACAGGTATTGAAGAAGTATGGATCCGTTCTGCATTTACATGTAACACTCGTCATGGTGTATGTAAAAAATGCTACGGACGCAACTTGGCTACAGGAACTGAGGTTGAAGTTGGAGAAGCAGTTGGTATTATCGCTGCTCAATCTATCGGAGAACCAGGAACACAGCTTACAATGCGTACGTTCCATACAGGCGGTGTTGCCGGAGACGATATCACACAAGGTTTACCTCGTATTCAAGAGCTGTTTGAAGCGAGAAATCCTAAAGGTCAAGCAACGATTTCTGAAATCGATGGTGTGGTAGTTGAGATTAATGAAGTGCGTGACAGACAACAAGAAATCGTCATTAAAGGCGATGTTGAAACACGTTCTTACACAGCTGCTTATAACGCTAGACTTAAAGTGGTTGAAGGCGATAAAATCAAGCATGGTCAAGAGCTTACAGAAGGATCAATTGATCCTAAGGAATTGCTGAAAGTAACAGACATCACATCAGTCCAAGAATATTTGCTTCGTGAAGTTCAAAAAGTATACCGTATGCAAGGGGTAGAAATTGGAGATAAACACGTTGAAGTAATGGTTCGCCAAATGCTTCGCAAAGTAAGAGTGATGGATGCTGGAGATACTGATGTGCTTCCAGGAACATTGCTTGATGTACACCAATTTACGGATGCCAACAAAAAAGTATTGCTTGATGGCAAGCGCCCTGCAACAGGACGTCCGATCCTACTTGGTATTACAAAAGCTTCACTTGAAACAGACTCATTCTTATCTGCTGCATCATTCCAAGAAACAACTCGTGTCTTAACGGATGCTGCAATCAAAGGTAAACGTGATGAACTGTTAGGCTTAAAAGAAAATGTTATCATCGGTAAGTTAGTCCCTGCCGGTACGGGAATGCAGCGCTACAGACGCGTTAACCCAATTCCGCGCATACAGCCAGAGGATGAAACTGTAACTGTAGATTAACTAACAAAAAAAGAGATGGACGATGCTAGAAAAATGTTTCATTGATCTAGTTGACATCCATCTCTTCCGATGTTAGTATATTCTAGGTGCTTAATTAAAACCTGTTGCTTTGGAGGATATATTCATATGTCTTATGAAAAAGTATCTCAGGCTCATAAAATTATTGTTGGTACAAAGCAAACTGTTAAAGCGCTCAAACAAGATCAGGTAAAGGAACTGGTCATTGCTGAAGATGCAGATTCAAGAATCATAAAAATGATCATCGAACTTGCCACCCAGCAAAACGTACCTTTTACACTGGTTGATTCTATGAAGAAGCTTGGTAAAGCTTGTGGAATAGAAGTTGGAGCAGTAACTGTTGCGATTATCAATTAAAACCGTTTTTGCCAAGGGTTTTAAACTCTCTGCAAAAACTTTGTTTTTGCCCAAATATGAACCACCTGGATGTGTGGGATTAAACTTTTAGAAGGGAGGACACATAACATGCCTACTATTAACCAATTAATTCGCAAGGGACGCGTAAGCAAAGTTGAGAAATCAACTTCACCTGCGTTAAACAAAGGTTACAACAGCTTCAAAAAAGAGCACACTAACACTTCATCTCCACAAAAACGCGGAGTTTGTACTCGTGTTGGTACAATGACACCGAAGAAACCGAACTCGGCTCTTCGTAAATATGCTCGTGTTCGTTTAACTAACGGAATTGAGGTAACTGCCTACATTCCTGGTATCGGACACAACCTGCAAGAGCATAGCGTTGTATTAATCCGCGGCGGACGTGTGAAAGATTTACCGGGTGTACGTTACCACATCGTGCGCGGTGCATTAGACACTGCTGGTGTTGACAAACGTATGCAAGGCCGTTCTAAATACGGTACAAAACGCCCAAAAGCACCAAAAAAATAATGCCTTAAGTATATAAAAGCTTAAGATTATAGCATGAAGGGAGGAAATAACATGCCACGTAAAGGTCCTGTTACAAAAAGAGACGTATTACCAGATCCACTTTACAACTCAAAGCTTGTTACTCGTCTAATCAATAGAATTATGGTTGACGGTAAGAGAGGTAAAGCACAAACTATTCTTTACACTGCTTTTGACTTAGTTAAAGAGCGTTCAGGTAAAGAAGCAATCGAAGTGTTTGAACAAGCACTTAAAAACATCATGCCAGTTCTTGAGGTAAGAGCTCGTCGTGTTGGTGGTGCAAACTATCAAGTACCTGTTGAAGTTCGCCCTGACCGCCGTACTACTCTTGGTCTTCGCTGGTTAGTAAACTACGCTCGTCTTCGCGGTGAAAAAACAATGGAAGAGCGTTTAGCTAACGAGATTCTTGATGCAGCTAACAACACTGGCTCATCAGTTAAGAAACGTGAAGATACACACAAAATGGCTGAAGCTAACAAAGCATTTGCTCACTACCGCTGGTAGGATTCAAACCATAAAATATACTAATCCTTATAATAGGAAGGAGAAAAACCCAAATGGCAAGAGAGTTCTCCTTAGACAAAACTCGTAATATCGGCATCATGGCTCACATTGATGCCGGTAAAACGACTACTACTGAACGTGTATTATTCTACACTGGACGTATCCATAAAATTGGTGAAACACATGAAGGTGCTTCTCAAATGGACTGGATGGAGCAAGAGCAAGAACGTGGTATCACTATCACTTCTGCTGCTACAACTGCTCAGTGGAAGGGTCATCGCGTAAACATCATCGATACACCAGGACACGTAGACTTCACAGTTGAAGTTGAACGTTCATTGCGTGTACTTGATGGTGCGGTAGCAGTACTTGATGCACAATCAGGTGTTGAGCCACAAACTGAAACAGTATGGCGCCAGGCAACAACTTACGGAGTACCGCGTGTTGTATTCGTTAATAAAATGGATAAAATCGGTGCGGATTTCTTATACTCTGTAAAAACAATGCATGACCGTCTTGAAGCAAACGCTCATCCTATCCAGCTTCCAATTGGTGCTGAAGATGAGTTTGTAGGTATTATCGATTTAGTAGAGAATGTGGCATACATCTACGAAGATGACCTGGGAACTCGTTCAGAAGCTATGGAAATTCCTGATGAGTATAAAGAACTTGCAGAAGAGTGGCGCGGAAAGCTTGTAGAAGCTGTAGCGGAACTTGATGAAGAACTTATGATGAAATACCTTGAGGGAGAAGAGCTTACAATTGAAGAATTGAAAGCTGCTATCCGTAAAGGTACTGTAAATGTAGAGTTCTACCCAGTTATCTGCGGTTCTGCATTTAAAAACAAAGGTGTACAGTTAATGCTAGACGCTGTTCTAGAATACCTGCCATCACCACTAGATGTACCAGCAATCAAAGGTACATTGCCTGACAGTGAGGATGAAGTCGTTCGTGAATCTAGTGATGAGGGTCCATTCTCAGCACTTGCATTTAAAGTTATGACAGATCCTTACGTTGGTAAATTAACATTCTTCCGTGTGTATTCAGGTGTTCTTAACTCTGGATCATACGTGCAGAACTCTACGAAAGGCAAGCGTGAACGCGTAGGTCGTATCCTGCAAATGCATGCTAACTCTCGTGAGGAAATTTCAACAGTATATGCTGGAGATATCGCTGCTGCAGTAGGTCTTAAAGATACTACTACTGGTGACACTCTATGTGATGAAAAGAACCTTGTTATCTTGGAATCAATGAATTTCCCAGAGCCTGTTATCTCACTTTCTGTTGAACCAAAATCTAAAGCTGACCAAGACAAAATGTCTACAGCTTTAACAAAGCTTTCTGAAGAAGATCCAACTTTCAAAGCTCACACTGACACTGAAACGGGTCAAACGATCATCTCTGGTATGGGTGAACTTCACCTTGACATCATTGTTGACCGTATGAGACGTGAATTTAAAGTTGAAGCTAACGTTGGTGCTCCTCAGGTTGCATATCGTGAAACTTTCCGTGGCTCTGCTAAAGTTGAAGGTAAATTCGCACGTCAATCTGGTGGACGCGGTCAGTTCGGACACGTTTGGGTAGAATTCGAACCAAACGAAGAAGGAAAAGGCTTTGAGTTCCAAAATAAAGTAGTTGGTGGTACAGTGCCGCGTGAATACGTGCCTGCTGTTGCAGCTGGTCTAGAAGACTCTATGAAAAATGGTGTCCTAGCTGGTTATCCGCTAATCGATGTAAAAGCAACATTAGTTGATGGATCTTACCATGATGTTGACTCCAGTGAAATGGCGTTTAAAATTGCTGCATCTATGGCTCTTAAAAACGCTGTATCTAAGTGTAACCCTGTTATCCTTGAGCCTGTTATGAAGGTTGAAGTAGTAATCCCTGATGAGTACATGGGAGATATCATGGGCGACATCACATCTCGTCGCGGACGAGTTGAAGGTATGGAAGCTCGCGGAAATGCTCAAGTTGTTCGTGCGATGGTACCACTTTCTGAAATGTTTGGTTATGCAACTGCGTTGCGCTCAAACACACAAGGACGCGGAACTTTCTCAATGCATTTTGATCATTACGAAGAAGTTCCAAAATCAATTTCTGAAGAAATTATCAAAAAAAATAAAGGTGAATAATTGATTTTCACCAATTATTGAAGTATAACTACTTATGTATGCATAGAAAGTGACTAGTCTCACTTTCTATAATCTATATAACTAATTATGACTCTAAGGAGGAATTTAGAATGGGTAAAGAAAAATTCGACCGTTCCAAAACGCATGCCAATATCGGTACAATTGGACACGTTGACCACGGTAAAACAACTTTAACAGCTGCAATTACAACTGTACTTGCTAAACGTAGCGGTAAAGGTGCTGCAATGGCATATGACATGATCGATGCTGCTCCAGAAGAGCGCGAGCGCGGAATCACAATCTCAACAGCACACGTTGAGTATGAAACTGAAACTCGTCACTATGCACACGTTGACTGCCCAGGACATGCTGACTATGTTAAAAACATGATCACTGGTGCTGCTCAAATGGACGGCGGAATCCTAGTTGTTTCTGCTTCTGATGGCCCAATGCCACAAACTCGTGAGCACATCCTTCTTTCTCGTCAAGTAGGTGTACCTTACCTAGTTGTATTCATGAACAAATGTGATATGGTTGACGACGAAGAGTTACTTGAATTAGTTGAAATGGAAATTCGTGATCTTCTTTCTGAATATGATTTCCCTGGTGACGATATTCCTGTAATCAAAGGTTCTGCACTTCGCGCTCTTGAAGGCGATGCTGATTACGAAGAAAAAATCGTTGAACTTATGAACGCTGTTGACGAGTATATCCCAACTCCAACACGTGACACTGAAAAACCATTCATGATGCCAGTTGAGGATGTATTCTCAATCACTGGCCGTGGAACAGTTGCTACAGGTCGTGTAGAACGCGGACAAGTTAAAATTGGTGACGTTATCGACATCATCGGTTTCACTGAAGAGCCAAAATCTACAACTGTAACTGGTGTTGAAATGTTCCGTAAGCTTCTTGACTATGCAGAAGCTGGAGATAACATTGGTGCACTTCTTCGTGGGGTTTCTCGTGAAGATATCCAACGTGGACAAGTTCTTGCTAAGCCAAAAACAATCACTCCACACACTAAATTTAAATCAGAAGTTTACGTTCTTTCAAAAGAAGAGGGTGGCCGTCATACTCCATTCTTCTCTAACTACCGCCCACAGTTCTACTTCCGTACAACGGATGTAACTGGTATCATTCAACTTCCTGAAGGCGTTGAAATGGTAATGCCTGGCGATAACATCGAAATGACTGTTGAACTTATCGCTCCAATCGCGATTGAAGAAGGTACTAAATTCTCAATCCGTGAAGGCGGACGTACAGTAGGCGCTGGTGTCGTAGCTACGATCACTGAGTAATTCTACTTTAAAAAGCTGAGCTCTATGCTCAGCTTTTTTTGTTGTGAAAAATCTCTTCTATATAATAATAAAATCTTCAAGGATAAAAATTCATAAATTATTTTCCAGCTGCAGATCTGCTTGATTATGAGCATTGAAGTATGTATAATTGAAAAAGTGCGCTAGAAAAGGAAATATAATTTTCTTCTTGCATTGAACACGAAATTTCTATATAATAGACAATGTTGGTCTTTGACTGCGATGAAGTAGGAGGTTGCCGATACACACGGCCGCTTTGCCATGGCGAGTGTGCGGAAAATTTCTACGGAGAAAGTCTATTTTAAAAGTAGGCGAAAAGGAGGGAAAATAATGGCAAAACAAAAAATTCGTATTCGTTTAAAAGCATATGATCACAGAATTCTTGATCAATCTGCTGAAAAGATCGTTGAAACAGCAAAACGTTCTGGTGCTAACGTTTCTGGTCCGATCCCATTACCAACTGAAAAATCGATTTATACGATTCTTCGTGCGGTACACAAATACAAAGATTCTCGTGAGCAATTTGAAATGCGCACGCACAAACGCTTAATCGATATCATTAATCCAACACCACAAACTGTTGATGCATTAATGCGATTAGACTTACCGTCAGGCGTTGACATTGAAATCAAACTTTAATTTCAAAAATAGATCTTAAAAGACAATTATAGGAGGTGTGACTAATGACCAAAGGAATCTTAGGTAAAAAAATCGGTATGACTCAAGTATTTACGGAAAAGGGTGACCTTATCCCCGTAACAGTAATTGAGGCTACTGGAAACGTTGTTCTTCAATTGAAAACTGTTGAAAGTGACGGCTATGAAGCTGTTCAAGTTGGTTTCTCAGACAAACGCGAAAAACTTTCTAACAAACCTGCAAAAGGACACGTTGCAAAAGCTAATACTGCACCTAAGCGCTTCGTAAGGGAATTCCGCGGAGATGCTGGTGAGTATGAAGTTGGTCAGGAAGTCAAAGTTGATATTTTCACTGCTGGAGATACAGTAGATGTAACAGGTATTTCGAAAGGTAAAGGTTTCCAAGGCTCTATCAAACGCCATAACCAATCTCGCGGACCAATGTCACATGGTTCACGTTACCACCGTCGCCCAGGTTCAATGGGTCCTGTTGCTCCAAACCGTGTATTCAAAAACAAACTTTTACCAGGACGTATGGGCGGAGAGCGCATTACTGTTCAAAACCTTGAAATCATTAAAGTTGACGTTGAACGTAACTTGCTATTGATCAAAGGTAACGTACCAGGTCCTAAAAAAGCACTTATTACTGTTAAAAAAGCAGTAAAATCTAATTAATTTTCATAAGAAAGGAGGAATTCGATAATGCCGAAAGTAGCATTATTAAACCAAGGCGGATCAAACGTTGGAGAAATCGAACTGAATGATTCTGTTTTTGGTATCGAACCTAATCAGCACGTTTTATTCGAAGCGGTTATCATGCAAAGAGCTTCCTTGCGTCAAGGAAACCATAAAGTAAAAAATCGTTCAGAAGTTAGAGGCGGCGGCCGCAAGCCTTGGAAGCAAAAAGGTACTGGTCGTGCTCGTCAAGGATCTATCCGTTCTCCACAATGGCGCGGCGGTGGTATCGTATTCGGTCCAACACCACGCAGCTATTCTTACAAATTACCAAAAAAAGTTCGCCGTTTAGCGATCAAATCAGCTTTATCATCTAAAGTACAAGAAAATAACGTATTAGTATTAGAAGACTTACTAATGAATGCTCCAAAAACAAAAGAAATGACTTCTATTCTAGCTGGTCTTTCTGTTGAGAAAAAAGCATTGATCGTTACAGCTGATGTTAACGAAACTGTTACATTATCTGCACGTAACATCCCTGGCATTACAGTTCTTACAGCTAATTCTATTAACGTTTTAGATGTACTTAACCATGAGAAGCTTGTCATCACGAAAGCAGCGGTGGAAAAAGTAGAGGAGGTGCTTGCATAATGAAAGATCCTCGTGATATTATTAAGCGCCCCGTAATCACTGAACTTTCAACTGACTTAATGACTGAAAAAAAATACACGTTTGAAGTGGACGTTAAAGCTAACAAAACTCAAGTGAAAGATGCTATTGAAGCAATCTTTGGCGTAAAAGTAGAAAAAGTTAACGTACTTAACTACAAAGGTAAATACAAACGTGTAGGACGTTATTCAGGTCTTACTAATAAACGTAAAAAAGCAGTTGTGAAATTAACTGCTGACAGCAAAGAAATCGAATTATTCGAAGTCTAATATATTATTTAAGATAGGAGGGAAACGAGATGGCGATTAAAAAGTACAAACCAACCTCAAATGGTCGTCGCGGCATGACGGTTTCTGATTTCGCTGAAATCACAACGAATAAACCAGAAAAGTCATTACTTGCGCCTGTTCACAGAAAAGGCGGTCGTAACAACCAAGGTAAAATTACTGTACGTCATCAAGGCGGCGGTCACAAACGTCAATACCGTATTATCGACTTTAAACGCGATAAAGATGGTATACCAGGACGCGTTGCTACAATTGAGTATGATCCGAACCGTTCTGCAAACATTGCACTTATCAATTATGCAGATGGTGAGAAAAGATATATCCTTGCTCCAAAAAACCTAGAAGTAGGTTTACAAGTTGTTTCTGGACCTGAGGCTGATATTAAAGTAGGAAATGCACTTCCACTTCAAAACATTCCAGTAGGTACAGTTATTCACAACATCGAATTAAAACCTGGAAAAGGCGGACAATTAGTACGTTCTGCTGGTACTTCTGCACAAGTACTTGGTAAAGAAGGCAAATACGTATTAGTTCGTTTAACTTCTGGTGAAGTTCGTATGATCCTTGCTACTTGCCGCGCAACAGTTGGTCAAGTAGGAAATGAACAGCATGAACTTATCAACATTGGTAAAGCTGGACGTTCACGCTGGTTAGGCATCAGACCTACAGTTCGTGGTTCTGTAATGAACCCTAACGATCACCCGCATGGTGGTGGTGAAGGTCGTGCTCCAATCGGACGTAAGTCTCCAATGACTCCTTGGGGTAAACCAACTCTTGGTTACAAAACTCGCAAGAAATCCAATAAGTCCGATAAATTCATCGTACGTCGTCGTAAAAAATAACGTGATAGTTCTACGGTTCGAAGGAACCGTAGCGCAATCGCGAAGGGAGGTACAAGTATGGGCCGTAGCTTGAAAAAAGGACCATTCGTAGATGAGCATTTATTCAAAAAGGTTGAAAAGTTAAACGAGTCAGAGAAAAAACAAGTGATCAAAACTTGGTCTCGCCGTTCTACTATCTTCCCACAATTCATCGGTCAAACGATCGCAGTATATGATGGTCGCAAACATGTTCCTGTATACGTAACTGAAGATATGGTTGGACACAAACTCGGTGAGTTTGCACCTACACGCACGTATAAAGGTCATGCTGCTGACGACAAAAAAACAAGACGTTAATGAGAGGAGGCTTTTAAATGCAAGCTAAAGCCGTTGCAAGAACAGTACGTATTGCTCCTCGTAAAGCTCGTTTAGTAATTGATCTTATCCGAGGAAAGCAAATAGGTGAAGCGGTAGCGATTCTTCGTCACACACCGAAAACTGCTTCTCCAATTATTGAAAAAGTTCTAAAATCTGCTGTGGCAAATGCAGAGCACAACTATGAAATGGACATTAACAACTTGGTTGTAACTGAAGCTTATGTAGGCGAAGGTCCAACTCTAAAACGTTTCCGTCCACGCGCAATGGGCCGTGCTAGTGCAATCAACAAACGCACAAGCCACATTACAATCGTTGTATCAGAAAAGAAGGAGGGATAATCCGTGGGTCAAAAGGTAAATCCAGTCGGTCTTCGCATTGGTGTCATTCGTGATTGGGAATCTAAGTGGTTCGCTGGTAAAGATTATGCTAATCTTTTACACGAAGACATTAAAGTTCGTGAATATATCAACCAACGTTTAAGCGACGCTTCTGTTTCTAAGATTGAAATCGAACGTGCTGCTAATCGTGTGAATGTAACAGTACACACTGCTAAACCAGGCATGGTTATCGGTAAAGGCGGTACAGAAGTGGAAGCACTTCGTAAAGCTCTTAATCAATTAACTGGCAAGCGTGTACACATCAACATCCTTGAAATTAAAAGAGCTGATTTAGATGCTAAATTAGTTGCTGAAAATATTGCTCGTCAATTAGAAAACCGTATTTCTTTCCGTCGTGCTCAAAAACAAACAATTCAACGTGCTATGCGCGCTGGTGCACAAGGAATTAAAACAATGGTATCTGGTCGTCTTGGCGGTGCTGATATCGCTCGTTCTGAACATTACAGTGAAGGAACTGTTCCACTTCACACTCTTCGTGCTGATATTGACTATGGTACAGCTGAAGCTGACACTACTTATGGTAAATTAGGCGTAAAAGTTTGGATCTATCGTGGAGAGGTTCTTCCTACTAAGAAGAAAAAAGAGGAAGGAGGAAAATAATTATGTTGTTGCCAAAACGCGTTAAGTATCGCAGAGAGCACCGTGGAAAAATGCGCGGTCGTGCTAAAGGCGGTACAGAAGTTCACTTCGGTGAGTTCGGTATTCAAGCTTTAGAAGCTTCATGGATCACAAATCGTCAAATCGAGGCAGCTCGTATTGCGATGACTCGTTACATGAAACGTGGCGGTAAAGTCTGGATCAAAATTTTCCCTTCTAAGCCATACACGGCTAAACCTCTAGAGGTACGTATGGGATCCGGTAAAGGTGCTCCAGAAGGCTGGGTAGCAGTAGTTAAACCGGGTAAAGTTTTGTTTGAGATTGCTGGTGTTTCTGAAGAAGTAGCACGCGAAGCATTGCGTCTTGCATCTCACAAATTACCTATCAAAACAAAATTCGTGAAACGCGAGGAAATTGGTGGTGAATCAAATGAGAGCTAATGATATTCGTGATCTTACCACTGCAGAAATTGAACAAAAAGTAAAATCACTTAAAGAAGAGTTGTTCAACTTGCGCTTCCAATTAGCGACAGGACAACTTGAAAACACTGCTCGCATTCGTGAAGTTCGTAAATCGATCGCTCGTATGAAAACTGTGATCACTGAAAGAGAGATCGCTGCAAATAATCGATAATCCTGAGAGGAGGTTGCAGAATGAGTGAACGCAACAACCAGCGCAAAGTCTACACTGGACGTGTAGTTTCTGATAAAATGGATAAAACGATCACTGTTCTTGTCGAAACATATAAAAAGCATTCGCTTTATGGCAAGCGTGTAAAATACTCCAAAAAGTTTAAAGCTCATGATGAGAACAACCAAGCTAAAGTTGGCGATGTAGTGAAAGTCATGGAAACTCGCCCTTTATCAGCTACTAAACGTTTCCGTCTAGTTGAAATTGTTGAAGAAGCTGTTATTATCTAATATTGTTCGGATATTATTTCCGAAGGGAGGTAACGTAAATGATTCAACAAGAATCCCGTTTAAAAGTTGCTGACAATTCTGGTGCCCGTGAAGTACTTACAATTAAAGTTCTTGGCGGATCTGGACGTAAGACTGCTAGTATTGGTGATGTAATTGTTTGCACGGTCAAACAAGCAACACCAGGAGGCGTTGTTAAAAAAGGTGACGTTGTTAAAGCAGTTATCGTTCGCACGAAGAGTGGTGCACGCCGTCAAGACGGATCTTATATCCGCTTTGATGAAAACGCATGTGTAATCATTAAAGATGACAAGAGCCCTCGTGGAACTCGTATCTTTGGACCTGTTGCACGTGAATTGCGTGAAAACAACTTTATGAAAATTGTTTCTCTTGCTCCAGAAGTTATATAAATCAAAAATAGACAGCCTTACTAAGGAGGTGCGACTGGGATGCATGTAAAAAAAGGTGATAAGGTAATGGTTATCTCTGGTAAGGATAAAGGCAAACAAGGCGTTGTTCTTGCAGCTTTTCCTAAGAAAGACCGAGTACTTGTTGAAGGTATTAACATCATGAAAAAACATTCAAAACCTTCTCAAGCAAATCCTCAAGGCGGAATTATAAGCCAAGAGGCACCTATCCATGTATCAAATGTTATGCCACTAGATCCTAAATCTGGTGAACCAACTCGTGTTGGATTCAAAGTGGTTGATGGCAAAAAGGTACGTGTTGCAACAAAATCTGGTGAAACTTTAGATAAATAGTAAATAAGGAAGGGAGGTCATCTCATGAACCGCCTTAAAGAAAAGTATCAAAAAGAAATTACACCTGCTTTAATGAGCAAGTTCAACTATAAATCAGTTATGCAAGTTCCAAAGCTTGAGAAGATCGTAATCAACATGGGTGTTGGTGACGCAGTATCTAACTCTAAAGCTCTTGACACAGCTGTTGAAGAGTTAACAACTATCTCAGGTCAAAAGCCGGTTATCACTAAAGCTAAAAAATCAATTGCAGGATTCCGTCTGCGTGAAGGTATGCCTATCGGTGCGAAAGTTACTCTTCGCGGCGAGCGTATGTACGAATTCTTTGATAAGTTAGTTTCTGTTTCATTACCACGTGTACGTGACTTCCGCGGTATTTCTAAAAAGTCTTTTGACGGACGCGGCAACTACACACTAGGTGTTAAAGAACAACTAATCTTCCCTGAAATTGATTATGATAAAGTATCAAAAGTTCGTGGTATGGACATCGTTATCGTTACAACTGCTAACACTGACGAAGAATCTCGTGAGTTACTAACTCAGTTCGGTATGCCATTCCAAAAATAATCGAAATAGGGAGGCGAAAACGTGGCTAAAAAGTCAATGATTGCGAAACAAAAACGCACTCAAAAGTTTAAAGTACAAGAGTACACACGTTGCGAACGCTGTGGTCGTCCACATTCAGTTCTTCGTAAATTTAAACTTTGCCGTATTTGTTTCCGTGAACTCGCATATAAAGGTCAAATTCCAGGCGTTAAAAAAGCTAGCTGGTAATACCCCATAATCGGGAAGGAGGTAATTTTGATATGGTAATGACAGATCCAATTGCAGATATGCTTACTCGTATTCGTAACGCGAATATGGTTCGTCATGAAAAATTAGAAATTCCTGCATCTAAAGCGAAAAAAGAAATCGCTGAAATTCTTAAGCGTGAAGGTTTCGTACGTGATGTTGAATATGTAGAAGATAACAAACAAGGTATCATTCGTATTTTCTTGAAATACGGATCAAACAACGAACGTGTTATCACTGGTTTGAAACGTATCAGTAAACCAGGATTACGCGTATACGCTAAAGCTAACGAAGTACCACGTGTACTAAACGGTTTAGGAATTGCAATCGTATCTACTTCTCAAGGTGTTATAACTGACAAAGAAGCTCGTGCGAAGCAAGCTGGCGGAGAAGTTCTAGCATACGTTTGGTAAGAAGCTGAAATAGAATGGAGGTGTACATGAATGTCTCGTATTGGTAAAAAACCACTTGAAATCCCTGCAGGTGTATCAGTTACTGTTAACGAAAGCACTGTAACTGTAAAAGGCCCTAAAGGTGAATTAACTCGTACTTTTAACGCTGATATCACTGTTAAAGTTGAAGATAACGTACTTACTGTGACACGTCCTTCTGATCAAAAAGAACATCGTGCTCTTCACGGTACAACACGCAGCCTTTTAGGCAACATGGTTGAGGGCGTTTCTAAAGGATTTGAAAAAGGTCTTGAATTAGTAGGTGTCGGTTACCGTGCTACTAAATCTGGAAACAAATTAGTCCTGGCTGTTGGATATTCACATCCTGTAGAAATCGTTCCTGAACAAGGTATCGAAATCGAAGTCCCAACAAACACAAAAGTGATTGTAAAAGGTACTGATAAAGAACGTGTTGGAGCTATCGCTTCAAACATCCGTGCTATTCGTCCACCAGAGCCTTATAAAGGCAAAGGTATCCGCTACGAAGGTGAATATGTACGTCGTAAAGAAGGTAAAACTGCGAAGTAATATCGCTTAGATGATAAGAAAGGAGTGACCTAGATGATTACGAAACTTGATAAAAACGTTGTACGTAAGAAAAGACATGGCCGTGTTCGTGCGAAATTATCAGGAACAACTGTCCGTCCTCGCTTAAACGTATTTCGTTCTAATCAGCACATCTATGCTCAAGTAATTGATGATGCACAATCAGTTACAATTGCTAGTGCTTCTACTTTAGATAAAGATCTTAATCTTGATGCAAAAGCTAATATCGATGCAGCTCAAAAAGTTGGCGAATTAGTTGCTAAGCGCGCAATTGAAAAAGGTGTTAAATCTGTTGTATTTGACCGCGGGGGTTACTTATACCATGGCCGTGTAAAAGCTTTAGCTGAAGCTGCTCGCGAAGCTGGATTAGAATTTTAATAAAAAAAGGAGGGACACAGAGAATGGGTCGTATTGAACCAAACAAATTAGAGCTTGAAGAACGCGTTGTTACCGTAAACCGTGTAGCTAAAGTAGTTAAAGGTGGACGTCGTTTCCGCTTCGCTGCATTAGTTGTTGTCGGTGACAAAAACGGACATGTAGGTTTTGGTACTGGTAAAGCACAAGAAGTTCCAGAAGCTATCCGTAAAGCTATTGAAGACGCTAAGAAGAATCTTGTTGAAGTACCTATGGTTGGTACTACTATTCCTCACCAAGTCATCGGAAGATTCGGTGCAGGAAACATCTTCTTAAAACCTGCATCTGAAGGTACTGGTGTTATCGCTGGTGGTCCTGTTCGTGCAGTACTAGAATTAGCAGGAGTTAGTGATATCTTGTCAAAATCACTAGGTTCTAACACTCCAATTAACATGATTCGTGCTACTATTTCTGGTTTAACAGAACTAAAGCGTGCTGAAGATGTTGCGAAATTACGCGGCAAATCGGTAGAAGAATTGTTAGGATAAGGAGGGAAATATGATGGCAAACAAATTAGCGATTACCCTCACTCGTAGTGTAATTGGTCGTCCAGAAGACCAACGTATTACTGTAAAAACACTAGGTCTTAAAAAAATGCATCAAACTGTTGTACTTGACGATAATGCTGCTATCCGCGGTATGATTGGTAAAGTATCACATCTGGTTACAGTTAAAGAACAATAATATAGATCTTCTAATATCAAGGAGGTGTCCCGATGAAACTTCATGAATTAAAACCTGCAGAAGGGTCACGCAAAACACGTAATCGTGTTGGCCGTGGTACCGGTTCTGGTAACGGTAAAACGTCTGGTAAAGGTCATAAAGGACAAAACGCTCGTTCCGGCGGCGGTGTTCGCCCTGGATTCGAAGGTGGTCAAACTCCTTTATTCCGTCGTCTGCCTAAACGCGGATTTACGAACATTAACCGTAAAGATTTTGCGATCGTAAGCTTAGACAAGTTGAACCTTTTCGAAGATGGCACTGAAGTAACAATTGAACTTTTACTTGAAGCTGGCATGATCAGCAAAGTAAGATCAGGCGTTAAAGTGCTTGGAAATGGCAAGCTTGAGAAAAAACTTACTGTAAAAGCAAACAAATTCTCTGCATCTGCTAAAGAAGCTATTGAAGCTGCTGGCGGTTCAGCTGAGGTGATTTAATGTTTAAGACAATCTCCAATTTTATGCGCGTGGGTGATATCCGCAATAAAATCTTGTTCACCCTTTTAATGTTAATTATATTTCGCATTGGTACATTCATCCCTGTGCCTAACGTCAACGCTGACGTTTTAAAGGCTCAGGATCAAATGAATGTATTCGGAATTCTTAACACGTTCGGCGGTGGTGCACTGTATAACTTCTCGATCCTTGCGATGGGGATTATGCCTTACATCACAGCATCCATTATCGTGCAGCTTCTGCAAATGGATGTTGTTCCGAAATTTACTGAGTGGTCAAAGCAAGGTGAAGTTGGCCGTCGTAAACTAGCACAATTCACTAGGTATTTTACGATTGTACTAGGTTTCATCCAAGCGTTGGGTATGTCTTACGGTTTTAATAATCTCGCTGGGGGATTATTAATTGAAAACCCAGGTATTACAACGTACCTTTTAATTGCAGTTGTCTTAACAGCAGGTACTGCTTTCTTAATGTGGCTAGGGGAGCAAATCACATCGAAAGGTGTGGGGAATGGTATTTCCATTCTCATCTTTGCAGGGATTGCAGCAGGAATCCCTACAACTCTAAACCAAATTTATGCACAACAATTCCAGGACGCTGGAGATCAGCTTTTCCTTAATATTGTAAAAGTTGCGCTGATAGTATTAGCGATTATTGCAATTATTGTTGGAGTTATCTTCATTCAGCAGGCTCTTCGCAAGATACCGATTCAGTATGCGAAGAACTCAGCAGGCCGTGCACCGGCGAAAGGTCAGTCTACTCACCTTCCGCTTAAAGTGAACCCAGCTGGCGTAATCCCTGTCATTTTTGCGGTTTCGTTTATTATTACACCGCCAACGATTGCATCTTTCTTTGGAAAAAATGATGTAACGGATTGGATCACTAAAACGTTTGACTATACACAGCCAATCGGCATGATTGTCTACGTTGCACTAATCGTTGCTTTCACTTACTTCTATGCATTTGTTCAGGTTAACCCAGAGCAAATGTCAGAGAATCTGAAAAAGCAAGGCGGATATATCCCGGGCATTCGTCCTGGTAAAAATACGCAAGAATATTTAACAAAAATTCTTTACAGACTGACATTTGTTGGATCTCTTTTCTTGGCAGCTATCTCAGTTCTTCCTGTATTCTTTATTAAGTTCGCTAACTTGCCAGCATCTGCACAGATCGGCGGAACGAGCTTGTTGATCGTAGTAGGGGTTGCTCTTGAAACGATGAAACAACTTGAAAGTCAGCTTGTTAAGCGTCATTATAAAGGATTTATAAAACAGTAAGGTTATGGGACTAGTGTCCCTTTCCTTCTAAATAGAGACTGAGGGGGGAATATTCTTGAATTTAGTTCTTATGGGTCTGCCAGGAGCCGGTAAAGGCACACAGGCAGAACGAATCGTTGAAAAATATGAAATCCCTCATATCTCAACAGGGGATATGTTTAGAGCTGCTATTAAAGATGAAACAGAATTAGGACTTAAAGCAAAATCTTTCATGGATCAGGGTGCACTTGTTCCTGATGAAGTAACAATTGGTATCGTCCGCGAGAGATTGGGCAAGAATGATTGTGAAAAAGGTTTCCTATTAGATGGGTTTCCGCGCACAGTTGCTCAAGCTCAGGCTTTGGAAGAAATTTTGTCAGATCTTGATAGAAAAATTGATTACGTCATTAACATTGAGGTTGATAAAGACATCCTTATGGAGCGTCTTACAGGCCGCCGTATTTGCAAACAATGCGGATCAACATATCACCTAGTTTTCAATCCTCCTGCTGTAGAAGGAATCTGCGACAAATGTGGCGGTGAACTTTATCAAAGGGCAGATGATAACGAAGAGACTGTTGCAAACAGGCTTGAAGTGAATCTCAAACAGACACAACCTTTGCTGAATTTCTATGAAGAAAAAGGATATTTGCGTAATATTAATGGCCAACAAGACATTAAGCAGGTTTTCGTTGACGTTAATGAACTGCTTGGAGGATTAGGTGAATGATCATTTGTAAGACTCCACGTGAAATTGAAATCATGCGTGAAGCTGGTCGCATTGTCGCATTGACCCACCAAGAACTCCAAAAACATATACAGCCTGGAATCACTACAAAAGAATTGGATGCAATTGCCGAAAAGTTTATACGCGCAAGCAATGCAATTCCTTCCTTTAAAGGTTATAATGGTTTTCGCGGGAGCATTTGTGCTTCAGTGAATGAGGAGCTCGTTCACGGAATACCTGGAGATCGAGTATTGCGTGAAGGAGACATTATCAGCATCGATATCGGTGCGAAGTATAATGGCTATCATGGTGACTCTGCTTGGACATATCCTGTTGGAAAAATCTCTGAGGAATCCGAAAGCCTTCTAAAGGTAACGGAGGAATCCTTGTACAAAGGCTTAGAAGAAGCTAAGCCAGGTGAGAGACTATCCAATATATCACACGCTATTCAGACGTATGTTGAACAGCATCAATTCTCGGTCGTTCGGGAATATGTTGGACACGGCGTCGGACAGGATTTACATGAAGATCCGCAGATTCCGCACTATGGTCCGCCAAACAAAGGTCCGAGGTTAAAACCTGGCATGGTCTTGGCAATTGAGCCAATGGTTAATGCCGGCAGCCGTTATGTGAAAACTCTGGCTGACAACTGGACAGTTGTTACGCAAGATCGCAAAATGTGTGCTCACTTTGAACACACGATCGCTATAACAGAAACTGGCTACGAGATTTTAACCAAAGCCTAATCCGAAGGTGATATTGTTTGAACGAACCCGAATCGAGTCCGCGCATAGGTCAGTTTGTCTATATAACTGAAGGCAGAGAAGCTGGGAAATATGCTGTTGTGATCAAAATTCTCGATGAACGATTCGTTTTAATAGCTGATGGAGAGAATCGATTGTTTCACTCCCCGAAAAAGAAGAATGTTAATCATCTAGAATTTATTGATTGCGTATCTCCGGAAGTTCAGAACAGTATATATGAAACAGGTCGTGTGACAAACGGTAAACTAAGGTTTGCCTTAACAAAGTTTGTCAATGAGCAAGTTGCTGATTTGAAGAAGGGAGAAAAGTGAATGGCGAAAGACGATGTAATTGAAGTAGAGGGTACTGTACAGGAGACATTGCCTAATGCAATGTTCAAAGTTGAGCTTGAGAACGGTCATACGGTTTTAGCGCATGTATCTGGAAAAATCCGCATGCATTTTATTCGTATTTTACCTGGAGACAAAGTTACGGTAGAATTATCACCATATGATCTAACTCGTGGCAGAATTACGTACCGTTTTAAATAAAACACTCCGCAACCAAGGAGGTAAGAGAAATCATGAAGGTAAGACCATCGGTTAAGCCAATCTGCGAGAAATGTAAAGTTATTCGCAGAAGAGGCAAAGTAATGGTAATTTGTGAGAATCCAAAACATAAACAAAAACAAGGCTAAAACTAAAGGAGGTGCAGCTTTAAATGGCTCGTATTGCTGGTGTAGATATTCCTCGTGACAAACGCGTTGTTATTTCATTAACTTACGTTTTCGGTATTGGTCGTCCAACTGCTGAAAAAGTACTGGCTGAGGCTGGTGTTTCTGAAGATACACGTGTGCGTGACTTAACAGAAGAAGAATTAGGTAAAATTCGTGATATCGTAGACAAGCTGAAAGTTGAAGGAGACCTTCGTCGTGAAGTTTCTTTAAACATCAAACGTCTGATTGAGATCGGCAGTTTCCGCGGTTTGCGTCATCGTCGCAGTTTACCTGTTCGTGGTCAAAATACCAAAAATAACGCTCGTACTCGTAAAGGACCTCGTCGTACGGTTGCGAACAAGAAAAAATAAGGTAAAGGAGGTTAACCCACAATGGCTCGTAAAACGAACACTCGTAAACGTCGCGTAAAAAAGAATATTGAGGCAGGAATCGCTCATATTCGTTCAACATTTAACAACACGATTGTTACTATTACAGACGTACATGGTAACGCTCTTTCTTGGTCAAGTGCAGGTTCACTGGGATTCAGAGGATCACGTAAATCAACTCCATTTGCTGCACAAATGGCTGCTGAGGCTGCAGCTAAAGGATCAATTGAACACGGTATGAAAACTCTTGAAGTAACTGTTAAAGGACCAGGCGCAGGCCGTGAAGCTGCAATCCGTGCACTTCAAGCTGCTGGTCTTGAAGTAACAGCTATCAGAGACGTTACTCCGGTTCCACATAACGGATGCCGTCCGCCAAAACGTCGTCGTGTATAAATTTTCTGTATAGATTTTGTATCCCTGTCAATAATGGGTTATGATACAGTAAAAAGTTCTCGCAGAAATAACTATTCTGTTGTTGTGCACATTCGGGACTTTATAATGGGGAATTTCGGTTAGACACACCAAAAGCATGTTATTTGTCTAGCCGGGGTTTCGACGTTTTGAAGGAGGGTTTATAGATGATAGAAATTGAAAAACCAAAAATCGAAACGGTTGAAATCAGCGACGATGCCAAGTACGGTAAATTCGTCGTCGAACCACTCGAGCGTGGATATGGTACTACTTTGGGTAACTCCTTGCGTCGTATTCTCTTATCCTCACTCCCTGGTGCCGCTGTAACATCAATCCAGATAGATAGTGTACTCCACGAATTCTCTACAATTGAAGGCGTTGTTGAAGATGTTACAACTATTATCTTAAACATTAAAAAACTTGCTTTGAAAATTTATTCAGAGGAAGAAAAAACGCTTGAGATTGACGTACAGGATGAAGGAGTTGTAACGGCTGCAGATATTACTCACGACAGTGATGTTGAGATTCTAAATCCGGACCTTCATATTGCTACATTAGCGAAGGGTGCACACTTCCGTATGAGATTGACTGCAAAGCGCGGACGCGGATATACTCCAGCTGATGCAAACAAGAGAGAAGATCAGCCTATTGGTGTAATCCCAATCGATTCAATTTTCACACCTGTTTCTCGCGTGTCTTATCAAGTTGAAAATACACGTGTAGGTCAAGTGTCGAACTATGATAAACTTACTTTTGATGTGTGGACAGATGGAAGCACAGGTCCAAAAGAAGCTATTGCACTTGGTGCAAAGATCTTAACTGAACATCTTAATATCTTTGTAGGGCTTACTGATGAAGCTCAAAACGCTGAGATTATGGTGGAAAAAGAAGAGGACCAGAAAGAAAAAGTTTTAGAAATGACGATCGAAGAATTGGATTTGTCAGTTCGTTCTTATAACTGTTTAAAACGTGCAGGCATCAATACTGTACAAGAGCTTGCTCATAAAACAGAAGAAGACATGATGAAAGTTCGTAATTTAGGTCGTAAATCTTTGGAAGAAGTTAAAGCGAAACTAGAAGAACTTGGCTTAGGTCTTCGTAAAGACGACTGACGACTAGTTAACAAGTTAACTAGCGTTTTCGCGTGTTTCTAAAATTAAGATATAGTATTTAACGAAGGAGGGAACACATAATGCCTTACAGAAAATTAGGACGTACAAGTGCTCAACGCAAAGCGTTACTTCGTGATCTGACTACAGATTTAATTATCAGCGAGCGCATTGAAACTACAGAGGCTCGTGCTAAAGAATTACGTTCAACTGTAGAAAAAATGATTACTTTAGGTAAACGTGGGGATCTTCATGCCCGCCGCCAAGCTGCTGCTTACATCCGTAATGAGGTAGCAAACGAAGAAGGCACGCAAAATGCACTTCAAAAACTATTCGTTGATATCGCACCACGTTATACAGAACGTCAAGGTGGATACACTCGCATAATGAAACTTGGACCTCGCCGCGGCGACGGAGCACCAATGGTTATTATCGAACTAGTTTAATCATATTTAACGTACTGTAAGGGCGGGTCAGTTTTTTGAAACTGGATCTATGCCCTTTTTTTATACACTTAAAGCCCCTCTCTATCTTTTAGAGATGAAGAGGGGGTTTTTATTGAGCAGAGAAAGAATAGGGAGAGATCAGGTGTTTGTAGATCGTTTAATTGCATAAACACAGGTGAGGGAGGCAGCAATGGAACAACCAATCATTCATGTGGATCAGGTTACATTTCGTTATCATGAAGATGATGAAAAACCAGCCTTGAATTCCGTTTCGATTTCAGTCAAACAAGGTGAGTGGCTGGCGGTAGTCGGTCACAATGGTTCAGGCAAATCAACACTTGCCAGAGTGCTTAATGGTCTGATTTTGCCGCAGCAAGGTCAAGTTCATGTTAATGGAGCCGTGCTGAATGAGGATACAGTATGGGATATACGCAAACAAGTTGGAATGGTTTTTCAGAATCCGGATAACCAGTTTGTCGGTACAACCGTAAAAGATGATGTGGCTTTTGGTTTGGAAAATCACGGTGTGCCGAGGGAAGAAATGAAAAAACGAGTCGAATGGGCCACAGCTAAAGTGAAGATGGAAGCTTTTCTCGATCAAGAGCCGCACCATCTATCTGGCGGTCAAAAGCAGCGTGTAGCTATTGCTGGTGTCATTGCTGTTTTGCCTCAGATTATTATTCTTGATGAAGCAACTTCCATGCTCGATCCTCAGGGAAGAAATGAAGTCATGGAGACGGTAAGAGAATTAAATGCTCAAGGAATTGTTACGGTCATATCGATTACTCATGATCTAGAAGAAGCTTCAAAGGCTGATCGGATTATTGTGATGAATGCCGGAGAAAAATTCGCTGAAGGTACACCTAAAGAAATTTTCAAGCTGGATCACAAGCTAGTTGAGATTGGCCTTGACTTGCCTTTTCCTTATAGAGTCAGCATGAAACTAAGAGAAGCAGGTATTAACCTCGCTCAAAACCATCTAGATGAAGAAAGCCTGGTGAATGAACTATGGACATTACATTCAAAGATTTAGAGCACAGGTACCAGGTTCATTCACCGTTCGAACGTCTTGCCTTGTACGATATCAATCTTGACATTAAAGATGGTTCATTCGTTTCCATTATCGGTCATACAGGTTCTGGAAAGTCTACTATCCTGCAGCATTTAAATGGCCTTCTGAAACCTACTAAAGGTTCCATTACCATTGGTGATCGGAAAATTGAAGCAAATAAGAAAAACAAAAATTTAAAAACGATCCGCCAATCCGTCGCCATTGTGTTTCAATTCCCGGAGCATCAGCTTTTTGAGGAGACGGTTGAACGTGATATTATGTTCGGGCCTTTAAATTTTGGAGTGCCAGCTGAGGCTGCAAAAGCAAAAGCAAGAGAAGCATTAACTCGGGTCGGGCTCCCCGCCGAAGTGCTTCAAAAATCACCATTTGATTTGAGCGGCGGACAAATGCGGCGTGTAGCTATTGCAGGGGTGCTCGCTATGGAACCGAAAGTGCTTGTTTTGGATGAGCCGACAGCAGGACTAGATCCAAGCGGCCGAAAAGAGATCATGGACCTATTTTATTCCCTTCATCAAGATCAGCACTTAACGACCATCCTTGTCACCCACAGTATGGAGGATGCTGCGCGCTATTCAGATGAAGTTATCGTTATGCAAAAAGGCACTGTACAAATGAAGGGATCACCTAAAGAAGTTTTTAATCAAGCTGAATCATTGATATCATCAGGTTTGGATCTTCCTGAAACGGTTAAGCTTCAAAAAGTGATTGAACAAAAGTTCGGAAAAGAACTGAAGGGAATCTCGCTTTCCATCGATGAACTGGTTAATCAGGTTGTTCTAGAGATAAAAGGTGAATCAAAATGATGAACAGTATGATCATTGGAAAATATGTACCCGGCAGTTCAGTGATTCATAAAATGGATCCCCGTTCTAAATTAACTATGATTTTCTTATTTGTTTTCATAGTTTTCTTTGCTAATAATTCGCTGACCTATGCCATATTAGGCGTATTCACTCTTTTTATTGTCGGTTCAACAAAACTGCCTGCACGATTTCTGCTGAATGGGTTAAAGCCGATCATCTGGATTATTATATTTACTTTTATTTTGCACATTCTTGTGACAAAAGAAGGTCAGGTTTTATTTGAATTAGGTTTTATTCAAGTTCATGAAGAAGGGATCAGACAAGGTATTTTTATTTCCTTGCGATTCTTATTCCTTATTCTGCTCACGACGATTCTAACCTTAACGACAACGCCTATAGAGGTGACAGATGGGATGGAAAGTCTGCTGAACCCGTTTAAAAAGGTTGGTCTTCCTGTCCATGAGCTTGCGTTAATGATGTCGATCTCACTCCGGTTCATTCCAACGCTTATGGAAGAAACGGACAAAATCATGAAAGCGCAAATGGCAAGAGGGGTTGATTTTACAAGCGGTCCAATCAAACAAAGAATTGCTGCTATAATTCCTCTCCTAGTTCCTTTGTTTATAAGTGCTTTTAAACGGGCTGAGGAACTGGCTACAGCGATGGAGGCAAGAGGATACCAGGGCGGAGAAGGCAGAACAAAACTGCGTGAATTAAAATGGGGAATCCTCGATACTGTCATTTTGGCCATATTGATTGGTATGGGTATTGTCTTATTACTATTACGTTCATAGGAGTTCACAATGAGGGTAAAATGCACAATCGGATATGATGGGACTGGATTTAACGGGTTTCAAATTCAGCCGAATATGAGGACTGTACAAGGTGAGGTTGAAAGAGCGCTTAAAAGGCTTCATAAAGGTGAAGAAATAAAGGTATTTGCATCGGGAAGGACTGATGCAGGAGTGCATGCAGTCGGTCAAGTATTGCATTTTGATACTGATATTCTTATACCTGAAGCGCGCTGGCCCCATGCATTAAATTCGCTGCTCGCAGAAGATGTCGTGATTCAATCCGTTTCTTTTGCAGAAGATGCGTTTCATGCACGGTTTGATGTTCGTGCTAAGGAATACCGATATAAAATTAACCGTTCATCCATTAGGAATGTATTTGACCGCAATTATTCTTATCATTATCCATATAAGCTTGATTACATCAAAATGAGAGAAGCCATTAAATTTCTTATCGGCACTCATGACTTTACAAGCTTCTGCTCTGCTAAAACAACTAAAGAAGACCGGGTAAGAACGCTGTATGACATTGAATTTTATGAAGAGAATGATGTGCTGACCTTCCGTTTTGTCGGCGATGGATTTTTATATAATATGGTAAGGATTTTAGTCGGAACATTAATAAATGCAGGGCGTGGAGTTTTGGATCCTTATCGCATTTCAGAAATACTTGAAGCACGCGATCGATCCCTTTGCGGAAAAACAGCCCCAGGATGCGGATTATATTTGTGGAATGTTTATTATGACAACTAAACCAGGTGTAACATTTTCTTGACAATGTTGCCTGAACGTTATAATATATCATATGGTATGTATTTCAACCCCACAAATAAGCCCCGGAAGAGTTTAATTTGTGTTTTGAAATAGAATGATTAAAATTATAACAATTGAAAGATATTTAGGAGGGAAAAACATGCGTACAACATATATGGCGAAAGCAACTGAAGTTGAACGTAAATGGTTCGTGGTAGATGCGGCTGGCAAAACTTTAGGTCGTCTAGCTAGTGAAGTAGCATCTGTACTTCGCGGTAAACACAAACCAACTTACACACCACATGTAGACACTGGTGATCATGTGATCATCATCAATGCAGCACAAATCGAACTTACTGGTAAAAAATTGACTGACAAGATTTACTACCGTCACAGCCAATTCCCAGGTGGTTTGAAATCAAGAACAGCTCTTGAGATGCGTACAAACTATTCTGAGAAAATGCTTGAATTAGCAATTCGCGGAATGCTTCCTAAAGGTTCATTAGGACGTCAAATGTACAAAAAATTACATGTATATGCTGGCAACGAACATCCACATCAAGCACAACAACCAGAAGTTTACGAACTTCGCGGTTAATTATTAAGGAGGTTATTAATTTGGCACAGGTTCAATATTACGGTACTGGCCGTCGTAAAAGCTCAGTAGCGCGTGTTCGTCTGGTTCCAGGCGAAGGCCGTATTGTTATCAACGATCGTGAAGTAAAAGATTACATCCCATTCGCAGCTTTAATCGAAGATATTAAACAACCATTAAACTTAACTGAAACAACTGGAAGCTATGATGTTTTAGTTAGTGTTAACGGCGGTGGATTCGCTGGTCAAGCTGGCGCTATCCGTCACGGTATCTCACGTGCATTATTAGAAGCTGATCCAGAATACCGCGGAACATTAAAACGCGCTGGTCTTCTAACTCGTGACGCTCGTATGAAAGAACGTAAAAAATACGGTCTTAAAGGCGCTCGTCGTGCACCTCAGTTCTCAAAACGTTAATCTGTACGTTTCAAAGGCTCTCAACCATTATGGCTGGGGGTCTTTTTTATAGCTGAAAAATGCTTTTGATCACATTTTGGTCACGAAGATATTATTGATCTCAATTGACCGCAGAAATGTTATATCTCATCCTTTTTCCAATAATTCCTCTCATCTGCCTCATTTTCCTCGCTAATTAACTCTTTTTGCTGTCTTGCTATACTTACATGCTCCAACGGGTTCTTTGAGATAATATCCATTTTTAAAGCGCATTTAAAAACTTGATTTGCTTGAACAAGAACATATACCGTTTGACGGTTCAGGACAAGAACAACGGCTTCAAAGTTGGAATACCAAAATAGATTTAACTTATTGTTTCACCTTGCTAACGCTGTTGCGAAATCCAGAAGAGGAACAATTATTTGCGGTACATTAATGTCGTCGGCTACCCAGAAATGTTCAACAAAAATATCAGTGAAATCAGCCTTACATTGTGATGATGCAACCCGAAATAACCGTCTTCGTAACCGAGAGGATAAACAAGCCTCCATCGAAAATGTTTTCTACGCCAGTATTTAGGTAATCAAGAATTACTATGCATATATTTTCAGCATATGCATATATTTTTCAGCATATTAATTTAATAACGAGGTTTATGCTGTGTTTCTTAGCGGGCTGTCGCAAAGCCGTCGGCATTGCGGTGCGTCAATACGCCCTTGCCATCACGGAACAGCTCTAGCCTGTGCTCGATATATGCTAGGCTAAATAGGAATCGGTATTCGGAGGGATGCGGAAATGACAAATTATCACGCCTTAACGCAAGCGGAAGCGGTCGAGTATGCACACGGCATCGAGGATGTATTCCCGGATGGTGCGCAGCTGAAGTTCCGGGAGATCGGCGACGGTAATCTTAACCTTGTGTTTCATATATCGGATCCGGCATCAGGGCGAGCCTTAATTCTGAAGCAGGCGCTTCCTTTCGCCAAGATGATCGGCGAATCGGTTCCCTTGACGCTGGACAGAGTACGCATAGAATGCGAAGCATTGCGCATTCAAGGGGAGCTATGTCCTGATATGACTCCAAAGGTATACAGGTACGAACCCGATTTGGCGTTGATGGTCATGGAGGATTTGAGCGATCACATCGTCATGCGCCGCGGACTGATGGAGCGGGGCCGTTATCCGTTGTTCGCCGGGCATATCGGATCATTCTTGGCGCGGACGTTGTTCTTCACCTCGGACCTGGCCATGGACCAACAGGAGAAGAAACTGCGGGTGAAATCTTTCATCAATCCGGAGCTTTGCAATATTACCGAGGATCTCATCTTATACGCTCCTTATACAAAGTCCCGGATGAATATCTTCGAGCCTCATATCCGTGATGCTGTTGAGCGCATTTGGGCGGATAAGGAGCTGCATCTTGAGGTCGCGCTGCTGAGGGAGAAATTTCTGACGAAAGCACAGGCCCTGCTGCATGGCGATTTTCATACAGATAATATCTTCATCAAGCCGAATTCTACGAAGGTCATTGATCCCGAATTTGCTTATTACGGTCCGATGGGCTTTGATATCGGGACGGTTATTGCCAATCTGCTGCTGAACTATTCAGGTCAAGAGGGCTGGAGCACGGATGCGCTGGAGCGCACCGATTACCGCCGCTACCTGCTGGATACCGTGCACGACTTATGGACACAATTCGAGCTTCAGTTCCGTGAGCTTTGGAACGGACATGCCGCCGACCGTATGGCGAAGACCCGAGGATATCAGGATTTGTATGTGGCAAGACTGCTGCAGGACACAATCGGATTTGCCGGGGCGATAATGTTGTGCCGCATCCATGGTTTTATCCACGTAGCGGACATCGATCATATCGCGCTGGAGATCGGCGTGGCACTGATCAAACGGAACCGCTCCGCCCGCTCTATTGAGGAAGTGTTGGATACCGCTTTAAAAGCTGTAAACTAAGGAGCCGAACTTATCATGACGAACGAAGCTGGACATGCGGATTACTTATCTTCAGAAGTACGGGATTCGTGACCATGGGGGGAGTGGGCGGACATCCGGAAGAGAAACGGCAGCCATAGTGGCGCGCTGGGTGCTGAAGAAAAGAGGAGTACAGGTTCTGGCTTATACGAAAGAAATCGGGTGCCGGACCTTTGATGAGCATTCGGGAGGAATCATCGGTGGGATAAGCACGGGACAGGAAATCATATTCTGGGTTGTCGTAAAGCCTGCGTCATCCATTTCTGTTCCACAGAAGACCATCAACATTAAAGGAGAAGATCCGCAGATTCGCATAGAAGGCCGGTATGCGTGCATTTGTCCGAGAATCGTGCCCGCCATGGCATGTCTCGTTATAGAGGATCAGTTCAAACGATATGCCGCAATGTTGGACTGAATGGAAAAGACGACTACTCATTCAAAATGAATAAGAGTCGTCTTTTTGTTTCGTTAATGCCGATCATTCAACGAAACGATGGATTTCCTCCAACACCTTGCGATGCTCCTGTGAAAAGACACCGTGGCCCGCATTGGGAAATAGAATCAGCTTGGAGCCTGGAATACGACGGTTCAGAATATTGGCATGCTTCGGACTGAAGACCCAATCATCCTCGCCGTGAATAATAAGAGTTGGTGCCGAAATTTGTCCGAGCCGATGGTACGAATCGAAATTCTTGCTCGCCTCACGATGAATCTCCATGCTTCTAGGGTTAGAAGGCGCAATCTGCATCCGTTCCACGAGTGATGCGATCAAGTCTGGATTCTCCTGGATATAGGCTTTGGAGTAAAGCATATTTAGCGTGTCCTGAGGGGAAAATGCAGCGTTCTTACGCATCAGCCACTTGATCATCCGAAAAGAAGGCGGCACCCGTTTGACGCCACAGGTCGTGGAACATAAAATTAATTTCGACACGCGGCTGGGGTCTTCGATTGCAAGCTCCTGCGCAATCATTCCCCCCATCGATTGGCCTAAAATATGTGCCTTTTCGATATCGAGCGCGTTCATTAGCCCAATGACATCCTTGGCCATATCCGAGATGTCGTACGCTTCTGTCGGAGCGTCGCTCCGGCCTGTACCTCGATGATCGAGCATGATGAAGCTGTTCCTTTCGCTTAACGCGGCCTTGATTGCCGGGTTCCACCAGTCCATGTTGCTGTCTTTTCCTGTAAGTCCGATCAAAGGAAAGCCTTCCCCGATCGATTCATAACAAATGTTAGTGCCGTTGACGAATACTTTTTTCAAAATTATCCACTCTCCAGTTTCGTAATCTCTGGCCGCGAATGAACGATATCCAAGATCAATATATTCTACGGAAGGGAATAGATGTCTCCTCCCTCTCTTTTCTTATGATTTTTTGTTCCGTTCCAATTGATCGAGACGCTGCAAGACTGAATTTGCTTTGTCAGGTTTTCCTGCATTTTGGTAAGCTGCACTTAAGTTTCGCAGTACTTCGCGTACTTGTTTGGGAGTAAGGTAGTTGGAATTCTCTTTATAGTGGTCAAGCAGGAAGGTGAAGTCCTCGATCGCCGTTTCCGAGCAATGGAAAAAGGACTCCGGCAGCCTCAGACAAATGTTCCCGCGCAACAACCGAATTTCTTTATGGTTTGAGTCTAAAGAAACGGCCCGATTCAATGCATCTAATCCCTCTTGCGCCTTATCCGCTCTTTCCAGAATTTTAACGGCATCCCGGCCTAATAGAACGAGAGTACTGCCGTAATAGGCTTCAATTAGCGCATTCTCTGGCTCGGCCTCACGAAGCTTTAAGAGCATCCCGTTTGCTTTTATCACCGCTTTTTTGTCCCCGTCCACCCCATTATAATGGAGTGTTTTGGCTTCCTCGAATTGTTTCATATGGACGCTTTGATCTGCCATTCCTATCGACCTCCGATATTGAAAATCTTGGTACTCCAACCCGTAAAAGCAACACAGATAAATACCCTCCTTGCATTACCAATTTATTTGTTACGATATGTGCGATCCCCATATAGAGGTTGGATGAAATACCTAGTTTACTAAAAATGTACGTTTGTCTGAGTCAAGTCTTTACATTCGTGGATTCCATAACAGTAATTATGAGGAGGGCAGAAGCTTGTCGAAAAGCGTGGCATCCGTTCCAAATTACAACAGATGACCGCTGCCGTTTGGACACAAACCTGAATTGCCGCTCTTATGTTCTGGATGGGGATAACATCCGACACGGTTTGAACAAAGAACTCAGTTTCGGTCCGGATGACCGTAGGGAAAACATTCGCAGCATCGCGGAGGTGGAAAAGCTTTTTGTCGATGCGGAAATCCGTTATGGCGTTCATTTCACCATATCGTGCGGATTTGACATAGCGCAATCTATTTTTCATGAAGGAGAGTTTATAGGGGTTAATGTAAAATGCCCGCTTAGCGAATGCGAAAGGCGGGTTCCGAAAGGACTATATAAAAAAGCTAATGGAGAGTTTTTTAAATCACATTTTGTCACGTAACATATAGAAAGGTATATTATTTCATTTTTCTTTTTTGTTATAAAAAGCGGCTAAACATTGATATAAAAAGGATTATTTTTTTCATGCTTCTTAATATTATATGCACACATGAAAGAACGTAAAAAATACGGTCTTAAAGGCGTTCGTCGTGCACCTCAATTCTCAAAACGATAATTACCAACGTTTCAAGGCTCTCAACCGATTTGGTTGGGGGGGGGGGTTAATGTGTAATGGGGTTTTGGTCACATTTTGTTATTATGGATTCGTAAATATTCATCAATCTTTACCGTTAGATGAAAAAGGAGTTTATTCTTCTGTATTCTAGTACTATACCGGGCGTGAACATGTCTCTGTCGCCAGGCGGTGGCAAAAGCATGCAGACTGGGCTTACATGATTTTGAAAAACAGCAGGGGGAAATTCCTGCTGTTTTTTTAGACCTAAAAAACTTTTTTCTGATCTCGATCTTCTTTTAATATTTCAACCGCTTCACGGAATCTCATAGAGTGGACGATTTCACGTTCTCTTAAAAAGCTAAGCGAATCATTAATGTCTGGATCGTCGGACATATCGATCAGCCATTGATAGGTAGCACGCGCTTTTTCCTCGGCTGCTATATCTTCATATAAATCTGCAATCGGATCCCCTTTTGCCTGAATATATGAAGCAGTCCATGGTACACCAGCTGCGTTATGATAAAAAACTGCACTGTCATGATTCGCATAATGTTCGCCAATCCCGGCATCTCTTAGCTGCTCGGGTGTAGCGTCTTTGGTAAGCTTAACAACCATTGTCGCAATCATCTCAAGATGGGCAAATTCTTCAGTACCAATATCAGTTAAAAGCCCAACCACTTTATCGGGAATGGAGTACCGCTGGTTTAAGTATCGGAGTGCTGCCGCAAGTTCTCCATCCGCACCCCCGTATTGTTCAATCAAATACTTTGCAAGGGTTGGGTTGCATTTACTAACTTTTACAGGATATTGCAACTTCTTTTCATAGACCCACATATGCTCTCCTCCTTAAACCTGCCATGGCCAGGGCCCGCTTCCCCAATCCCAGCGGGGGCCGGGATTATTGCTGACTCCAAATTGGAGCAAAGGACCGTATTTCCCTTCAAAAACCTGTTTCACTTGTCTTGAGTAATCGGAATACTGGTTGAATTGCTGTAATGCGTTCTCATCATCAGGATGCGTGTCAAGGTAAAGTGTTAATTCGACTAGAACGAAATCTGCAGCCTGAATCTGATGCATCAATTGATAGTATTCATCATCAATTTGCTTTACCAAATCAAGACTTCCTCTCTTTATATGGATTTTCGTAAGGATCGTATAAAGCTTTCCAAAGCGTTCCTTTTTTCAATGCTTCATAAGGCGGAAATTGTTCCAGGTTAGGCGGCTGAAAATTCATGTATAAGTTAGGAGGGGTCGAATAATATTTCCTTCCAATCGGCGGACAGGGATCAAAACGGCTATGAAAGGGTTTATATGTTTTAACCGGTGTAAAGTGATTTGGATTTTGGTTATACAAATCATTTCCTCCTCTCCAAAAATCCGTGACATTAAAAGGTATGTGTGTGTATGTAAACTTATGACCTCGTCATTTCATCCGGTTTAAACATTGAAGTCACGGGACAACTTCTGGATTTGATATTTACGGTAAGCACATATCCCGCGGAACATCAACTCAGATTCAGGAAAGACATTTAAATGGGGAGAGCTGAACAACCTTTTGAACTAGCTCCTGCATACGTTTACCTATCATCTAATGAGTCGGCCTGCGTAACCAGCCAGTTTCTACATGTGAACGGCGGTAAGATACGCTATACCCAGGTTACCTTACAATGAAAGATAACCATCAATGTATAGTGATAAGGTTTGAAAATAACATTTAATCATGTAGAACATGTACATAATTGGGCACCCTTTTGTCTTTTCGTGATTTGGACATTTAAATGGGGAACCTATTCGTGCACCTCAGGTCTTAAAACGTTACTTCTATCAAAACCACAATATTCATGTGTGGTTTTTTGTTGTTTTCATTAATCGCAATCGAAAGCCTCCGGATCCTCCTTTAATTGGTAAAACAATCACGAATGATAAAAAAACAGCAGTAAAACAATAGAGAGAGGGGGCGATGAATAAATGGAAATTATAACATCACTTGCAGATAAAAGAAGAGATAAACAAATCAAATACGAACGAAGCATCCTTAAGGATCTCACGTTAACCCAGCTAAAAGCAAAAGCCTATGAAAGCTTTGGTGTTTTCATGCATTCTGGTACATTCGATTATTCAGCCATTGAGGATGGCTGCATTGACTTTTCGATTGAAGCTTATTTGCTGGGTGCCAGCTACAGCAGGTTTGGCTTCTTTGGAGAATCCATTCAGACTGTCAATAATAGAAGCAGAAGAGAAGAAAAGCTGCTTGTCGATGAATTGTATGAATATATGCTGATATGGGGTAATCAGAGCGAAAGTGATTTTACAAATGAATCCATTTACTATGCTTGTGAATTTTTAATTCATTCATGGTGGTCTGAAGGATTTGATATAGGTGAAAAACGGTACAAGCTTCGGCTTCATTAAACTTTTTTTAGCATAATTCCATTCTATTTCTTAACATATTCCCTGCCAGTCCCCCATATATTGTTAGAGGACGAGCAGGAGGGGAAAAAATGAAGAGAAAGCTAAGATGGTTTGGCTTCGCAGCGGGATTTATTTTATTACTCCTTTTATTTCAATTTCAATTTAATAATGACAGTTCATGGAAGTCATGGAACCTCCCTTTAACAGGAAAGGTCATATACTTAGATCCTGGACATGGCGGACCAGATGGTGGAGCTGTTGGAGCAGAATTTTTAGAGAAAGATATTGCTCTTTCCATATCCATGAAAATCAGAGATTACTTACAGGAACAGGGAGCATTAGTCCTGCTTACTCGTGAAAAGGATAAAGACCTTGCTGACAAAGATACGAAAGGGTATTCAAGAAGGAAAACGCAGGATCTGCGAAAGAGGCTTAAAATCATTAATGAGTCTGAAGCAGACATGTATTTAAGCATCCACTTGAATGCAATCCCTTCGAATCAGTGGAGCGGTGCCCAGACTTTTTACAATTCAAAAATGGAAGAGAATGAACAAGCTGCAAAGTTCATTCAGGATGAATTAAGAAGAAATTTGGAAAATACGACAAGAAAAGCAAAACAAATGAACACACTGTACTTAATGAAACACATCGATAAACCGGGTGCGTTGGTAGAGGTAGGCTTCCTGTCAAATCCAGAGGAGGCAAGACTGCTTGGAACGGAAGAATACCAAGATAAGGTCGCTGCATCGATCTATAACGGAATCCTAAGATATATGACACATGAAAAAAATCCTCCTGAGTGAGGGTTTTTTTAAGTTGTTCGTTCAAAACAAATCTTGCGATTAACGCGCTCCCGATTTGCTTAAATTTTGAAATAGAGCAGGTCAAGCGTTTCTTATCTACTTCCAAAAGTAATTATGTTATAATTGTGAAAACGAATACAACAAAGGGTGATTAGCATGGTGAGAGAGGATATTGCACGTAAAATTGTCGGTGAATTAAAAGAACCTTTTTTACATAAAACATTAGAAGAATTAAATGCGATTGAAGAAGTGTCTATTAAAGCAGAGAAAAATCATATTAGCATAAAAGTGGCAATTGCCAAAACAGGTACATCTGAACAGATGCAGCTGCAGCAGGAAATTGTTGCTAAGCTAAAAGAAGCGGGTGCTGAGACTGTCGGTCTTCGATTTACAGAACTTTCTAAGGAAGTAACAGCTAAGTATCAAACAGCTAAACCTGAAGATGCCTCTGTCCTTGCTGCAAGCAAACAGCCGACGTTTATTGCCATTGCAAGCGGAAAAGGCGGAGTAGGCAAATCCACTGTTTCGGTTAATTTGGCCGTATCTTTGGCACGTTTAGGCAAAAAGGTAGGCTTAATTGATGCTGATATATACGGATTCAGTGTTCCGGATATGATGGGTATTACAACTAGACCTGTTGTGCGGGGAGAGAGAATTATCCCAGTTGAGCGCTTTGGTGTTCAGGTCATCTCAATGGGATTTTTCGTAGAAGACAATGCACCTGTTATTTGGCGCGGGCCAATGCTTGGTAAAATGCTCAATAACTTTTTTCAAGAGGTAGAGTGGGGAGATCTTGATTATCTGCTGCTTGATTTGCCTCCTGGAACAGGTGATGTTGCTCTTGACGTACATGCCATGCTTCCTTCATGTAAAGAAATCATTGTCACGACTCCACATCCAACAGCTGCATTCGTAGCTGCCAGAGCAGGTGCAATGGCACTCAGAACAGAACATGAAGTTATCGGAGTCGTTGAAAATATGGCTTATTTTGAAAGCAAGCTGACTGGAGAAAAAGAATATGTATTTGGCAAAGGCGGAGGAGACAAACTTGCCCGCGAACTTGAAGTGCCGGTGCTTGGAAACATCCCTCTTCAGCAGCCAGATTGGAACGAAGAGGATTTTGCTCCATCTGTCTACGCAAAAGACCATCCAACAGGCGCGATTTATTTGGAAATCGCCAAAAAGGTAACAGAACTTGTGCCTGTAAATGTTTAAAGGAAAAGCGCCAAGTGATTGGCGCTTTTTTATCTTGCTTTCAATAAGGGGTTAAGGTCAATTATTGTCCGCCTTCTCCACCTGATTCACTTTGTCCGCCGCCCTGCCCGGATTGACCGCCGCCGCCTTCACTGCCGCCACCCGAACTGCCGCCTTCTTGCTGCATTTCTTTAGCGGCTTTTAGAAGAGTTTCTTCCATCTTGGTTTTAAAGAGCGGGCTGCTGATAGTCTCGGTAATAACTTCCTGCAAATGCTTGCGGAATTCCTGGCTTTGAAGCACCTTCGTCATTTCTTTTTCCATTTCAGGATTCTGAAGCACTTTAATTAGCATTTCTTGATATTCAGGATCTTTCATTAATCCTTTTATTACTTTTTCATGCTCAGTCTTTAAGCTTTTAGCAAAGCTTTCGGTGAACTTGGGATCTTCAAATGTTTTTTGCCAAAATTCTACGCCTTTTTCTGATGTTAGGGTTTTAGAGATGGTATCTGAAACCACTTTTTGATCCATAATTAAATTTTGTTTCATATCATCATTGGCTAATATTTCTTCAATGGCTTTCTTTCCATCATCTGTCTTTAATATATCAACAACCATCTTTTTCGTTTCTTCATAATCAAGCTGTCCGGCAGGCTGATCCTGTGGCGAGCAGCTTGCAAGGATAGAACAGATGGCTATAACTGTTATCAATAAGAGCAACCTTCGCTTTTTCATGTGATCAAAGCTCCTTTCTTTTTCAAGTTGCCTATTTTTAATATGAATTATCTAGAGCTTTTTATACTGGTAAATAAAATAGCTTTTTTAGACAGACATTGGTAAAATTTCATGAGTAGAATACATATTGGGGGATACAACATTGAATAGTCGAAATTGGGTGCGTTTATTTCTGACGACTCTGCTCGTTGGCGGCATTAGTACAAGTATCGTTGGATTTGCATTAAAATGGGGCGAGTACCAGGAATTTTTTATATCGTTTGATATCATTGAAATACTATCCATCTTATTTTGGCTCATTGGAGTAGGATTTATTTTTAGTATTATCAGCCAAATGGGCTTTTTTGCGTATTTAACCATCCATCGTTTTGGTCTTGGCATTTTTAAAACAGCATCCTTATGGAACGCCATTCAAATACTGTTAATCCTATTTGTTGTATTTGATTTAATTTATTTCCGCTACCAGCTTTTTGCAGCTGAAGGCGAGTCTGTCGTGTCCTATACGGTTCTTGCGTTATTCGTGGTCATTTTCTCGCTGGCAGTAGCTTATATTAAAATGCAGCAAACAAATAAAAAGGCATTCATTCCTGCGTTATTTTTTATGATTGTCGTCACTACCGTTGAGTGGGTTCCTGCACTTCGTGTGAATGAAGGAGACTGGTTATATCTCATGCTGCTTCCGCTCCTTATTTGCAACGCCTACCAGCTTCTGCTGCTAACTAAATTATCGCCAGCAAAAAAAGCTAAGCCCATGTGAGCTTAGCTTTCTTTTATATTCTTAAAAACAACATCTATCCAACCATTTATTTAACTTCTGTTGACTTAGCATTTGCGTTGGCAATTAATTCTGCAACGGATACATTCTTTAACCCTTTTTGCTTAAGGCCCTCTACAATTTGAGGCAATGCTTTTTGAGTTTGCTTAGCTGAATCTGAAGCATGTAAAAGAATAATATCGCCGCCTTGTACGGAGTCATTGAGATTCTTTACTATTTCACTCACGCCTGGATTTGTCCAATCATCAGAATCCACGCTGTAATGCACGACAGTATAACCATATCGTTCGGCTATTGTAAGAATTTCTTGATTGAAATTGCCGGTTGGCGGTCTGAGGAGTTTAACGTCTTTTAAACCTAATTCTTTAAACACGTCCTGTGCCATTAAAAGATCACGGCGAATTTCCGTTGCTTCTAAAGATGTGTAATTTTTGTAGGCATAACCCATGCTGCCTATTTGGTGCCCATCCTTAACAATTTGTTTGACGATTTCAGGATGCCGTTCTGCCCAGGCAGCGGAGAGAAAAAAGGTTGCATTCGTGACCCCGTTTTTCTTAAGAGTCTCAAGGATTGGTGCTGCTTTCTCGTCTCCCCAGCTAATATCAAACGTTAAAGAAACTTTATTCTCTTTCTCTTCTCCTCTAAAGATGGCTTTTGGACCATCAGCCGTTGAAAAAACAGGAAATTGCAGAACATTTTCGATATATAAAATTCCAGCTGTAAAAAGAGCTGCTATGACAATAATGAGAATCTGTTTAATGTTTTTCATATGCATAATATAAAAATTGTTCATCTTAATCAACCCCGTCCCAATGTTCTTGTCTCATATGTATGCCAAGCTGTTAAATATATGATTAGAAAAATACAGGTTGTGCAATAATGATAAAACCCCAAGAGGAGGATTATATGGCAAAAGGATTTATCTTCAACGACAAAGAAGCTAAAGAAATAGAAATGTTAGTAGAACAAGAATTAGCAATTGTATGCAATATACTAATAGGTGATAATTTGACTTTTGTTCAAAAAAAATCACTTTTAGAAAAAAGAGAGCTGCTGGTTAATTTATATAAAATAATTAGCGGAAAACTTGATCAACATTTCAATAAAAATATTAGGTAATTTCTATTGACGATTGTTTGGAATTGGTGGTATATTATTTTTCGTCGCTAAGAAACAAATCGACTTTGAAATAAGTAAAAAAAAATTCAAAAGGTTGTTGACACAGCGATAGTGACCATGTTAAATTATATAAGCCGTCACCAGTGATGGCGAAATGATCTTTGAAAACTAAACAAAACCAAAAGCGTACCAAACGTTTTAAATTTTTGAAGTCAGCAACAAATTGAGTCACAAATTTTCTTCGGAGAGTTTGATCCTGGCTCAGGACGAACGCTGGCGGCGTGCCTAATACATGCAAGTCGAGCGGA
>NZ_PKLB01000012.1:0-71529 GCF_002858905.1 Bacillus sp. UMB0893 | reverse complement strand
CGTTCCCATGCCGAACACGGAAGTTAAGCTCTTTAGCGCCGATGGTAGTTGGGGGTTTCCCCCTGTGAGAGTAGGACGTTGCCAGGCATGCAAAGAAGAAGGACAGCAGAAATGCTGTTCTTTTTTGTATGGTCAAAACCCAAGAGGGTTTTAAAAAGATTAGCAGGAACGAAAGTCGACTTCCATCTTGAGGGTTGGGAGGAGCGAGCAGGTCGAGGAAGCAAGGGAGAGAAGACCGGAGCGTACGAATGTACGTGAGGATCTGAACGAGTGAAGCTGACGAAGAGATGCGAAGCTCATCGCAAGCCGATTGCCGAATACGGAAGTTAAGCTCTCTAGCGCCGATGGTAGTTGGGGGTTTCCCCCTGTGAGAGTAGGACGTTGCCAGGCATGCAAAGAAGAAGAACAGCAGAAATGCTGTTCTTTTTTGTATGGAGAAAAGAGAAAAAATGGCCAAGTGCAGTTAGGAGAATGGAGGTTTGAAGGTGGGCTTGGTGCAAATTGTGGGGAGTAATCAGAAATACAATAATCGCTCACTACAATGGAAGCAATCCCTGTTTTTATTAGAAAAAATGCATTATAAAGGTTCTACAGCTAGGAGTATCCAATTCCATTGAGGAAACAGCAGCAAATGTAACAGGGATTTGCACGAGTTATGGAAGCAGATGGAAAAGTGCACAGAAAATCATGGTTTGCGCACAGAAAAGTGTGTTATCGCACAGAAATTCTGGCTCTCTGCACAAAAATGATGGACTGCCGCACAGAAGATACAGAATTTGACCTTTTGAACAAATATATTTAGTTGTAATTGGCTAAACGAGTATAAAACCGTGCAGAGGGAGCGGAAAATTGTAGAGAATGATCACAAACGACATAAGCCGGGCACTTTAACGGAAGCAGTCTCTTTTTTTATTAGAAAAAAGGCCATTTAAAAGGTTTTATATGCCCAACTGCATCGAAGGGAAGGCTGTGATGGGCGTGCGAGACACTTACATATGACTTTCCTCAATTGGTTTTACAGCTTTGTTTACAGGTAATATGTAAGTAATGGCTGTACAAAGTCTGCAGTTTCGTCATACACCTAAATCCACCATTGTCTCTGAAGAGAAACTTTAGTAAGATATGACCTGTCACTTCATTTTATTGGGTACAGCTGAGTTAGGAGGAAGTCGATTGCTTTCAAATAGTGTAACGATGGTTTTAATCATCTTGCTCATCAATATTGTTTATGTTTCGTTTTTTACGATACGCATGATTTTGACGTTGAAGGGTCAGCGGTATTTAGCTGCATTTATCAGTACGATAGAGGTTGTTATTTATGTCATTGGTCTAGGGCTGGTGCTGGATAATTTAAATGAGATTCAGAATTTGATTGCGTATGCGGTGGGGTATGGCATTGGTGTTATTGTTGGGATGAAGATTGAGGAGAAGCTTGCACTTGGGTATATTACTGTTAATGTGATTTCGACTGAGAATGAGAAGGATATGCCGGCCATCTTAAGAGATAAGGGATATGGTGTGACAGATTGGATGGCAAATGGACGTGAGGGCGACCGTTTGGCTATGCAGATTCTGACACCCCGTAAATATGAATTGAATTTGTATGCTGCGATTAAGGAGCTGGATCCGAAGGCGTTTATTATTGCTTTTGAGCCGAAGACGATACACGGGGGTTTCTGGGTAAAAGCTGTGAGAAGGAGCAAGATTGAAATATGACGGATAAACCTAAAAAGCGAAAGTTTGAGGTGCAGGAGGGCGAGACGATCGATAGCTGTCTTTCCAGAATGCAAAAAGAAGGGTATATGCCTGTAAGAAGAATGGAAGAGCCTGTCTTTAAAGAAGAAAAGGTAAATGGTGCAATTGAAGTGGTACCTTATGGGAAAAAGATTGTTTTTGAAGGGAAATTGATCTAAATACGAACAATTTTAACCCGATCAACAAGATTGTTCGATTTTGCGTTGACAACTTCTTAAATGTGCTGTTATGATAAACATGGATATAAAAACGAATGTATTTTACCTCATATAAAGTCGGGGATATGGCCCGAAAGTTTCTACCCGATAACCGTAAATTATTGGACTATGAGGGAAAGTAATTGTTAGCCTGTCATGGAACGGCTTGCTTTTAAAATGTTCTGATGCCTGGTTTGTATTGCTTTCTCTTATATAGAGAATCAATGCATGCTGGGCTTTTTTTATGGACAAAAGGTGGGATATGGATGGAACCGATGGTAGGAATTATAATGGGAAGCACGTCAGACTGGGATACGATGAAACATGCTTGTGAGATTTTAGATGAGCTGCAGGTGCCTTATGAGAAAAAGGTCGTTTCCGCACATCGTACACCTGATTATATGTTTGAATATGCAGAAACTGCTAGAAATAGAGGATTAAAGGTTATTATTGCAGGCGCAGGCGGAGCGGCGCATTTGCCGGGGATGGTGGCAGCGAAGACTACACTTCCAGTTATCGGGGTACCTGTCCAATCAAAAGCGTTGAATGGAATGGATTCTCTGTTATCTATTGTACAAATGCCAGGAGGTGTTCCAGTTGCAACTGTCGCAATTGGAAAAGCCGGAGCTGTAAACGCAGGGCTGCTGGCTGCACAAATTCTATCGATATCGAATGAAGAGCTTGCTGGGTTATTAGATAGCAGACGTGAGCAAACAAGAAAAAAAGTGTTCGAAAGCAGTGATGAGCTTGTCTAATAAAACAATATTGCCGGGTTCAACGATTGGAATCATCGGCGGAGGTCAGCTTGGCCGGATGATGACAGTTGCTGCAAAAAGCATGGGGTATGATGTTGCGGTATTAGAACCAACACCCAATTCACCATGCGGACAGCTTGCAGACTATGAGATTACTGCGCCCTACAATGACCTGGACGCCATTAAGAGACTGGCTGAAATTAGCAATGTGATTACGTATGAGTTTGAAAACATAGATTACGAGGCTTTAAAGTGGATTGAAGAGAATGCCTGCTTGCCGCAGGGTTCAGCCCTTCTTTCTATGACACAGGATCGCGAAACTGAGAAAAAGGCGATTGTCGAAGCTGGCTGCAAGGTTGCAGACTACCGGATCGTGAAAACAGAAACAGAGCTTGCCGCTTCAATTGATGAACTTGATTATCCTTGTGTTTTGAAAACGTGCAGAGGTGGATACGATGGTAAAGGGCAGGCTGTGATCAAGCAGAAAAGCGATTTTCAAGCAGCAGCAGATCTTTTAAAAAGCGGAATTTGTATTTTAGAGAAATGGGTAGCGTTTGAAAAAGAGGTATCGGTTATTGTTGCCAGAAATTCAGATGGCGAAATCTTCACTTTTCCAATTGCAGAGAACATTCATGTAAACAACATTCTGCATCAAAGCATTGTGCCGGCAAGGATAAAAGAAGAAGTTTCTGCAGAAGCGAGGAAACAGGCAATTCTGCTGGCAAAAGCATTCAACTTAGTTGGAACGCTTGCAGTCGAAATGTTTGTGGCAGAAGACGGCGGCGTGTTCATTAATGAGCTGGCTCCAAGACCGCACAACTCTGGTCACTATACGATTGATCTTTGTGAGACGAATCAGTTTGAACAGCACATCAGAGCTGTATGCAATCTGCCTCTAGGCAATCCTAAGCTGCTGCATCCTGGTTTGATGGTCAATGTTTTAGGCGAACATCTTCCGCTCATATTAAATAATCTTTCGTTATTTCGTGAAGGTAAGATATACTTGTACGGTAAAAAAGAGGCGAAGCACAAACGGAAAATGGGGCATGTCACTTTTTTAACAGAAGGTATCGAAGAAAAAGAAAAAGAAATCAACAAATTATGGGGTCAACAATAGAACGGAGGATTTATCATGATTGAACGTTACACAAGACCTGAAATGGGTGCCATCTGGACGGAAGAAAATCGCTTTAAAGCTTGGCTTGAGGTTGAAATACTTGCGTGTGAGGCATGGGCTGAGCTTGGACATATTCCGAAAGAAGACGTAAAGCTGCTTCGTGCGAACGCATCGTTTGATATTGAAAGAATTAAGGAAATTGAAGAAGAAACGCGCCACGACGTCGTTGCTTTTACTAGAGCCGTTTCTGAGACTCTTGGTGAAGAGAGAAAATGGGTTCATTACGGCTTAACGTCCACAGATGTTGTCGATACTGCACTTTCTTATCTTTTGAAGCAGGCAAACGATATTCTTTTAAAAGATATTGAGAACTTTGTTGAGATCTTAAAAAACAAAGCAATTGAACACAAATATACCGTTATGATGGGCCGTACTCATGGTGTACACGCTGAGCCGACAACGTTTGGACTTAAGCTTGGATTATGGTACGAAGAAATGAAACGTAACTTAGAGCGCTTCAAGCGTTCAGCAGAGGGCATTGAATTTGGAAAAATGTCTGGTGCTGTTGGTACATATGCGAACATTGATCCTTTTGTTGAAGCATATGTGTGTGAAAAATTAGGTTTGCAGGCAGCTCCAATCTCAACACAGACGCTGCAGCGCGATCGTCATGCCGATTACATGAGCACACTTGCATTGATTGCAACTTCGATTGAAAAATTTGCAACAGAGGTTCGCGGACTTCAAAAGAGTGAAACGCGCGAGGTTGAGGAATTCTTTGCGAAAGGTCAAAAAGGATCTTCAGCAATGCCTCATAAACGCAACCCGATTGGTTCTGAAAACATGACAGGACTTGCGAGAGTCATTCGCGGCTATATGATGACAGCTTATGAAAATGTACCGCTTTGGCATGAGCGTGATATCTCACATTCATCAGCAGAGCGCATTATTCTTCCAGATGCGACGATTGCATTGAATTACATGCTGAATCGATTTAGCAACATCGTGAAAAACTTAACGGTGTTCCCGGAAAACATGAAGCGCAACATGGATCGCACTCTTGGCCTGATTTACTCTCAGCGTGTACTGCTTGCATTGATTGATGCAGGAATGACACGTGAGCAGGCTTATGATATCGTTCAGCCAAAAGCAATGGAAGCTTGGGAAAAACAAGTTCCTTTCCGTCAGCTAGTAGAAGCGGATGGCACGATTACGGACCGTTTATCAAGTGAAATCATTGATGACTGCTTTGATTACAATTACCACCTGAAAAGTGTAGATACTATCTTTGAGCGTTTAGGTATTTAAGCGGAAACTTAAAAAACAAAGAGGTAAATATATTATTTGCCTCTTTTTTAAGAAGCGGAGCAGAGTCTTGCACTTCGGTGTCCAGCTCCATCGCCTAACTCCTCGGCCAGAACGGCTCCGCCAGTAAAGGCAAAAAGCGCCTTTTCTGTCGGATCCTTATCTGTCTGTCGGAGCTAACCAGGCGATTCCGCATTTCTAAAGTTCCCAATATTCTGTCGTTACTAGGAGGATTTTCATGACTATCGAAAAGTTGAACCTGCTTTATGAAGGCAAGGCTAAGAAAATTTACCGCACGAATGAAGATGAGGTTTTGCTAGTTTCATATAAGAACTCTGCAACAGCGTTTAATGGAGAGAAGAAGGCTGAAATCGAAGGAAAAGGGCGTTTGAATAACGAAATTTCAACGCTGCTGTTTGAAAAGCTTGCTGAGAACGGGATTGAGAGTCACTTTATTAAAAGACTTTCTTCTACCGAGCAGCTTGTGAAAGAGGTTAAAATTGTACCGCTTGAGGTAGTGGTTCGAAATATTATGGCAGGAAGTCTTTCAAAACGACTGGGAATAGAAGAAGGAACACCGCTTAAAACACCAATTGTAGAATTTTATTATAAAGATGATGAGTTAGGCGATCCGCTGATTACAGAAGATCATATTGAATTGCTGGAAGCTGCAACGAAAGAACAGATAAAGCAGCTGAGAGAAGCCGCTTTAAAAGTGAATCAGGTATTGATCAGCCACTTCAAAGACTGCGGCATCCGTTTAGTTGATTTTAAATTAGAATTTGGTTTAACAAAGGATGGCACACTGCTTTTAGCGGATGAGATTTCGCCTGATACGTGCCGGTTATGGGATGAAAAAACGAATGAGAAGTTTGATAAAGATGTTTTCCGCCGTGATATCGGCAGCTTAACAGATGCATACTCGGAAATTTTAAATCGTTTAGGAGGAGAAACAGCATGTACAAAGTAAAGGTATTCGTTACACTCAGAGAAAGCGTTCTTGATCCACAGGGAAGCGCGGTACAGCACGCCTTGCACAGCATGAACTACAAAGAGGTTAGCGATATTCGGATCGGTAAGTACATGGAACTTACGATTGAAAAGACTGAGCGTGATTTAGATGCGACGGTTCGTGAAATGTGTGAAAAGCTGCTTGCAAATACAGTGATTGAAGACTACCGCTATGAGGTGGAGGAGGTTGTCGCACAGTGAAATTCGCCGTCATCGTTTTTCCGGGATCAAACTGTGATATCGATATGTTCCACGCTATCAAGGATGAGCTTGGGGAAGAAGCAGAGTACGTTTGGCATGATGAAACAGATTTAAGCCGATTTGACGGCATTCTACTTCCTGGGGGCTTCTCTTACGGAGACTATCTTCGGTCAGGCGCAATTGCGCGTTTTGCCAATGTCATGAAGGAAGTTGTCAAAGCTGCAGAAGCAGGCAAGCCGGTTCTTGGCGTATGCAACGGGTTTCAGATCTTGCTTGAAGCAGGCTTATTGCCAGGTGCGATGAAGCGCAACGAAAACCTGAAGTTCATGTGCCGTCCGACAAACCTTGTCGTTCAAAATGATAATACAATGTTCACATCTGCTTATGAAAAAGAACAGGTCATCTCTGTTCCAATCGCACATGGTGAAGGAAACTACTACTGTGATGAGCTGACTTTAGCTAGATTAAGAGAAAATAACCAAATTGCTTTCACATATAAAAACAACCCAAATGGAAGTTTAGAAGATATAGCGGGAATCGTAAATGAGCGCGGAAATGTTCTTGGAATGATGCCACACCCTGAACGTGCGGTTGATGAACTGCTTGGTGGCGCCGATGGTCTGAACCTATTTAAATCGATCGTGAAAAACTGGAGGGAATCTCATGTCACTACTGCTTGAACCAACACAGCTTATGATTAAAGAAGAGAAAATCTACCGTCAAATGGGCGTTAGTGATGATGAGTTTTCAATGATTGAATCGATTATGGGGCGCTTGCCGAATTATACAGAGCTCGGGATTTTCTCTGTTATGTGGTCAGAGCACTGCAGCTACAAAAATTCAAAGCCTGTATTAAAAAAGTTCCCAACATCAGGTGAGCATGTTCTTCAAGGACCTGGAGAAGGAGCCGGGATTGTTGATATTGGTGACGATCAGGCGGTTGTTTTTAAAATTGAAAGCCATAATCACCCTTCAGCAATTGAACCTTATCAAGGTGCAGCAACAGGTGTCGGCGGGATTATCCGCGATGTGTTTTCAATGGGTGCACGTCCGATTGCTCTATTAAACTCTTTGCGCTTCGGGGAATTAACATCTCCGCGTGTCCGTTATTTGTTTGAAGAAGTTGTTGCTGGTATTGCAGGTTATGGAAACTGTATCGGAATCCCAACGGTCGGCGGAGAGATTCAGTTTGATCCTTCTTATGACGGCAATCCGCTTGTCAATGCAATGTGTGTTGGGTTAATCAACCACGAAGATATTAAAAAAGGTGTTGCAAAAGGAATTGGCAATACCGTGATGTATGTTGGTGCAAAAACAGGCCGAGACGGGATTCATGGAGCGACGTTTGCATCTGAAGAATTAACAGATGCATCAGATGAAAAACGCCCTGCTGTTCAAGTAGGCGACCCGTTTATGGAAAAGCTTTTGCTTGAAGCTTGTCTAGAGGTTATAAAGTGTGATGCTCTTGTTGGGATTCAGGACATGGGAGCTGCGGGACTTACAAGCTCAACTGCTGAAATGGCGAGCAAAGCCGGTTCAGGCATCGAAATGAATTTAGATTTAGTGCCGCAGCGGGAAGCAGGCATGACACCTTATGAAATGATGCTCTCTGAATCACAGGAGCGGATGGTACTAGTCGTTGAACGTGGCCGCGAGAAAGAAATCACCGACATTTTTGACAAATATGAGCTTGAAGCAAAAGCAATCGGGGTTGTAACAGATGATAAAATGCTCCGCCTTCTTCATAAAGGCGAGATAGTTGTAGAAATTCCGGTTGATGCATTAGCAGAAGAGGCACCTGTCTATCACAAGCCATCAGCAGAGCCTGCTTATTACAAAGAGTTTCAGCAGATGGAAGTAAGCACACCGCAGGTAGATGATCTGCAGGAAACTCTTGTGAACCTTCTTAAGCAGCCGACGATTGCAAGCAAAGAATGGGTTTATGATCAATATGACTACATGGTCCGCACAAATACAGTTGTCGCACCTGGTTCTGATGCTGCAGTACTTCGCATTCGTGATACAAATAAAGCACTTGCGATGACTACAGACTGCAATTCTAGATATCTTTACTTGGATCCTGAAGTTGGCGGGATGATCGCTGTAGCTGAAGCAGCACGAAATATCGTATGTTCAGGCGGAAGACCGCTTGCGATTACAGACTGTCTGAACTTTGGAAATCCAGAGAAGCCGGAGATTTTCTGGCAGATCGAAAAAGCGGCAGATGGGATGAGTGAAGCGTGCCGTGTGCTTAACTCTCCAGTTATTGGCGGAAACGTTTCTCTATACAATGAAACGAATGGCACAGCCGTTTATCCGACACCTGTTATTGGAATGGTTGGATTAATTGAAGATACAAAATACATCACGACACAATCCTTTAAAGAAGCAAATGATCTGATTTACTTGATCGGCGAGACGAAAAATGAATTTGGCGGCAGTGAGCTGCAGAAAATGGTTCACGGAAAAATTTTCGGGAAAGCACCTGAAATGGATCTTGGAGTTGAAGTTGAGCGTCAGGCGCAAGTATCTGCTGCAATCCGTGCAGGATTCGTAGCATCTGCACATGACGTAGCTGAAGGCGGTTTGGCAGTTGCGGCTGCAGAAAGTACATTTGGAACAAACGGACTTGGTGCAAGCATCACAGTTAATGGTGAAGCTGTTGCCGCGCTGTTCAGTGAAACACAGTCCCGTTTTATCGTGACAGTAAAGCCTGAACACCAGACTGCTTTTGAAGAAATGACAGATGCAGCTTTAATCGGAAGCGTAACAGAAGATGCAGCATTCACTGTGAAAAATGAAACGGGCGAGATCTTAATTCAATCGAAGGTAAGCGCGCTTGAAAAAGCTTGGAGAGGAGCGATTCCATGCTTGCTGAAATCAGAGGGTTAAACGAAGAGTGCGGAGTGTTCGGTATTTGGGGACATTCTGAATCACCGCAAATCACATATTACGGCTTGCACAGCCTTCAGCATCGCGGTCAAGAGGGTGCTGGCATCGTCTCAACGGATGGAAAGAAGCTGACTTGCATTAAAGGTCAAGGTCTGATTACAGAAGTATTCAGCGGCGGCCGTTTGAATGATATTAAAGGAAAAGGAGCCATTGGCCACGTTCGCTATGCGACGGCTGGGGGAGGCGGATTTGAAAACGTCCAGCCTCTTCTTTTCCGTTCAGAAAGCGGTGGCTTGGCCCTTGCGCATAACGGTAACTTAGTGAATGCGAATGGACTGAAGCATCAGCTTGAAAACCAGGGCAGTATTTTTCAATCCACATCTGATACAGAGGTGCTTGCTCACTTAATTAAAAGAAGCGGCTATTTCTCAATGAAAGATAAAATTAAAAATGCATTGACGATGATTAAAGGCGCTTATGCCTTTTTAATCATGACAGAAACGGAAATGATGGTGGCGCTTGATCCGAATGGATTGCGCCCATTGTCTCTGGGAATGCTTGGCGATTCTTATGTTGTTGCATCTGAGACATGTGCATTTGATATTGTAGGTGCAACGTATCTTCGTGAGGTTGAGCCTGGCGAACTTTTGATCATCAATGATGAAGGATTGAAATCGGAGCGCTTCTCAATGAACGTGAACCGCGCGATCTGCAGCATGGAATATATCTATTTTTCAAGACCAGACAGCAACATTGACGGAATAAATGTTCATACAGCACGCAAAAATTTAGGAAAACGCATGGCCGTTGAAGCACCATTTGAAGCAGATGTTGTAACTGGCGTCCCTGATTCAAGTATTTCCGCTGCGATCGGATATGCGGAAGCATCAGGAATTCCTTATGAGCTCGGATTGATTAAAAATCGTTATGTCGGCAGAACGTTTATCCAGCCTTCTCAATCATTGAGAGAGCAAGGCGTAAAAATGAAGCTTTCAGCTGTGCGAGGTGTTGTTGAAGGCAAGCGGGTTGTCATGGTTGATGATTCAATCGTAAGAGGAACAACAAGCCGCAGAATTGTTGGTATGCTGAGAGATGCTGGAGCAACGGAAGTACACGTATGCATTACATCTCCGCCAATCAGCAATCCATGCTTTTACGGAATTGATACGTCTTCAACTGAAGAATTGATTGCTGCCAGTCATTCCGTGGAAGAGATCCGAGAAATTATTGGAGCTGACACACTGACCTTCTTAAGTGTGGAAGGGTTATTAGAAGGCATCGGACGCCCGTATGAAGGTGAGCGCCGCGGCCAATGTTTAGCATGTTTTACAGGAAAATATCCAACAGAAATATATCCAGATACAGTATTGCCTCATGAAAAGGAAGAAGTGCTGACGAACTAAGAGCGGGAGGAATGTGTGATGTCAAACGCATACAAGCAGGCAGGCGTAGATATAGAAGCAGGCTATGAAGCTGTTTCAAGAATGAAAAAGCATGTTGCAAAAACAATGAGAAAAGGCGTCATGGGAAGTCTCGGCGGCTTTGGCGGCATGTTCGATCTCTCTGAATTAAAGTACAAACAGCCGGTTCTTGTTTCCGGTACAGACGGTGTCGGCACAAAGCTTAAGCTTGCGTTCCTTATGGATCAGCATGATACGATTGGCATAGATGCAGTCGCGATGTGTGTGAACGATATCCTTGCACAAGGCGCTGAACCATTATTCTTCCTTGATTATTTGGCACTTGGAAAAGCAGATCCAGTCAAAATCGAGCAAATTGTAAAAGGTGTAGCAGACGGCTGTGAGCAGTCAGGCTGTGCTTTGGTTGGCGGAGAAACAGCGGAAATGCCTGGTTTATATGAACAGGATGAATATGATATCGGCGGTTTTGCCGTTGGCGCCGTTGAAAAAGAAGAGATTGTCACAGGTGAGAACATTCGTGCCGGACATGTGCTAATTGGACTTTTATCAAACGGGCTGCACAGCAATGGTTTCTCCTTAGTACGCAAAATTCTGCTCGAAGATAACCATCTTTCTTTAAAAGAACAAATCGAACCGCTGCCTCACACGCTTGGAGAAGAATTGCTGCGGCCGACTAAGATTTATGTGAAGCCAGTTTTGGAAGTGCTGAAGAAATACAAAGTAGACGGCATGGCTCATATTACTGGCGGCGGATTTATTGAGAATATTCCAAGAATGCTGCCTGAAGGTTTAGGTGCAGAAATCGATTACGGTTCATGGCCGATCCCTCCCGTCTTTAATTTGCTTCAAGAAAAAGGATCGCTCAGCCAGGAAGAAATGTTTAATATCTTTAATATGGGTGTCGGTTTTGTTTTAGCTGTGGATTACAAGCAGATGCACAATGTCATCAATGAAATCGAGAAACATGGCGAGAAGGCATTCATTATCGGACGTGTGAAGGATGGCCAAGGCGTCACATTTGGCGGAGGATCTCTTACATGATGAAAATTGCGGTATTTGCTTCAGGAAGCGGTTCAAATTTTCAGGCCATTCTGGATGAAGTGAAAAGCGGAAACTTGGAAGCGGAAATCGCGTTATTAGTTTGTGACAAACCCGGAGCAAAAGTGATTGAACGTGCGGAAAAAGCGAACATTCCTGTCTTTGAGTTTTCAGCGAAGGAATTTCAAAGCAAGGAGGCATTTGAATCGATTATCCTGCAGCAATTAAAACAGTATGATGTTTCTTATGTGGTCCTTGCAGGATATATGAGGCTGATTGGGGATACGCTGCTTCAAGCTTTTCCGAATAATATTATTAATTTGCACCCTTCTTTGCTGCCATCGTTTCCTGGCAAGGATGCCATCGGCCAAGCTTTCAGAGCTGGAGTGAAAGTAACAGGGATTACGATTCATTTCGTGGATGCGGGCATGGATACCGGTCCTATTATTGCACAAAAGGCGCTTGAAATAGAGAGATCGGATACGATTGAATCGTTATCTGCAAAAATTCATAAGCTCGAGCACACTTACTATCCTTACGTATTAAATACCCTTTTCCAAAAAAGAGAGCTAGAGGTGTAAAGAATGACAATTAAACGCGCACTTGTCAGTGTTTCAAATAAAGAAGGCATTATTCCTTTTGTAACAGAGCTAGTTGAACAAGGAATCGAAGTCATTTCAACAGGCGGAACGAAAAGCCTGCTTCAGCAAAATGGTGTCAAGGTAACAGGAATCTCAGAAGTAACAGGATTTCCTGAAATCATGGACGGCAGAGTGAAAACCCTGCATCCGAATATTCATGGAGGACTGCTTGCTGTCCGCAGCAACCCGGATCACATGAAGCAGCTTGAGGAAAACAGCATTTTGCCGATTGATCTTGTTGTTGTGAACCTTTATCCATTTAAAGAAACAATCTCCAAACAAGATGTAACGTTTGATGATGCTATTGAAAACATTGATATCGGCGGACCGACCATGCTTCGTTCGGCAGCGAAAAATCATCAGGATGTTGCAGTTGTTGTAGATCCTGCAGATTATAAGGAGATTCTCGAGCAAATCAAGCTTGAAAAGGAAGTTACGCTTGCAACAAAGCAAAAACTTGCTGCAAAAGTGTTCCGTCACACGGCTTCTTATGACGCTCTGATCGCAGAATATTTAACAAATGCGGTAGGCGAAGAAGACCCAGAAACGGTTACGTATACATTCGAGAAAAAACAATCGCTTCGCTATGGCGAAAATCCTCATCAAAAAGCAACCTTTTATAAAAAACCATTAGCAAGCAATGTATCCATTGCAGAAGCTGTCCAAGTTCACGGAAAAGAGCTTTCTTACAACAATATTAAAGATGCAGATGCAGCTCTTCATATCGTAAGAGAATTTAAACAGCCTGCAGCTGTTGCTGTAAAACACATGAATCCATGCGGCGTTGGAACAGGCGAAACCATATTTGAAGCCTTTACCCGTGCGTATGAAGCAGATCCTACTTCCATTTTCGGAGGGATCATTGCACTTAATCATGAAGTAGATAAAGAAACAGCTCATAAATTACACGAAATCTTCTTGGAAATCGTCATTGCTCCATCTTTTGATAAAGAAGCTTTAGAGATTTTGACATCCAAGAAAAACATAAGACTTCTTACATTAGATGTTCTTGGTGCAGAAAAACAGGATCAGCAAATTACTTCCATTCACGGAGGTTTGCTCGTTCAAGACGAAGATGCTTTATCTTTCGATGATGCAAAAATTACTGTTCCTACAAAACGTGAACCAACTGAACAAGAGTGGGAAGATTTAAAGCTTGCCTGGAAAGTCGTCAAACATGTGAAATCTAATGCAATTGTGCTTACGAAAAATCAAATGACAGTCGGAGTTGGCGCAGGTCAGATGAACCGTGTCGGAGCAGCGAAGATTGCGATTGAGCAGGCAGGAACGTTAGCAGAAGGCAGTGCAATGGGATCTGACGCATTTTTCCCTATGAACGACACAGTTGAAGCAGCTGCAAAAGCGGGAGTGACAGCAATCATACAGCCTGGCGGATCCATCAAGGATGAAGATTCAATCAAAAAAGCAGATGAATATGGAATCACAATGGTATTCACGGGAGTTCGGCACTTTAAACATTAAGAATTAGCGGGGTGGTAACGATGAACATTCTAATCATTGGCCGTGGAGGCCGTGAACATGCAATCGCTTGGAAGGCATCACACAGTAAGCTTGCAGAAAAAGTGTTTGTTGCTCCAGGGAACGATGGAATGAGCAGCGTTGCCGAGCTTATAGAAATCGATGAGCAGGATACAGAGCAGCTTGTTGCTTTTTCAAAAGAAAATGAGATTGCGCTGACAATCGTTGGGCCTGAGGTACCGCTGCTTAACGGAATTGTAAATGCTTTTCAAGAAGCAGGATTAAAGGTTTTCGGTCCAACGCAAGAAGCTGCCCTCATTGAAGGCAGCAAGAAGTTTGCCAAGGAATTAATGATGAAAAATGAGATTCCGACTGGAGACTATCAATCGTTTACTTCATTTGAGGAAGCGAAGCAATATGTGATGGAACAAGGAGCTCCTATTGTCATCAAAGCAGATGGCCTTGCTGCTGGAAAAGGTGTAACCGTAGCTATGACCGCCCAAGAAGCTGTTGATTGCCTTCATGATTTTCTTGAGGACGCTAAGTTTGGCGAAGCAAGCAGCTCTGTTGTGATAGAAGAGTTTTTGGACGGAGAAGAATTTTCTTTAATGGCATTTGTTCATGGTGATGCTGTGTATCCAATGGTCATCGCGCAGGATCATAAACGGGCATTTGACAATGATGAAGGTCCGAATACAGGCGGAATGGGAGCCTATTCCCCAGTTCCTCAAATTTCAGATGCCATTGTACAGGAAGCTGTGGAAAAAGTACTGAAGCCGGCAGCTAAAGGCATGATAGCGAACGGAACTCCGTTTACCGGTATTTTATATGCGGGCTTAATATTAACAAAACAAGGTCCAAAGGTCATTGAATTTAATGCGCGCTTTGGCGACCCTGAAACACAGGTTGTGCTGCCGCGCTTAGAGTCAGATTTAATTGAAACGCTACTGAATATCCTAGATGGCGCAAACGTGAATCTGAAATGGCGCAAAGAAGCTGTGATGGGAGTTGTCCTTGCTGCAAATGGCTACCCCGATGAGTACAAAAAGGGCGAATCAATTGGCACGCTCTGCACTAGCTTCGAGCAAGGCGCACTCTTCCATGCCGGCACAAAGAAAAAAGGCAATGAATTTGTAACGGACGGAGGACGGGTTTTGGCAGTAGTTGCTTATGGCAGCGACTTGCTTGAAGCTCAGACTCAAGCATATGAGTATGTGTCTGAAGTCGCTTCACCAGCACTTTTTTACCGCAAGGATATTGGTGCAAAAGCAACTAAACACGTTTTTTCTTAACATAAACAAACATTAATGCAACAAGACTGCCGATGAGCAATGCTAATACAAACGACATATCGGTTAAATACTCCATAATCATTGTGTTCACCTCTTAAATGGACTCTCCTGCTTAGCGGGAGAGTTTTTATTTACTATCTGAATTAAAAGCTTTCCGCTTTTGACAATTATGTTGAATTAATTTGGAAAGCGCGTGAATTAAATTAAAAAAGGCCGTGAATTAATTTATTACTAATTCGCCCAGAACAAATCAGACAAAAAAGTCGAACCCGGCATTTTCTTTCTGTCAAGGATAAACGAGCGCTCCCGATTTTCTAATTAACTTGGGTTATAAGTCTTTTCTTCAATTTCCAGATCATCCTTGCAATATTCCTGATACATAAAGGTCATCGGACAGAAACGCAAAATTCCTTCTCCAACTTTCATTGCACCAATAAGCATCATAAGCAGCAGGGAATCTTTCCAAGGTTTTTTTGAATACTTGGCTGAAGCCCATGATAATAAGGTCAGACCAATGGTAATGCGGATTAATCCGTTTACGATTCCGATGTTTGGTTTCATAAGAATCCTCCTAATTAGAAAATACAGTAAATCTTTACTGCGTTAATAGAATACATATGTTAACATATTAAGGTAAGGAATTTAGGGAGGGTCTGACATGCCCCAACATGCAAATTGGAAAGTTCATCAGATCAGGGAGCACATACAAGTGGCATCAGGCCACAAGCCTCCAACCCTTGTTTTGAAAAATGGAATGTATTTAAACTCCTATTTGAAACAATGGGTAAAAGCCAACATCTGGATCTCAAATGATCGTATTGTTTACGTTGGAGATAAGCTTCCTGCTGAAGGACAATCAGAAATCGCTGATTGCGAAAATCGCTTTATTGTACCAGGATATATCGAGCCACATGCTCACCCATTTCAACTTTATAATCCCCATTCTTTTGGGAAGTATGTGTCACAGTTCGGTACAACAACACTTATCAATGACAACTTATTTCTGCTTTTTCAATCCAATAAAAAGAAAGCGCTTACTTTGGTTCGCGAGCTAAATAAGCTTCCTATGCAGTATTTTTGGTGGGCGCGATTTGATTTGCAGACAGAGGTTTCGAATGAACATGAGTTATTATCACTGGGTTTTATGAAGCAATGGATGGAAAATGAATATGTTATTCAAGGCGGAGAATTAACTGGGTGGCCAAAACTGCTCTCAGATGATGATTTGATGCTGTCATGGATGATTGACATGAAGCGGAATGGAAAAAGGATTGAAGGTCACTTTCCTGGAGCTTCCGCCAGTACGCTTGCCAAAATGAAATTATTAGGGGCAGATTGCGATCACGAAGCTATGACGGGAGATGACGTAGTAGAACGATTGAAGCTCGGGTACACGGTTTCTCTCAGACACTCATCGATTCGGCCTGATTTGCCGCTATTGCTTGAAGGAATTCGTGAAAAAGGAATTCGCAATTATGAACACTTGTTTTTTACAACGGATGGTGCAACTCCTCACTTTTATAAGGATAGTATGATGGATTCACTCATAAAAATGGCGATTGATCATGATGTTCCTGTTATTGATGCTTATCATATGGCAAGCTTTAATGCTGCGCGGTATTATCATATGGAAGATGCAACAGGAGTGCTTGCACCAGGAAGAACGGCGAACCTCAACATTTTGGAAGACGAAATGAATCCATCACCTGTTTCTGTTATATCAAAAGGAAAATGGCTGAGGAAAGACGGAGTCCCTGTTGATGAATTTGGTGACTTTAATTGGGAAGCAGCAGGTTTTGGAAAACTGGAGATTGAATGGAGCTTAACGTATGATGATCTGCAGTTCTCTATGCCGCTTGGACTGCAAATGAAAAATGCCGTCATTATGGAGCCGTACAGCATTGTCATTGATAATTCATTTGATGAACTAAGCACAAACCATGATGAATGTTTTCTTGCTCTAATTGATAAAAAGGGAAAATGGCGGATTAATACGATGCTTAAAGGCTTCGCATCATCAGTCGGAGGACTTGCAAGCTCGTATTCGACTACAGGTGATATTATATTAATTGGCAAGAACAAGCACGATTTAATCACTGCTTTTAATAGGATGAAGGAGCTGGGAGGCGGAATTGTGCTCGCTGAGAAGGGAGAGATTCTTCATGAAATCCCTCTTGAAATATGCGGCGGAGCATCTGACCGGAAATTTGGAGCAGTTGTTCAGAAAGAGGAAAGGTTTAAGCATCTGCTGAATGAGAGAGGCTATTCGTTCGGTGATTCGATTTATTCACTTTTTTTCCTATCATCAACTCACTTGCCGTATATTCGAATCACTCCAATCGGAATCTATGATGTGCTTAAAAAAATATTACTCTTTCCAGCGATAATGCGTTAAAATATAAAAGTGAGCAGAAGGTGTCAATCATGAAAAACAACAAGAAGAAAGTTCAGCGGCTGTTTATTGCGTTCATACTGCTCGTCATGTGTACGGCCTGTAAACAAGAACCTGATAAAAGCCCAAAAGCAGATGTGAAAGAAGAAGAAACCTCTGCACCGATAGCGGAAAATACTGAAATCTATCCATTAACAGGCCTTCCATTGAAAAATGTAAACGGGCAGCGCTCATTTGCAGTTATGGTGAACAACCACCCTGATGCACGGCCGCAGTCTGGACTTCATCAGGCTGACCTTGTCTACGAGGTTTTATCTGAAGGAAATATTACAAGGTTCTTAGCTATTTTTCAAAGTGAGCAGCCAGCAGTAATCGGACCTGTCAGAAGCGCCAGAGAATACTATGTTGACTTAAGCAGCGGCTATGATTCTGTCTTTATCAGCCACGGCTGGAGTCCTCAGGCTAAGGAAACGCTTGAAAACGGGAGATACGATTATTTAAATGGATTGTTTTATGATGGCACGCTCTTTTGGAGGGCGGATTTCAGAAAAGCACCGCACAACTCCTATATTTCAGCAGAAAATATTATGGAGGGTGCAAAACAAGCGGACATTGACTTGGTACAGCAGCCTGAATCGCTGTCGTTTTTAAGCGAAGATGAAATGAAAAACCTTAAAGGTGATGAGGCGGTCAAAGCCGAAGTGCGCTATGATAAGTCAGATGTGTGGAATGCAGAATATGAATACGACAAACAAACAGAAAAGTACTTACGATATAGCAACAATGAGCAAACAAAAGATCTGGAAACAGGAAAATCCATTGCAGTCGATAACTTATTTATTGTAGAAATGGAACATCAATTGATTGACGACTATGGAAGAAGATCAATTGACCTTACATCCGGAGGCAAAGGGATTTTGCTGCAAAAAGGCGTCAGCCGGCAAGTGGAATGGCGCAATGAAGATGGAAGAATCCTCCCTTACTTAAATGGCTCGCAAGTGGGATTTGTACCGGGGAAAACTTGGATCAATATAGTGCCTGCTCTAGAAGATTACGTATCACTCCACTAATTCTTATAAAAGGAGAATGAAGATGCAAATTGAAAAATTACGAGGTAAAGAACTCGATCAGCTATTTGAATCTGTCTTATCGCTAAATAACCTGGAAGAATGCTATCGGTTCTTCGACGATTTATGTACAGTAAATGAAATTCAGTCTCTTGCACAGCGTTTAGAAGTAGCACGCATGCTTCGTGAAGGCTTCACCTATCACAAAATCGAAACCGAAACAGGTGCAAGCACAGCAACAATCTCCCGCGTAAAACGCTGCCTTAACTACGGCAACGATGCCTATACAATGGCACTTGAGCGCATTCAAACACAGGAAACGAAGGAATCTTGAAAGGCTGACATGTGTCAGTCTTTTTTTTGTTGAGCAAAAAATAGGTAAGCAAGTGAGGGTCATTTTATAGAAGCAGGTTACCTTATAAAGCGGCAATAGAGTTAAAAGTATATTACTAAAAAAATACTATTTTTTTAGTAAAAATAATGTTGACTTTCATCATTTATTAACTATATCATCTAATTATAAGTATTTTCTAAATCTTTTAATTATGATGTGAAAGGGTGAGTATAATGATGCTTCGTGAAGAATATCCGCGTCCTCAATTAATGAGGAATGATTGGATGAATTTAAATGGTACTTGGGATTTTGCTTTTGATGATAAGAATATAGGGCTGAAAGAAAAGTGGTTTAAGGGAAACAAAGAATTTGAACATGATATTAATGTTCCATTTGTTTATCAAACTGAACTGAGCGGGATTAATGAAACCGCTTTCCATGATTGGGTTTGGTATCGTCGCGAATTTGAGGTTCCGAAGAGTTTTCAAGGGAATCAAATTGTTTTGCATTTTGGTGCAGTGGATTACCGGGCAATGGTTTATGTAAATGAGCAGTTAGTGGGTTCACATGAGGGAGGTCAAGCGTCTTTCTCGTTTAACATTACGAGCTACCTCCAGGGTGGTAAGGAATCTCTTGTTGTGAGGGTGGAGGATTCTTCGACAGATGAAACGATCCCAAGAGGCAAACAGTTTTGGCAGGAAGAATCGGCAGCAATTTGGTATACACGCACTACAGGCATTTGGCAAACCGTTTGGCTGGAGGCACTGAATAATACTCATATTTCAAAATTACGATTTACACCTGATATTGATGCGGGTGATATCAAAGTTGATTTTGAAATAGCAGGAGATTATTTGGAAAAAGATGTAGAAATTAATATTTCCTTCAAAGGTGAAAGGATTGTAAGTGATGTATTGAAAATACAAGAATCCTATACGAGCCGTTCAATAAATCTGCATAATAGAAAAATATTCAGAACAGGCTTCCATCACCAAGGATGGAACTGGACCCCGGAAAGCCCGAATTTATTTGATGTTGTCATTCGAGTTAAGGATGATAATGAGGTCCTTGATGAAATTACTTCCTATTTTGGAATGAGGAAGATACATACTGATAATGGAATGGTTTACTTAAATAATAAACCTTATTATCAGAAATTGGTTCTTGATCAAGGATATTGGCCAAAAGGGCTGCTAACAGCTCCGACAGATCAGGATTTTAAGATGGATATCGAATTAGCAAAAGAAATGGGCTTTAATGGCTGCCGAAAGCATCAGAAGGTAGAAGATCCACGTTACCTGTATTGGGCTGATCAATTAGGATTCTTAGTATGGGGCGAATGTGCAGCATCTCCTTCATATAGTGAAGATGCCGTTGCAAGGTTAACAAAAGAATGGATTGAAATTATAGAGCGGGACTATAACCATCCGTGTATTGTGACGTGGGTTCCATTGAACGAAAGTTGGGGAGTGCCTCAAATTTGCAATAATGAACAACAGAAGCATCATTCTCTAGCGATGTATCATTTAATTCACTCTCTGGATACAACCCGTTTAGTTATTTCCAATGATGGATGGGAATTAACCAAGACGGATATTTGCGCAATTCATAATTATAATCATGGGCAAAAAGAGGAAGCGGAGAAATATGAACACTTTAAAAGCTCACTATCTACTTCAGAAAAATTGCTGCATTCTCGTCCGGCAGGCAGAAGAATTTATACTGAAGGCTTCTCCCATCAAGGTGAGCCAATACTATTAACTGAGTTTGGCGGAATTGGTTTCAAAGCGGGAGAGGAATCTGGATGGGGATATACATCGGTGACGAATGCAGAAGATTTCTTAAATGATTATAAACGTGTCATGGAAGGCGTTTATGCCTCCAAATCTTTACATGGATACTGCTATACTCAGTTAACGGATGTGGAGCAGGAAATTAACGGGCTCCTGACATATGATCGCAAGCCGAAATGTGATTTGAAGGAAATCAATAAGATTAATGCTTTATGGCATGTAGATATGATTGATTAAGAGAAACAGGTAGATTGACAGCATTCTAGAATATAAGAATTTGATCTATGTATTTAACTAAATTTTTAGTAAAATTAAATTGACACAAATTGTTTAGGCAGGTAAAATTTATTTGTAAGCGCTTAATATAAAAAGAAAATTGAGATTGCGAGCTTACATTTTTAAAAGAAAAACAAATAATGAGGGGGATCATGATGAAGAAAAAAATGTCGGCAATGATTAGTTTCGCCCTGATCTGTACGCTAGTGTTTGCGTTAGCGGGCTGCAGTTCAAAAAGCTCTTCTGGTTCTAAAAATGCAGGTAAGGAAATTGTATTTTGGAACCCGTTTACTGGTCCTGACGGTAAAAACATGCAGAAAATTATCGATGATTACAATAAGACAAACCCAGAATATAAGGTAAAGAATGTATCCTTGAAAGAACAGGACATGTATACAAAAATCCCTACTGTAGTTAACTCAGGCAAGAACATTCCCGATGTAACGATTGTTCATGCAGAAAGAATCAAGCAGTTTGTGGCTAATGATATGCTTACACCTTTAGATGACTCTTTAACCAACTACCCTGATATTAAAGCAGAGAACTATGTAAAAGCTGGCTGGGATATTGGAGATTTAGACGGTAAAAGATACAGCGTTCCGTTGGATGTTCACAGTTTTGTTATGTATTACAACAAAAAGTTAGTTGATAAATATGCCCCGAATGCTTTGGATGACAACGTCGTAACGTTTGATGAAATTAAACAAGCCGGTGATCTTGCAAAGAAAGATGATATCAAGGCAATGGGATTAACTTGGATGAGACCAATCTTTTTATCTATCTACAATCAAATGGGCGGAGACATCACAAGCGATGGAGAAGCACCGACTCTTGATACAAAAGAAGCAGCTGACACTCTGAAATTTTTGAAGTCTCTAGTGAATGATAAGTATACAAATAAGGATGGTCAAGATCCGGGGCAACTCTTTAAATCAGGAAAAGCCATTTTCTATCCTGAGGGAATCTGGATGCAAAACGGATTGAACGAAGTGAAATCTTTAGAATGGGGTTTAACGAACTTCCCTCAGCTTTCAGAGGATAAAATTGTTAACTGGAGCTCTTCACACCAATTCGTAATGTTTAACAGCAAAGAAAGAAATGAATCGAAATCAGAAGGTGTCATAAAGTTTCTTGATTATATAAGACAAAATTCCCTCCCTTGGGCTGAAGCAGGACAAAATCCAGCTGCCTTAGCTACGCTGGAAGATGAAAAATTCCAGAATTTGCCTCAATCATTCTTGGTGAAGGATCAAAAACAACAAGAGACTCTCAAAATATTTGATTATCAATACAACGGTTTTGTAGCAGACGAAATTGATAAGTTTGCTGGTGATGCAGCGTTTGGGAAAGTGAAGATCGAGGACGCACTTAAAAAATCACAAAAAGCTGTTGAAGACAAAATTAGTCAAAGTCAAAAGAAAAAATAGTGATCTTCTTTTAGAATAGCAGTAAAGGAATAATTGTTATCTTAGTGAAAATGAAGCTATTGAAGAATTCCTTTTTATGAATGTAATTAGGAATTCTTTCTCTGTTCGACTATAAGAGAATAGGAGTAAACATGTATGAGTAATCCAATTCCCAGTAAACAAATGAACATGACTCCATCTTTAAACAGCAAGCATGAGGTGAGAAACAGACTAAATCTGACTCCGCTTCTGTACATTGGCCCGCATTTAATTCTATTTTTGATCTTCTTCTTATTTCCTACTGTATACGGTATTTACATTTCTTTTACGAATTGGGATCTGATCAGCGAACCCGACTTTGTAGGGTTAGCCAATTATAAAGAGATTCTGTTTAATAAAGACTCAACTTTTTATACTCAATTGCATACGGGCTTGGGCAATACGTTTAAATTTGTGTTATTTACAGTTCCGGCCTGTATTTTAATTCCATTGCTGTTAGCTGCAGGACTAAGTACGAAGCCTAAAGGAACAAAGGTTTTTCAAGCGTTGTTTTATGTGCCCACTTTGTTTTCCGTTTCAGCAGTTATGATTATTTTTACGATGCTATTTCACGTTTCTTTTGGTCCGATCAACCATTATTTCAAAGCAGACATGAACTGGGTATCTGTACAGCCGTATGCATGGATTACATTGGTTATAGTAACGGTATGGTGGTGTATCGGTGCTAATATGATTATTTACCAGGCTGCCTTAAACGGCATTCCAAAAGAATATTATGAAGCCGCTTCCATCGATGGAGCCGGGAGCATGCAGAAATTCCTGAAAATCACACTTCCGAGTATAAAAGGTCAATTGTTATACACAGTGGTCATCACGACCATTGCCCAATTTAATGTCTATGGACAACCGCTGATGCTGACAAAAGGCGGGCCGGACAGTTCCACAACCGTGTTACTGATGTATATCCAGCAAAATGCATTTGGATCAGGACAATCCATCGCCGGGATCGCATCTGCAATGGCAGTCATTTTAGGGATATGTATTATGATCGTGTCTGCAATCCAATTCTTCTTTTTAAGACAACGCAATTAGGAGGTGTTCCGCTTGAAGAAAAAATCATCTGCTAAAATGGTCTCTTTCTTATTCTTATTAGTTATGGCTCTTTTATGGGTAATCCCAATATTGTATACATTCCTGACATCATTCAAACTTGAGGCAGATCTTCAATCAAACGGATTTATGATTTTACCGATTCATTGGGTCATCACCAACTATCAGGATGTACTATTTAATAATACGAGTGCTCCATTAGCAAAATGGTTTATGAATTCTTTTATTATTTCCATATCCCAAACCATCCTGGTTTTAATTGTTGTATCCTTGGCAGCTTTTGGCTATGCAAGAATGAAATTTAAAGGCAGAAACACCCTATTTCTTTTCTTGATGGCTACGATGATGTTTCCGAGTGTAGTGAATCTTATTCCCTTATATAAAATTATAGATTCTTTAGGATGGGTCAATAGTTACCTGGCCGCTATCGTTCCCGGAGCAGCTGGAGTATTCAATATCTTCTTGGTAAGACAATTTTTGATGGGGATACCAAAAGAATTTGATGAATCCGCAAGAGTTGATGGAGCTACTGATTTTCAAATTTTCATTAGAATCATTTTACCGCTTATTAAACCGGTCTTGACAGTAGTGGCGCTATTCACATTTACCGGGGCATGGAATGATTTCCTATGGCCATCGATCGTGTTTAATGATGTGGAGAAAATGCCTATTACGCCTGGCCTGCAATTAATTCAGGGAATGTATGCACTTGATATTGCCCATGCCTTAACTGCGGCTTTAATAGCCATTGTTCCTACATTTGTTCTGTATTTGTTAACGCAGAAATACTTTATTGAGTCGCTCTCGTTATCATCAGGGGTAAAAGGATAAGAAAGTAATAATAAATTTCAGTTAAAGAAGAGAATAGTCAAAATCCCGCGGTTAAGGAGGCTCCGCTTATGAATAGAAAGTTAGAAAGAAGACTTGTTTTAATCGGTGCTGCGTGGGAGATCATTACTGGGCTTATTACTATTTTCTTCTATGCTTCACTTATAAAAAAGCAGGGGCTGGATGTAAAAGAAACATCACTGGTAAAAATAGAAGCGGTTCAGTCGTTATTTGGCAGTTTATATATGTTTGCCGTGACATTTGGGATGCTCTTCATTGCTATGGGGTTAATCAACATCTATTTAGCCAGGCATTTAGAAGATAACAGAGTTGAAGTGAAGAAACCATTTTGGTTTCTTTTAATCGGATTAGCGTCTTACCTAATGATGGATATTGTTGGTTCATTAATGTTCTTATCGGCAGGCATATTGTCATTGGCAAAAAACAAGACGATTGCCAAGATGGAAGAGTATAATGAGGGATTTTCCTAAACATAAATGTTCTTGAAGACTTTTAAAAGGGGCCGATCAGTATGGAAGCAGACAATAGATTTTTTCGAGATGAATATCCAAACCCTCAATTTATGAGGAAAGAATGGATGAATCTGAATGGGGAGTGGGAGTTTCAATTCGACGACACCAATAGTGGGGAAAAGGAAAAATGGTATGCAGACTCAACGTTTCCTATGAAAATCAATGTACCATTTACATATGAATGTGAAGCAAGCGGAATTGGTGAAGAGGTTTTTCATCCAAATGTTTGGTATAAGAGAAAAATGACCATTCCTCATAACAAAGGGAAAAGGGCGATCTTGCATTTCCAAGCATCGGATTATAGGACCAAAATTTGGGTAGATGGAGTCTTTGTCGGTGAACACGCTGGCGGCTATTCAGCCTTTTCATTTGATATTACCGATAAGTTAACGGATTCGGATGATCATGAAGTTACAGTTAAGGTAGAAGATAGCGATAGCTGCCACCAGCCTAGGGGAAAACAGCGTTGGATGAAAGATAATTTCGGGTGCTGGTATATCCAAACAACTGGAATTTGGCAGACAGTGTGGCTGGAGTTTGTTCCAGATGTGTTCCTTCAGCGTGTGAAAATGACTCCTGATATAGATAATAATTCAATAGGTATGGAGTTTACAGTGAATGTACCGAAATCGGAAGAAGTGATGGTCGAAACGGTTATTTCATTTAATGAACAAGTCGTTCGAAAAGCGAGTATTTATATGGATCGTGAAAGTGTATTAATGAGTTTGAACTTGCTTCATGAATTTCATGAGTGGCAAATTCAATTATGGACACCTGAAACACCGCATTTATATGATGTCACATTTAAACTCTACCATAATGGCAAGTTGATTGATGAGGTTGAATCGTATTTTGGAATGAGAAAGATCTCTACCTACAATGGAAATGTCCTCTTGAATAATGTTCCAATCTATCAAAAGTTAATATTAGATCAGGGCTATTGGCCGGAATCTCATTTAACGCCTCCGACTGATGGAGCCATCATCAAAGATATAGATCTTATCAAGGAGATGGGATACAACGGAGTGCGTAAACACCAAAAACTGGAGGATCCCCGGTTTTTATATTGGTGTGATAGGAAAGGACTGTTGGTCTGGTCTGAAATGCCGTCCGCTTATGAATTTTCAGATAAGGCGGTTCATCTCTTTACTAAAGAGTGGATAGACATTGTCAATCAGTTCTACAATCATCCCTCTATCGTTACATGGGTTCCATTCAATGAATCATGGGGATTGAGAAATATCTTCAAAGACCCATCGCAGCAACGTTTTACTGAAGGAGTTTATCACCTGACAAAGGCGATTGATCCCATGCGCCCGGTTATCGTAAATGATGGATGGGAGCATACTGTTTCAGATATCATCACGCTGCATGACTATGAATCTAACGGTGAGAATTTTTTTGAAAGATATAAAGATAAAGAAAAAATCATAGGGAACGTGATTCCGCACAATAATGATAAGTATTGTATGGCCGATGGGTATGGATATAAAGGTCAGCCCATTATAATCAGTGAATTTGGCGGTGTTGCCTTTGAGACGCAGGATGGCTGGGGTTATGGTGAAAATGTATCGTCTGAACAAGCCTTTTTTGATCGCGTCGGCAGCATTACGAAAGCAATTCAATCGACCCCATATGTCTGCGGCTATTGTTATACTCAATTAACAGATGTTCAGCAAGAGGTAAATGGTTTGTTAGCTGGAACGAGAGAACCAAAAGTAAGTATTGAAAAGATAAGAGAAATTAATAAAATGTAATAGGAATTGAATAGAAAACAGCAGACGATGCAAATCTTAATCTCGCACACTGCCATTTATGGGTAAAGAATGAAGAGAACTAATCATAATCAAAAAATGAACCGTTCGAACTCATTTTGCGGACGGTTTTTATTATTAAAGAAAAGGATTAATTGATTGCCAGTTTATTTAGTTAAAATTGACTCATTTTACAGAAAAGAATACGATTAATAACAAGAGGGTGAGAGTCTTAGATGGAAATCACTAGAAAAGAATTCGGGAAAATTCAAAACAAAGTGATTTATGCCTATACGTTAAAGAATTACAACGGAATGAGTTTAACATGTATAAATTACGGTTGTGTAATCACAGACATTTTAACGCCTGACCGAAATGGAATGATGGAAAATGTCGTGCTCGGCTTTGATCAGATGGAGGACTATCTGAAGTGGTCTCCATACTTTGGTGCAGTCATAGGCAGAGTAGCTGGCAGAATCAAAAATTCCGAATTTATGTTAGATAATCAGGTTTATCAGCTTACCAAAAATGAAAACAACAATCATTTACATGGCGGCAGCAAGGGTTTTAGTGATCGTATTTGGAATGTAAGTACATACCAAGCTGAAGATTCATTGAGTATAGAGTTTACCTGCACTAGTTCAGACGGGGAAGAAGGATACCCGGGTGAATTGTTGCTGACTGTAAAGTATGAATTAACAAATAAAAATGAACTAGTAATCTCTTATCAAGGATTTACAGATAAAAAGACAATTATAAATATGACCAATCATAGTTACTTTAACTTAAGCGGGAATTTGAAAGATGATATTCTGCATCATACTCTAAAGCTAAATAGCAGGAGTTTCCTGGAATTAGATGAACAATTGCTTCCTACAGGACGTGTATTGGATGCGGAGGGGACGGTATTTGATTTTCAAAACAGCAGAATGCTGAAAGAAGGAATTACCTCAAGCCACCCTCAAGTAGTTCTGGCTGGGGCCGGTTATGATCATCCCTTTATCTTATCTCAAGAGGAAGAGAAGTCTATTGAATTGTACTGTGAGAGCAGCGGCCGAAAAATGAGGATAGAAACCGATCAGCCAAGCGTGGTTCTGTATACCGGCAACCAGCTGTCAGACGATTTTGCAATTAGAGGAGTTAACGCTCGAAAATATTTGGGTTTGTGTCTTGAAACACAAGGCTTTCCAGATGCAATTAACCATTCTAATTTCCCATCTATTGTCCTTAACAGAGGTAAAGAGTATCATACTAATACAAAATACATTTTCAGTGTCGATTAGAAGAGGAGTAGGAGTGTATGGCAACTATCAAGGATATTGCAGATAAAGCAGGTGTCTCTATTGCAACGGTATCCAGAGTTTTGAATTATGACCCAACATTATCTGTAGGTGATGATACAAAAAAGAAAATATTTGAAGCGGCAGAGGCACTTTCATACAAAAAGAAATCACCGCGGAAGACCGCTTCAGCTCAAATCGCAATTATTCATTGGTATACGGAAAAAGAGGAATTGAATGATTTGTATTATATGTCCATTCGACTGGGGATTGAAAATCGTTGTCAACAAAGAGATCTTCAAGTAGTGAAGTATTTTCAAAATAACATTGATGAACTGAAAAATGAAGATATTCAGGGAATCATTGCAATTGGGAAATTCAGCAGCCAGCAGATAAAAGAGCTTTCTGTCATAACGAAAAATGTGGTTTTTGTTGACTCATGTCCTGACGAAGATAAATTTGATTCCATCATGACTGATTTTGAAAAAGCCACTAAAAAAGTCCTGAATTACTTTATCTCAAAAGGTCATAAAGACATTGGATATATTGGCGGACGTGAGGCCTTTAAGGATAAGACTGCAGAAATAGAGGATCTTAGGGAAAAAGCATTTAAGGAATATATGAACGAATTAGGTTTATTTAACGAAAAAAACATGTTTATAGGATCCTTTACAGTCGAGGATGGGCAAAAATTGATGTCGAAAGCAATTAAAGATCTGGGTGACAATCTTCCAACGGCATTTTTTGCGGGGAATGACTCTCTTGCGATCGGCTGCCTTACAGCGCTCCTCGAGTCAAATATACCGGTACCAGAACGAGTAAATATTATTGGTGTAAATGATATTAGCGTATCAAAATACCTCTATCCTTCTTTGAGTACCGTTAGAGTATACACGGAACTAATGGGTGAAACCGCCGTTGATACCCTTCTTGAACGGATTGCTGGAAGGAAAGTCGCGAAAAAAGTATACATATCAACAAAAATCGTTAACAGAAAAAGCAGTTTTTAATATACCTAAGGAGTAAACTTATTATCTTAATTTACCGCTTGCACCTTGTTCAGTTACACTCAAGTGCGTAAAGTTACTAGAAGAATAAAGTGTGCATTTTATGGTATGTTTGGCAGGTTCATAAAATAGTTGAGCTGAGATATTTGATTATGCCGTAAGAGGTTCCTTATGGTGTCATTGTAATCGTTCCTTAGTGATTGAAAGAATTTTTATATATTCCCTGGGATACATACTGTAGTGTATTTATTCATGCATTCCAAAAAAGAGGTGAAAGCGCCTCTTTTTAATTTGTATATAAAAACCAAAATCTTTGGTGGTATTTTTATTGTTGAATTCCTACTCCTCCCAAACCATATCCAGTTTATCTGCATAATACTCTATTGCCCGTTTATACCCTAGAATCCCTTCATCACAACTGGTCGCAGCAACAAGCTTAAGCAAGATTTCCATCGCTTTGGAATACTTGCCCGTATTATAAAGAGTCATTGCGGCAAAAACTTCAAATGACTTTTCATCAGGAAATTCTTTCATTCCTTTTTTCCAATGTCGCTGCAGACTTATCATATAAGCCAAGAACACGGTATGTGCTTCCTAACCCAAGCAGTGCTCCTTTGCGTTCCGCGCCTTTTAAACCGCATGTAAGAGCTTCCTCGTAATAGCCAAGTGCTTTTTTCTCCAGGCCCATCACATCGTGAATCCATGCGCATTGATAGAGAATATCTGGATTGTGTGGCTGATTTTTATTTAATTTTTCTAGGAGCCTTTTTGCTTCATCATATTGTTTATTCTCACGCAGCGAGATGGCTTGTTTTAATGTGTCCATTTTGTTCCCTGCCTTTCATCCATTTTATTAGAGAATTCGTGAACAGATTGTCAAAACCTTCATTTCACATCTGCGTTTTTTGCAGAGCGTTAATTTGATATAATGTTTAAATGGAATTGGATTGATTGGAGGAAAGACCATGTACGATGTTACCGAGTGGAAACATGTGTTTAAGCTCGATCCAGATAAAGAGATAAGTGATGAGAAATTAGAAATGATCTGTGAGTCAGGTACGGATGCGATTATTGTTGGCGGAAGCGACAATGTGACGATGGATAATGTGTTAAACTTAATGTCCCGAATCAGGAGATATCTTGTTCCGTGTGTGCTTGAGGTGTCTGCAATTGAATCGATAATGCCTGGCTTTGATCTTTATTTTATACCATCTGTTTTGAACAGCACGAATACAAAATGGGTGATGGGCCTTCATCACGAGGCAGTTAAAGAATACGGTGAGATTATGAGCTGGGATGAATTGATTGTGGAGGGCTATTGTATTTTAAATCGCGACTGCAAAGCAGCAGCTCTTACCGAAGCAAACACGGAATTATCAGCAGATGATGTCATGGCTTATGCAAGAATGGCTGAAAACATGTTTCATATGCCAATCTTCTACTTAGAATACAGCGGCAAGTACGGAGACGTGAATGTTGTACAGGCTGCAAGCTCTGTCTTAACGTCTACTAAATTATTTTACGGCGGAGGGATTTCAACTCCTGAACAGGCTGCAGAGATGGCAGAGTATGCAGATGTTATCGTGGTTGGCAATGTCATTTATGAAGATTTTAATTCAGCTCTTAAAACAGTGAAAGCTGTAAAACCCTGATTGCATATAGATGCGGTTATGAGATAAAATAAGAACATACGTTTGATTAAAGGTGGTGTCCGGAACGTGCAATTTTTAACAGATCAATTATTAAATGGATTAAATGATATGCAGAAAGAAGCGGTCAAGGCAACAGATGGACCGCTCTTAATAATGGCCGGAGCAGGCAGCGGAAAAACAAGTGTGCTCACAAGAAGAATTGCCTACTTAATGGTGGAAAAAGGCGTTGCGCCATGGAACATTCTGGCGATTACGTTTACAAATAAAGCAGCGCGTGAAATGAAAGAAAGGATTGGGAAATTGCTTGGTCCTGGTGCAGATGATATATGGATTTCGACGTTTCACTCAATGTGTGTGCGAATCTTAAGAAGAGATATTGACCGGATTGGCATCAGCCGTAATTTTTCGATTCTTGATACGACAGATCAGCTTTCTGTCATTAAATCCATTCTTAAGGAACGGAATATCGATCCGAAGAAGTTTGATCCCCGCAGCATCCTCGGCAGCATCAGCGGAGCGAAAAATGAGCTGATTACACCTGACGAGTATGAAAAAACAGCAGGCGGCATGTACGAGCAAGTCGCAAGTGATGTTTACAAGGATTATCAGAAAAAACTGCTGAAAAATCAGTCGCTTGATTTTGATGATTTGATCATGACAACGATTCAGCTGTTTCAGCGTGTCCCTGAAGTTCTTGAATTTTATCAGCGCAAATTTCAATTTATCCATGTTGATGAGTATCAGGATACGAATAAGGCACAGTACTTATTGGTTAAAATGCTTGCATCACGTTTTCAAAACCTTTGTGTTGTCGGTGATTCCGATCAATCGATTTATCGCTGGCGCGGAGCGGATATCGCCAACATTCTTTCCTTTGAAAAAGATTATCCGACTGCAAGTGTTATTTTGCTTGAACAGAATTACCGTTCTACACAGCGTATCCTTGAAGCGGCAAACGGCGTTATTAAAAACAATATGAACCGCAAAGCGAAAAATCTTTGGACGCAAAATGATGAAGGCCAGAAGATTAACTATTACCGCGCTGACAGTGAATCTGCTGAAGGGCAATTCGTAGCCGGGAAAATCAATCAGCTTGTCTCTTCACAAGGAAGGAAGCTCTCTGATTTTGCGATTCTTTACCGGACAAATGCCCAGTCCCGTGTTATTGAGGAAATTTTGCTTAAATCAAATATCAATTACACCATTGTCGGCGGGATTAAATTCTACGACCGAAAAGAAATTAAAGATATTCTCGCTTATTTAAGATTGATTGCCAACCCGGATGATGATATTAGCCTGGCTCGTGTTATAAACGTGCCAAAGCGCGGAGTAGGTTCCACTTCAGTTGATAAGATTGCCCAATACGCGCTGGATAATGATTTGTCCCTGTTCGGAGCGATTGAGCAAATCGAATTTGCCGGCGTAAGTGCACGTGTAGTCAGTGCGATGGTTGATTTCCGCGAACTGGTCCGTAATTTGACGAATATGCAGGATTACCTGTCTGTAACGGAACTTGCAGAAGAAGTGATTGAAAAGACGGGCTACCGTGAAATGCTGAAAACCGAAAAAACAATTGAAGCACAAAGCCGTCTGGAAAATATCGATGAGTTTTTATCTGTTACGCAAAACTTTGAGAAAAACAGTGATGATAAAAGCTTAGTTGCCTTTTTAACGGATTTGGCTTTAGTGGCGGATATTGATAAATTAGATGAAGATGATGACGCTTCAAAAGAAGCCGTTGTCCTGATGACGCTTCACTCTGCAAAAGGCCTTGAGTTTCCAGTCGTCTTTTTAATGGGTGTAGAGGAAGGTGTTTTCCCTCACAGCCGTTCACTTATGGAAGAAGCAGAGATGGAAGAAGAGCGCCGTCTTGCATATGTCGGAATTACCCGCGCCGAAAAAGAGCTGTTCATTACGAATGCTAAAATGAGAACTCTTTTTGGCCGTACAAGTATGAACCCTGAATCTCGCTTTATCTCAGAGATTCCATCAAATTTACTTGAGAATTTAAATGAAGTGCAAAAAAGCGCAGCCCCATTTGCAGCAAAAGCCCGTCCTGAAAGACGCCCTCAGGTCAACAGACCGATTGCAGCATCTACAGGCGGAGACGAAATTGCCTGGTCTGTCGGCAATAAAGCAGAGCATAAAAAGTGGGGAATCGGCACGGTTGTCAGCGTAAAAGGCGAGGGAGAAGGCAAAGAGCTTGATATTGCGTTCCCAAGCCCTGTTGGAATTAAACGCTTGCTTGCAAAATTTGCTCCAATACAAAAAGTGTAGACGGTTTAGATGAAAGGAATGGACTCGGATGGATATGAATGCGGCCAAACAGCGTGCAGAAACTTTGCATGAATTATTAAATAAATACAATTATGAATATCATGTTCTTGATAAGCCTACTGTAGCTGATGCTGAATACGATCAGCTCCTGCATGAATTAATCGAGCTTGAGACGGTTTTTCCTGAGCTGAAGACACCTGATTCTCCAACTCAGCGTGTCGGCGGCAATATTCTTGAAGGATTTCAGAAGGTACAGCATAAAAAGCCGATGCTAAGCTTGGGCAATGCCTTCAATGAGCAGGACATCAGAGATTTTGACCGCCGCGTAAGACAGGCAGTCGGCGATCATGTTCACTATATGGTTGAACTGAAAATTGATGGACTTGCTGTTTCCCTGCGCTACGAAAACGGAGCATTCGTACAAGGTGCAACCCGCGGTGACGGAACAACTGGCGAAGACATTACCGAGAATTTAAAAACAATCCGGTCCATTCCGCTTAAATTAAAGAAAAACCTTTCAATCGAAGTTCGCGGCGAAGCCTACATGCCAAAATCATCTTTTGAAAAATTAAATGAAACGAGAATTCAGCTTGAAGAAGAACCATTTGCCAACCCGCGCAACGCCGCAGCAGGATCTCTTCGCCAGCTAGATCCTAAAATTGCAGCGAAACGAAATCTGAATATTTTCGTCTATAGTATTGCAGACCTTGGAGAGGAAACAGGAGCAGCAACTCAAAGTGCAGGCCTTGATTTTCTTGAAGATCTGGGATTTAAAACAAATACAGAACGACGGAGATGCGAATCAATTGACGAGGTTATCACTCTGATTGAAATGCTTCAGGAGAAAAGAGCAAATCTTCCTTATGAAATTGACGGAATCGTTATTAAGGTAGACTCAATTGCACAGCAGGAGGAGCTTGGCTTTACAGCTAAAAGCCCGCGCTGGGCCATTGCTTATAAATTTCCTGCAGAAGAAGTGATGACAAAGCTGCTCGATATTGAATTAACAGTCGGACGTACTGGTGTTATAACTCCTACTGCCATTTTAGAGCCTGTTCGTGTTGCAGGAACGACAGTTAAACGCGCTTCTCTTCATAATGAAGATTTAATCCGCGATAAAGATATTCGTCTTGGAGATTATGTTGTCATCAAGAAGGCTGGAGACATTATTCCTGAAGTTGTGAATGTCCTTTTAGAGCATCGTACGGGTGAAGAAGAAGAATTCAAAATGCCAACCCATTGTCCCGAATGTGAAAGTGAGCTTGTACGGATTGAAGGTGAGGTAGCACTAAGATGCATCAATCCTAAGTGTCCGGCCCAAATTCGCGAAGGACTCATTCATTTTGTGTCCAGAAACGCCATGAACATTGATGGTCTTGGTGAACGTGTGATTGCACAGCTTTTCAAGGAGAACCTGATCAAAGATGTTGCCGATTTGTACAAGCTGACGCGTGAACAGCTCCTTGAGCTTGAGCGAATGGGCGCGAAGTCAGTGGACAATTTGATTCAGGCAATTGAAAACTCAAAAGAGCGCTCACTTGAGAGATTACTGTTTGGTCTGGGCATCCGTTTTATTGGTGCGAAGGCTGCGAAAACGCTGGCCCAGTATTTTGAGACGATGGAACGATTGCAAAGTGCTTCCAGAGATGAGATTATTGCCGTTAATGAAATCGGCGATAAAATGGCAGATGCCGTTGTGACTTATTTTGAACAGCCAGAGATGAATGAACTGATTTCTGAGTTAAAGGCATGCGGAGTCAATATGTCTTACTTAGGACCGAAGCTTGTTCAAGCAGAAGATTCTGATTCATTTTTTGCAGGCAAAACCGTTGTATTAACAGGTAAATTAGAAGAGCTTTCCCGAAATGAAGCCAAAGACCAAATCGAAGCGCTTGGCGGCAAGGTAGCAGGAAGCGTAAGCAAAAAAACGGATTTGGTGGTTGCAGGGGAAGATGCAGGAAGCAAGCTTTCGAAAGCTCAAGAATTAAACATAGAGATTTGGGATGAGAAGAGACTGCTTGAGGAATTTAAAAAATAGGCTCTTTTCGTAAATTTTGTTGCTTTAACCAGTCAGTATTCATCGTATCTAAATGAATCCCGTATCTGCCTGTCTCGGGAAAAGAGCACGATACGGACTTCTAACATGAACAATTTGAATACGTAAAACAACAATCTATGCGAAAACAGCCAAATAAATAAGAGGTGTATTCCGACTTGAAAAAAGTAATGGTAATGCTGCTCACGGGCTGTTTATTCCTTTCAGCCTGTGCACCCAGCTTTGGTGATCAAGAGGAAATCGTGCGGGAAACAGAAGATAAATCAACCGAAAAAGCGATAATTCCGAAGTACAACATTTCGGATTCCTACTACAAAATGATCTTGCCTTTCAAAGAAGGCAAAGCGAGAGGACTAGTCGCTGAAAATATAAACACCCGTTTAGATATAGACGAATTTGAAACAGGACTCATGAGAGTGGCCCAGGATGAATTTTCACCAGACGATCATCTTTATCAAGAGGGGCAATATCTGGATGAAAAAACAATTCGCAAATGGCTGAGCAGAAAGCTTGATGGCAAAGAGCTGGAAGACAAAATCAAGGAATCTGAAGGAAAGAATTCAAACGGAACGAAGAAGGAACCTTTTCAAAACACAGGCCTGAACCCCGTCAAGAGTACGGAAGGCGACTTTATTCAGCAAAACGAAAACAGCCCGATCTATTTAGCACATATGCTCGAGCACAATTACTTAGTCCGCAAAGGCGAGAACACAGTAGAGCTTGGCGGAGTTGTGATCGGCCTTGCATTAAACTCGGTTCATTACTACCGTGAAGCTGTTGGAGAACCGCAGCGGGAATATGTAATTGATCCGAAGAAGCTAGAAGAAGAAGGCAAAAAAATGGCGGCAGAAGTCATCCATCGGGTACGTGCCAAAAAAGGTCTTGAAAATGTTCCGATTGTAATTGCTCTTTATAAACAGGCACCGAAGTCATCCATTGTTCCAGGAAGCTTTATTGCAAGCACGGTCGTAAATGGCGGCAGCAACCAAATCGGCAACTGGGACAGCATTGATGAGGAATATGTCTTTTTCCCATCACCAGAAGGAACGGAAGCCTATCGTGAGGACGCCAATCTTTTTGATCGTTTCAAACAAGACATTGACGAGTTTTTCCCTAACTACACAGGTGTTATAGGTAAAGCCTTTTACAAAGGAGAAGAAATGCAAGAATTGAAGATTGATATACCGATGCAGTTTTACGGAAAATCCGAAGTCATTGCCTTTACTCAATTTGTAACCGGTAAAGTTGTCGACTATTTCCCTGATTACGTTTCTGTTGAAGTAAACGTCAGCTCAACAAGCGGCCAAGAGGCGCTGATTGTCCGCAAACCAGGACAGGAAAAGCCGACCGTTCATATTTATCAATAGAAACTGAGCCACCTCGTTTTTGCGGGGTGGTTTTTGAATCTTTTGATCTGTTTTAGAAGATTGATTGAAAAAAGAACCAGTTTGAAAACATAGTTTGATTGAAATAATGGATAAAACTCTTATTCCAAATTAATTTACTATTTCGATAATTCTACTTCGTTTGAAAAATTTCATAGTTTTAAGTTAGAATGAGGGTGTAAACGTTTCATACTTGTAGGGAGGCGGATTGGAATGATGGTACCATACAAACACGAACCATTTACTGATTTTTCAGTAGAAGAGAATAAGAAAGCATATCTTGAAGGCTTGAAGCTTGTCGAGTCTTACTTGGGGCAGGACTACAATTTAGTCATTGGCGGAGAGTGCATTTCAACAGAAGATAAAATCGTTTCTGTTAACCCTGCAAATAAAGAAGAAGTGATTGGCCGCGTTTCAAAAGCTAATAGAGAATTAGCTGAAAAGGCGATGCAAGCAGCAGATGAGACTTTTAAAACTTGGCGGAAGGTAAAGCCTGAAGTTCGTGCGGACATTCTTTTCCGTGCAGCAGCGATTATTCGCCGCCAAAAGCATGAGTTTTCTGCGCTTTTAACAAAAGAAGCGGGAAAGCCGTGGAACGAAGCCGATGCTGATACAGCAGAAGCGATTGACTTTATAGAGTACTATGCCCGTCAAATGCTGAAATTAAAAGATGGCATGCCGGTTGAAAGCCGTGCAGGTGAATATAACCGTTACAGCTACATTCCTTTAGGTGTAGGTATTATTATTTCTCCATGGAACTTCCCGTTCGCGATTATGGCGGGTACAACGATTGCTGCAATCGTAACAGGAAACACAGTTTTATTAAAGCCTGCATCAACAACTCCAATTGTTGCGGCCAAGTTCGTTGAGGTATTGGAACAGGCTGGACTTCCGAAAGGCGTATTAAACTTTGTACCTGGAAGCGGCGCTGAAGTTGGTGACTATTTAGTTGACCACCCGCGAACTCGTTTTATCAGCTTCACAGGTTCACGTGATGTTGGAACACGCATCTATGAGCGCGCTTCTAAAGTGAACGAAGGCCAAATCTGGCTGAAACGTGTTATCGCTGAAATGGGCGGTAAAGATACAATCGTTGTTGATAAAGATGCAGACCTTGAATTAGCTGCACAATCAATCGTAAAATCTGCATTTGGATTCTCAGGACAAAAATGTTCGGCTTGTTCTCGTGCAGTTATCGTTGAAGATGTGTACGATCAAGTTTTAAACCGTGCAGTTGAATTAACTAAAGAATTAACAGTCGGCGACACTACAGACCAATCTTATTTCATGGGTCCTGTCATCGACCAGGCTGCATTTGATAAAATCATGAGCTATGTTGAAATTGGCAAAGAAGAAGGCAAGCTAATGGCAGGAGGAGAGGGAGACAGCTCAAAAGGCTTCTTCATTCAGCCGACAATCATTGCTGACCTTGATCCGAAAGCACGCTTAATGCAAGAAGAAATCTTCGGTCCAGTCGTTGGTTTTACAAAAGCGAAAGACTTCGATCATGCGCTTGAAATTGCAAACAACACAGAATACGGTTTAACAGGAGCCGTTCTTACAAATAACCGTGATCACATTGAGCAAGCGCGCGAAGATTTCCATGTTGGAAACCTATATTTCAACCGCGGCTGTACTGGAGCAATCGTTGGATACCAGCCATTCGGCGGATTCAACATGTCAGGTACAGATTCAAAAGCTGGCGGACCAGATTACTTATTGCTCCATCTTCAAGCGAAAACAACTTCAGAAACGTTATAATATATAGGGAAAAAGGGCTTAAACAAACGTTTGTTTAAGCTCTTTTTTCTGTCTGAAACATATAAAGAAAAACAGCCAGATCAACCTGGAATACCGAACAAATAATAAAAAATGGAAAAATGAAAATAAAACGGCCATTTCTGAAAATGTACTACTGATTTCAGCAAATAAAACAAGCATTTTTGCAAATGAAAGTTCCATTTTTGAAAGTGAAACTTTCAGGAGCTGGATACAATTTAACAATAAAGGAAATTAAACATCTTCTTAAACTTCTCCTGTCCCAATAAACTAATTACGAGAGAAAAACATAGCAAAAAAAACGCTCTGGGGAGTCCCAGAGCGTTTTAATCATCTTACTTCGTCGCTTCCTCCAACACATCTTCCATTTCAGTAAATGTAGTTTGAACCTTTTCAGAAGGTCTGCTTGTAAGTAAGCTGACTACGTATACTGCAAGTAAACTTAAGAAGAAACCAGGAATCATTTCATACATAAAGTCTTTTAGGGCTGGGACGTTTACCCAGATCAGTACAGTGACGGCACCAACGATCATTCCAGCTAATGCGCCCCATTTCGTCATGCGTTTCCAGTATAAGCTTAGCAAGACGGCTGGTCCAAATGCAGAACCGAAACCTGCCCAAGCATAGCCTACTAATGAAAGAATCGTGTCACTAGGCTCTAATGATAGTAAGACACCTACTACAGCAACAAGCAAGACAGACAAGCGGCCAATAAGAACGAGTTCTTTATCGCTTGCCTGGCGTCTAAAGAACGTTTTATAGAAATCCTCAGTCAGCGCACTTGATGTAACGAGCAGCTGAGAAGAAATCGTGCTCATGATAGCCGCTAAAATAGCTGCAAGCAGGAATCCTGTAATAAATGGATGGAATAATACTTGAGAAAATTTAATGAAAATCGTTTCTGGATCTGCAAGAGTTGCTGCAGTTTGATCGATAAATGCAATTCCGACAAGACCTGTCAGCAAAGCTCCAATAATCGAGATGATCATCCAGCCCATCCCGATTCTCCGTGCTGGCTTTAATTCTTTAACAGAAGAAATAGCCATAAAACGGACAATGATGTGAGGCTGTCCAAAATAACCTAAACCCCATGCCAGGAATGAGAGAAGTCCAATTAAGGATGTCCCCTTGAAGATATCGAGATACGTTGGATCAATTTCACGAACAACATCAAAAGTCGGGCCAACTCCGCCAAGTTCCATAAATGCTACAATCGGCACAATGATCAGCGCCAGGAACATGATAACTCCCTGTGCAAAATCCGTTAAGCTGACTGCCAGGAATCCGCCGAAAAGAGTATACGCCATCACGACTCCTGCAGTTAACAGCATGCCAAACAAGTAATCTGTTTTAAAGGCTGATTCAAATAGTAGTCCGCCTGATACTAACCCGGCAGAAGTGTAGAGTGTAAAGAAGATGATAATGACGATTGCAGACACAAATCGAAGAATACGTGATGTATCTTTAAATCGATTTTCAAAATAATCCGGGATTGTGATTGAATCATTTGCTACCTCTGTATAGGTGCGTAGACGGGGAGCTACAAGAATATAGTTTAAGTAGGCACCAATGGATAGTCCTACTGCAATCCACATACTGGATAATCCTGTTGTATACATGGCACCTGGAAGACCCATCAGCATCCAGCCGCTCATATCTGAAGCCCCTGCCGATAATGCCGTTACTGCCGGTCCGAGTCCTCGTCCCCCAAGCATGTAACCAGACACATCGTCTGTAGACTTCTTGTAGGCATAGAATCCAATCAGAAGCATGCCGACAAAATAAATTCCGAGTGATATAATTGTTCCAATTTCCACCAAATCTCTCCTTTGACATAAGTGATAGTGTGACAAGAACCAAAAACTGCAATCCGTTCAGCCCTATGGTTTACTAACCTAACAAACTATTCCCTTTGTTTCAAGGATTTCAAACAGATGCGACAAGGATTTAAGCGCTAGAGAGCTATGACGCTTGTAAACGTAAGCGCTTTCTTAAATTAATTAAAGTAAAACTATTTATAATATTCTGACCAATATATTTTTTTCATTAATCGTATTTTGTGCAGTTTAAATAAATACAAACATCTTTTCTGGGATAGGCAATTTATCGGGACGATACATATGATATTGGGATGGAAACGAACAAGTAAAGGAGGGGTGAAAATGGATTCAAATAGAAAAGACCCTATGAAAATGATCAATGATTTTTTTACATCAAGGCCAAAGAACACACTGCTCGGCAGTATAGATGACTATTTCAAACAATCATTTGCGCCTTCAGGGTTCCCTGTCTGGACGGATGAAACGGACACCGGTTTTATTGTAAAAGCAGAGCTTCCCGGAGTTGAGAAAGAGAATATTCATCTCGAAATCATGGGAGAAGAGCTTATCATAACGGTAAAATCTGATAAAAAAGAGACTAGAAGCGGGAAACAATCAATACCTATTCCACCATCATTCCTAAAAAGAAATTTAAAAGCGAACTACCGCAATGGTGTCTTGAAAATAACCATTCCAAGGAAACCATCGACTAAAATCGATATTGATTTTTGAGGAACACTCAAGTCTGAAGTATTTTAAATTTTGACAATGAAACAACCAAATAAAAGTGGAAAAAAAGTGCCGGCACTACTTTTTACGGCACTTTTTCATTTAGAACTCCATAAGTAAAAATATAAGTAAAAATTCAATAAATTTTAGTTAAATTTTATTGAATTTATTTATCTGGTAAATTATTATTAACTTGTAAACATTTTCACCACCATTGTAGTCCGTACCTATTAATTATGATTTATAAGTAGTAAAAAAATTGAAGAATTCTCTTCTTGCCTGCCTAACTCGTGTGTCCATCCTGATCTTCATTAAAACGGTTATTTGATGGCAATATGTAAGCGATTCCATTATTATTTGCAGATTTTAAGTAAAGTCTTTATTTTCTGCTATGACATGAAGATCAGCCGGCGGCTGCTTGTCAAATTCCTTCCCAATGCTATATCTGAAAGGTTTTTAAGGAAATGGCTATATCCGCCAATCTATCTTTTGAAAAAAGGAAGTCATAGAGCTTGAAGGAAAAGATTCACATTCTATCATGATTTCTGTTGTACTAGATCTTGGCCAAAGGAGCTTGCTGCGATGCTTATTTTTATAAATGAAGAACTTAACCAATTCCATTTGACGAACAAAACCGTCAGCTATATCTTTCATGTCATGAAAAATGGAGAGCTTGGGCAGCTGTATTACGGAAAAAGACTTGAAAATCAAGCTGACTTTTCCCACTTTGGGGCTTATCACATTCCGACTGCTGCCAGCTGTCACGTTGAAAAAGACGACCCTGCGTTTTCACTAGAGACGGTCTGTCAGGAATATCCGGTATACGGAACAACGGATTTCAGAGAACCTGCGATCTCCCTGCGTCATCCAAGCGGAAGCTCTGTCAGCAAATTTGAATATGCGGGGTATGAGGTCCTCGATGGCAAGGAACGGATACCTGGTCTGCCATCTACTTTTGCGAATGCAGGAGAAGCTTCAACTCTTGTTATTACACTCATTGATAATTTAAGAGATATAAAACTTAAACTCTACTATACGATTTTTGAAAATTCATCATCGATCACACGGCACGCAAGTCTTGAAAACGATGGAGAGCATCCAATTGACATTGAAAGATTGATGAGCCTATCTCTCGATCTAAGTGATCATGACTTTATGATGGTCCATCTGGCCGGAGCGTGGTCAAGAGAGAGGCATGTGAAAGAACGCAAGCTTCAAACGGGGATTCAGTCCATTTCAAGCATTAGAGGAGCAAGCTCGCATCAGCACAATCCATTTTTAGCTCTGAAGCGCCCGCATACGACTGAAAACAACGGCGAGGCATACAGTTTTCACTTTGTCTACAGCGGCAATTTTTTAGCACAAGCTGAGGTTGATCATTATAATACAGCAAGAATACAAATAGGGATTCACCCATTTCAGTTCAACTGGCGCCTGAATCCGGGCGAAGCATTTCATGCACCTGAAGTCGTCATGACGTATTCAGATCTTGGATTAAACGGTTTGACGCAATCACTTCATACCTTATACAGAGAGCATCTTATTGCACCTGTTTGGCAAAAAAGACAGCGACCTGTGGTGATCAATAACTGGGAAGCGACATACTTTGACTTTAACGCTGAAAAAATCCTAGTGATAGCCAGGCAAGCTAAGGAATTAGGAGTTGAATTATTTGTTCTTGACGATGGCTGGTTTGGGAAGCGAAATGATGATACGACATCGCTTGGTGACTGGTTTACCGATCCTGACAAATTGCCGGGCGGGATAGAGGCATTATCGAGGGCAATCCAAAATGAAGGAATGCAATTTGGTCTCTGGTTTGAACCGGAGATGATTTCTGAAGAAAGTGACTTGTATGAAAAGCACCCAGACTGGGTTATTTACGACCCGGAGCGTTCTCCTTCATATGGTCGCAATCAATGGGTGTTGGATTATACAAGAGAAGAAGTCGTCGATTATCTTTATGAACGAATCTCTTCTTTTATCCGCTCGGCAAAGCTCAGCTATATCAAATGGGATATGAACCGGAACATAACAGAAGCATATTCTGCGTCGCTAGGCCAGGATCGACAGGGAGAATTTTTCCACAGATACATTCTGGGGGTTTACGATCTGTACGAAAGACTGACCTCCAAATATCCGGAAGTTCTGTTTGAATCATGCGCAGGCGGAGGCGGACGATTTGATGCTGGCATGCTTTATTATGCTCCTCAGGCTTGGGCAAGTGATGATACAGATGCTGTTGAACGATTGAAAATCCAGTATGGCTCATCCTTCGTCTATCCGATTTACAGTATCGGCTCGCACGTTTCCGATATTCCAAATCATCAAACGCTGCGCAGTACGTCACTGAAGGCACGGGGAGATGCAGCCTACTTCGGAACATTTGGGTATGAGCTTGATCCGAATAAAATGACAGATGAAGAAAAAGCGGAGGTCAAGGCACAGATTGTAACGTATAAATTGCATCGGACTCTGATCAGGCATGGTGATTTTTACCGACTGATCAGCCCGTTTGAATCAAATGAAGCTGCCTGGATGGTTGTTTCAAAGAACCGAACAGAAGCTCTTATCGGCTGGTATAAAATATTGGCGACTCCAAATCCAAAGAAAATCCAAACATTGAAGCTGGCAGGTCTTGATTCAGTCAGCACGTACCAGGTAAACGGTTCAGATCAGGCCTTCGGCGGAGATGAACTGATGCAAAGAGGGCTTGCGCTTCCGGTTGAATATAATGGAGTAAACCAGTATCAGGCAGAGCGAGGCGGAGACTTTCAGTCATACGTATTCTACTTAACGAAAACCGGGGGATGAGCAAGTATTTTTACCTCCTCAAAAACAAAATCTATGCACAGGTAAAAGGGGGACACTCACTATGAATGCGGGGGAACTGGAAGGTTTATTCAGAGAGAAGTTCGGCAAAGAAGGCTTTCGCAGCTTCTTTGCCCCAGGACGCATTAACCTGATTGGGGAGCACACAGACTATAACGGAGGGCATGTGTTTCCTTGCGCGATTACGTACGGAACTTATGTGCTTGCTGCAAAGCGGACGGACCGGATGCTGCGCATGTATTCAGTGAATTTTTCCGAAAAGGGAATCATTGAGTGCTCACTTGATGAACTGAGCTATCACACAGTACATGATTGGGCGAATTATCCAAAGGGAATGATATCCTATTTAAAGAAAAACGGATATCTAATCGAAGAAGGCCTTGATCTCTTATTCTATGGTAACATTCCAAATGGTGCAGGCTTATCGTCTTCTGCATCGATTGAAATGGTTACAGGCGTGATGCTTCAATCTCTTTTTGATTTAAAAATAGACCGGATTGAGCTCGTCAAACTCGGTCAGATTGTTGAAAATCAATACATCGGCGTGAACAGCGGGATTATGGATCAGTTCGCTATCGGCATGGGGAAAAAAGCATGCGGCATGCTGCTTGATTGCCAAACCCTGCAATTTCGATACGCTCCGATTCAGCTCGAACATCACGTCATCGTGATTATGAACACAAACAAACGCAGAGTTCTGGCTGCTTCAAAATACAATGAACGCCGTCAGGAATGTGAAGACGCTCTGAAAATTTTGCAGGAAAAGGTACCGGCACAATCCCTTGGCGAGCTATCGCTGGAAACCTTCGAAAAATATGAAACTTCCATTGCAAATGAAACCGTTCGAAAGCGCGCACGTCATGCTGTCAGTGAAAATGAACGCACGATTCAGGCACTGGAAGCTCTTGAAAAGAATGATTTATATACTTTCGGCGAATTAATGAATGACTCCCACCGCTCTTTGCGAGATGATTATGAGGTAACCGGCGCAGAGCTGGATGCTCTTGTTGAGGCTGCTTGGGAGCAAAACGGTGTCATCGGTGCGCGCATGACAGGTGCAGGCTTTGGCGGGTGCGCCATTGCGATTGTTGAACGCGGAAGTGTCGGCGATTTTCTCAATCAAGTCGGCCAAACCTATCTGGCAGCCGTTGGCTACGAGGCGTCCTTCTATATTGCAGATATCGGAGACGGAGCATGCGAAATCGAATTGGAGGTTCATATATGAGCATTTTAGTTCTAGGCGGAGCCGGCTATATCGGCTCCCATGCAGTCTATCAATTAGCGAATCAGGGTATGGATGTTGTCGTTGTTGATAATCTCCAGACAGGCCACAAGGAAGCGATTCATCCGAAAGCGTCTTTTTACGAAGGCGATTTAAGAGATAAAGAGTTTCTAAGCGGTGTTTTTGAAAAAGAAGAAATCACTCAGGTTTTGCATTTCGCAGCCAATTCTTTAGTAGGCGAATCGGTTGAGCAGCCGCTCAAGTATTTTCATAACAATGTATACGGCCTGCAGGTCCTGCTTGAAGTCATGCAGCAGCACGGTGTAAAAGAAATCGTCTTTTCATCAACAGCTGCCGTATACGGCGAACCAGCGGTCATTCCGATTACAGAAAACGAGCCGACAAACCCGACCAATCCGTATGGCGAATCAAAGCTCATGATGGAAAAAATGATGCGCTGGTGCGAAGAAGCATACGGCATCCGCTATGTATCATTGCGTTACTTCAATGTTGCCGGTGCCAGATCGACCGCTGAAATCGGCGAGGACCATACACCGGAAACTCACTTAGTTCCGATTATTCTTCAGGTTGCATTAGGTCAAAGAGAACACATCTCTGTCTTTGGAGATAATTATGCAACTCCTGATGGCACGTGCATCCGTGATTACGTCCACGTGGAAGATTTGATCGACGCCCATCTGCTTGCCTTAAACTATTTAAGCAGAAAAGGAGAAAGCATCATTTTAAACCTCGGCAGCAGCCAGGGCTTTTCTGTAAATGAAATGATCAAGGAAGCAAGAGAAGTGACTGGACATCCGATTCCGGCCAAGGTTGCACCAAGACGTGCGGGCGATCCAAGCACACTTGTTGCTTCGTCAGAAAAAGCAAGATCAATCCTAGGCTGGGAGCCATCCCGCACAACGATCAAAACCATTCTGCAAGATGCCTGGAACTGGCATCAAACAAAACCAAATGGATATGGAGAGGATTCCAGATGAACAATTCTTCATGCGTCAATCAATTAGTAGAGCAAGCAATCCAGAAAAAATTCATCACAGACAGAGACCGGATTTATGCACGTAATCAGATTCTTGGTCTGCTTGGAATTGATGCGTATGAAGAATCCGATCTGCAGGAATCCCTGCTGCCTATTCCGGAGCTCCTTGAGAGTCTAGTAGAACAGGCATCTGAACGAGGCGTGATTGAAGGTACCTTTGATGAAAAAGAAAAGCTGTCTGCGAATTTGATGAATGTCTTTCTTGAAAAACCTTCTGGCGTTCAAAAAACGTTTGAAGAGTATTATCAGCTCTCACCAGAAATCGCGACAGACTACTTTTACAAGCTAAGCCAAAACAGCAATTACATCCAGACAAAACGTATTTCTAAAAACATTCATTATAAAACGGCGACAGAGTACGGAGAGATTGATATTACCATCAATCTCTCAAAGCCTGAAAAGGATCCGCGTGACATTGCACGGGAGCAGGCGGTTAAAGCAGCTGCCAAATATCCGAAGTGCCTGCTTTGTATTGAAAATGAAGGTTATATGGGCCGCATCGGACATCCTGCAAGAGCGAATCACCGGATCATCGAGCTGACTCTCGAAAATGAACCTTGGTATTTTCAATATTCACCTTACATTTATTACAATGAGCACTCTATTGTTTTATCCGGACAGCATCGGGATATGAAAATTGACGGAAATGCATTCCGAAGACTGCTGGCATTTGTAGAACAGTTTCCGCACTATTTTATCGGGTCAAATGCGGATCTTCCAATCGTGGGCGGATCGATTCTTTCGCATGATCACTATCAGGCGGGCAAGTATACTTTTGCGATGGCAGAAGCCCCGGATGAAGAACATTTTACGGTTGCCCGCTTTCCTAAGGTAGCCTTCTCAAAAGTAAAATGGCCAATGTCGGTGCTGAGACTGCGATCATCAGATAAAGCGGCACTCGTTTCTGCAGGAGAGCATGTACTAAACAAATGGAAAACCTACTCAAACGAAGAAGCAGAAATTCTAGCATTTACAGGAGACGATCCCCATCAAACGGTGACTCCGATTGCCAGAATGCGGGACTCACGGTTCGAGCTTGATCTTGTCCTGCGGAATAACCGAACAAGTGCAGAGCACCCAATGGGTATTTTTCATCCGCATGCAGATCTGCATCATATTAAAAAAGAGAATATCGGCTTAATTGAAGTCATGGGCTTAGCCGTGCTGCCTGAACGATTGAAAACAGAGCTTCAGGAAATTGAAGCCTTCCTCCTTGGCGAAGATGTAGAAATTGGATCCCACCACCAGGAGTGGGTTCAGCATTTAATCTCAAAGTATCATTCTTTTGAAAAAGATACTGTCAATGAGATCCTGAAAAAAGAAACAGGTTTAAAATTTAGCAGAGTATTAGAGGATGCGGGTGTTTTTAAAAGAACTATTGAAGGGAATAAACATTTTAATCATTTTATCCAAAGTTTAAAAAGAGAGAGGAACGATGAAAATGAAAATCCTTCACGAAACGATCCTGAAGCATCCGCAGCAAAACATTGAGAAGTACACACTTCAAAACACTCAAGGATACTCTGTCAGCTTTTTAAACCTCGGCGGAACGATCACATCGATCATGACGCCAGATCAGAACGGAAACTTTGAAAATATTGTATTAGCCTATGAAACAGCTGAGCAGTATCTTGAAAATCCATATTATTTAGGTGCGCTGATCGGGCGTGTGGCAGGCCGCATTCCAAACGCTGAACTCGGACGCTATAAGCTTGAAGCAAACGAAGGAGAACATCAGCTGCACGGCGGACCCCATGGGTTCCATCAAGTTTTCTGGAACGTGCAAACAGTTGAGCACGATGATTCTGCAGAAGTCATTCTGACACATTTCAGCAGGGACGGAGATGGCGGATATCCCGGCAATCTGGAGGTCCAGGTAACATACCGCCTTGATTGTGATAACACGTTTACCATTGATTATGAAGCACGTTCTGACCAGGATACATGGCTGAACCTGACCAATCATGCCTATTTTAACTTATCAGCAGGAAGCAGAAATATCCTAAATCATAAGCTAACGATGAATAGCGAGGCTATTGCTGAGTTCGATGAAGATTCCCTTCCGACAGGGAAATGGATTCCTGCAAAAGAAACCCCGTTTGAGCTAAAAACCGGTAAACTATTAAGGGAAGCAGCTGAATCCGACCATGAGCAGATGGTGAAAGTCGGCAACGGATTTGATCACCTCTTTTTATTCGAGCAAAGCGAACTGAACCAAGTCACGCTTGAGGATAAGGAAAGCGGACGGAAAATGGTTGTCCAAACAACAGATCCAGCAGCCGTCATTTATATGGCGAACAAGATGGATACAAAGCATCCATTAAAATCCGGGCAGGCGGGTGGACTATATTCAGCGATCTGCATTGAAACACAGAGAATTCCTGAAGCTCTCTTAATTCCAGGCCTGCCGACTCACAAGCTCGCAGCAAGGGAAGAATATCGATCAAGAACATCCTTTACGTTTGGATTAAGCTGAAGCTGCGCCAAAGCAGCAAATAGAGGTTAATCAAACGTTTGTTTAAAACTGGAACACCACATCTTTGCTGGTGTTTTTGTTTTTTAGGGCACAGATGGAAAAAAGAAAGTATTGGTACTGTTTTGGAAAGTAAGTGGTGGATTCCGGCAAGTATTTGAGGTGGAATGGATTGCTAGAAACAAGATGTATTTAAAGAAGTAGTAGAGCCTGTTACTGTGATACAGGAAGAACACATAGCTATTTTTACAAATAAGATAAGGCTGAATGGATTCTTTCTAGCAAAAGACGACACACCAAATTCCCCATCCATGATATAAAGAAACTACCACCAACCAAAAAAGGGGACCAAACCATGGAAATCGTGCCACAGCCCGTCCGAAAAAAGAGAACCAAGCTGAAAATCACCTCTGTGCTTCTCATCACGCTGATCCTATTTATCACCATCCTTCAATTCATCCCTGTTCAACCTGCAGAAAAGCAGGCATTCCTCAAAAAAGGCAAGCGTCCTCTCATCATCGCGCATCAAGGCGGTGACGGCATGGCGCCCGGCAACACGCTCGCAGCCTTCTCACTGTCTGAAAAACTCGGGGTCGACATGCTCGAAATGGACGTGCACCTATCTAAAGATGAAGAAGTCGTTGTCATTCATGATGCAACCGTTGACCGCACGACGAATGGAACCGGTGAGGTGAAAGACATGACGCTTGCCCAGCTAAAGCAGCTTGACGCCGGCTTTCAGTTCGTTGGACCTGACGGAAGCCGTCCTTACCGGAACAAAGGGGTTACCATTCCAACAATGGATGAAATTTTCACCGCATTCCCTGGCTATCCGATGACAATCGAATTAAAAACAGATGAAACGCTCCTTGCCGACAAAATGGCATACCTGATCAAAAAACACAATATGACAGACAAGGTCATTATCGCCTCTTTTCATGATGAAGCGCTGAACTACTTCATTAAAGCAACAGATGGCCAAGTCCCTGTCAGCTCACCTTCAAAAGCAACACGTAACTTTGTGCTGTCACACAAGCTATTCCTGGACCGCCTGATCCCAATGAACAAATACACAGCCATGCAAATCCCGATGCAGGCAAGCGGCCTCAATCTGACAACCGAGCGAATCATCAAATCCCTGCACGACCGCAATATCTCCGTTCAATACTGGACCATCAACGATGAAGACAGCGTCCGCAGACTTGTGGAAATCGGCGCTGACGGCATTATGACCGATCATCCGAACATCGTAAAAAAAGTGCTTGATCAAGAATACGGAAAGGCGCAATAATCGCAGCTTTTGTTGCTTTAATGCACTGACTTTTGATATCATCAGAGTATTGTTTACAAGAGATTTAACGGAGGTGGAGCACTTGTCACGCATTTCAAAAGAAGAAGTGAAGCACGTTGCGAATTTAGCACGTTTAGCGATAACAGAAGAAGAAACAGAAATGTTCACAAATCAATTGGACGCGATCATCACGTTCGCCGAGCAATTGAATGAGCTTGATACAACAGGCGTTGAGCCGACAACTCACGTATTAGAGATGAAAAACATTCTGCGCGAAGACAAAGCAGAAAAAGGATTGCCAGTAGAGGATGTCGTGAAAAACGCTCCTGACCATAAAGACGGATACATTCGCGTGCCGTCCATTTTAGAATAAGGAGGGAGCAGCCACTATGTCATTATTTGACCACAAACTGTCAGAGTTAAAAACATTATTACATAAAAAAGAAATCACCGTTACCGACCTGGTTGACGAATCATACAAACGAATTCATGCCGTAGACGATCAAGTGAATGCTTTTCTTACACTAGATGAAGAAAAAGCACGTTCCTACGCAAAGGAATTGGACGAAGCCATTGATACGCGCGAGGAATTTGGATTGCTGTTTGGAATGCCGATTGGTTTAAAAGACAACATCGTGACGAAAAACCTGCGCACAACAGCTGCAAGTAAAATCCTTGAAAACTTCGATCCTATATATGATGCGACTGTCGTTCAGCATTTGCAAAAGGCAGAAGCGGTTACAATCGGAAAATTAAACATGGATGAATTTGCAATGGGTTCATCAACAGAGAACTCAGGCTATAAAGTCACGAAAAATCCATGGAATCTTGAAACCGTTCCAGGCGGATCAAGCGGCGGCTCGGCTGCAGCAGTTGCAGCCCGCGAAGTACCTTTTGCGCTTGGATCAGATACAGGCGGTTCGATTCGCCAGCCGGCAGCTTTTACAGGTGTCGTCGGATTAAAACCTACATACGGACGCGTTTCCCGTTTCGGACTGATTGCATTTGCATCATCCCTTGATCAAATCGGGCCGCTGACAACAAGCGTTGAAGACAATGCCTTCTTGCTCCAAGCTATATCAGGCGTCGATCAAATGGACTCAACTTCAGCAAACGTTGACGTTCCAGACTTTTTATCAGCCTTAACAGGTGATGTAAAAGGTCTTAAAATCGCTGTTCCGAAAGAGTATTTAGGTGAAGGCGTAAGCGAAGAAGTGAAGAAATCTGTCCATGATGCGTTAAAAGTGTTAGAAGCACAAGGTGCAACATGGGAAGAGGTTTCTCTGCCGCATTCAAAATATGCGCTTGCTACCTACTATTTACTGTCATCTTCAGAAGCTTCAGCAAACCTTGCCCGTTTTGACGGTGTCCGCTATGGCTACCGTTCAGACAATGCGAAAAACTTAATCGAATTGTACAAGCAATCCCGTTCAGAGGGCTTCGGCGATGAGGTCAAACGCCGGATCATGCTTGGAACATTCGCGCTCAGCTCAGGCTACTATGATGCTTACTATAAAAAAGCACAGCAAGTCCGCACACTTATCAAAAAAGACTTTGAAGATGTGTTTGAAAAGTACGACGTCATCGTTGGACCGACAACGCCAACTACAGCCTTTAAAGTAGGCGAAAAAACAGATGATCCGATGACAATGTATGCGAATGATATTTTGACAATCCCAGTAAACCTTGCAGGCGTACCTGGGATCTCCGTGCCTTGCGGATTCTCAAACGGTTTGCCGCTTGGACTGCAAATTATCGGCAAGCATTTCGACGAAAGCACAATTTACCGTGTTGCGCATGCATTTGAGCAGGCAACCGATCATCATAAAGCAAAACCTGAATTGTAAGGGGTGAAATCATGAACTTTGAAACGGTCATTGGACTTGAAGTCCACGTTGAATTAAAAACAGAATCGAAAATTTTCTCAAGCGCACCGAACCATTTCGGCGCTGATCCAAATACAAACACAAGTGTGATCGAACTTGGCTATCCAGGCGTTCTGCCGGTACTGAACAGAGAAGCCGTTGATTTTGCCATGAAAGCAGCTATGGCTTTGAACTGTGAAGTTGCGACAGATACGAAATTCGACCGCAAGAACTATTTTTACCCTGATAACCCGAAAGCTTACCAGATTTCTCAGTTTGATAAGCCAATCGGCGAGCACGGCTGGATTGATATTGAAGTGAACGGCTATAAGAAACGAATCGGCATTACCCGCCTTCATTTAGAAGAAGACGCTGGCAAGCTGACACATACAGGCGACGGTTATTCTCTTTGTGATTACAACCGCCAGGGTACACCGCTGATCGAAATCGTATCAGAGCCGGACATCCGCACACCCGATGAGGCATACGCTTACCTTGAAAAGTTAAAAGCAATCATCCAATACACAGGTGTATCAGATTGTAAGATGGAAGAAGGCTCTCTTCGCTGTGACGCCAACATTTCCCTTCGTCCAGTCGGTCAAGAGAAATTTGGGACAAAAGCAGAGCTGAAAAACCTGAACTCCTTCAACTTTGTCCGCAGAGGCCTTGAGCATGAAGTGAAGCGCCAGGAGGAAGTTCTGTTAGCAGGCGGCATCATCGAGCAGGAAACACGCCGCTTTGACGAAGCAACAGGAAAAACAATCCTGATGCGCGTCAAAGAAGGATCTGACGACTACCGCTACTTCCCAGAGCCTGATCTTGTGTCTCTGTACATTGATGAAGACTGGAAACAACGTATTCGTGCAACAATCCCTGAGCTTCCAGATCAGCGTCAAAAGCGCTATGTCGAAGAGCTTGGCTTGCCATCTTATGACGCACAGGTCTTGACGCTTACAAAAGAAATGTCTGATTTCTTTGAGGCAACAGTGGCAAAAGAAGCAGACGCTAAGCAGGCTTCGAATTGGTTAATGGGTGAAGTGAGCGGCTACTTAAATGCTGAAGGAAAAGAGCTTCAGGATGTAGCACTCACACCAGAAGGACTTGCAGGCATGATCAAGCTCATCGAAAATGGCACCATTTCAACGAAAATCGCGAAAAAAGTATTCAAAGAGCTGATCGAAAAAGGCGGCAATGCTGAGCAGATCGTTAAGGATCAAGGACTAGTCCAAATCTCTGACGAAGGCACGCTGCGCAAAATCGTGAACGAATCACTGGATGCAAATCCGCAATCCATCGAGGATTTCAAAAGCGGAAAACAAAAAGCAATCGGCTTCCTTGTCGGTCAAATCATGAAAGCAACAAAAGGCCAGGCAAACCCGCCATTGGTCAACAAGCTATTACTTGAGGAAATCAAGAAACGATAATCAACAGACGGTGCCGCAATGGAAATTCATGATGGCGCCGTTGTTTTTATTTTGCATTGGCTATACTAGTTCTATGAATTGCGTATCTAACAAAAAAAGTGTAGTATAATGATGGCTTGTTAGATACAACAAATCATGGAAATACATTCTTAGGATGATGGGGAAAATGAAAAAAGCAAGAATAATCTATAATCCAACATCAGGGCGCGAAGCCTTTAAAAAACAATTACCTGAAGTTCTTCAGAAATTTGAAATAGCCGGATACGAAACGTCATGCCACGCTACAACTTGCGAAGGCGATGCCATACAAGCAGCAAAGGATGCCGGCGAACGCGGCTTTGACCTCGTCATTGCAGCCGGAGGAGACGGTACCGTAAACGAAGTAGTAAACGGACTGGCTGATCTTGAAGTAAGACCGCAGCTTGGTGTAATTCCCGTTGGAACAACGAACGATTTTGCCCGCGCCATCAGCATCCCGCGCGACAATATCTTAACAGCGGTAGACGCCCTGCTCGAAGGTGAAGCAAGAGCGATCGACATCGGACGCGTGAATGGGCATTACTTCGTCAACATAGCAGGCGGCGGGCGTCTGACTGAACTCACATATGAAGTGCCAAGCAAGCTGAAAACCGTATTAGGCCAGCTCGCTTACTATTTAAAGGGCATGGAAATGCTGCCTTCCATTCGCCCGGCAGAAGTTGAAATCGAATACGACGGAAAACTGTTCCAAGGAGAAATCATGCTTTTCCTCGTTTCACTGACAAACTCAGTCGGCGGCTTTGAAAAGCTGGCACCAGACTCCAAGCTGAATGACGGCATGTTCGACCTGCTCATCTTGAAAAAGGCAAACCTTGCCGAATTCATCAGAGTCGCAAGCCTTGCCCTGCGCGGTGAACATATCAGTGACAGCAACATCATCTACACAACTGCAAACCGAGTGAAGGTCACATCCACTCAAAAAATGCAGCTAAACCTAGACGGCGAATACGGCGGCGACCTGCCAGGCGAATTCGTCAACCTATATCGACACATCGACGTCCTCATGCCGCTTGCAAAAGCAGAGCAAATGGACGAATAGAAACTTGGCCCTGCGCCAAGTTTTTCTTATGTCTTCATTGTGTTAAAATGAGAAAATCAGTATGAGTAAAGGAAGATAACCATGACAAAGGCGACCCCGCCAGTACAAAAAAATGAATACTACGACGTTACCTTTGAAGACCTGACACATGACGGGTCAGGCGTTGCTAAAATCGAAGGCTATCCAATCTTCGTACCAAACGCACTTCCAAACGAAAAGGGTCAAATCAAAGTCACGAAAATAAATAAAGGCTACGCATTCGGACGCCTTGTCGTGCTGCACGAAGAAAGCTCAGAACGAACCGATGCCCCATGCCCGATCTATAAACAATGCGGCGGCTGCCAGCTTCAGCACTTAAGCTACAAAGGCCAGCTCGATTTTAAACAAAAGCAAGTAAAAGAAGTACTCACAAGAATCGGAAAGCTGAACCTAGACAACATTACCGTTCACCCGACACTTGGCATGGAAGACCCATGGAATTACCGCAACAAAGCACAGGTACCAGTTGGAGAACGAGAAGGCGGACTAGTAGCCGGTTTCTACCAGCAGCGCTCCCACGAAATCATCGACATGGAGCAATGCCTCATCCAGCAAAGTGAAAACGATGAAGTCGTCGCAGCCATTAAAGCCATTGCAACCCGTCACGGCATTCGAGCGTATGACGAAAAGAAAAACAAAGGCTGGCTCCGCCACATCATGGTCCGCTACGGCATTGTCACTAAAGAAATGATGGTCGTCTTCGTCACAAGAACACCCGATTTCCCAAACAAAAAAGCCATCATCGACGACATCACATCCCAATTCCCAGCCATCAAGTCCATCGTCCAAAACATCAACCCAAAACGCACAAACGTCATCTTCGGCGACCAAACGACCGTGCTCTGGGGCGAAGAATACATTTACGATTACATTGGGGATATTAAGTTTGCGATATCGGCAAGATCGTTCTACCAGGTCAATCCTGAACAAACGAAGGTTCTTTACGACAAAGCGCTGGAGTATGCAGACTTGAGCGGGGAAGAATCAGTGATTGATGCTTATTGTGGTATTGGTACGATCTCATTGTTCTTAGCGCAGAAAGCTAAGAAGGTTTTCGGCGTTGAAATTGTGCCTGAAGCAATCGAAGATGCAAAACGCAATGCAGCATTGAACGGAATTGAAAATGCTGAGTTTGCAGTTGGGGAAGCTGAAATTGTTATTCCGAAGTGGTATGTAGAAGGAAATGCGGCAGATGTCATTGTTGTCGATCCGCCTCGTAAAGGATGCGATGAAGCCTTGCTGCAGACAATATTGGATATGAAGCCGAAGAAAGTTGTATATGTGAGCTGTAATCCAGCGACGCTTGCGAGGGATTTGCAGGTGTTGGAACTTGGCGGATACTCTACGGTTGAGGTGCAGCCGGTGGATATGTTTCCGCATACGACGCATTGTGAAGCGGTCGCGTGTTTGGAGTTGGTATAATAGGAAAGCAGTTGAGATAGAAAAATTCTATACCATCTGCTTTTTTGTTTATAAAAATATCCATTAAAATAAACATTGCGTTTTTCAAATCGTTTTTCATAAATGATCAATGTCCAAAGGAACTTGTGTTTGAAACTAGGTTATTAAGCATGATATAAGTGTAAAAGAATATTTTTTTACCGGAGTTTGAAGTTGTATCCATAGTGAGAGGATTGAGTTTGAAATGATAGATAATTTTTGGCGTGATTTGCCGCGGCCATTTTTTGTACTTGCACCAATGGAAGATGTGACAGATGTTGTTTTTCGTCACGTTGTAAGTGAAGCCGGTCGACCGGATGTATTTTTCACAGAGTTTACAAATTCGGATAGCTATTGTCATCCAGAGGGCATGAAAAGTGTGCGTGGCCGTTTGATGTTTACAGAAGATGAACAGCCAATGGTGGCACATATTTGGGGGGATAATCCCGAATATTTCCGTCAAATGAGTATTGGCATGGCAGAGATGGGATTTAAAGGCATCGATATTAATATGGGCTGCCCTGTACCGAATGTGGCATCGAGAGGAAAAGGGAGTGGCCTTATACTGCGTCCGGACGTTGCGGCAGAACTAATTCAAGCAGCAAAAGCGGGCGGACTGCCTGTCAGCGTGAAAACACGACTTGGCTATAAGGAGGTAAATGAGTGGGAGGAGTGGCTTACGCATATTTTAAAACAGGATATTGCGAACCTTTCTATTCATTTACGTACAAGAGAGGAAATGAGCCAGGTAGATGCGCATTGGGAGCTCATTCCGGAAATCAAAAAATTACGTGACCGTATCGCACCAAATACGCTGCTAACAATCAATGGCGACATTCCTGATCGTCAAACTGGGCTGCAGCTTGCTGAACAATATGGTATTGATGGCGTTATGATCGGGCGAGGGATTTTTAAAAATCCATTTGCTTTTGAAAAAGAGCCAAAAGTGCACAGCAGTAAAGAATACCTTGATCTTTTAAGACTGCAGCTTGATCTCCAGGATCAATATGCGGAAGCAGTGCCGCGTTCAATCACAGGGCTTCATCGCTTTTTCAAAATTTATGTCAAAGGATTCCCTGGAGCTGCTGAATTACGAAATCAATTGATGAACACGAAATCAACAGATGAAGTGCGTGCATTGCTTGATAGCTTTGGAAAAGAATATTGATGGGACGGGGACAGTGACATGATCTAATTCTCAAAAAGGTAGAGAATTCATGTGTACTTATTTTATTCAGTATCAAGTTCCTTTGCAGTTGCAACTATTTTTGATAAAGTTTGTTTTCTGAATGAAAAAGGTCTTAAAAATGTAATATACCCGTCAGCACCCATGTGTTGTCACATACACACCACACACGTGGAGTGTGTCTCGCAACTCCTATTAAAAGAAGGCAACTAACCCTTTTGGGTGTTGCCTTTTTTTGTTTCCTGAAAAGGGTTTACGAAGTTATAATGGATATATCTATTTCTCTACATTTTGAATTTCGTTTTAAATTTTCCGCTTTTTAGTATTCAGTTTTTTTAGCAAAGTTTCTAAAAAGGGCTCATTCTGAAAAGATCGATAAAGCTCTTGAAGTTACGAAGATAGTTCTAAAATACCCAGTGCCTGTCACTCCTAAAAAAAGTCTAATCGATAAAATTCGGGTAGTGACTGGCATTTTTTTAACGATTTTTTCTTATTATTTCACAATTCGTCAATTTTTTACATAAAATTAATATTAGGTCAATATTAGGTCAATTGTAGGAGGTTAAAATTTGTATGGGGAAGAGTTTGCTGTTGAAAAGTTGTGGATTTATTCTACGATCATTTCAGTCTTCAATCAAAAAAAGGAGGAAAAACATTGAAAAGAGGACATAAGAAGAGTTTAAGTATTGTCACGGTGCTTGTCTTGCTTACAAGTTTAGTTTCACCATTTGCTAATACTAATGCAAAGGCTGAAACTTCTGTAGCTGCGGATTTGATTATCTCAGAATATATTGAGGGATCCAGTTTTAATAAAGCTATTGAGCTATACAATGGAACAGGTGCAGAGATCGATCTAAGTGGGTATACTCTAGAACATTATAATAATAGTGGAACTGCACAAACGGGAACAACTACAACGAATCTTGTTTTACCATTAGATGGTAAGCTTGCAAATGGTGATACATACGTCATATCTCGTTCAGATGCAAATCCTTCTATTGCTGCTGTAACGGACAAAATCGATACAAGCAAACAAGTCATTAATTTCAATGGTAACGATCAAATCGTACTTAAGAAAAATGGACAAGCAGTTGATTCAATTGGTCAAGTTGGATCAGTTGAAAATGTTCTAGCAGATGTTTCTCTTGTTAGAAACAGCAATGTTCTAACAGGAGATACAATTATTAATGATGCCTTTGATAGAAATAAAGAATGGACTAATTTGCAGAAAGATATTTTTACAGATTTAGGAAAACACACCTTTGGGAATGCCGATCCTGGCGAACCAACCGATCCAGAACCAGTTCCAACCATCTCTATTGCAGATGCACGTAAACAACCTGTAGGTAGTACTGTAACGATTGAAGGTATTGCCACAACGAATACAGGTCTTTGGGGCAGCGAAACTTTCTATTTGCAAGATGCAAGTGCGGGGATGTTTGTTTTTAGCAGCCCGCAAAATGTAAAGCCAGGAGATAAAATAAAAATAACTGGTGAATTACTAACATATAAAAATGAACTAGAGATTAAACCATCAAGTCTTGCAATTCTTTCATCCGGCAATGAACTCCCAGCGGCACAGGCTGTTACGAAAGTAGATGAAGCTACACAAGCTGAACTGCTCAAATTGGAAAATGTTACAATCACTGAATTGAGTAAAGATGGCTATGGAACTGCTTTCTTCCAAGCAGTGTTTGAAAGCGGAGAAAAAGTAAGGGTTATCCATGATAATCGTACAGGCTCTAATTATGATGAACTAATTAAGCATTACAAAGAAGGCGATAAAGTTCATCTGACAGGAATTGGATCTGTTGATGAAACTGGATTCCACTTAAAAACTACTGGTCTAGATAGCTATGATTTGGTTAACAAGCCTTCCGTTTATGCAACTCAGGCACAAGGCGTTGTTCCAGCTGGTACAAACGTCGAATTGAAATCAGGCCTTGAGGGCGCTGAAATCTATTACACAACAGATGGTTCAGCCCCAACTCTATCAAGCACAAAATATGTTGCCCCAATTGCATTGGAAACTGGTGAAACAACCATTAAAGCGATTGCGGTTACTAATGATAACACAAGCGAAGTATTTACCTTTACTTATAAAATTTTAAATACTGAAGGTATTTCAATCCTTGATATTCAAGGAAAAGGACATACTTCCGAATACAATGGATCTTCAGTTACAAACATCACTGGTGTTGTAACTCATGTCTTCGGTTCAAGCAGCTTTGTCATGCAGGATGTTGATAATGCAGATAATGACAGTGCAACATCAGAAGCAATTGAAGTATACAAATCATCTCATGGGGTTTCTGTTGGCGATAAAGTATCTGCTAACGGAACAGTTACAGAATATGGTGGTGGTGCTAACCTATCTAAAACACAAATTACTGCAACTACAGTGACAAAAACAGGTACAGCAGAACTACCTGAACCACTTGTAGTCGGGAAAGATATTGTGCCTCCAAACAAAATCATTGATAATGATAAAATGGAATCTTTTGATCCAGCAGAAGATGGCATTGACTTCTGGGAATCCGTTGAATACATGCGCGTTTCATTCCCGGATGCTCTTGTAGTTGGACCTCCATATAATAATGATGTTCCAATTATTGTTGAAGGCACATCAAATAATGAATTGAATGTTCAGGGCGGACTAAATATCGCAAAAGACGATTATAACCCTGAAAAGATCTTCCTGGACAATGTCGGCAATAACTTCCAGCCGGGCGATAAGTTTGGCGGCGATGTAATCGGTGTCCTTACTTATGCAAGCGCTGGCTATCAACTAGTAACGGATAAGACCAAATTGCCTTCTGTAATTAGATCAAACTTAAAACAAGAAGTTACTCATATTGTACCTGCTGAAGATAAATTAACAGTTGCATCTTACAATGTTGAAAACTTCTCAAACAACACAGCAAATACACCAGATGAAAAAGTAGCTAGAATTGCAAAATCATTTGTAGACGATATGAAGTCACCAGACATTATTACACTAGTAGAAGTGCAGGATAATGATGGAGAAACTAATTCTGGCAATACTGATGCATCTGAAAGTTATAAACGTTTAATCGAAGCGATCAAAGTTGCAGGCGGCCCAACATATGAATGGACAGATGTTGCTCCTGAAAACAATACTAACGGTGGTGCACCTGGCGGTAATATCCGTGTTGGTTACCTATATAATCCAGAACGCGTTACACTCGCAGAAGCAATAAAAGGTAGAGGAACGCAAGCAAACGAATGGACCGAAGAGGGTAACTTAATGCTGAACCCAGGTGTAATTAATCCTGATAAATTCTCTGGAACACGTAAACCAATCGCTGCAGAATTCGAGTTCCAAGGCCAACGTGTAGTAGTTATCGGTAATCACTTGAACTCTAAAGGTGGAGACGAATCTCTTTGGGGATCAAGCCAACCGCCTAAATTGGGCTCAGAAGCTGAACGTATAAAATTAGCACAAGAAATTAATAACTTCATTGATACAGGTCTTGCAAAAAATCCTGCTCTGAATGTTGTTGTTGCTGGAGATATGAATGATTTCGAGTTCACACCGGTTCTTGATACACTTAAAGGCAATGTTTTAACAAATATGGTTGAACAAGTTCCTGCTGAAGATCGTTTCTCTTACTTTTTCCAAGGAAACAACCAGGTATTAGACCATATTTTAGTTTCAAATAATTTAGTAAATGCTGCTACAGCTGATATGATTCATATCAACGCAAACTTTACTGAAGCACAGGGTCAAGCATCTGACCATGATCCTGTATTGGTTCAACTTGATTTAGCTGATAAATATGACCTAACTATCATGCATACCAATGATACCCATGCAGCTTTAGACAATATGCCTAAGACAGTGACTGCTGTAAAAGAAGAAAGAGCAGCAAACCCTGAAGCACTTCTTCTTCATGCAGGGGATGCATTCTCTGGCACCTTGTATTTCAATGAATTCCAGGGTGAAGCAGACCTGGCCTTGATGAACTTGATGGGCTTTGACGCAATGACATTCGGTAACCATGAATTTGACTTAGGTTCTTCACAAGATGGCCATCAAGCATTGGCTGACTTTATTAAGGGAGCTAACTTCCCATTCGTAAGTGCAAACGTTGATTTCTCAAATGATGCTAAATTTGATGGAATATTCAATGATTCCGTTCCAGCGTCTTTTGAAAATGGCGAAATTTACAATGGAATCATTAAAGAAGTAAACGGTGAGAAAGTTGGGATCTTCGGTTTAACAACTGAGGAAACAGCTGATATTTCCAGCCCAGGTTCCATTGCATTTGAAAACTATCTTGCAGAAGCAGAAAAAGCAGTAAAAGCTTTTGAAGCACAAGGTGTCGACCGGATTGTCGCATTGACTCATATTGGTTATGACGATAATGCAGCAATTGATAATGACTTGATTCTTGCTGAACAAGTAGAAGGAATTGACGTTATTGTTGGTGGACATAGTCATACCGCATTGACAAAACCAGTTGTTGTGGCAAAAGATGCAAGTCCTACCGTAATCGTACAAACAGGTAATGCGAACAGCAACCTAGGTGTATTAAATGTTGAATTTGATGAAAATGGTGTAGTCGAAGCTCATGATGGTCAATTAGTTGCAATTAGCGGCAAAGAAGCTGATCCTCAAGCAACAGAAGTATTGGCACCATACAAAGCAAAAGTTGATGCAGTAGCTAAAGAAGAAATTGGAGTAACTTCTCCAATTGAATTGGAAAACCCACGTACAGACGGCGATAATACAAAGCCAAGTGTACGTAAAAACGAAACAATCTTGGGTAACTTGATTACAGATGGAATGCTTGTGAAAGCAAAAGCATTCACCGGTAAAAATGTCATAATGGCATTGCAAAACGGCGGTGGTATCCGTGCGGCAATAGATGCTGGCCCGATCACTGTTGGCGAAGTAATCACAGTACTTCCATTTGCTAATACGTTAGCAACCATGGAGTTAACTGGTGCTGAGCTAAAAGAAGCATTTGAAATCTCCGTAGGTAGATATCCAGGAGAAAATGGCGGATTTTTACATGTAGCTGGTGCTAAAGTAGAATTTGATTCTACGAAACCAGCAGGAGAACGCGTTGAATCCGTATCTTACTTAAATGAAAATGGTCAATATGTAGAAGTTCAAGACGAAGTACCTTACACGATTGCAACTAATGCTTTCACAGCTAAAGGCGGAGATGGTTATGGTGTCTTTGCGAAAGCATATGAAGAAGGCCGTGTAACAGATTTAGGTCTATCGGATTGGGAAAACTTCCGTGATCATTTAGTAAGTATTGGGAGCAAAGGTATCCCAACTGAAGTTGAAGGTCGAACTGTTGATGTGAGTGTAGACCCAGGAGAAAATCCAGGAGAAAACCCAGGAGAAAACCCAGGAGAAAACCCAGGAGAAAACCCAGGAGAAAACCCAGGAGAAAACCCAGGAGAAAACCCAGGAGAAAATCCAGGAGAAAATCCAGGAGAAAACCCAGGTAATAAACCAGGAGAAAATCCAGGTAATAACCCAGGAGAAAATCCAGGTAATAAACCAGGTGAAAACCCAGGTAATAAACCAGATAAGGTAAAAGAAATTAAACTGCCAGTGGTTAAAGAGGGTAACAAGTATACAATTAGTGAAGATGCTCTTGAAAATCTTGAAGAGGAAGCATTAGTTGTTGTTGAAGTTGATGAAAAGATAAATGCAACATTAACCCTTACTAAAGACCAAATTCAAGCTTTGAAAGATGCAAGTGCAGTAATTGTGGTAAGCAATGGAAATGTAGATGTAAAAATTCCTGCTTCTATCCTGCCATTAGCAGAAAATCTGGACATTAAATTGAAGAAAATGGAAGTGGAAGGTTCACTGGGTGTTTATGACTTTACAATTGAGGCTGATGGCAAATCATATCATAAGTTCAATGAAAAAGTTAAACTAACATTCAAAGTTGATCCAAAACAAATTAAAAATCCTAAAAATGTAAAAGTTTATTATTGGAATGAAGAGGAAAAAATTTGGGAACTAATCGGTGGAGAATACAAAAATGGTGAAGTCACAGCTTATACCGATCACTTCAGTACGTTTGGTATATTCGAAGTCGAACCAGATTCTAATATGATTCCAACTCAATCTGAACATGAACTTCCGAATACAGCAACAAGCAACATTAACATTTTACTAGCAGGATTAATGTTAGTTCTAGCTGGCGGGATTTTATACTTCGTTAAGAGAAGAAATATTAATTCAATTTAATATTTATTAGTAAATAAAAAAGGAAGGCGTGCGAATTTAATGCACGCCTTTTCCTATGTCATTTTGATTATTTAATTGGTATTTGATATTTACAATTTGATGTTATTTCATTAATAAAACTGATTTTCATCACTCGTTTTTTAACCATCGAACAACTGTCAACGTGCAGATAATTTTTGTCTTCTCATCCATTGTGTTGCAACCCACTTTTCTCCATTTAGAACTGGCGCTCCACCATGTAAAGTTAGTTCGTTTACGTTTTTATCGTTATAGAAATATTCGAAATACACCGCCATCCCTTTTTGTGGGGATACTGAAAAATTCAGTTTAGGAAAAAAAGTTTCTCCCCCATGCTCAACATCATTTAAATACATGACGATTGTGCTAATTCTATTATTTTTTGCTGCTTTACTTGCAGATGTAAAAAAATCAAAATGAGCTTTATACTCTTGACCGGGAGTATATTTAAGAATTTGAATACCTTCCCCATGTTCAACGGGTATATTCATAATAGAAGATATTCTTTTTTCAATTGTGGTAATGATGTCATTTTCTTTTTCTTGAAAAAACATACTACTACTTGTTCTTATCTCATTTACTTCGTGTGTAACTCCAATTTTAGAACGATGCATTTTGTCTTTTGACAATCTAATTAGTTCTTCACATTCTTCATCACTCAAAACATTTCCTAAAATGACTATTAGTGGTTCTTCTAATCTAGCAATTATATTAATTTCTCTATCTTCTGTTTTGATTTTATTTCCAATGTGATTAAAAATAGTTAGTTCTTTACTATTTGATTTATTACTATCTAATGTCAACAATCATCGACCCCTTAAAAGATTTAATTTTCAGAAAGATTAATTTGTATTTCTGTAAGCGATTACTTATAATAATTATATCATGAACCTCCATTATATAACTGTTCCTTATTCAGCTAACAAATACTTTAGTTGAATTAAGCGTTTTATGGCTGAGGCCATATTTTAGTTATTCCAAAGGGCGCCCTTGTTGAATAATTAAATCCCAATTTCTCATTTATATCACTGAGAGATTGGGATTTTTAATACTGTAATACCCTTAACGTTGTAAATATGCGATTACCTATACTGTAATTTAAATAATTTTTACATTGAAGACATGTAAACAACGTATTCTTATTGACAACAAGCCTAGCATCATCGAATTCTAACCAATTATTTATTTATTGAAGGATTTCATGGCAGGTGTATTGTTAATAATATAGTAGCTCAAAATTAAAATGAGGATAACGAAAGCATGTAATAATGTATTGAATGGGTCGTCATGATCAACAATAATTAAGCGGATCATTGCTGTAATGCCAATGTAGAGAAAGTATCGCATCGGAAAATGGTAGTTTTCACGGAAATATTTTACAATCATTGAGATAAATTCAAAATATAGAAAAAAGACAAGGATCTGTTCGAGGAAATGTTGAAAATTAGGTGTATCAGATGTGACAATGAATTCTACAAAATGAATGATTTCTTTAGCCATTAAAATACATAAAACCGTCGCAAGTATGATTAATGATGCATTTAAGATAAATTGTAATATTGATGGGACAGCGATATGAAAAGCCGGAAGTTTACTAAACTCGAAAATTGCTTTTTGCGAGGTAATCCTCCACGTCTCTCTCATTCATTGATGACCCCCTTTATCTTCGTATACACATTACTGCACTATTATTCCAATAGCAATTAAAATCATTTTTAATGCCTTACCAGCTTCTTTGCTGTCTTATCCAGATGCAAGTCATCGTACAGCTTGCGCCGCCAAACATGGACATGCTTCATATACTTTATGCATTTGACGTTTTGATGTATCTTTACTAATACAATGCCTTCAAATTCAGTGGCTTTCTTTACTAATATTACAATTGCTTCACAGGTCAGCTTTTGACAAAGATATTGATTGTCAAATCGATCTCATCATTATCATGAATTACATTGATATTATCATCTCAAATCGAAATTTTGTTAAAAAACGGAATATTATCTAACACATAAAATAAAAAATGTAAGAAAATATAACATTATTTGATTCTAGGGTCCAAAGCAAAAATGCGAATTTTAAACGCTAATTAATTACCAAAAACGTCTAATATCCAAAATATTAGTACTTTGTTAGGTTCTGTAAACGTCCGTTTGTCGGGCGGTTTTTTTGAAGTAACGTGCAGTTTAGCTGAAGATATTTCTTTTATTTTTGTTCCGCAAACGGGCCAGATTGTAAAGTAATTCATTTTCCTAAAATAGATATTCATTGAAAAGACCGATTCACCTCCCCTTGCTATACTAAGTTAATTAGAGATAAATACTTTTCTTCAATATTACTTGCTAAACATCTAAGTGTGCTTTATAAATCAGGAGTGGTGGAATTTTATGCGGAAGCAAATCGTCGAATTTATAAGCTTCGTTCAGAACCCTTTAAGTCATTAAACATTTGGTTGGAACATTATCGTGAAATATGGGAAGAAAAACTCGGCAGCTTGGAACTTTATCTGAAGGAGCTGCAGAATAAAAAACAATAATTGGAGGAATAAAATGTTTACAAAAACCGAAATCACCCGTAGTTTCAACGCTCCTCGTGAGCTTGTATTTAAGGCATTTACCGAATCAGAACATCTGCAGAACTGGTGGGGCCCAAAAGGATGGGCTTTTGATATTTCTAAGTTTGAGCTTCGCCAGGATGGTGTCTTCCATTACAGCCAGACATCTCCTGACGGTAATGTAATGTGGATCAAATTTGTATATCATGAAGTAAATGCTCCAGAGAAACTCGTTTACACCTCTTTCTTTTCTGATGAAAAGGGTAACATCGTACGTGCTCCTTTTAAAGACAACTGGCCATTGGAAACTCTTAATACTTTTACATTCACTGAGCATGAAGGTAAAACAATACTTACGATGATTGGGACACCTGTATCCCCAACTGAGGAGGAAATGAAAACTTACGAGGAGTCGCAAGAAATGGTTCGGGAGGGCTTTTCAGGAACCTTCGTTCAACTGGCTGATTACCTCTCAAATATTTCAGAAAACTGATATAGGTCAATGACGAACAAAAGAACAATGAGAACACTGTTAATAGCAGTGTTCTCATTGTTCTTGGTAATTATTTATTTTTACTGATTTTAAACGAACGGGTGCTTTAGTTGAACTAAAAAAGTGATTATTTAAGAATGAGGATAATTTTATGTTATTCCATTAAGGGCGCTATCGTATTATAAGGTCTACAAGTCATTTCTGGTTGGCCAACTTTTTATATAGGACGGTCGGGCGCATGGGATTAGATCCCGTTCAGAATATTGTCCACCCTCTACTTGCAGAAACATGTTTGAGGCTGGTTGGGACTCAGATCTCGTATAACAAGCGAAGCTATGATACTGCAAGATAGGTTAGGGGCTACCGACTAATTTAAACTGAATAAACAAACTGTTTGATGCCTCACGGCGTCGATTGTATTTTGTTGAATTTATTGGATATTATCCGTCTCTTTTCTATACCTTATTCTTAGCATTCATAATCTTCAAATGCCTCATCATCCACTACATATGGGTCAGAATCCTCTCGAATAAATCGTACACAAGCTAAACCAATCATTTGCGAAGGGATAGAAGTGTTGCCGTCTGGTAAAATTGGAGAGATTGAAAGATCTGCGACTTTTAGGTTTTTAGTACCAAAGACATTGAGATATCCATCAACAACTCCTTCTTGAATGCCCCTAGCCATCCTACATTGTCCGCCGAAGTGTTGAATATTGCGATACGTAGCTTTAACATATTTAGCAATCTCTGCTTTTTTTTCTGCTTCATTTGTCATTTCAAAGACATCTTCAGCAGGGTATACTAACTTATAAATACCTTTAGGATCAAGTTTTCGAGCTTTCTTCATAATTTTGTAAATTTCAATATACTGATCAATCATGAATTCTAAGTCATTCTGATCTTGCAATGGATTGAGGTTAACGGAAGGATAAACTTCAGGATCGCTGTGAGCGGCCAAAATCGATCCTCTGCTTCTCGGGTTATTGTCGAAAGGACCAATACTCATTACATTTGTCTTTTTATTTGGATCAAACGCCCAGTTGTTAACGAAGATAACTGGTGGTGGAAGAAAAGAAGGTGTTATGCTGCTATAAATTTGAAGACGGCGACCTCCTGTTTCACCTTCTCCTTTATGAGCACCTAGTGGAAATGGTAGATCAGGGTCAGCATCTCTCACTTTTAGAAGTCGACTAGTTTCTACTTCAACCCCCACTCCAGCAGTAAATTGAGCTTGGAAGTTGTATCCAACATTAGGACTCTCTGATAATGTTGATACACCGATTCTGGCTAAATCCATAGGATTTCCGATTCCTGAACGTTGAAGTATGACTGAGGAAAAATTACCCGCAGAGATAATGATTCCTTTTCTTGCAAAAGCTTTTTGTGATACCCCATTTCTGACAAAATCAACTCCTACAGCAATGTTAACCCCTCTTTTTTGTTTAAATAGGATTTTATTGACGGTTGTTTTTGCGAAAATAGTCAGTTGTCTTCTACCAACTCCAAACTCATCTGGGTGGAACTCATTCCCTTGTGTGACAATATTTTCATTTAAATATCCGGTTGCTGTTGATGAACGAACAAATTTTCCGTCCACCTTTTTGTTCATAGCCTGTGATTTATAAAATGTGCAATCTTTTACTCCTGTATTATAGTCTTCAACAATTGGGATACCTAAAACTTCTGATGTTGCTTTAGCTAAAGTAATTGTAAGACCATCTTTAGGAATTATTTGTTGTCTAACAAAAATAGGACCTTTTGTTCCCCGTTCTTCCGGTTCTTGTGTCTCTCCTGTATAAGTTTCATTTTTTTTGAATAATGAACTTATATTTTCATATTTCCATTGAGGTCCAACAAGCTCTCCCCACTGATCATAAAGTTCACGACTTCCCCTTACGGCATACATGGCATTATGTTCTGAGCTTCCACCAATTGCTCGACCACTTGAGATTCTTAGCTGGCTATTAATATTAGGTTCAATTGTAGACATTATATTAAAGGAGTGTCTGTTATCGGTAGCTAACAGGCCTGATCCTGGGTTAGAAGCACTGCTTAACTCATTTCTCATGTTTGTCCCTGCCTCAAGAGTGAGTACAGAAGTTCTGAAATCATCTGATAATTCTTTTGCGACAACCCCCCCAGCGGTTCCAGCGCCAATGACGATATAATCAAAATATTTCATTTTTTCTTTTTTTGACACACTATCATTTCTTTCAATATCGGATTCAGAACGAATAAATACCATATTTGACACACCTTTCAATATCGGATTCAGAACGAATAAATACCATAATTTACTTTAAAAATCCTTTCTCAATTTATGTATAAAGCAGCAGATTTAGAATAACGATTTTCACTATTTACTTAACCTGAGCTTCTGGTTCTTTTAATCCTCGGTTATGTTAACTAGGTTTGTATAAAGTATTCATGTAATACTTTGGCATTTGAATTGTTTCTATGTAACAAACGAGCCAGATAGTGGAGGAAATGAAAAACAATTAAACCCATTCTCATCTTAGGAATGGGTTTATATAGGTCATCTGATTGTACACCTTATTTAAATAGAATAGATATCGAGCACATGAAATTGAACTTTCGTTATGGTGTATTTTGACATGTTGAATTTTATAAGTTGTATAATCTCGTGGCAGCATCGAAATTTTCGCTAAATGTTTAAAAGACGGCCTTGTGACTAAATTTGTCAGATAGGCTGATTGATTACTCCCCGGCTTTCTCCTTTTATTCAGAGCGTGAATCATTTGTTCAGCGTTCTTTATTCCTAATCCATGTCCAAAATAAGTACCATCTCCAAGAACAACGGCATTTTCTCCTCTCCAAATCTTAGAAGAGATTGTTAATGTACTTAAAGTAACGGAGCAGGTTTATTGAAAAGGGAATTTAGGCCCCCTATAGTTCTACATCTAAAGTTGTAGGGGATTTCAAACTATACCTGGATGTAATAATTTATGTGGAATGTAAAAATAAATATAAGAAGGTTTAAAGGGGTTTTTTTGAAAATTACAATAACTCCGCTTCGATTTGACATCATCTTCTGCAAATATCCTGAACACCAGGAACATAAGAATAAGGAAGTCTTTTGCAAGGAGTTACTGAATATGTATGAGACCAAAATGCATGAGATCAACCAACACAAGTAGCTGCTTTAACGATGCGAGGTTAAATTTTGGCTGAGAAAATCAATAAGATGAAACAAGAATGGGAGGATGGAAACGAATGACCATATTAGTGGCAGGAGCAACGGGGACCGTAGGGCGGCATGTCGTAGATCAACTTATTCGAAAGGGAGAAAAAGTAAGGGCATTGACACGTAATCCGCTACAAGCCAATCTCCCTGCAGGTGTGGAGGTTGTTGCGGGGGATTTAAGTGAACCAAGTACGCTTGTTTCTGCTTTGGTTGGCGTAAGCGGTTTGCATTTGATTACTACAGGCGCCGAATATACTCCGTTACAAACGGGACCAGAAATCGTTCAGCTTGCTGAGAAGGCTGGAGTACGCAGGGTTACTGTTTTATGGAACGGCGAGAAGGGCCCTTTTGAGAGTGCTGTTGAGGCAAGTGCCCTGGAGTGGACTCAACTTCAAGCCTTTGAATTCATGGCAAATGCACGAAAATGGGCAAACTCCATACGCTCCGAGGGGCTGGTTCGAGATCTGTTTGGGGGATCACCAATTGCTCCTGTTCATGAAGCTGATATTGGAAGAGTCGCAACGGTCGCACTGACTGAGGACGGTCATGCAGGTAAAATATATACCTTAACAGGGCCTGAGAGTTTGTCAGTTCAAGATAAAGTTCGGATTATTGGCGAGGTTATCGGACAGGAAATCCGATTTGTTGAGAGTTCTGAAGAAGAAGAACGTGAGCAAATGAGGAGGATGGGTGTTGAGGAGGATGCCATTGACTATGTGATAAACTGGCACCTTAACCCGCCTCAATCCGCTCATAAGGTATTGTCGACCATTGAGGAAGTAACAGGACAAAAACCGTATACTTTCGCAGAGTGGGTTAAGACTAATACAGGATATTTTATTAATTCTAACAGCTAGTCATTCCGGAAGCTATTGAGGCAGTGAAACTAACATCGGCGGGAGAGCATATTGAACGGCAGACCTGGTCTTGTCCCTGGTTTCCATTTCGAGAGTGGCTGCCATTGATGCCATAAGGCTCTAATCGGTTGTTGTATAGCTTTGACGTATACTGGAAGCCCTGATCCGAATGGAGAACGGCTCCAGCTACGTCTTTTTTCTTTATCCATTTATCTACCGTATTTAACACAAGTTCGAGATCGTTTCTCTGGGATAGCTTTTGCATACAAAAACTCAGTTCATTGTAAACGGAGTTAATAAGTTATTCCGTTATAGCACCTGTTAGTCAAATAAGTGATTTCTCTTTGTTTAGAGAATATCATCTGTACTTTGTGCGTTTTTCTCCGAAATAACTATACTCAGAAATATTAAGTTTATCCCAAACCCAAGCTTGAAAAATTTCGTCTATTCCTTTTTTTACTTCTGTGTCATCCATATCCTCGTCAATACCTAATTACTCAAAAGTGAATGTTTCTGTCTCACTTGAACCTTCATATTTTGTACCAACTGAAAAAGTAACTGTTTTAACCATTCATTAATCCTCCTATATATTTCTTAGGTTAGGTCTGATACGTAAAAATTGTACTATTCTACCATTTAATGGTAGATATATTATTTATAATAATCTCATAAAAGTCCCATATATTTGTGATATGTCAGTAGTCATCCGGCACTAAAATGGGAAGCCAATTAGCACTACAATTAGCACACTAAATTTATAATGGACAATACCATTGTACTATTACTAAATAGGTAACTATTTCTTTTCAGAAACGATTGTAAACCTTGTAATAACACTAAAAATAGCAGGTCAAATTCATATGCGAATTAGCCTGCTATTTTTAGTGTTATTTACAGTTTTCCTTCCATAAACGGAACCCCTTAGTTTAATAGCAGCTGATTTTTTATTGTATAAAACATACGATACTACCCCTATTGATCTTTAAGGTTTAAAGCGGTATGTGCATCCTGCAGTCTCACATTTAATTGGTCACCTAAATGATTAGGGTGATAATATCCATTGGCAATCATATAATCTGTTATTTTGGCATGGGTATCCACTGCATTTCTTAATTGCTCGCGAAGAGCTGATTTCAGTTCAGGTGTAGCTGTTTCCGTAATAGCAAATGCGAGATTTCTGACGGCAGATTTAGATGAAATCAGAAAATCCGAGGCGATTGCCCGTTCTGTTAATCCTTCCATTCCAGCCATATTTTGCAGGAGATTAGTCATTGTGAGTCTCCTCCCGGTTTGTAATAAAGGTCTGAAGTTGCTTCAGATCTTGACTTCCTGATTCTAAATCACCAGAAAGAATCGTTTTAAGATCTCCATCAGGAAGCAATTTGCTCATAGTTACAGCTTTTGTTAAACATACTGTTTTAAATGCAATTAACTCGAATGTCTCCAGTGTTTCATGAAGTCCTAAATATTTTGTCAAAAGTATCTCTCCTATCTTTAAAAACTTCTCTTATCTTGCTTCAGACAGGAGATTCACATTCCACCAAAAATATTCCATTGAATAATATTCACATATTAAAGGGATTTTAATTTAAGGAGCATTCCTGTTAGAAGGATTTTCGGGCACTTGAACAAAAAAGAGCCCTCTTGGTATGATACGGGGTGTCAAATCG
>NZ_PKLB01000011.1:93529-95188 GCF_002858905.1 Bacillus sp. UMB0893 | reverse complement strand
GCCCCCCTCAAGATGAGATTTCCCATCACGCAAGTGAGTAAGAACCCTGAAAGATGATCAGGTTGATAGGTCTGAGGTGGAAGCGCGGTGACGTGTGGAGCTGACAGATACTAATCGTTCGAGGACTTAACCACAGTCTAATAAAGTGTTAAATTCAAGTGAATCTTGTTATCAAACCGTTATTTAGTTTTGAAAGAATAACTCTTTCTAAAAAAATACTTGAAATCTTCTGATTTCATAGTATAATAATTTTTGTCATTATGTCTGGTGATGATGGCGAAGAGGTCACACCCGTTCCCATGCCGAACACGGAAGTTAAGCTCTTCAGCGCCGATGGTAGTTGGGGGTTTCCCCCTGCGAGAGTAGGACGTCGCCAGGCTAGCATTATTCCGCAGTAGCTCAGTGGTAGAGCTATCGGCTGTTAACCGATCGGTCGTAGGTTCGAGTCCTACCTGCGGAGCCTTGCTTCCATAGCTCAGTCGGTAGAGCACTTCCATGGTAAGGAAGAGGTCATCGGTTCAAGCCCGGTTGGGAGCTTACATTAAATAATATGGCCCGTTGGTCAAGCGGTTAAGACACCGCCCTTTCACGGCGGTAACACGGGTTCGAATCCCGTACGGGTCACCATTTATACTAAAGCTATCTTATGTGAAATATTATACAAACTTTTTGCGCGGAGGATTAGCTCAGCTGGGAGAGCATCTGCCTTACAAGCAGAGGGTCGGCGGTTCGAGCCCGTCATCCTCCACCATATATTTTCATCACTATACAAGCGCTTTTATAATGAGCTGCTAAAGAATAGTAAATAAAATATTGTATTTCTTCCTTTATATGCCGGTGTAGCTCAATTGGTAGAGCAACTGACTTGTAATCAGTAGGTTGGGGGTTCAAGTCCTCTTGCCGGCACCACTTATGTGTGGAGGGGTAGCGAAGTGGCTAAACGCGGCGGACTGTAAATCCGCTCCCTCCGGGTTCGGCGGTTCGAATCCGTCCCCCTCCACCACTTTATATATAGACAAACTCAACTGAATAGTTATTGTCTAGACTGTAAATAATATGTTTAGTTAACATAAACATAATTACGGTCAATTAGATTTTTATAGACTCTATACATAACTAATGGGCTATAGCCAAGCGGTAAGGCAACGGACTTTGACTCCGTCATGCGCTGGTTCGAATCCAGCTAGCCCAGCCATTTGTTTTTTAAATAAGAAACTATGTGCTATTAGCTCAGTCGGTAGAGCACGATCGAATAATCTTCGGAGCTAATAGCACATAGTTTAGAAAACACTCTTTAATTTTGCAAGAAACCCAAACCTCATAAAACTTAAGCAAGTAGCAGCTCGGTTTGTGTGCTGATGTAAAGCTCCGAAGATTATTCGATCGTGCTCTACCGACTGAGCTAATGGCACATAGTTTAGAAAACACTCTTTAATTTTGCAAGAAACCCAAACCTCATAAAACTTAAGCAAGTAGCAGCTCGGTTTGTGTGCTGATGTAAAGCTCCGAAGATTATTCGATCGTGCTCTACCGACTGAGCTAATGGCACATAGTTTAGAAAACACTCTTTAATTTTGCAAGAAACCCAAACCTCATAAAACTTAAGCAAGTAGCAGCTCGGTTTGTGTGCTGATGTAAAGCTCCGAAGATTATTCGATC
>NZ_PKLB01000011.1:1083-93512 GCF_002858905.1 Bacillus sp. UMB0893 | reverse complement strand
GGGGGTCGCGGGTTCGAATCCCGTCTTCCGCTCCAAGAACTTCATTTTTATTTTTCGGGGCCTTAGCTCAGCTGGGAGAGCGCCTGCCTTGCACGCAGGAGGTCAGCGGTTCGATCCCGCTAGGCTCCATCTGAATCACTTGATTAAAACCCTTAGACTTTTTTAGAGTCTAAGGGTTTTTTTGTACATTAATAATTTATAAGTTACTCTTTTTTAGTCTTGTGAGTTGGATAGTGGTTTTTGCTCATTGAAACTATTCCGGAGCGTTGGATCTTGGAAGGATCTCACTTTAGCTGCATCTTTAGAATAATTGAAGAGTGCACGAAGTTAGAATAGCCCAAGGCGGATGCTGAAATAGAGTGGCTTGTTAAAGGGCGAAATCGGCTTGTTGAAACACGAAATCGGCTTGTTGGATATGTGTTTCGGCTTATTGAATGATTATTTCGGCGCGTAGGCCGCGTGGTTCTCGAACGGTGTTCAAATTCAGCTGCATTTTCAGATTAATAGAACAGTGCACGAAGTTAAAATGGCAAAAGCAGTTAGAAATCGGCATTTATCCCTTCAAAAAACCAGGTGGCTTGTTAAAGGGCGAAATCGGCTTGTTGAAACACGAAATCGGCGCGTTGGATATGCTTTTTCGGCTCATTGAATGCTTATATCAGCGCGTTGGCCGCGTTGGATCTTGGATGGAGTTCAATTTCAGCAGCATTTCCGATTAATAGAACAGTGCACGAAGTTAAAATAGCCAAAGGCGGTTAGAGATGGACCTTATTTCGCTCAGAAATAGAGTGGGGCGTTATATATACCAATGTCGGCTCGTTGAATCACTTAATCGGCGCGCAGGCCACATGTTATTTCAATCCATTGTAATCTTTCTTCGGCAAACTTTTTTGCAGCTGGTCTGTGCATCCAACAAAAAAACGCCCAAGGAAAAGGGTGGACCTACATTTTCCTATATTTAAGACGTTCCTATAAAATGCATCAAGGCTAATAAACCTCGAGTCACAGCGTTTTATTTAACTGAAAAGTCTGTATATATATACAAAAAATTGTCGAGTTGAGTCATCACCCTTTTTATCAGTACAATAGAGGCACAGCTGCTAACTAAGGGGGATGTTTATCAATGAAAGAAAGAATTTCAATTATCGGGGTTCCAATGGATTTAGGACAAATGCGACGCGGAGTAGATATGGGGCCTAGTGCAATTAGGTATGCAGGTGTTGTAGAGCGTCTTGAACAGCTTCAGTATGAAATAGAAGATAAAGGCGATATAAAGATTGGCCGTGCAAGCCGTGAAGAGGAGAACTCTTCCTTAAATAATTTGAGAAATTTGAAAGCGGTATCAGAAGGAAACCAAAAGCTTTCTGAACAGGTGGATGAAGCGATTCAATCAGGATCTTTTCCGTTAGTACTAGGAGGAGACCATAGTATTGCAATTGGAACTCTTGCCGGTGTTTCAAAGCATTATAAGAGCCTTGGGGTAATCTGGTATGATGCGCATGGAGATCTAAATACAAGTGAGACGTCTCCATCAGGAAATATTCATGGGATGCCGCTTGCTGTGAGCATCGGCCTTGGTGATGAGACACTGACTAAAATCGGGGGCTATACTCCTAAAGTAAAACCTGAAAATATTGTGATCATCGGTGCCCGCTCACTTGATGAAGGCGAGAAGGAATTAATTAAGGAGCGCGGCATTAAAGTTTATACCATGCACGAGATTGATAGACTTGGAATGACGAGGGTGATGGAAGAAACGATTCAGTATTTAAAAGAGCGTACAGACGGCGTTCACTTGTCACTTGATTTAGATGGGCTTGACCCTCATGATGCTCCTGGTGTAGGTACACCGGTTATTGGCGGAATCAGCTATCGTGAAAGCCATTTAGCAATGGAGATGCTGGCAGAATCGAATTTAATCACCTCGGCTGAATTTGTTGAAGTAAATCCAATACTGGATGAAAAAAATAAAACAGCGACAGTTGCAGTAGCACTCATGGGATCTTTGTTCGGTGAAAAACTGCTCTAATAAAAAGGAAGACACAGTCTAGACGCTGTGTCTTTTTTTTGACTTATATGTACCTATAAAATAATATTTAAAAAGGTGTTTGTGTCCAACGTTTGGCGTATAACTTAGTGCAGGCAAAAACGCATCCGTTTTAATCTGGATAAGCCAGTACTCAAATTTAAGACAAATTTAAGATAAAGATTTCAAAAAGGCATCTACAGACAACCTAAAATTTGTTAAAATATTTTTATGCGAAAAAAATGAAACCTTTTATGCGGCTTATTCGTAATAAGGGGAACCCGCATGTGCGCGGGGGTAAGGGGTATCATGGAGACGATCGTAAAAAATAGAATTAAACAAGTTAAAAAAGGCGATCAAAATGCATTTGCCGAAATCGTAGATATATATAAAGACAAGATTTATCAGCTTTGCTACCGTATGCTTGGGAATTCACATGAGGCTGAAGATATTGCACAAGAGGCGTTTATTCGAGCCTATGTGAATATTAACAGCTATGATATGGATAAGAAGTTCTCAACCTGGCTTTATCGCATTGCGACAAATTTAACGATTGATCGAATCAGAAAGAAAAAACCAGATTATTACCTTGATGCCGAAGTGACTGGAACGGAAGGGCTGACAATGTATTCTCAGGTTGCAGCTGATGTGGCTCTGCCGGAGGATCAAGTAGAAACGATGGAGCTTCAGGAAATGATTCAAAAAGAAATCTTAAAGCTCCCTGATAAATACCGTTCTGTCATCGTATTAAAGTATATTGACGAGCTTTCTTTAATTGAAATCAGTGAGATCCTCAATTTGCCGATTGGAACGGTAAAAACGAGGATTCATAGAGGACGAGAAGCGCTAAGAAAGCAATTAAGGCATTTATGACCTGAGGTGATAGGATTGAAGTGTTCAGAAGAAATGAAAGAACGGATCCATCAATATTTGGATCACGATATAAAGCAGGAGGATGAGAGAATTCTCCGTACACATTTGCAATCGTGCGCAGATTGCTCACAGCACCTGCATGAACTGGAAAAGTCGATTGCTCTTGTACAGAGTACATCTCACATTGAAGCTCCCATGGACTTTACACAAGCCATTATGGATCGCTTACCGAAGGAAAAGAAATCAGCTGGTATGAACAGATGGTTAAAAGGTCATCCTTTGCTTGCTGCAGCTTCCCTATTTGTTTTATTAATGACGGGCAGTTTATTTTCTTCCTTTACTTCAGACTCGGACTTCAGTGTATCAAAGCAGCCTAATTTAGTTGTAGAGAATAATACAGTTACAGTCCCTGAGGGCGAAACAATTAAGGGGGACGTAACGGTTAAAGGCGGAACGCTAAACATTGAAGGGAAAGTTGAAGGCGATGTAACAGTCATCAATGGAGAGAAGTATATGGCATCTGCCGGACAAGTAACAGGTGATAGTGAGGAAATCAATGAGGCTTTTGAATGGATTTGGTATCAAATGAAATCTCTTTCCAAAGAGGTCGTAGACGTTTTTAAGTAAAAGGTCACCTTTTATGAGGCGGCCTTTTTCATATGAGTACAATACGGCTTTTATGCAGAATATATGGTATAATATCATAGTTATAGTCCTGTGCAAATGACTAAAACTGATGGAGGAAGAAATATGGCATTGGAGGATTTTTCATTCTTGCATTACCTCGGCATCGCCGTTGATATTCTCCTAGTTTGGTTCGTTATATATAAGTTGATTACGGTGATACGGGGTACGAAGGCCGTTCAGCTGCTGAAGGGCATTATCGTGATTATTCTCGTTCGTACACTCAGCCAGTATTTAGGGCTGCAGACATTGCAATGGCTCATGGACCAAGCATTAACATGGGGTTTTCTTGCGATCATTATCATTTTCCAGCCAGAGTTGCGAAGAGCACTTGAGCAATTAGGGAGAGGAAAGTTTTTCTCAAGAAGCGGAGCTCCAGAGGAGGAAGAACAGCAGTTAATAATCGATGCCATACTTAAGGCAACAGATTATATGGCAAAACGAAGAATCGGTGCATTAGTTACGATTGAAAAAGAAACTGGAATGAGTGATTACATAGAAACGGGCATACCGCTTCATTCAGCTCTCTCTTCTGAGCTTTTAATTAATATCTTCATTCCGAATACACCGCTCCATGATGGAGCTGTTATTCTGCAAAGGAATCAAATTGCTGCGGCAGCTTGTTATCTGCCTTTATCCGAAAGTCCTTTTATTTCAAAAGAATTAGGGACAAGGCATCGTGCAGCAGTAGGCATCAGTGAAGTAACGGATAGCATTACAATTGTGGTATCCGAAGAAACAGGCAGCATTTCAGTAACTAAAAACGGAGAGCTGCACAGAAATTTAACTGTTGAAGCATTAAATGAAATCTTGGTTTCTGAATTTGTAAAGCAAGCAAAGGTCACTTCCTCAAACCTATGGCAATGGAGGGGGAAGAAAAATGGATAAAATGTTTAACAATCATTGGGTTATGAGAATTATTGCATTGCTGATGGCGCTCATGCTTTATGTGTCTGTAAATATTGAAACTCCAGCTCCAAAGAAACAGACTGGTCCGGTAACTTCTGTCTTTCCGTCAGCACCATCTGAATCAGCAAAGGACACGGAAACAATCAATGATATACCGGTGCAAACGTACTTTGACCAAGAAAATCTGGTTGTGACAGGGGTGCCCGAAACAGTCGATGTCACGCTGAGCGGACCAACAAATGCTCTGCTGAAAACGAAGCAGCTTAAGGATTTTGAGATCTATGCAGATTTGTCAGACTTATCGATTGGTTCACATCGGGTGCAATTAAAGCATAAGAATATATCGGATAATCTTGAAGTCAATTTGAATCCTGCTGTTATTACAGTGAATGTGGAAGAAAAAATTACGCGAGATTTTCCGGTTGAAGTTGATTTCATTAATAAAAGCAAGATTAAAACCGGATATACAGCACAGGAGCCAATTGTAAAACCTAATGTTGTAAGGGTCACTGGCTCAAAAACCCTGATTGACGGCATAGCGCTCATTAAATCAAGAGTGAATCTGCAAGATGCAGCTGAAACCATTGAAACAGAATCAAAGGTTACGGTCTACGACCGGGATGGAAACATCCTGCCTGTTGAAGTGTACCCATCCGTTGTCGATGTGACAGTCCCGATTACAAGCCCAAGCAAGAAGCTTCCTTTTAAAATAAAGAATGAAGGCGAGCTTGGAGAAGGACTTAGCATTTCGAATATTGAGGCGGTGCCGAACGAAGTGACGGTATATGGACCTCTGGATGTTATAAACCCGCTTGAGTTTATAGATGGGGTAACCGTAGATTTGAGTAAAATTAAAGATGATACCGTTTTGGATGTTGATATACCTGTCCCTGACGGAGTGACAAAAGTCAGTCCCGAAAAAATCCAAATTAAAATTGACGTTGAAAAAGAAGAAGAAAAAGTACTGAAGGATCTGCCAGTTAATGTCCGTGGTATGAGTGAAGGGAAAATTATCCAGTTTATGGATCCGGATTCTGAAGCGCTGGATTTAAGCGTGGTAGGTGCTCCAAGTATAGTAACGAACATTAAACCTTCTGATCTGGAATTATTCGTTAATGTAACAGATTTGTCTGATGGCGAACATGATGTGAAGGTAGAAGTGAACGGACCGCAGGGTATTAAGTGGACCCTTCCCGAAGATGAAGTGAAAGTTAAAATTTCTTCTCAGCAATCATGATGATTGAAACTGTCTAAAGGAGCGATAAAAGAATGGGAAAGTATTTTGGAACAGATGGAGTAAGAGGCGTTGCGAATAGCGAGTTAACACCTGAATTAGCATTTAAAATTGGTCGGTTTGGAGGATACGTATTAACGAAGGATACGAATCGTCCTAAAGTGTTAATCGGCAGAGATACACGCATTTCAGGTCATATGCTTGAGGGTGCGCTAGTTGCAGGTTTGCTTTCCATCGGTGCTGAGGTTATGCGTTTAGGAGTCATTTCAACACCTGGTGTTTCATACTTAACAAAGGCTCTTGGAGCACAAGCGGGAGTCATGATCTCCGCATCTCATAACCCTGTTCAAGATAACGGAATTAAATTCTTTGGTCCTGACGGTTTCAAATTGTCAGATGAGCAGGAATTAGAAATCGAAGGTCTCATGGACCAAGAAATGGATACACTGCCAAGACCAGTAGGAGCAGACTTAGGACAAGTCAATGACTACTTTGAAGGCGGACAGAAATACCTTCAATTCCTGAAGCAAACAGTAGACGAAGATTTCACAGGCATTCATGTTGCGCTTGATTGTGCACACGGAGCGACATCTGCGCTGGCTACGCATTTGTTTGCTGATCTGGATGCTGATGTTTCAACAATGGGCACAACCCCTAACGGATTGAATATTAATGACGGTGTAGGTTCAACACATCCTGAAGCTTTAGCTGGATTCCTTATTGAAAAAGGAGCAGATGTAGGCCTTGCGTTCGATGGTGACGGGGACCGTCTTATTGCAGTAGATGAAAAGGGACAAATCGTTGATGGCGATCAAATCATGTTCATATGTGCAAAATTCTTGAATGAGCACGGAAGATTGAAGAAAGAAACTGTTGTTTCTACTATTATGAGCAATCTTGGTTTTTATAAAGCAATCGAAGCAAATAACATGAAGAGTGCTCAAACGGCTGTAGGTGATCGTTATGTAGTTGAAGAAATGAAAAAAGGCGATTACAACCTGGGAGGCGAGCAGTCTGGCCACATCATTTTCCTTGATCACAATACTACCGGTGATGGTCTGTTAACGGCTATTCAGCTAGTTAATATCATGAAGGTGACTGGTAAGCCATTATCAGAGCTTGCTGCTGAAATGAAAAAATTCCCTCAGCTTCTTATTAATGTGAAGGTTACAGATAAGCACAAAGTAACTGAAAACAGCAAGGTGAAGGAAATTATAGAAGAAGTGGAGAGAGAGATGAACGGTGACGGCCGCATTCTCGTTCGCCCTTCAGGAACAGAGCCTCTCGTACGTGTCATGGCAGAGGCGCCAACATCAGAATTGTGCGAGCGCTATGTGACACGCATTGTAGCTGTTGTTAAAGAAGAAATGGGTACTGAATAAGCATAAAAACAGGGTCTGCCGATCAAGGCAGACCCTGTTGTTTGTCTACAAAGATTGTTAAGGAGTGCTCTTTTCTAAATTAAAAGAGACAAAAAAAGCGAGGGACTTTGTCCCTCACTTTTCTCATACTTTATTTTTTGTAATCAAACTTCACGGATGTCTTATCTTGAAACTTTGTTTTTAATTGAATGTGATTGATTTCGCTTGCCGGAATGCCAAGTTCAGCTGAAAGAGTATTTAGGTAATCTTTCATTTGCATCTCTTCTTTTGGCATCAAAGCATCTTTAATTCTTGCAAGCTCGATTAGGGCGTAGATCCCGTCATATGTTTTTTTGCCATTGGCAGTGTTCTTCTCGATGCTTGCCGTCACGTTTTTGCCGTTTGTTTTGTAAAATACGTTGTAGTAGTGGCCGTTTTCTCCTGTGATGTCTAGATCAAGCTGATTTGGCAAATAGGATTGATCCGGCTTATCGCTCATGCCTGCTTTATAAGATGTGGAAACTTGCTGTCCTTGATCAAACAGAATATCCGTATTCAGGCTAATTATCTTAGAAGGAAGAAGTTCAAGAGCTGATGCAAACTTTCTGGCTAGCTCTTCTTTGCTCCATGTATCTTCGATCTTAACAGTTTTTAGGAATGCCGTCAGTTTTTCCTTCACTTCTTGGTCTGTCCACTCATAGCTTTGTTTTTCAGAGTCTTTCTTCACTATGACCTTAACGGTTTCAGCTTCTTCTTTGTAATCAACTTTAATCGTACGGTCTTCAAGTCGAATGTTCGCTTTTAAATCTTGAATGTAATCAAGTTTCTCACTGATTTGCTCAGGGTTTTTAATCTCAGTTGCAGATGCATAGCTGACATTTGTAACTTGCAGGGCTAATAGAGCGGTAAATAAGACAGAAACAATCTTTTTCAACTTAAGACACCCTTTCAATATGAAGTTTTTAAATTAAATCTGCTGTAAAAAAGACAATCGCGCAGGAGAAGGGAAAAAAGCGCCTTATCCTGTTAATTGACTATTGTAAGTTACTTGCTGCTCGGCGCCAGCTCTTTTTGATCTTAGAACGAAGCAACCATTTGCTTTTTTTCGTTTTTATCTGACTTGTTGATTTTGTCAGCTCGTCCAACAGAATAGTATTCGACATGAACTCTTTCCGTCTCTTCTTGTGAATAGCAGTTTCTGCCGTCGAAAATAATAGGATTGTCCATAAACAAAGAGGAGAGAAGAAGCGCTTTTTCAACGATTTCCTTCCAGTCTGTCAGGATGAAAACTACATCTGCTTGTTTAATTGCTTTTTCTACGTTTTCTACGTATTCAACAGATGGGGGAAGCACTTTCTTTGCATTATCCATTGCAATAGGATCATAAGCAACAATCTCTGCGCCTTCTTCGGCGAGCATGTGAGCCATTTCAATGGAAGCCGCTTCACGCATGTCGTCCGTTTCAGGTTTAAACGCAAGACCTAAAAGGGCAACGCGCATTCCTTTAAGAGAACCAAAGCGTTTTTTTGCTTTATCAAATAAGAGTGTCTTCTGACGATCATTTACACGCACCACAGACTTTAATAATTGAAAGTCATGCTCTACATCCTCAGAGATGCGGATAAGCGCTTGTGTATCCTTAGGGAAACATGAGCCGCCATAGCCGATGCCTGCATTCAGGAATTGAGAGCCGATGCGGTGATCCTGCCCCACCCCCTTTGTTACTTCTGAGATATCAGCTCCGACTTTCTCTGAGAGGGATGCAATTTCATTGATGAATGAGATTTTCGTAGCTAAAAATGCATTTGAAGCATATTTAATCATTTCAGCGCTTGTTACACTTGTTTTTAAAATTGGAATTTCAAATGGCTTGTTGATTTCTTCAAGAATAGCAGCAGCTTCTTCTGTTTCACTGCCGATCACGATGCGGTCGCCGTTGAACGTATCATATACAGCTGATCCTTCGCGCAAAAATTCTGGGTTTGAAGCAATTTGAATTTCATAGTTTCCGTTCACATTCTCTTGAACGATTTCTTTTACTTTAAAGTTTGTTCCAAGCGGTACTGTGCTCTTTGTCACGACGACGACATTGCGGTTAATGTTCTGGCCAATATCTTTAGCAGCCTGATAAATGTAAGATAGGTTAGCAGATCCGTCCTCGCTTTGAGGTGTGCCTACAGCGATATAAACAACCTCAGCATCCTTAAGGCCTTCCTTATGCTCTGTCGTGAAGTGGAGGCGGCCTAAATCAATGTTATCGATCATTAAGACATCCAAGCCACGTTCGTAGATCGGAGGGATGCCTTTTTTAAGTTTCTCAACTTTTTCCTCAGAAATATCAATGCATGTCACATGATGGCCAATCTCAGCCAAACAAACACCTGTAACTAAACCAACATAGCCTGTTCCGATAACAGCAATTTTCATCGTATATGTTCCTCCTTATTTTGAAGCGATAATGGAATGAGTTTCAGCTAGCTCGCTTAAATAGGCTTGAACCTGAGAATTTAAGTCATTTCTCTCAAGAGCGAAGTCGATCGTTGCTTTAATAAATCCGAATTTATCACCGACGTCATACCGTTTTCCGTCGAACTCGTAAGCCAGAACGGTTTGAACTTCATTAAGAAGCTTAATGGCATCTGTCAGCTGAATTTCATTGCCAGACCCAGGAGGAAGATCCTCAAGAATGGAAAAAATCTCAGGCGTCAAAATATATCTGCCCATAATTGCATAATTGGAAGGGGCTTCATCCACAGAAGGTTTCTCTACAACAGATGATAAAGAAAGGATGCCATCTGCTAATGTTTTATTTTCTAAAGGTGAAATGATTCCATACTTTGATACATCCTCAAAAGGCACTTGCTGCACCCCGACAACTGAAGACTGATAATGATTAAAAACATCAATCATTTGCTTTAAGCATGGCTTTTCAGAGCGGACAATATCATCACCAAGGAGCACAGCGAATGGTTCATTGCCAATAAAACTGCTTGCGCAGCTTATGGCATGTCCAAGACCTCTTGGCTCCTTCTGGCGAATATAGTGAATGTTCGCCAGGTTTGATATTTCTTGTATTTCTTGAAGTCGTTCAAATTTTTCTTTTTTGTAAAGTGTTTCTTCTAATTCATAAGCTTTGTCAAAATGATCTTCAATCGCTCTTTTGCCGCGGCCGCTGATCACAATAATGTCTTCTATGCCTGATTCAATAGCTTCCTCGACAATGTACTGAATCGTAGGTTTGTCGACTATCGGAAGCATTTCCTTTGGCTGAGCCTTTGTTGCAGGAAGGAATCTTGTCCCAAGGCCTGCAGCTGGAATAATTGCTTTGCGTACTTTCACAAAATCATCTCCCAATTCTTTGTAACTGGCTGTTTTCGTAAATATAAATAGTTTTAGCCATGCATTAAAATAAATCACTTTAAGTCGCTTGAAAAACTTCAGCGTCAAGATAGGAGCCTTGTAAATTAAGCTCCTCTAGTACCCCATGAGTTTGAACGGATTGTAAGCAGTGCCCAGAAACGAAGAGGGCAAAGCAAGAATAAGAACAAAATGCCATAGATTGGCGCCATCAAGAAGGTCAGTGGCCTCTTATAGGCGTAAAAAACATTTCTAGCATATGCAGAAATTGTGATATAGGCGAAGTAATAGATAAGCATAATCCATCCTACAGTGACAGAAGTTACATAGATTGCGATTCCGAGAGAAACACCGAATGCAATCCATAAGAACATTTCGAGCATGACCCAAATAAATACATTTGGTTTGTTTAAACCAATTTTCAGTGCAATTAAGCTTTCGCGGAAAAAGGATTTATTCCAGCGTGATTGCTGTTTCAGCAATGTTTTTAAAGATGTCGGCGCATCTGTGATGCAGCGTGCCGTTTCCTGATAAAGTGTTTTTCCTTCACGAATTGCATAATTCGTCAGGCAGCGGTCATCGCCAAGCTGTACTTTCTCACCAAGGAACGTTTGATTACCATAGTGATCCAGGTTATTCAGGATAATATCACGGCGATAAGCACTTAATGGACCGCTGCAGACAAGGACATTATTTGTAACCGAGTGAGCAGCACGCTCTACACGGAATGCGTTGTCGTATCTCATATCAATAAGACGAGTCAGAATATTGTCTGTTCGGTTTCTTATATTAACGTGGCCGGTTGTAGCTGTAACTTCCGGATTATTCATCGGCTTTAACAGCTCTCTGACTGCATTTGGGAATACGGTGCAATCGGAGTCAACGGTAACGAAAACATCACCAGTACCGCGTTCAAATGCCCAGATCTGAGCATGTCGTTTTCCCTGGTTTTGCGGAAGACGGTGTACAATCAAGTTCGGCAATTTATAGGATGGATCTCCATTTGAAATGGATGCGGCCGTTTCTTTTGACCATTCCTTAAGTTCTTCTTTAAGTTTCAATGTAGCTTCGTATCCTGAGATATCTTTACTTCCATCATCGATTACGAAAATCTCATGAATGGGGTAGTCCTGCTTTAGGATACTTTCAATGGTTCCAAGTACAGCTTCTGGCTCTTCGTTGTAGGAGGGAATGACAACAGATACCTTTAAATCCGGCGGGTCGAGCTCGACCGCTTTATATTTGAATGAAAGCAGCATCTTGCCTAATAGGTAGGCAATCATCACTGATCCGTAAATACCTATAGTTAGATCCAGCTGACTTGATGCGGTCCAGTTAACATAGAATAAAGCAGCAACAATAAGGACAAATAATGTGATAACAAAGGTTTTCTGTTTTATTGACAACTTTTTGATCGTGTTCATTTCCATTGCACGTGCAGCGGATAGATCGTGTTCAGCTTTTGCCATCATGTTTCCCCTCTCAATATATAGATGTTTTAGATAGATAACGAATGGGTGGTTCCCTCCTTCTTGCAAAAACCGACCACTTTCGTCAAACCTAGAGTATGAATTTTTGGGATTCTTTTCAATCTGACGTTCTACCTGTGCCAAAAAGCCCTTCCGAGTTTATGAGAATCCTAGTTTATATATGATTGCTATGATGGAAGCGGTAACAACAAAAACGTAAATCGATTTGTCATATTTGTAATAAAAATGCCGAAAAAGCTGATTTGATCGCATTATCATTTGTAATCTTTGATAGTAAATCCTAGCAAATTCATAGGTTTTTAAAAATGTAAACAAGTTAACATTATTGTAATAAACTAAAAAAAACAGTTTCTGTATTTTTTTGAAAAAAAGATGAAAAAGGCTGTTTTCCTGATAAAAGTCTGCAAAATGCTAAAAGCTGTATTATAAATCCTACTTTACAAGCCTATTTTTACATAAAATCCCATTTTAAGTGAGTCATTCATCACATTTATGCTGGAAAAGTTAAAGAGAATTGGTAAAAGAAAGAATATTCGTTCCAAAATACATTGTTTAGTCTTGTGAAATTCTATTCAATGTAAGGGTAAAATTACCAAAAAGCTATTTCATGCATGTTTGCAAGAACATATTTCTCGTGATATTAAATGAGAGTGAGATATTTAAAGTTAGTTAAGTGGAGGGATCAATATGATCGAGCTCCATGATGTCGCAAAGACATATTCAAATGGGGGAGCAAGAAGTTTTGCACTAAAAGATGTCAGTTTTACTGCTGATGCTCAGCAATTAATTGCGATTACCGGAAAGTCAGGGAGCGGAAAATCAACTCTCCTGAATTTGGTTTCTGGAATCGATACACCTTCTGGCGGAACGATCAGGATGAATGGAACTAACCTGGGTACTTTGTCAAATGAGAAATTAACGAAGTGGCGGTGTTTGAATGTCGGAGTGATCTTTCAATCCTTTCATTTGATATCAACATTGACGCTTTTAGAAAACGTCATGCTGCCAATGGAGTTTGCCGGAGGGATGTCGTTCAGAAACAAAAAGAAACGTGCGAAAGAATTGCTGGACTCGGTTGGACTTAGTGAACGTGCTGATTATTTTCCAGATCATGTATCAGGGGGACAAAAGCAGCGGGCCGCGATTGCCAGAGCGCTTGCGAATGACCCGCCTTTCATAATGGCAGATGAGCCAACAGGTAACTTGGACTCCGAGAATGCTGTACAGATCCTTCGATTATTTGAAGAGCTCATTGGAAACGGGAAGACAGTTGTGATGGTCACTCATGACATGGAAATTGCCCAGGAGGCATCTCAAATGATCAAAGTGAAAGACGGCCGTGTACAAACATCATTAAAGTATGGCATGACACAATGATGCCTTCTTATTTTAAAAAAGCATGGCGGGACAGTGTACAGCATAAAGGCCGCACATTGATGATTATATTCTCGATTTCAATGTGTCTGATCATGATTGGAACGATTATAAATACGAGTCTTCAGTTTAATCAGGCGTTTAATCATACGAAAGAAGTGACTAAAGAAGCTGATCTGACCGTGTATACAAATTCTTTCACACAGGATATTAATCCATTGCTTGGCCGCATAGAAGGGGTCGAAAAGGCTGAAACCCGATTTCAAACAAATGCAAGAATTGAAATAGAGGGAGAGAGAAAAAATTTTCTCCTGACAAGCTTGCCTGAATCGAATGAAGGACAGATTCAAAAGGTGAACATGCTCAAGCAATCTGGAAATGAAGGATTATACATTGAAGAAACGACAATGCAGAATTTTTCAATGTCGCTGAACGAACATGTAAAAGCAGGAGCAGCAGGTGACAGATTACAAGACATTCAACTCGGCGGTGTCATTGCAGACTACAGCCAAATTCCTGCTTCATTCAGTGGACAAGGCTATGCATATGCAGATCAAAAAACGCTGATGAAGCTAGGTATTCAGCCTTCACAAAATATGATTTATATAAAATTGACCGGTCAGCGAGATATAAAAGACATTTCACGCGAGATTGAGTCAGAGCTTAAGAAGGATGAAATCTATGTAAGCAGAACCGTATCCGAAAAACAAACAGATGATGTTCGTAAAGCTGTAGTCGAAACGGTGATGATTCTGCTGCTTGCGCTCGGAGGGATTTCCTCCATCCTTGGCATTATTCTTGTTTCTCATTTATTTAATCGTATGTTTTCGCAGCAGACTGTTGAACTAAGTGTGTATAAAGCACTTGGTGCGACTAAGCTATATTTTTTTAAACAGTTCAGCTTCACCATTTTTATGCTGGGAACGATTAGCTGGCTTGCTTCTTTGCTGATCAGCTGGTATGTGTCCTCTGTATTTTCTAATGAACTTATTGAACGTTTGAATTTCACAGCTGTACCTTACTCATTTTCTCTAGAAATAGGACTCCTTCTTGGGTTATTCGCATATGTGATCCCCATGATTTCACTTATTGTCCCTATTTGGAAGGTCCTAAGATTTCCTGCAGCTAGAGGGCTGCAAAGGATATCTGGAGCAACAGCAATGAAAACGAAGAAAAAAGGCAGCAGGTACTTTTCGATTGGGATTCTATCATTCAGGCAAGTGATGACAAAGAAATGGCAATGGGCAACGAATGTCATGATGCTGTCTTTCGGAGGGGCTGTTATTATCGCCTGTATTGCTCTGTACAGCTCGCTCTTGGGGACGATTGCCCAAATTCAGCAATTTTGGGATTACGACCTTGAATGGACCATTGAAAATTCAATGTCACAGGCTGAACTTACGCAAATCACACAGCAGGCTAACGAACTGAAAACGGCTGAAGGCTGGATGATCCGAAATACAGAGGTAGGGCATGATCAAAAAGAAGCTGTTCACAATGCAAGACTCGTTGCGCTGAAGGAAAACACGGAACTAATAAAACCGGATTTCAAAAGCGGACGTTGGTTTCACAAAGAAAATGAAGTGGTTGTGAATCAGGATATTGCGGAACAAATGGGAAAAACCATCAAACCTGGTGATCAAATTTGGCTAAAGGCTGCAGGACAAGAAAAACAATGGGAAATCAGCGGCATCATTCATGGACAGTTAGAAGGACCTGCCGTTTACATGGACTTTGAAGATTACAGGAAGTGGACCTCAAGTGATCATGTCAATCGACTTGCTGTTGAAACAACTCAGGAAATAAAAAAAGCTGCCAATGAAATAGATGGGCTATTTGAAAAGAATGGAATTGCTGTACAAGCTTTTGAAAAGTCAGAAGATCGAAAAGAACGGCCAAAGCAGATTATCGGTATGGTTGTTTTTGCCTTGTTTAGTACAGGTGCTCTATTTGTTGTGATTGGGGTGGTGAATGTCATGACAACAATGAGTGTTAATGTTCTGGAACGGAAGAAGGAAATCGGCATCATTCGTTCGATTGGCGGATCGAAATGGAGAGTATATGGGCTGTTTCTCAGAGAAGGGATCCTCATTTCCGTTATAAGCTGGACTTTTGCTGTTGGACTTTCATACCCTCTGTACTTGTTTTTAAGCAAAGCAATTGGCCAGACTCTTTTAAATGGATCGCTGCAGCATGTTTTTCCGTTGTATGGTATATGGATGTGGTTTGGCGCGAGCCTTGTGACAGGAGCGATTTCAGGTTATTTCCCGTCAAGAAAAGCGGTGAATCAGCCGTTGAGTGAGCTGCTGGTCCGCAGCGAATAAAGAAATGGAAGGAGGAGAGATTAGCAATGAAAAAAGTACTTTTTTTACCTTTATTTACGATGAATTCAGGTCACCATCAGGCCGCATCTGCATTAATGGAAGCATTCAGCAGGGAAAATCCGTCAATCATCTGTGAAAAAATCGATTTTCTGAGCTATGTTTCAAAGCCGCTGGAACATGTCATCTCTACTCAATATTTAAATGGAATTAAGTATTTTTCAGGTAGCTACAATACGTTTTACAAGCATTTCTTTAAAAAAACATCCAAGGTCATGCAGTACACCTATGAGCTCTTGTTTTTAGAGAAAATGGAAATGCTTATTACTCAAAAACAGCCGGATCTTATTATTTGCACACACAGTTTTCCGTCATTTCTTATAAGTAAGCTGAAGGAATATGGCGTATGTGAGATCCCGGTCATTAACTGCTATACCGATTTCTTTAAAAATAGCCTTTGGGGAGGTGAGAGAATTGATTGGCATTTTGTACCATCTGCAGATTTTAAACAACAGCTTATAGAAGAAAGTGTTTCACCTGATCAAATTGTTATAACTGGGATATTGACTAACGATGCTTTCAAACGCAAAAAACGTGAGAAACGAATCAATAAAGAAAAGCTTCATGTCTTGATTGCAGGAGGAAGTCAAGGAGTAGGGGATCACTTTTCTCTTCTGGATAAAGTAGAAGAATCCGTAGAATATCGTGTTTTGTGCGGATCAAATCATCAGCTCTATCAAAAGCTGTCAGAGCTGAAGTCGTCATCCATTATTCCTTTGTCTTATATATCAAGCCCCCAAACAATGAATGAGCTATATGATTGGGCGGATGTTCTGGTGACAAAGCCAGGCGGTGTGACGACGAGTGAGGCTTTAAAGAAAAACCTGCCGATTTTTGTGCATTCGGTTTTGCCTGGTCAAGAGGAAATCAATGTAGAATATTTACAAGAAAAGGGCTTTATTTATCGGCTGAACGATGAAGAACCGCTTATACAGCAAATTCAAGCAAAACTTGATAATGAAGCAATGGCATTCAAAATGAGAAAGAACAGCAATCAGTATTTTGATGAAATGGAAGTACAATCAAATACAGATCTGTTTCACTTTATTGAAGATCGTATGATGAATGACGCTAAAGTACAGGATGCAAGACTCGATCTGATTTTTTCAAAAATATACAGCACACTTATGCGTTAACGCTGCCTGAACAAATGATAGTAGATGTAAAAACATCCAGAGCCTATCACAACGATAGAGCTCAAGTGATAAACATCCCGCAGCATTTCAACGATCTCTGCCATGAAAATTGCTCCTTTCTGTCCGGATTAAAAAGCTTCTTGTTATATATATACGGAGGAGAGTATTCTTTTTTAATTGACTAAAATTCACAGTTATAAACCGGTTCTGTGTAACCACATACTATAGTCATACCTTATTAATTGATATATCGGTACAGATTCGCAAAAAGTTAATAAATCCCAATAAAAAAATAAAGGTTTTTGGGCCGTTTGACTGATGTTTAATTTGGGTATGGCAATGAAGAACAGTCTTTTTCGAAATTCATATACTAAAGAGTGCAACTTTCTAATCATTTTGATTTAGTACTGGATTGACGATTTTGGGGTTCATATAGTATGATTATTTTTGTGTTTTTTATTCAAGAATAGAAAGGAGCAACGTGAGACAGAATCATGAAAAGCGCCTGAACTAAGCGGGACGACCAAATGCTTAGTTGACGAGGACGGAGGATTATCGAAAGTTCGGCGGATGCCTCCCGGTTGAAGATTACAGCCGTAAGCTCTCTCCTAAAAACAAAAAGGCAACTTTTTGCACAAAGGGAAGAACGTAATCAAATATATAAAAATAAAAATAGACATGTGTGAGGGGACAGTGAATAGTCCCCGCGGCTAAAGATCTGTCCCCCGCCTATTTCGGGAGGATACTTTATTATGTGCGGAATCGTAGGATATATTGGACAACAGGATACAAAAGAAATCTTATTGCGCGGTCTTGAAAAATTAGAATACCGCGGCTATGACTCAGCTGGTATCGCAGTAATCAATGAAGATGGAGTTCATGTTTTCAAGGAAAAAGGCCGTATTGCCATTTTACGTGAGGAAGTAGACGCAAACGTTTCGTCTACAGCTGGAATTGGACATACTCGCTGGGCAACTCATGGTGCGCCAAGCAAGCGCAATTCACATCCACACCAAAGTGCATCAAGCCGTTTTACTCTTGTTCATAATGGTGTTATTGAAAACTATTCGAGCTTGAAACGCGAATACCTTCAAGACGTTGCATTAGTGAGTGATACAGATACTGAAGTTGTTGTTCAAGTGATTGAGAAATTTGTTAATAACGGAGCGGGCGTTGAAGAAGCGTTCAGCCAAACTCTTTCTATTTTAAAAGGTTCTTATGCGATTGCGCTTTTAGACAACCAAAATCCAGATACGATTTTTGTTGCTAAAAATAAAAGCCCGTTGCTTGTTGGTCTTGGAGAAGGCTTTAATGTTGTTGCATCGGATGCAATGGCTATGCTGCAAGTTACAGACCAATATGTAGAACTGATGGATAAAGAAATTGTTATTGTGAAGCGCGAAGCTGTAACAATCAAAAACCTTCAAGGTGAAACAATTGACCGCTCTCCATATACAGCCGAATTAGATGCAAGTGATATCGAAAAGGGAACATACCCTCATTACATGTTAAAAGAAGTGGATGAGCAGCCGCTTGTAATGCGCAAAATCATCCAAAAATATCAAGACGACCAAGGCAAGCTGACAATGGATCCTGCAATTGTTGGTGCAATCAATGCTTCAGACCGCATCTATATCGTAGCGTGCGGAACAAGCTATCATGCAGGTCTTGTTGGAAAGCAATTTATTGAAAGATGGGCTAAAAAACCAGTAGAGGTTCATGTTGCAAGTGAATTCTCATACAACATGCCGATTTTATCTGAAAAGCCATTATTCGTCTTTATCTCACAAAGCGGTGAAACAGCAGACAGCCGTGCCGTACTTGTTCAGATTAAAGAACTTGGCTATCAGTCATTAACAATCACAAACGTTCCTGGTTCTACTCTTTCTCGTGAAGCGAACCACACATTATTGCTTCATGCCGGTCCTGAAATTGCTGTTGCTTCAACAAAAGCATACACAGCACAATTAGGTGTTCTAGCTATCCTTGCAGCTGTAACAGCTGAAGCAAAAGGCGTAGAGCTAAGCTTTGACCTAGTAAAAGAATTAGGAATCGTTGCGAATGCAATGGAAGTCCTTTGCGATCAAAAAGACGAAATGGAATACATTGCACGCGAATACCTTTCAACAACACGCAATTGCTTCTTCATCGGCCGTTCGGTTGACTACTATGTAGGACTTGAAGGAGCACTTAAACTAAAAGAAATCTCTTACATCCAAGCAGAAGGATTTGCTGGAGGAGAGCTTAAGCACGGTACAATCGCGTTAATTGAAAACGGCACGCCTGTTATCGCGCTTGCAACTCAAGAGCACGTGAACTTAAGCATCCGCGGAAACGTAAAAGAAGTAGCGGCACGCGGAGCAAACCCATGCATCATCTCCCTTAAAGGATTAGAAGAAGAAGACGACCGTTTCGTTCTTCCTGCTATCCATGAGGAACTAACACCTCTTGCTGCTGTTATTCCAATGCAGCTGATTGCTTATTATGCCGCATTGCACAGAGGCTGTGACGTTGATAAACCGCGTAACCTTGCTAAGAGTGTTACGGTTGAGTAAGGATTTGTAAAAATGGATTTGAAATAAAATCCCGAGTTTAACCCCTCTAGATATTTTATCTAAAGGGGTTTTTTTAGTCATAAAAAATCTGCATTGGAGATGTGGATTTAAAATAAAGTTCATTAAAATTTAGTATTAATTTATACAGAATTTATTCTTTTTTGTTCTTGTTGATAGTGTAAAACTCCAGTCATGTTACCCTACTAAAGGGGATTTTCAGACAATTAAATTGTAAGAGTTTAAAAATATCATCAAGATTGTGAATACTTTCACTTAAACAATATTTTAACAATATAGTAAAAATAGATATTTTAATATTTAAATAATAATAACAGACTATGATATAGTTATATATAGAGACAGAAAAGGTGTGTTCCTAGGTCGCGCCTGGCTTTTTGTGACACCTAATCAGGAGCCCCTACATCTTTTTTGCAAATATAAGGAGTAAGGAAGGTTATAATGAGCAGCATACAGAAAAAAACAGACGTTATCTTAATAGGTGGCGGAGTCATGAGCGCGACCTTGGGATCATTACTGAAAGAGTTAGCACCGGAATGGGAAATCAAAGTGTTTGAGAAGCTCGCAAACGCAGGAGAAGAAAGCTCTAACGAATGGAATAATGCGGGAACGGGACATTCTGCACTGTGTGAGCTTAACTATACTTCCGAAAAATCTGACGGATCTATAGATATTAGCAAAGCGATTAAAATTAATGAACAGTTCCAAGTTTCAATGCAGTTTTGGTCTTATCTTGTAAACAGTAAGCTAATTAATAATCCGCAAGACTTTATCATGCCATTACCTCATATGAGTATGGTACAAGGGGAAAAAAATGTAGCGTTTTTGAAGAAACGATTTGAAGCGCTTTCAAACAATCCTCTGTTTAAAGGTATGGAATTTTCCGATAACCCAGAAAAACTGATGGAGTGGATTCCGCTTATTATGCAAGACCGTCCATCGAATGAACCTATTGCGGCAACAAAAATCGACTCTGGTACAGACGTTAACTTTGGTGCATTAACACGCATGCTGTTTGACCACTTGAAGAATAAAAATGTCGATATCAAATACAAACATAGTGTTGATGATGTTAAACGCACCAGCGATGGATCATGGGAATTAAAAGTGCGCAATGTCGATAACGGCAGCGTAGAACGTCATACGGCTAAATTCGTCTTTATCGGAGGCGGGGGCGGAAGTCTGCATTTACTGCAAAAATCTGGTATTCCTGAAGGGAAACATATTGGCGGATTTCCAGTAAGCGGAATATTTATGGTATGTAATAATCCGGAAGTTGTAGCGCAGCATCATGCAAAAGTATACGGCAAAGCTAAAATTGGAGCTCCTCCAATGTCTGTTCCGCATCTTGACACAAGATATATCGACAAGAAAAAATCGTTACTATTTGGACCGTTTGCCGGCTTCTCACCGAAGTTCCTAAAAACAGGTTCAATGTTCGATTTAGTAACCTCTGTAAAACCGAATAATGTCTTAACAATGTTGGCGGCAGGGGCAAAAGAGATGTCATTGACAAAATACCTGATCCAGCAAGTTATGTTATCGAAAGAACAGCGCATGGAAGAGTTGCGGGAGTTTATCCCGAACGCTAAGAGCGAGGATTGGGATTTAGTAGTAGCTGGCCAGCGTGTACAAGTTATCAAAGATACCGCTGAAGGCGGCAAAGGAACGCTTCAGCTTGGTACCGAAGTTATTACTGCAGCTGATGGCTCGATTGCAGCATTACTAGGTGCTTCTCCAGGTGCTTCTACTGCTGTTCACGTTATGCTTGAGGTATTAAAAAAATGCTTCCCGCAGCATATGAAAGAGTGGGAACCAATAATCAAAGAAATGATTCCTTCTTATGGCGTTTCACTAATGGAAAATCCAGAGCTTCTGCATGAAATTCATACTTCAACAGCAGAGACGCTTGGTCTAAGCGAAAAAGTGCTAGTCCATAGTTAATTCGTTTGATGTAGAAACAAAGGTATTTAATGAAAATGTTTAAGCAGCATTTTTCATCAATGGACATAGGTAAGGCGACGATTAATAAAAGAATTTCAAAAAGTTTGGAAATTAATGGAATATCATTGAAAATAAAGCATAGAACCCTTGATCCATCTTTGGATTGAAGGTTCTTTTTTTAACATTCGCAGTTAGAGAGGCTTTGGTGAACCGTATCATAAGTAAATGAGGTTCTTAAATAATCTATATTAAATGAATATCCAATACTGGGGCCATACCGAGAATATGAATTGTTGTTCGGAGGTCAGGAACCTTTTTTTCTATCTCCATGAACTGTTAAAAAGAAATAAAAAGGGTATACAATCATAAATAAACCATCACCCAGAACCAACAGCAGTCTTTTGTTAATTTCATTCTAGCGTTAATAAAACCAACATTTTTAATAATGGGAAGTTGAAACCCATAGCATCCATCACGATAGAAAAATTTATCAAAAACCAGGCACTACAAAAAATTTTCATCATATATAGGTGATATCCGTTCGGATTTGATGAGGAGGATATCATGCAACCTATGTTACCTATGGAAAAATATTTTGGGCAGTTTGAACTGGTGCATGCTTTTTATGGGGCTATGCCTACAGGTGTCAGCTTTTCCGAAACCGGTCGTATTTTTGTTTGCTTTCCGAAATGGGGAGACGACGTTCAATTTACTGTGGCGGAAATTGTTGAGGGTGAATTGCAGCCTTATCCCAGTTTAGAAACTAATTTGGTTAATACTGGGAATATTACGATGTCTTTCGTCAGTGTCCAAAGTATCGTTGCTGATGGAAGAGGAACACTTTGGGTACTAGATACAGGGGCACCAAATTTTTCTGAACCTATTCAAGGGGGAGCAAAATTAGTTGCTGTTGATTTAAGCACGAATACAATAAGGAGAGTATATACCTTTACAGGAGATGTTGTCTTGCCAACAACTTATCTGAATGATGTCCGTTTGGATTTTCGGGTTGGAAGAGCAGGCTATGCATATATAACGGATTCTTCTTCCAGAGGGCCAGGGGCTATTATCGTCGTAGATTTAGAAAATGGGAACGCGTTTAGACGGTTAAATGGGGCAATATCAACTTCACCTGATCCCTATTTTTTACCGAAAGTAGAAGGTGAAATTTTGATGAATCGAAACCCGGACGGCTCGACTTTCCCATTTAGATTGGCTTCCGATAGTTTAGCGATTTCTCCTGATGGAAAGGTTTTATTTTATGCTCCGCTAACCAGCCGTCAGCTGTTCTCGATCTCAACAGAAGCCCTAAGAGACAGAAGGATACAGGACATGAATTTATCCCAATATGTGCAGTATTGGGGGGAAAAAGGTGCGTCTGATGGAATGATCACCGGCACAAAAGGAACCGTTTATGCGGGAGACTATGAAAACAACAGTATCCGGAAGATATTGCCGAATGGCGCAATGGAAACCATCGCACATGACCCGAGAATTTTATGGCCGGATACTTTTTCGATTGGCCCCGATCAATACTTATATGTCATTGTGAATCAATTACATCGGCAGGCGAGATTTCATTATGGAAGAGACCTGCGGGAAAAACCATATAGTTTACTTCGTATGAGAATTGATGAATTCCCTGCTCCTACCTTTTCATAATAATCTTAAAAAGAATATTGTTGATTTTTTAAATAATAAAGGGAACCTCTAATCTACTGGGGTTCCCTTGAGCTTTAAACTTCTTTTTTTCGCTTTTCAATAATGGACAATATCAAATAAATTACAATTCCAGTTGCGACGATAATTAAAAACGAGTTTGTTATAAGATTGAAATCAAGCTCATTAATGACTTGTTCTACTTCTCCGTTACTATTGTGTCGAATGTATTGCCATCCGTTATATTCGAGCGTAAAGAATGAGATAATTAAACCTAAAATCAATCCACCGACAATTGAAATCCAGCTTTTTTTCATTGTTTCCCCCCTTAATTCAAGCATAAAGGAACAAAAAACAAACTATTTTGCAAATTCTGATAACCTTAGTTTAGCATAGGTGGTGTCTGTTGAGAAAAGGCAACTTTCAACAATCATTTTAGTTACTGTTATATCGTCATTACGATGTTTGATTGGGTCGAGAAATTGAAACCAGCTCAAATAATGGTCGAGGTATTTTGTAGCCACGCCATTAAATTGATTTATCCAGCCCTTCAAGCGACTGTGATAACGATTCACATTTTGGATATGATAAACCCCTCGAATACGTTCCTTACCATCTGATTTAAATCTATAATGCTCAAGTCCTTTTTCTTTTGCGAAAGTCATAAATGCCCGCTAAGCATAGGTACAAAGAACATGGAAGGAGTTAGTTTAGAGCCAATAGCTTCCTCTAATTTAGATTTTACAATCCTCCCTTGGCCAACCACTTTCGAGTAAGTGACCTTTTGACGGTCCCTTGCTACAAGAACACAGACTTGTTCTCTGCTGATATCTCGTTGTGAGGACGAACCACCGCGTTTCGAGCTTTTCGCCCTTCCGCTTTACGTGTTTACCCTTTTCTGAGTACAGAAAATAAGTCTCGTCCATTTCCACGATACCTTCAAATTGGTCAATGTCCATCTCTTTAATCGCTGAAAGGAGCTTATGCCTCAATAGAACAAAGTTACATAGTGAACTTCTAAAAGTTCTGAAGACTTACGTAGGGAATTGCCTTCTATCATACATTGAACGAACTCCATCCATTTGTGAGGAAGGTGAGTATGATGAAGAGGGGTTATTCGTCACATCAGTAAACGTCTTCCCGCAATCTTTGCAGCGGTAACGTTGGCTTTCTAAAGTACGACTACCCATTTTTACATTATATTTACCGAAACGAACAGCGTTATTGGAATGGCAATGAGAACAAGTAAATCCATCTTTGTGCTTCCGCTCTGAAACCTCTTTATTACGGATGCTCATGTATTGGGGGTACTGTAGGGGGGATTTTTTGGACTTCATTAGGGTGGAGGGCTTATTTTTATGGTTGTCATTTTTTTACTTCTAACTCTTATACTTACAGCATGCCTTAAACCTATAACCCTGCAGGAACAGGTGTAGACTATCTGCAGCCTTAAGAGTAGTTTCACAAAAAAGTCTGAAACATATGCAATGCTCCATTCGTATAAATATTAAAGGAGTGTTAGATATGGATAAATGCGTATACTTCACTGATCGAATTTTCTCTTCCGGAAGAACTGATATTTATAATGAATCACAAGAAATACTTGGAAAACTCGATTTGAAAAGTGCATTCACTTCAAGTGTAAGTGTGGAGAATCAAAAAGGCGAGATCATTGTTGAAGGCAGCTTTCCGTTTTTATCTGGCAAATGGACGATTAAACAGCCGAATGGGAAGGAATTTGGCGAGGTAAGGGCTTCATTTTCATTCTTCACAAAGCGTTATAGTTATACAACAAATTCCGGCAGATTTGAGATTGAGTCACCAGCATTCTCAAAAGAATACACTATACTCGATGGGAACAAAGCAGCAGTGGCGACATTCAAAAAAGTAAGCGGAATCTTTCAAGCAGCTGCATACGAATTGAAGAATTACTCAGATTTTCTTCTCACAGAAGAACTGATAGCTGTTGTCATGGGCGTCAATGCAATTGAAAAACGCAGGAGTTCAAGCGCCAGCGGAGGAGGAGCAGGAGGATCTACATAAATTAAATGGATGCCATGCTGCTTTAGGCAGGAAGTGGAAAACATTTTCTGACTAACTTTCCTCTAATGCAAACTCTTTTAATCGGTAAATACTACCGCTATTCTTCAAATCTAGTATTCGTATAAAATAAAGCTATGAAAACATTAAAATCTTTATCACTCATGTTGTTACTAGTCGCTCTAGCCTTTGGATTCAGCAGTCAAGCAAGTGCTGCAAGTACATACACCGTAAAAAGCGATGACACGATGTGGAAAATTGCATCTAAGTATCAGGTTGGCGTTTCGGAGTTAATAAAAGCTAATCCCAGCGTTAAAAATGCAAATATGATTTATCCTGGTCAAGCTCTGAACATTCCAAGCGGAACACCTTATCAAAGCATGGAAAGCGAAGTTGTTACCCTTGTTAATCAGGAACGTGCGAAATACGGCTTAAAGCCGCTTTCAGCCAATTGGGAGCTTGCGAGAGTTGCAAGATATAAATCTGAAGACATGCGGGACAAAAATTATTTCAGCCACACATCACCTACATACGGTTCACCATTTGATATGATGAAGAAATTTGGCATTCAGTACAGCTATGCCGGAGAAAATATTGCTGCAGGCCAAACGACAGCGAAAAGTGTTGTGGCAGCCTGGATGAACAGTGAAGGGCATCGCAAGAATATTTTATCTGCTAATTTTAAAGAAATAGGGGTAGGATATGCGAAAGGCGGCTCTAGCGGCCACTATTGGACGCAGATGTTTATAAGCAAATAAGGAATGAAAGGACAATTCAAAACAGGGTTGTCCTTTTTTGCTTCTTCAAAAATTTCCTGCAATAAACTGATTTTCTCCCTTTCATATGTCACAAACCATTTCCCTCATTCGTCTTGTTTGCAGAATAAGAAGGAGGGAAATGAATGAACATTTTTGATGTCATTATTATTGGCGGAGGACTTGCTGGTTTGACAGCATCCACTTATCTGGCAAGAGAAGGCAAAAAAGTACTTGTTTTGGAAAAGTCAGACCTGATTGGCGGTAGGGCAATCACAACAAATAAGAACGGCATTCTTATGAACCTGGGTGCTCATGCCCTGTACCGCGGGGGAGAAGCAATGACTATATTAAATGAGCTTGGCATATCGTTGGATGGAGGGATTCCTTCAACTGGGGCACATGGGTTGTGGAAGAACCAGGTGTTTACGATACCTACAGATTTACGCTCTGTATTATCTTCTTCATTGCTATCTGTGACAGGCAAAATTACCTTCATCCGGCTCATGATGAAGCTCCGCATGCTCGATATCCATACAATACCTGCTATTAGTTTGAGCGAATGGGCTGAAAAAGAAATAACGGATCCCCTTGTAAGGCACATATTTTATGCTCTTTGCAGAACGACAACCTACACATATGCACCCAAGGTCCAGCTGGCACGTCCTGTTCTAAAACAAATCCAACTGTCGTTGAAAGATGGAGTGTTCTATGTTGACGGTGGCTGGGGATCTCTGGTTACAAAGCTTAGAAAAAAGGCAGAAGAAGCTGGAGCTGCATTTCTTCACCATCAAAACGTTATAGAAGTTGATCCGTATGCTCAGATGAAAAGAGTTTCATGTTCAAATGGAGAATTGTTTGTGGCATCTTCAGTTATTTTGGCTGTTTCTCCTTCTGAAGCATACAAGTTAATAAAAGGTGCTGAAGCTACACCACTTCATGATTGGAAGGAACAGGCGAGGCCTATTACGGCAGCTTGTCTGGATCTTGGATTAAAAAGTCTTCCTCAACCTAAACATCAATTCGTATTAGGGCTGGATCAGCCGCTTTTTTTCACAAATCAGTCGAGAGCGGCAAAACTGAGTGAGGATGGAACCGTTGTTGTGAGCTTGATTAAATATCACGATCCTGCCGTTCTTTCTTGTGAGCCTGAAGCAGATAGAAAACATTTGGAGCATATGATGAATCTGATTCAACCAGGGTGGCAGAAAGAAGTAAGGGAAAAGCAATATCTTCCTAAAATGACTGTAGTACACGATTTCCCCCACATTGGACGGCTTATTAAGCCTGGTCCCGCTATTGAACAAGTCGAAGGGTTATATGCAGCAGGAGATTGGGCAGGGCATGATGAACTATTAGCAGATGCAGCTGCAGCCAGCGGGAAGCGAGCTGCGATGCATATTATCAAAAGTCATGATTCAAAAGAGAGGCTGATGGATCTTGGAGACCGAACAACTCTATCAAACGTATAAACCATTGCTCTTTTCACTGGCTTACCAAATGCTTGGAAGTGTTATGGATGCAGAAGATATTGTTCATGACACCTTCCTTGCATTCGATGAACATAAAAAGAAAGAGGCCATTCAAAATGAGAAAGCATTTTTGTGCAGAATGGTGACGAATCGTACGATTGACAAGCTTCGTTCAAGTGTCCAAAAGCGGAACGTATACATTGGTACGTGGCTGCCGGAACCGTTAGTTGAAGATATCAATAATCCGTCTGAGTCCTATCTTATGAAAGAATCAATTTCAAATGCGTATCTCCTTCTTTTACAGCAATTAACTGAAACTGAGAGATCGGTCTTTCTTTTGCGGGAAGTGTTTCAATACGATTATGATGAAATAGCCGCTATTGTTGAAAAGAGTGCCGTAAACTGCAGGCAAATTTTTCATCGGTCCAGAAAAAGCATGGAGGCCAGGCCAAACACTGACCAGACAGATTTCTCTAAAATGAAGGAGTATGTTGAACAGTTTGTCGGGGCATTGCAAAGGGCGGATATAGGAGCAATGCTTGCGTCGCTTAAAACAGATGCGGTATATAAATCGGATGGAGGCGGAAAAGTCAAAGCTGCGCTTAAACCGATTCACACTGCCGAAAGAATTGTCCGTTTGCTGCTGGGTGTGATGACGAAGCTTCCGAAAGGAACGTCCTTCGAGTATCAAATAGTAAACGGCGGACCCGGCATCATTGTATTGATAAATAATAGGGTGTCATACGTAGTATCCTTTGAATTTGAAGAAGAAAAAATCGATTCCATTTATATGATCGCTAATCCAGATAAGCTTGTTCATTTAAATAATGGCAGAATGTAAATGGGTTAAAGCGCCAGAAGGGTTATCTCCATTCCTCCAATAATTATGAAATAACCATTGGTTATATTTTCATTTTCATAAAAAAGCCACTATAATAATCATAGATAGTGAACTATCTGAGTGCAGAGAGAAAAAGGAGGACACTCATGAAGCCGGTTAATCCCAGAGTAGGGACGTTTAAAAGATTCATTCTGAATAATCGATTTGTTCTTTTCCTGCTGATTTTATTATTGATAGGATTGAACATTCTTGTTTTTATGAAAGTATCCTTTATCTTTACGCCGATTGAGGTTTTAATTAAGACAATTTTGCTGCCGATTATTCTTGCGGCCATCGTTTATTATTTGCTGAATCCAGTTGTCGATTTTTTTGAAAGAAAAGGAATTAAGAGAATTTACACGATACTAGCTCTTTTTATACTGATCATTGGCATACTGACAATTCTGATTGTGTCTGTTATCCCGTTTCTCAGGGAACAGGTAATGAGCTTGATTAACCGTTTTCCGCAATATACGAGAGATGTAGAGCTCCTGGTTAGAGAAGTGGTTGGAAGTGAATTTGTGAATCAGGCACAGAAGACGTTAAATATTAATGTAGCGGATCTGTCGAAACAGATTTCAGATCAGGCCTCGACGATCATTGATAATATGTTTACTGGCATCGGAAATATTGTTGGGATTGTGAAAGACTTTATCCTGGCAATTGTGACTCTTCCATTTATTTTGTTTTATCTATTAAAAGATGGGAAAAAACTTGCCCCCTATTTTCTGAAGTTTTTGCCTGTATCATTTAGAAACTCAACGTTTACAGTGCTGCACGAAATGAATAATCAAATCAGTTCCTATATTAGAGGCCAGATTATCGTCAGTTTTTGCATCGGAGCTTTAATGTATGTCGGCTTTTTGATCATTGGGATGGAATATGCATCGCTGCTCGCACTAATCGCAGCTTTTACAAGTGTGGTTCCCTATTTAGGACCCGCGATTGCGATTACGCCTGCATTAATTATTGCCCTTGTTACCTCTCCATTTATGGTGCTGAAATTAATTATTGTTTGGACAGTAGTGCAATTAGTGGAAGGGAAGTTCATTTCTCCGCAGATTATGGGACGAAATCTTCATATCCACCCAATCACCATCATTTTTGTTATCCTGACCGCCGGGAATTTATTTGGTGTAGTTGGCATCATACTGGCCGTGCCTGGCTATGCGGTATTGAAAGTGATCATTACGCACCTGTTTGAATGGCTGAAGGTCAGAAGCAATATGTATGAAAAAAAAGAGATTAACAATAGAAATTAAAAAACGTGCTGAAGAATAATTCTTCAGCACATTTTAGTTATTTTTTCAGATCTTCAATTGAATCAATCGGCATGTATTCCGGAACGGTTAAACCTAATTTTGTTCCTTTCAGATTTGGCCCAAGATCGACAATTTGATCTTTATATTCGTTGATATAATCCTGATGTGTTGTAGGAAGCCATGCAGCTACTAATGCGTCTGCACTTCCGTTAGCTACACCAGTAAACATTGGTCCTGCTTCTACTTGCTTTAGAGTAACGTCATAGCCTTCATTCTTTAATGCAGCTGCAATGACGTTTGTACTTGCGATTTCAGATTCCCAAGAAACGTAGACGAGGCTTACTTTCTCACCGTTGCCTTTTTGAGTGCCTTCTGTCCATTTTTTCACTTCATCAGGATGGCTTTTCACCCATTTTTCAGCGGCTTCCTCAGGCTTCATTCCTTCTTGGATATCGCCCATCACTTCTTCCATGTCTTTAGGTTCCCAGTAGAATTGATCCAGGATTTTATAAGCACCGGGATTTTCTTCATCTAAGCCTTTTTTGACGATGGTATGAATGGATTCACCTTTTCCGAACGAGCCTTTTGGATCTTCTAAGTATTTCAGCTTGTACTTGGTAAACATCCAATGAGGTGTCCATCCAGTAATAATAATAGGTTCTTTACGATCATAAGCTTTTTGCAATTCAGCGGTCATCGCAGCTGAAGATCCTTCAACTAATGTCCAATCTCCCTTTAAACCATAATCATTCATTGCTTTTTCAGTTGATTTCATCAGTCCGGCTCCAGGATCAATACCGATAATTTCGTAATCAACCTGTTCTCCTACCTTACTTGGAGATGCCTTTTCAGCTTGGCCGCCGCCAACAGAAACTGCAATTAATGCACCGATTACCAATATAGCAACAATACTGTAAGCGAATCTTTTAGGTATCAAGTTACTATAAGCTGGTTTTCGGAGATTTTGTGAAATTCGGTCCAAGATGATTGCGATAATAACAATCGCTAAACCGGCAACAAATCCTTCTCCAACTTGAACCTGTGTAACAGCACGGTAAACTTCAGCCCCTAAGCCTGGTGCACCTACCAATGACGCAATAACGACCATGGATAATGCAAGCATGATGCTTTGGTTAACCCCGGCTAAAATAGTAGGGGCTGCAAGCGGCAGCTGCAGCGTGAAGAGCCTTTGCGAAGTGGTTGAGCCAAAAGCATTTGAAGCCTCGATCAGATCCTCCGGAACTTCACGTATCCCAAGGTTGGTTAACCTGATTGTTGGGGGTACGGCGAAAATAACAGAAGCGATAATTCCTGGAACAACTCCTATTCCGAAGAAAAGAATAGCCGGAATAAGATAAACGAATCCAGGCATAGTCTGCATAAAATCAAGAATAGGGGTGACAACCTGTCTTACTTTATCACTTTGCGAAGCCCATATTCCAATCGGAATACCGATAAGAATGGTGATAATAACGGATGAAAGCACCAGCGCTAACGTGTTGACCGTTGCATCCCAAAGGCCAAGATTTTCAATTAATAGCAAACCTATTAATGTAAAAAGACCAACAGACCAGCGGCTTGTATAAAGAGCGAGCAGTGTAATCAATACAATTAGCACCAGAGGAGGGCCAAGCTCTAAAACCTTTACGAGACTATCAATAAATCCATCGGTTACAGCAGATATGCCGCTGAAAAAACCTTGGAAATTTGTCACGATCCATTTTACGGCTGTATCTACCCAATCAGCGAGAGGGATTTGCGGAAGACCCATTTAATCTACCTCCTTCATGTTCAGATCATCCTTATTACCGGCAAGAGCCCCAATAACAGCACCGCGAATAATAACGCCTTTTAGGCGATTTTCCTGATCAACTACTGCAACAGGGAAGGCAGAATTGGAAAGTGCTTCAATAACGTCTGTAAGCAATGTATCCTCTAGTACGGTTACTAAATTTTTTTCCATCACTTCTTCGACTGACTTATTCTCTTTAACTGCAATTGATGCGTCATCAGCAGTGAGCGCACCTAAGAGCTTTTGTTTACGGTCTACAATAAAGATGCTTGAATATCCTTGAGCCTTCATGATTTGCAGAGCAACACGCGGACCGCGATCGGGAGTCATTCTCTCAGCCCGTTTTAGAACATGTGATGCCTGCAGCACCTTGGAAAGGTCCACATCTTCGACAAATCGTTCTACGTATTTGTCTGCAGGATTCATCATGATTTCCTCTGGTGATCCAATTTGAATCACACTGCCGTCCTTCATTAATGCAATTCGGTCACCTATGCGAAGGGCTTCATCGAGGTCATGAGTAATAAAAATGATTGTTTTTTTCATGGTTTCTTGAAGTTCCAGTAATTCATCCTGCATGTCTTTGCGAATTAAAGGATCTAGCGCACTAAATGCTTCATCCATTAATAGGATGTCTGTATCGCTTGCAAGTGCTCTTGCAAGACCAACCCTTTGCTGCATGCCTCCGCTGAGCTGCGAGGGATACTGATTCTCATATCCCTTCAATCCAACAATCGCCAAGGATTGCATAGCTTTTTCTCTTCTTTCATTTGCTGGTACATTTCGAAGTACAAGCCCATGTTCCGTATTTTCAAGTACGGTTTTATGAGGGAATAAAGCGAAGTTTTGAAATACCATGCTTATTTTATTTCTGCGGACATCTCTTAATTGCTGTGCGGACATTTTTACAATATCAGTATCATCAATTAAAATTTCGCCTTTGGTAGGGTCAATTAACCGATTCAGCATGCGGATCAGTGTTGATTTTCCACTGCCTGAAAGACCCATAACAACAAATATTTCACCTGGGTATATCTCAAAGCTTGCACCATTGACGCCAATGGTTGATCCCGTTTTTTCCAATATCTCTTTTTTTGAATATCCTTCTTCAAGTAACTTAATAGCATTCTTGGGGGATTTTCCGAATACCTTCGTTACATTTTTCACTTCAACTTTTGGTCTCATCCATACACCTCAAAACTGCTTATTTTTTTATGCTGTTTTTGTATTGATTGTTGATTTTGGTTATGAATTTCACCCGTGGATTTCTGCTGCAGGCACTTGCTTTCCGCGGGGAGGAATCGGAGCCTCCTCGGCTATGCCTGTGGGGTCTCCCTTTCCCTTCTATTTCCCGCAGGAGTCAAGTGCCTTACGCTGCAATCCACTAAAGGTTTTAACCATAAAAAAGCAACAAACTTTACGAAAAGAGCCTTTTTTATAATCTAATGAAATTTTCTTTTTTGTTTTCTGCAGTCTCCGGAGACTTTAAATATTTCACGCAAAAAAACAATAACTTTTTAAGTATATAGAACATAAACTTTTGATTGCAGCCGATATGGGTACATGAATGAAAGAGAATACCCTTACATGCCTTGGTGTTGCCAAATGCTCGATGTCAATAGCGGTACTAGTTCAAACCTTATTTATAGTTGATAACTTAGTTTCTGCAAAAAATATTTATTTTATTTAAAGAAAGCCTGAAAGATTTTGAAAATCAATCTTTGCTGCTCGTAAATTTGAAATCGTTCAGAAGAATAACATTTATAAAAAAGGGTATATAAAGTATGTGCATAACAGATTATTTATTTTCTGGAAAGGAAGATGAAAAATGACAGAACCATTATTCACTACCTCTGTTACTGCTGTTGGCGGAAGAGAAGGAAAAGTTCACTCATCAAATGACGTAATTAATATGGATATTGCAATGCCCGGCTCACCTCGAGCAGAAAAAATACCTAATGCAACAAACCCTGAGCAGCTTTTTGCAGCGGGGTATGCAGCTTGTTTCGATGGCGCCTTGCAGCATATGGCAAGAAAAGAAAAAGTGAAATTTGATTCTGAGGTCACTGCCAATGTAAGCTTCCTGAAAGACGAGGCTGACGGAGGATTTAAGCTTGCTGTTAAGCTGGATGTGAAAGGGACAGGCATTGAAAAAGATCAATTAGAAGACCTTGTTCACAAGGCTCATGATTTTTGCCCATATTCAAAAGCAACCAGAGGAAACATTGAAGTTACCCTTGAAGCAATTGTTTGATAATTGAATAGAAAAGGCACCGTTAATTCGGTGCCTTTTCTTTTTTTAGAATAAAAAACACATTCGAATAAACGTGCTTTAAAAAAGTTGGCAAACTTGCTGATTCACTCGCTTATCAAGCTTGTTCACATTTGTACGGGATTATGGGGGAAAGTCTCGGGATATTTTTAAATCGCACCCCAGAGTAGAGAAGAAGAATCGTCATTTTTAGTAGTTTTGTTTCTAAAAATGGTTTTGTCTACACTAAAAGGTGTTTACCATTCGGTAAACACCTTTTGCCTGTTAAAGAATATTCTTTCTGCTGTTCCTGAATCCCTTTACTACATCCACTATCGAAAAGAGAATAACGATGGCAGCTGAACCCCAAATCCATTTGGACCAGACATCTTCTTGATTTTCAGACTGCACTCCGATTGAATCCATTATATTGCTGATAAATGCTTCATTGAAGAGATCGGGATTCAAAAGCATAATACAGTAAAAGCTGCAGAATAGGAGATTGCTTAGAGCATTTAACCATGCTATCCATTTATCCCATCTGCCTGTATAAAGCTTGTAAATGGCAATGAAAAGTTCTAATACGAGAATAACAGCGATGCCGGGGAGATACATCTTAAGAACATCTGCCTGAAATAGGGGGGCAGCGAGCTTGAGATTTTCAAGACCTTTTCCTTGCAGTTCATACCAGCCAAGTATATTCGATGCGTTAAAAAGGATGGAAGCCCATATCACTGTAAAAAACAATTCGAGAAATATTTCAGAACGAGGAATGGCTCTTTTTGGAGTTTGGGTTAAAGCCAGTAAATCATCGGGTGTCCATTTTTTGTTTTTTACATGATCAGAAATGGATACAGTGAATTCCATAATGGCGTTTTGAAAAAATGGCATATCATTGACATAAGAGAAGAAATGAACTAAAATTATCTTGAATTCGAGATAATTTTTTATTTACGTTTTATATAGAAGAAATAAGAGAAAATATTAAAATAAAGGAGAGATTATCCATGACAAAGAAAACAGCAGGTATCCACCATATTACTGCAATGGTCGGTCATCCCCAGGAAAATGCAGATTTTTATGCAGGGGTACTTGGCCTGAGACTAGTAAAGCAAACGATTAATTTTGACGATCCCGGCACATACCATCTTTATTTTGGAGACGAAGCTGGAAAACCGGGTACCATTATTACTTTTTTTCCTTGGCCAGATGCCTATCAAGGCAGAATTGGAGATGGGCAAGTTGGAGTGACATCATATGTTGTTCCATCGGGATCGATGGATTTTTGGGAAAAGAGACTTGAGAAACATAACGTGCCATTCACAAAAATGGAGCGTTTTGGCGAGCAGTATTTAGAATTTGATGACCCCCATGGCCTTCATCTTGAAATTGTAGAAAGAGATGAGGGAGAACGTAACACCTGGGAATTTGGCGGAGTGACATCTGATGTTGCGATAAAAGGGTTCGGAGGGGCCACACTTTTATCAGGACAGCCTGAAAAAACAGCTGACCTTTTAGAAAATATTATGGGATTTGAAAAAATCGGCCAAGAAGGAGATTTTATCCGTTTTCGATCATCAGCAGAAATTGGAAATAGGATTGATTTAAAAATGACTTCAATCGGACGCGGACAAATGGGAGTTGGAACGGTTCACCATATTGCATTCCGTGCAGAAAATGATGAAGATCAGCTAGAATGGCAAAAACATGTTGCAGCCGGCGGGTATCAAGTTACGCCTGTACAGGATCGTCAATATTTCAATGCAATCTATTTCAGAGAACACGGAGAAATTCTTTTTGAAATTGCAACTGATCCTCCGGGGTTTGCACATGATGAAGAGATACTTGGTGAAAAGCTGATGCTGCCAAAATGGTATGAACCGCAAAGAGACAAAATTGAAAAAGTGCTTGCGCCATTTAAGATAAGAGAACTGTAAAGAGGGGGAGTATCATGCTAGCGATAGATCCAGCTTCAAATACGGAAAGGGAGAACTATAAGCTCTTAACCGGCAGCATCATCCCAAGGCCGATTGCATTTGTCACATCATTGGCAGAAGACAGTACACTGAACGGTGCACCGTTTAGCTACTTTAATATCGTCTCATCCAATCCTCCGATGATTTCAGTGTCGGTTCAACGAAGTGAAGGAAAGCAAAAAGATACAGCGAGAAATATAAGTGATGTGAAAGAATTTGTTGTTCATATCGTGGATCATGAAAACGTCGAAAAAATAAACATCACAGCAGCCAACCTTCCGCCTGACCAGAGTGAGATTGAGCTTGCGAAATTAACCCCAGTTACTAGCACCAAGATTGCCGTGCCTGGAATAATGGAATCGAAAGTGCGTATGGAGTGTGTACTGGAACAAATTATTGAGCTGGGCGGAGCAGATTCTCCAGGATGCGATTTAATCATCGGCAAAATCGTTCAGTTTCATATAGAAGAAAGTATTTATGAAAAAGGAAGAATCCATCGTGATGAACTTGGAGCTGTCAGCAGGCTTGCTGGAAATGATTACGCCAGAATCGGAGAAGTGTTTTCAATTGAAAGGCCGAAATAAAAACTGGACCGCATGCTGGTCCAGTTTTTCATTGTGGATAATTAGTAGTGTATGAATTGTAAAGTAGAAATCATTGTTTCCTTGTTAGCTGGCAGTAATCAAATCGCTCATCTTTCTTACAGAAATAAAACCATGTGATCCTCATCATAATAAACTCCATCGGCCTTAAGTGCTCGTTTTTCGTGTCCATACTCAGAGAATCCTAATGAAGTGTAAAGCTGCTTTGCTGATTGATTAGTGCTCACAACTGATAGTTGAAGCTGTTCAATATCGTTCAGCTGCTTTGCTTTTTTTATGGCCTCAAGCATTAGCTCTTTCCCAATTCCTTTACCCCTGTAATAAGGAGAGACGTACATCGCGAAAATCGAAGCTTTGTGTTTGAGCTTGATCTTCGTTTCTTTTACCAGAGTGACAACGCCTGCAAGTGCTTCATTTTCGAAGGCGCCAAACGTAAAGGCAAACTCTGATTGAATTCTCGATTTGAAAAGATTGATTGTAAAGTGCTGTTCTTCCTCAAAGCTTGATCCAAATGCTTCAGGGCGGTTTTTTAAACCTTCCAGCCGGATTGCACGGTAGGCACTGGCATCCGTTTCATTCAAGATTCGAATCTTCATGAGTTCCTCCCCGAATGTTTTCCTCTATTTTACAAGTCTTAGAGCGTGAATTCCAGTCATTTTATAGTTGGCAACAGCACAAGTGACAAAAATAGGTTTTCTTTAAATTGTAGGAACAGGATCTGAGTCTTAAGATAGACATATAGCACTTTAGTAAAACGCTTTCATAATTTTTCCATTAGGAGGTTAATACATGTCTAAACAAAACAATTCAGATATAAAAGTCCGTATTCAGCGCTTTGGAAGTCATCTAAGCGGAATGATTATGCCGAACATTGCGGCATTTATTGCATGGGGACTGATTACAGCTTTATTTATTCCAACAGGCTGGCTGCCGAATAAGGAATTAGCTGAGCTTGTAGGACCGATGATCACATATCTCTTGCCATTGCTGATCGGGTTTACAGGAGGACGCATGGTGTATGACCTGCGCGGAGGAGTCGTTGGTGCGACAGCAACAATGGGGGTTATTGTAGGTTCAGAAATACCGATGTTCCTCGGTGCCATGATTATGGGTCCGCTCGGCGGGTATTTAATCAAAAAAGTGGATCAGCTTTTCAAAGATAAAGTCAAATCTGGTTTTGAGATGCTGTACAACAACTTTTCAGCTGGTATTTTAGCTGGACTATTAACAATAGTAGCTTTTAAAGCAATTGGACCTCTAGTTTCAGGATTAACAAATATTCTGATCGGCGGAGTTGAAGCCATCGTTTCCGCAGGTCTTCTGCCTCTGGCAAGTGTTTTTGTAGAGCCGGCAAAAGTTTTATTCTTAAACAATGCAATCAATCATGGAATCTTTAGTCCAATCGGGATTGAGCAAGCATCAAATGCAGGTAAATCAATCTTATTCTTAATCGAATCAAACCCTGGACCAGGGCTAGGCATTTTGCTTGCCTATATGTTTTTTGGAAAAGGAAATGCTAAACAGTCTTCACCAGGAGCAGCGATTATTCATTTCTTTGGGGGAATTCATGAAATTTACTTCCCTTACATCTTAATGAAGCCACTTTTAATCTTAGCTGCTATTGCCGGCGGAGCAAGTGGAGTTATGACATTCATGCTGTTTGATGCAGGACTTGTAGCTACGCCATCACCTGGAAGCATCTTTGCTCTATTGGCTATGACGCCTAAAGGGAACTTTGCAGGTGTGATTTTAGGGGTATTGGTTGCTACAGCTATTTCATTCTTAGTAGCAAGCGTCATTTTGAAATCATCGAAATCATCCGATGACGAGAGTATTGAAGCGGCAACAGAGAAAATGCAGCAAATGAAAGGCAAAAAAAGCAGTGTGGCAGGCACTCTAACTGCAGAAAAGAAACCATCTGCAGCAAACAGCTACGAAGATGTGCAAAGAGTCGTGTTTGCGTGTGATGCTGGAATGGGATCAAGTGCAATGGGTGCATCTGTTTTGAAAAACAAAATGAAAAAAGCAGAGCTTGACGTTGACGTTACTAACACAGCAATCGCGCAGCTGCCAAATGATGCGGATGTCGTGATTACACATAAAGATTTAACAAGCCGGGCAAAAGAAAAATTGCCAAATGCGATTCATCTTTCTGTAGAAAACTTCTTGAACAGTCCTATCTATGAAAAACTAGTGGAGGATTTAAAGGAAGCTAAGCAACCTGAGAAAGCTTTATCTCAAGGAGATCAAACATCTGCAAAACCTGTTGAAAAAGTAATCTTCGCATGTGATGCCGGAATGGGGTCAAGTGCAATGGGAGCTTCTGTATTGAAAAGTAAATTCAAAAAAGCAGGACTTGATATTGAGGTCACGAATTCGGCTATAAATAATTTGCCAAGTGATGCGGATATTATTATTACACATAAGGATTTAACGGAACGTGCAAAGGCTAAAGTTCCTCAGGCTGACCATATATCCGTTGATAACTTTTTGAACAGCCCTAAATATGATGAGCTGGTTGAGCAGTTAAGGAAGTAATCCGTCTGCTTGGTAAGCAAGGATGGTGATGAATGTGTATATAACAGCAAGAGAACGGGATATTTTAAAACAGCTTTTTGAACAGCACGATTTCATCACAGTTCAAAAGCTTGCAGAGGATATCGGAGTTAGCTCGAGGACCATTCATAGAGAAATGAAAAAGCTTGAAGATACACTGAAGCAATATCGCATCATCATTGAGAAGAAGGCAGGGCAAGGAGTGAAGCTGACTGGTCTAAAGGAAGATATAGACCAGCTGCGGAATGACTTGTCCTCGCAGTCTTCTTATGATTATCTGCAGGATGAGAGGGTAAATTTACTTATATGTGAATTAATTCAGTCGAAGGAACAAATGAAGCTCTTTTCCCTTGCTTCAAAGCTTCTTGTATCTTCTGCCACGATCAGCCATGATTTAGATCGTGTAGAAGAGAAAATAATGGCGTATCAGCTTGAATTAGTAAGAAAAAGAGGCTTTGGTGTTCAGCTGACAGGTGAGGAAACAGCAAAAAGAAGATTGCTCGAAGCGTTATTGCTTGAAACGATTGATGAGCAGGAGTTTATTCATGTTATTGAAAAGAAACCTCCAGCACAGACTGAAAGCCAAACGTATCTAGGGATTCTAACCAGCTGTGAGCTAACTGAAATTGATGATGCATTGAAGCCAATCTTTGAAATGATGCCATATGAAATCACAGATAACGCTTATTTTGCATTGTTGATTCATTTAGGTGTTGCCATAAAAAGGCTCTTGCAGCATGAACCTGTCTCATTTGAAAAGAATGAATTGCAGGGTGATGAATATAAAATCGCTTCACAAATAGGAGATCAGTTAGAGAAAAAGTTCTCCATCCTGATTCCAGATGAAGAAATTGCACAGATTGCTGTACATCTGCGGAGAGCGAGAAGGCAAAATGAAGACTTTAACTTTGAACAAAGAAATTCATTGATCTCCCTGCATGTGAAGCAGTTAATTGAGTATGTTGCTGATGAACTTGGAGCTCCTCTCAGGAAAAATCAATCGCTGTACAATGGACTCGTTTCACATCTTGAACCAGCGTATTACCGAATGAAGGATGGCATTTTTACACATAATCCGTTTGCCAAGGAGACAAAAGAAAATTATCCAAAGCTTTATGAAGCTGTGAAAAAAGGATTGGAGCTTGTGTTCCCTTCACTCATTTTTCCAGATGATGAAACAGCCTTTGTCGTCCTGCATTTTGGTTCAGCGCTGGAAGAAAGAAGGCAAGTCTATTCATTTAAAGCGTTAATCGTTTGCTCAAGCGGGATTGGATCATCGAAAATGCTCGCAACGAGAATACACAAAGAGATTCCGGAAATAACGGAAACAACCTTATCTTCATTGATCGGATTAAAAAAGCTGAAAATAGAGGAATTTGATTTAATTATCTCAACCGTCAGTTTGCCGCTTGATTCCACTGAATATATACAGGTAGGTCCGCTGCTTGCCGATCATGAAGCTGAAAAAATCCGCAATCTATTAAAAAGAATGACCAAGTCTAAAAAGATGACGAAGCATCCAAGCTATGCAGAGGCTCTCGGTGAGGTAAATTTACTTGAGAAAATAGAAGTATTTGATAAAGCAGCAAAGACGGTCAAAGAACTTCTTCAGCATTTCAGAGTCTACCATTTCTATAATCAGGAAAATCACCGGGACGTTTTATTATCAGCAGCAGAGGTATTGAAGGAACAGGGGCTCATTACCGATTCTGAAACGCTGACACGTGAACTTTTAAAGCGGGAGGAGCTTGGGGGACTAGGTATCCCCGATTCTTCGATTGCCCTTTATCATTGCAGAGATGCATGCAACCTTAAACCTGTTTTCGTTATTTTTAATCTTGAACACCCTTATAAGGTCCCGAGCATGGACAACAAGGAAATTGAAATGAAGACACTTGCTTTGTTGCTGGCACCTGAAGATTTTTCTCATACAGGTCTTGAAATTCTAAGCCTGATCAGTGCGACTTTAATTGAAACCGAGGAAAATCTTCAGCTCTTTCAATCAGGTGATGGAGCAAAAATGACAGCAGTGTTAAATGAAACCTTTCACAAATGGCTATCACAAAAATTTACGAAATAGGAGTGTACGACAATGAAAAAAATACTGGATGAGACAAATATCCTCCTAAATCAAACAATTGGATCAAAGGAAGAAGCAATTCGTTTAACTGGAAACCTACTCGTTGAAAACGGATATGTAAACGAGGACTATGTAGAAAAAATGCTTGAGCGTGAAGAACTGTCTACTACCTATATGGGGAACGGCGTTGCAATCCCTCATGGCACAGAAGATGCTAAAAAAGAAGTCAATCATTCAGGCATCTCTGTTGTTCAAGTTCCGGGCGGAGTCGATTTTGGAACAGGAGAGGACGCGAAAATCCTATTTGGAATCGCCGGTAAAGATGGCGAGCATTTAGAGCTTCTATCAAAGATTGCGATTCTTTGCTCAGAAGAAGATAATGTAAAAAAATTACTTGAAGTAACCTCAAAACAAGAGCTGATTGCTTTATTTGAAGAGGAGAATTAAGATGATTGCCGTACATTTTGGAGCAGGGAACATTGGACGCGGTTTTATAGGAGCCTTATTGAGCGGTGCTGGATATGAAGTTTATTTTGCTGACATCAATAAGGATGTCATTGACGCATTAAATGAAAAAGGAAAGTATGAAGTCAGATTAGCTTCTGATGAGAATCAATCCTTTCTTGTATCAGGTGTTAAAGGAATAAACAGCAATAAAAATGCGGAAGACGTGATTTCAAAAATTGCAGAGGCTGACCTGATCACGACTGCGGTAGGGCCAAACGTATTAAAGTTTGTTGCAAAAACAATTGCCGAAGGTCTGAAAAAGAAAAATCAAGCAGCAAATGTGATCGCATGTGAAAATATGATTGGCGGTACGGATCATTTGAAAAGCGAAATCTTCAAGCATTTGAGTGAAGAAGAACAAACTAGAATATCAGGCTTAATCGGCTTTCCTAATTCAGCAGTCGATCGCATTGTGCCCATTCAGGAAAACGAAGATCTTCTAAGTGTTTCCGTTGAACCATTCTTTGAGTGGGTCATTGAGCAATCAAAGGTAAAAGGAAACATGCCTTCGATTCAAGGAGTCACATATGTGGATGACCTTATTCCTTATATTGAGCGCAAACTCTTTACAGTGAATACAGGGCATGCTGTGGCAGCTTATGCCGGTTATCATAAAGGGCTGGCAACAATTAAAGAAGCTATTGAGAATTCAGAGGTTCGCAGCATTGTTCTAAGCGCACTGAATGAAACAAGCACTTTGCTTGTAAAAGAGTATGGCTTTAATGAAGAAGAGCATTTGAACTATGTGAAAAAAATTATTACCAGATTTGAAAATAAACACATTTCAGATGAGGTTACACGTGTTGGCAGATCGCCAAAACGAAAACTGGGCTTTGACGATCGTCTTGTGGCGCCTGCAAGAAGACTGCTTGATATGGGGATTACGCCTGATTATCTTGCGGTTGGCATAGCAGCAGGCCTGAAATATGATTTTAACAAAGATGAAGAAGCAGCTGAAATTCAAAAGCTGATTAAAGACAAGGGTGTATCTGGAGCATTGCAGGAAGTTTCTCAGCTTCCGGAAAATCATCCGCTGATTGCAATAGTTGAAGAAAAATACAATAATCTATAAAGAGAAAAACCTATCATTCTTAGCAATGATAGGTTTTTCTGACTTTTGGAAAGAAGCAATGCTATCCATACTTTTTCTGATGTTCTTTCTTCATGATAAAATACTCTTCATCTTCCTTTGCTGCCATCCACATTTCTTTAAAAATGGCAGCAGACTCTGCCTTTTCCTCGTTAATCTGCCTTTTATAAATGTCTCCATCTTCTTTGTACTTTTTCCCGCCCTTATAATTGGCATATCGTCTTGCCCGGGTATAGCCCATCTGCAGGAATTTACGTGCCATGTCCATTCCGACAAAGTCGTCATTATCCTTATATTCAAGAAAAAGATGGTAGATCTTTTCCGAAGATTCCTTTGCCATTTCAGGGGTTTTAAAGCGCCAATAAGGAAGAATTTCACTTTTGTAAGGCTCAACAAGCAGAACACCCTGCTCGCCTCTGCCAACGCGGTATTTCTCGGGATGTTTTCTGAAATCCGTGTTTTCAAAGTCTTCATCGTAATTAAAAGTCAAACGACTCACCCCCAAAGTACTATACCTGATTGGAATAAACTGTGAAACGTTAGGGTGTGCTGGAAATAAAGAAGACCCTCTTTAAGCAGAAAGTTTTAAAAGCCGGGGATGAAACTTGGTATTCTGACCTTTACTCCAAGAACAGACCAGCTACACCCATACCAACTAAAACAAGAAACAAGCCTGTAATAATAGCATTTGAGATTTTGATCTTCTGCTTCCTGCGGGAAATACCCAGCTTCCTGCTAATCAGCACCCCTGTTATAAAATTGCTGAGGTAATAGGGACCCAGCGTACAGAAGAGATACATCCAAAATAATGGATTGAAGACAAAAAAGATAAAGAGCATCAAGATCCAAAATAAGACGGGGGATATCCTTCTCAAGAAGGTGTTAACCTGCACAACTCGCAAGATAGCATTATGAAAAACATAAGAAGTTTTTAAGAATTCCAAGTATTGTTCGCGATACGCTTCTTCTTCCGGTTCTATTTCTGCAGCAAGCCGGCTGAGCTCTCTGGCTTGTTTGAAGTCTCCGCGATTAAATGCCGTGTTGGCCAATGAGTAAAAAACATGTGGATCATTGTCATTTTTCACTAAGGCAACTTGTTCAAATTCCTTAGACTTCTTTTTTTTGTTAGACAAGAGTAAAAAATTGCTATAGGCTGCAAGGTAAACCGGATCTTCGCTCTCATAATCAAGGGCTGTTTCCATGAACTTGAGTGAATCCTTGATTTTGTTCTTTTGCAAGGCTCTCATGGCTTTTAAATAATAGAAATGGGCAACATCCGGATACAGCTGTAATGCATCTTCTACCACAATATCGAACGTTTTCATATCACCGCTCTGATAATAGGAGCTGACGAGCAGGAAGTTCCCCGTGTAATCCTCAGGATCTTTTTTTAATGCTTCTTTTGAAAAGTGAATCGACGCTTCAAAGTCTTCTTTATGATAATAAACGTGTGCCAAGATCGAATAGAAATGAGCAATTTCTGGATCAGATGCGATAAGGTTTTGCGCTTCTTCAATCGCCTCATCATATCTTCTTAATTCTCTAAGCTTATGAATTCGCTGGGTCGTATGAATAGGCCAATCATTCATGGCTTACCTGATTCCATGTGTCTTCATATAGTGAAGAACATTCTTGTAATCTTTATTCGTATCGCTGAATGTGGCGTAATTCTTTGCTGTAGCAAACCATTCAAGTGTTGTAGGATTTCGATCTTTGGCTGATTTCAGTAAATCGGCATTAGACATTGGCTGGAGACTCCCTTTTTCAAGAGAACGTTCAATGGCTTTTGAAACCGCGTCATCGATCACCTGTGTTAAATCTGCGCCTGAGAAATGGGCGGTCGTCTTTGCAATTTTAGAAAGCTCAAGTTTTTCCTGCGGTTTATCCTTTGTTTTAATGGAAAGAATCAGCTCTCGTTCCTGCTCAGAGGGCGGTGGAATAAACAGCAGCGAATTGAACCTGCCAGGACGGCGCAGAGCTGGATCTAAATACCACGGAGTATTTGTAGCTCCGATTATATAGACTTGGTCATTAAAGGATTGCAGGCCATCGAGCTCAACTAAAAGCTGGTTCACGAGCACGCGATCATGATGCTGGTTCATCCTGTGGCGGTTGCCTCCTAAAGCATCAAGCTCATCAATAAATAAAACACATGGCTTCTGTTCCCTAGCTTTTTCAAAAATATCATGAAGATTATGCTCGCTTTGACCTACATACATCGAAAGAATCGCCTGCAATTCCAAATGAATGAAGCTTGCATCAATTTCTCCTGCAATCGCTTTTGCAAGGAAGGTTTTCCCGCATCCGGGAGGACCATACAGCAGCAGGCTCCCCCCGCCGGTTTTCCCGTAAGCCTGAAAAAACTCCGGAGATTGAATCGGCAAAATAAAGTCCATTCGAATCCGTTTTTTAACTTCCTCCAGCCCTCCGACATCTTCAAACGTTTCTTTCGGCTGCATCGTCTCAATCAAGCTGTTTTTATCTTTATCAAACTGAATCACTTTTAAGTTTTTGCGTCTCTTGTCATCTCCAGAGCTCATGCGACCCCTCCTATAATGAACAAATATTCCTCTTTGATACTAGCAAAATATGAAACTTTTTCCAACATTGAAATTGGATTAATAAGGGTTTAGCTGAAAATAAAGTGTCCAACACGCCGAAATCGCTGTTCAACGAGCCAAGAAAGGTTTCCAACACGCCGAAATCCCAGTTCAATTCGCCAAAACAAGCATCCAATTCGCCAGCTGTCTTTTAGAAAGCTTTTAGAAAGGAGAATTGTCCTTTTCTAGATGCCTTTGGCCATATAATCTTGATCCTATTCGGATCTTTTGGATTCAGCCACCTATATTTGACAACACTATTTATTGCGTGTATATTATGAGTATAATAAATATCTCGAATTCGAGATAATATTCGGAGGGATGAACATGCAACCGTTAAAAGGTATTCACCACGTTTCCGCAATCACGGCAAAAGCACCTGAAAACTACGAGTTTTATACGAAAACATTAGGATTGAGATTAATTAAGAAAACGGTTAACCAAGATGATGTATCTGTGTACCATTTATTTTATGGAGATGAAAAGGGCAATCCAGGCACAGAGCTGACTTTCTTTGAAATACCAAATGCAGGAAGAGTTCATGAAGGAGTCAACAGTATTTCGGCAACTTCCTTGCGTGTCCGAAACGATGAAGCTCTCGCTTACTGGAAAAAAAGATTTGAAGAGCAAAACGTAGAGCATGGGGAGATTGTTCAGGCCGGCAATCGTGCGACCTTATCTTTCAAAGATTTCGAAGGGCAGCGCCTGAAATTAGTTTCTGATGAAAATAACACAGGGGTGGCTGGAGGACAGCCATGGGATAAGAGCCCGATTCCTTCTGAATTTGCAATCATTGGTCTCGGTCCAGTGAAATTAACAGTAGCTGTCCCTGAAAGAACAATTGAAATTTTAACAGAGCTTCTCGGCTTTAGAGCAAAAGGGAGCTATCCATCAGATGTGCCTGGCCAGCCTGACATCTTAGTATTTGAAACAGGTGAAGGCGGCTCAGGAGCAGAGATTCATATTGAAGAACGTATAGACCTTCCGTCAGAACGCCTAGGCCGCGGGGGTGTGCATCATGTTGCCTTCCGTGTCGATAATGAAGAAGAAATGCACAAATGGGTTGAAAAACTGAAATCAGAGAGAATTCCAAGCTCAGGGTTTGTCGATCGCTTTTACTTCCGTTCTCTTTATTTCAGAGAGCCAAATGGCATCCTGTTCGAGCTTGCAACGGATGGACCAGGGTTCGATACAGATGAAGATCTTCTCCATTTAGGAGAATCCCTTGCACTTCCGCCGTTTCTTGAAAACCGACGTGCTGAAATAGAGGCAAAATTGAAACCTTTGAATACAAAATTAAACTAAAAAAAGCTGATCCGGTTGTCGGATCAGCTTTTTAGCTTATGCTGAGAAACATTCTTTCCCATTTTAAATTGTAATTGGTCAATGAATGGGATTCTATCAGTGGAAATTCAAAGTTTATCAGTCAATATCTGTATTTTATCAGTGAAAATTCATCATTTATCAGTTAAATTACTAGTCAGTTGAAATTCTGCTTTTATCAGTTAAATCCCAATACTCTGCATAAACATACCGAATTAAGACTGAAACTGAGCTTCATAAAGTCTGCGGTATCCTTTGCCTTCTGCCATCAGTTCCTCGTGGGAGCCTTGTTCGGCAATCCCATCTTTATTTACAACGATGATTCTGTCTGCGTTTTTAATCGTAGCCAGTCTGTGGGCAATGACAAGTGTAGTCCTGCCTGCAGACAGCTTTGCCAAGGAATCCTGAATGGCTTTTTCTGTCTCTGTATCCAGCGCAGAGGTAGCTTCATCCAGAATAAGGATTGGCGGATTCTTCAAGAACATTCTTGCGATGGACAAGCGCTGTTTTTGGCCGCCTGATAATTTGACGCCGCGCTCTCCAATGACAGTATCAAGTCCGTTCGGAAGAGAATAGATCATTTCTTCTAATTGTGCATGCTTCGCCGCCAGCCAGATGTCATGCTCTGTGGCCCCTAGCTTTCCATACACGATATTTTCTCTCATTGTTCCTGAAAAAAGGAATACATCCTGCTGAACAATGCCAATCTGCTTGCGAAGAGAAGAAAGCGTCAAATCGCGGATATCCATTCCGTCAACGATGATTTTTCCTGCACTTACCTCATAAAAGCGGGGCAGAAGGCTGCATAATGTTGTTTTGCCTGCTCCAGAAGGCCCCACAAATGCTACGGTTTCCCCAGCATGGATGGTTAAATCAATTTCGTTTAACACGTTATCCTCATTTTGATACCCAAAGGATACACCTTCATAACGAATGTCTCCCGTTAACTTTCCTGCTTCAGCTGCATCAGGCTTATCTTTGATGTCAGGCTCTGTATCAATCAGTTCGATATAGCGCTTAAAGCCTGCAATTCCTTTAGGATAGCTTTCAATGATTGCATTAATTTTTTCGATGGGGCGAAAGAGAACATTCGTTAATAAAACAAATGCAATAAATCCCCCGCTAGAAAGTTCATTTTGAATGACAAACCATGTTCCGCATACAAGAACAAACAGTGTGACAAGCCTCATAAGAAAATAGCTGATCGATATATTCAATGCCATAATTTTATAAGCAAGCAATTTGGACAAACGAAAGCGCAGGTTATTTTTCTGAAATTGAGTTTTCTCGAATGTCTCATTTCCAAAAGCCTGAACAACACGAATCCCGCTGACGTTATTTTCTACACGTGCACTGAAGTCTGCAATATCTGTATAAAGCTGATGGATAGCACCGGTCATTTTATTGTTGAAAAATACGGCAAGGAAAAGCAGGAATGGAATCACCAAAAACGTAAGCAAGGCTAGCTTTACGTTAATCGCGAGCATAACGGAAAAAGCACCGATCAATGTCATCACAGCGATGAATAAATCCTCAGGTCCATGATGCGCGAGTTCCCCGATTTCCATCAAATCATTTGTCAGACGTGAAATTAAGTGACCTATTTTTGTATTGTCAAAAAAGCGGAATGACAGCTTTTGAATATGTTCAAACAGCTTTTTGCGCATATCTGTTTCGATATTAATTCCAAGCATGTGGCCCCAATAGGTGACGATATATTGCAAGCCTGTATTTAATATGTAAAGCAGGAGCAGCCCGGCGCATGCCCAGATAATTATATTCCAGTCGCCGCTGGGAAGAAGGCGGTCAATAAATGCATTGACGACGAGCGGGAAGCCAAGTTCCAGCAGTCCGGCAATGACTGCACAAGAAAAATCAATTAAAAATAACCTTTTATAAGGGCGATAATAGGCAAAAAAACGCTTAAGCATGATACCACTCATTTCTTATCCATTTTCTATAATAAGTATAGCGATTGTTCGCACATAAAAACAATCACATTTTACCTGATCCTGCCATCATCAGGAAAATGTGAAAAAAAGGCTTACTTTTTACTTAGAAGGTATTATAATAAAGTTGGATCGTATAAATGATAATGATTTTCAATTCCATTAAATAGATAAGTTTTTGTTGCAGAAAGGTTTGATTTTTGTGAGTACGAACGACGCAGTACAGGAGGATGAATTAAAAGAGGCAGAAGAGATAACGTCAAGGCCGCTTACAGCTTTTTTTATCATGATTGCCGGAATGGCCATTTTGCTGCTGATGATGGGTGTGTCCATCTCGGTTGGAGCTGCTGAGATCAGTCTGAAAACAGTTTGGACATCTCTTTTTAACTTTGATCCGGCTATAACATCCCATCAGATTATTAATGAGCTTAGAATGCCAAGAGCGATTGCAGGAGCATTTGTTGGAGCATTTTTGGCTGTGTCAGGTGCCATTATGCAGGGCATGACGAGAAATCCTTTGGCAGACTCTTCCATCTTGGGTGTTACGAATGGGTCAGCGTTTGCCATTGCCGTTGTGTTTGCTTTTTTTCCGGGCACGACGTTTTTAGGTCTTATGATTGCATCATTTATAGGAGCAGGTTTCGGAGCAGGACTGGTCTTTGGGATCGGCTCCATGTCCAAAGGAGGTTTGACCCCGGTAAAGCTTGCACTGGCCGGAACCGCGATTGGGGCTTTTCTTAACTCAATCTCATCTGCCATTGCGATACACTTTGATGTCTCACAGGATATAAGCTTCTGGTATGCAGGCGGCTTGGTGGGAACGAAGTGGCTTAGTATTCAATTTGTACTGCCGTTTGCAATCGGAGGTCTATTGCTCGCCCTTTTCATCTCAAGATCAGTGACGATCATGAGTCTTGGTGAAGATGTGGCAAAAGGCCTTGGCCAGCGTACTGGGCTTGTAAAGTTTTTAGGAGTAGTCGTTGTCTTGCTTCTGACGGGCGCAGCTGTTTCTATAGCAGGCACGGTCGGTTTTATTGGACTGATTATTCCGCATCTGACCCGATTTTTAGTAGGTGTTGATTATCGATTCATTATTCCATGTTCAGCAATTTTGGGAGCTCTGCTGTTAGTTATGGCTGATATTGCTGCCAGAATGATAAACCCTCCGTTTGAAATACCGGTGGGTGTGCTGACTGCTCTTCTAGGAGTGCCTTTCTTCCTTTATATTGCAAGAAAAGAAGGGAGAGGGTTTATGTGAAAGCTATTTTACAAGGAAAAAGAAATCCGTTGTGGATTTTAACCGCATTATTAATTTTGATTGTGATTGCCTTTCTCATCAGTCTTGGACTGGGGACCATTCGCATAGAGCCGCTTGATGTGGTGAAAACGATATTTGGATATGGAACGATGCAGGATGAACTCGTATTATATGAATTCAGACTTCCAAGAATGGTCATTGCCTTGCTGATTGGTGCCGGTCTTGCTGTATCTGGTGCTATTTTGCAGGGCGTTGCAAGAAATGATTTGGCTGACCCCGGTATACTGGGAATTAATACAGGAGCAGGTCTCGGAGCGGTTGTGTTTATGTTCTTTTTCCAAAGCTCCTATGACCTTGGCACGCTGCAAATCTTCATTCTTCCGTTCTTTGCTTTAATGGGCGGATTGCTTGCAGCGCTGCTGATCTATTTATTAGCATGGAAAAATGGGATCACCCCGATTCGGCTGATTCTAGTAGGCATTGCCGTGAATGCCGGTCTTGCTGCTGTATTATTATTAATTCAATTAAAAATGGATCCGCGCGATTTTATGCGTGCGACCGTTTGGCTGTCTGGAAGCATATGGGGAACGAACTGGAAGTTTGTCTTAGCGACGCTTCCATGGATTGTTATTCTTCTGCCCATAGCCATCTATAAGGCTCGTTATCTGAATGTCTTGAATTTAGGCGATTCTGTTGCAGCGGGACTTGGGGCAGCCGTTGAAAAGGAACGCAGATTCCTGCTGATCCTCGCTGTGGCACTTGCAGCCTCCTGTGTATCTGTCGGAGGCGGAATCGCGTTTCTTGGGCTTGTAGCTCCGCATTTAGCAAGAAGATTAGTTGGACCGAAGCATCAAATGCTTATTCCTGCTTCAGCATTGATGGGAGCGCTGCTGCTGATCATATCAGATGCGATCGGACGAAATTTGCTTGCACCATCTGAAATACCTGTTGGGCTCGTAGTCTCGGCTTTAGGAGCTCCATACTTCATATATCTTTTAATGAAAACTAAGTAGAGGTGATACGAATGAAAGCACTAGAAACATTGAATCTATCAATCAGTTATGGTGATGCAGATATCGTTCGTGATTTGAATGTTTCCATACCAAAAGGGAAAATCACGGCCATTATTGGTCCGAATGGCTGCGGGAAGTCTACAATTTTAAAAACGATGGCCCGGATTATGAAAGCTAAACAGGGTGCTGTTCTTTTAAACGGAAAAGATATAATTACACAATCAACAAAAGAAATCGCTAAAAATATGGCCATTCTTCCGCAAACACCAGAAGCGCCGAGCGGGCTCACGGTATCTGAATTAGTCGCCTACGGTCGTTTTCCTCATCAAAGCGGGTTTGGCAAGCTGACGAAAAAGGACCGCCAAATCATTGAATGGGCCCTTAAAATGACAGGTGTGCTGCCATTTAAAGACAGACCGATTGATGCTTTATCAGGCGGCCAGAGACAAAGAGTATGGATTGCCATGGCGCTTGCTCAGGAAACCGATTTGCTTCTGCTCGACGAGCCAACGACATACCTCGATCTTGCTCATCAATTAGAAGTACTATCGTTGCTGCAGACATTAAACAGAGAAGAAAATCGCACAATTGCCATGGTTCTGCATGATTTAAACCATGCTGCCCGTTTTGCAGATCATTTAATTGCCGTCAGATCAGGTAAGGTCATTTGTGAAGGTTCACCGTTAGAAGTCATGACTAAAGACGTTTTAAAACAAGTCTTCCACATCGATGCGGAGATTGTAGTTGATCCCCGCAATGGCACGCCTGTATGCTTGACCTATGATCTGATGAAAGATTCTGCATCAGTTGTGCAAAGAGAAAAAGTACCTGTGTAAATTTAAGCGAGTAATCCTAATTTTAGGATTGCTCGTTTTTTTTGTTTGATTGGTTCCTTTTATGAATGCTCTTGCTACTGATGAAATATAGATTTGGATTGAGGATAATAAGGGTCTGATTAGTTAGATTGTGAATATAATCAAACGTTTGTTTAAAAGATTTAACCAGGTTTAATAAAGGATTTGCTGGGTATTAAAAGGGGTAGTGCTTTATTCATAATCGCATAAGGAGTGAAAAGATGATAACCAAAAATCAATTCCTTTTAGAAAAAGAAGATATGACAAACCCTGAAATCGTACCTGAATGGGTGATACGCGAGTATAAAAATTTTCATCAAGTTGTAACCGATAAAACCTTCCCTTGTTATTTTGGAATGGCTGCTGAGAAAAAGGGAGAGCTAAGATATGCCTATATTTCAAAGGATGACTGGTCGAATCTTCCTGAGGCGCTGGAAGCTTTTATCAAATTGTTTGAGGCTCCAAAATTGATTCGCCACGGCCTATTTGTTTTCGTCGAACCTGAAGAAGAAGAAAAATCAATTTCGTATTACAGGGAACACTTTTGGAACATTCTCCAGTATCTTCATGATACCGATAAGCATCCTTGGCCAGAAGATTATCCATACGATCCTGATCATCATCTATGGGCCTTTTCCTTTGCCAATGAACCATTCTTTGTATTCGGAAATGCACCAGCATATAAACAGCGGAAAACGAGAGATTTAGGAAATAGCTTAGTACTTGGATTTCAGCCTCGCAGAATTTTTGAAGGCCTAGAAGGAACATCAGAGGGCGGCAGCATGTCGCGCGAAAAAGTGAGAGAACGGGTGGAGAAGTGGGATCAGCTCCCGAAACACCCTAACATTAGCCACTACGGCGACCCAGAGCACAGAGAGTGGAAGCAATATTTCATTGGAGATGATGCAGAGCCGATTGTCGGAAAGTGCCCATTTCAGCATGGAAAGCTGAAATAATGGAAAAAAGCTGCTTGGTTCTCAAGCAGCTTTTTAATGAATTCCATACTGTCCTTCGCTACTCATATCTCCTAATATCCTTCAAAAACACCCAGCATACAATCCCAATTACAAATAAAGAAAGTCCGCAAGTAAACAAGACGCTGCCTCCGCCGAATTTATCCGTGAAAAAAGAAGCAATAGCTAATCCCGCAGGAGGCAGAACACTTGTTAATGCCCCGATAATTCCAAACACTCTGCCTTGGAGAGTACTGCTTACTTCAAGACGGAGAATGACATTGACAAGAAGTGTACAGAAAGAAAACATGAAGCCGACTAAGAGAATTAGAGGAATACCGACAGTCGCTGATTCAATTCCGCCGAGCAGCATGTAAAGAGGTCCAAGCCCAATCATGCTGCCGATAATGAAGACGCCACGATGCGCCAGTCTTTTCCCTAAAAACATAATCAATCCTGCGCCTGCCATATATCCAAGGGGAATGCTTGCTTCAATTAAACCAAATTCAATTGGACTTGCATTCCATTCCTTGATGGCCATGACCTGAATAATCATAAGCGACGTTGTGAAAAACAAAATGAGCATAGGCGATAGAATGGTGATGGCTCTTGCAAATGGTTCTTTCCAAATATAAGTGAAACCAGTAATAAAATCTTCTTTAAAACTTGTTTTTGCTGAAAGAGCTTCACGATGTTCAGGGAAATCCTTGACGATCAAAACGAGGATGACAGATAAAAAAAACATAAAGGCATCGATTAAAATGGCAGTGACACCGCCATAAGCAGCAACGATAACTCCGCCGACTGCAAAGCCAAGCGTTCTTGCAATATTATCAGCAAGACTCATCGCACCTGCAGCGGTTTGAATCTTTTCCTTCCCGACCACATCAATAAGGGATGCGTTGAATGCCGGTGCCTTAAATAATCCTGACAAAGCTGTTAAAGCAGTTAAAAGAATAATGACCCAAAAAGGAGACTGAACGGCAATTGCAATCGCCATTCCGATAACTAGCACACACCGAATAAGATCGGAAATCCACATCATTTTTTTCCGGTTCATCCTGTCTGCTGCTGTCCCTGCAATGGAAGAGAAGCAAGTGGTGACCACAAGGTGTGTAATTAATATGACTGACATTAATGTTGCGCTGTCATAAGTTTTCAGGACCCAAATATTTAATGCGATCGTGTGAAAGGTACCTCCGAAAATCGAGAGAGTGTATGCTGTGAAAAGGGATAAAAATGTTCGGTTACGCCATATGCTGTTCATATGAATAGCTGATTTTACTTGGAATGAATGGGGACTTTCCATCATTGCCAACCCCCTTTGCTTAATCGTTTAAGTTAGCAGTGGTTTAAATTTTATTGAATAAATATCTTACATCACTTAAACGTTTAAGTTAAGTTTACGTTCATACTTGCATCAAGTCAAGAGAACAAAAAAGTTTATAAAGCTGGGTTTGGTGATAAAAATAAGGAAAGACAAAATCGTACGAGGTGCCAGATATGTTTTCTGCATTTACGAAAAATTTCAGCAAACCAAAAGGATTCTTAGGAATCATAGCAGGCAAGATTATGGCATTGGAAAATCAAACCATTAACAAATGGACCATTTCAAGGCTGAAAATCAAACCAGGTGATACCATCTTAGAAATCGGATTTGGACCTGGCTACAGCATGGGATATATGCTTAAGCATTATCGTCAAATTAAAATTGATGGAGTGGATGTTTCAGAAACAATGAAAGAACAGGCAGAGAAGCATCTGGAAGCTTATGTAGAAGCTGGGAGAGTGAATCTCATTACTGAGGATGCAGAGAATGTAGATCTATACCATGATTACTATGATAAAATTCTCTCCGTTAATAACTACACGATTTGGGAAGATCCGCGCAAAGGACTTGAAAACATTACAAGTGCCCTAAAGCCCGGCGGAAGAATTGCCATCACCATGCAGCCCAGAGAAGAGGATGCAAGTGCAGAAAAGACAAGAATGTTTGGCCGGAAAATTCAAGATGACATGTCAGCCTGCGGATATGAAGATATCAAAGTTGAATATAAAAAGGTTCGCCCTGAGCTTACAGTCTGTGTAACAGGGAGAAAAAGGAAGATTTAAGTAAAATTTAATATAAGCGGTGAATCATCCTTGTTATAATGAAAAAGGAAAAATAAGGGTGGGAAGTGAAAAGTATGGTAAACCGGAATAATATTGGAATGATTCTTTTCATAACAGCTTGTGTGATTGCAATCAGCTGCGTGTTGATTTTCAAAGAAGCAGCCTATCTTAAACTTTTTGCAGGAATTTTGGGTCTGACAGGATATCTTTTAATACCTGATTACGGTGTAAAAAAAGGAGTGGAACAAAATGAAGATCAAAACGATCATGTTTGAGGATGACGGCAGTATTCCCAACAATCCGAGGCTGCCGCTGCTTATTTATGAAAAAGCATTAAAATCTAAGGATCGTTTTGAAGCCACGCTGCTGGACCATGGCTGGTCAGGAACCTGGGTGAATGGTGTATATAATTATCATCATTATCACAGTACCTCCCATGAAGTACTGGGTGTAATCAGCGGACATGCAGAGGTTCTCTTTGGCGGCAAAAACGGGAAAGCCGTTTCTGTGAAACATGGAGATGTTGTCGTGATTCCAGCAGGTGTTGGACATAAATGCATCGAAAAAAGCAGGGATTTTCAAGTGATGGGAGCCTATCCAGATCATCAGGAAATGGATATGTGCACAGGAAAAGAAGATGAGCGGCCAAGTGCACTTAAAAATATTCAAAACGTCCCTTTACCTGAAAATGATCCTTTATTTGGAAAGGACGGTCCGATGTTTGATTATTGGAAGTAAAGCATGGATCGGTTAATGATTCATGCTTTTTCTATGAAGTTACTATCGTTAATTACCAAAATAATTAATTTCTCAAAAATCAAATATAAAGCCGTTTTCTTCACCACTGCATAAAATCATATCCTTGACACCATTTCCCCCTCATTGTACTATGTGTTTAAGAGATTAAACGTATAAACACAATAAGGCGGAGAAAATAAATGATGACTCTAGAACAAAGCATACAATTGATTATCTCCAAACAAAAAGAATACTTTTACAAAGGGAATACAAGAAATGTTCAAGGGCGATATGATCAGCTGGAAAAGCTGTATCTGACGATAAAGAAAAATGAACGTGCCATCATGGATGCACTGAAAACAGACTTAAACAAATCTGAATTTGAAGCCTATTCAACTGAAATCGGGATTTTGCTGGAAGAGATTCAATTCTCAAAAAAGAATCTAAAAAAATGGGCAGCGCCTAAAAAAGTGAAAACGGCATTGACTCATATAGGTACAACAGGAAAGATTGTACCTGAGCCTTTTGGGACAGCATTAATCATCGCTCCTTGGAATTATCCGTTTCAGCTTGCATTATCTCCGCTTGCAGGAGCAATTGCAGCAGGTAATACAGCTGTGCTGAAACCTTCGGAATTTGCACCAAATGTATCAAATTTGCTCAAGGATCTTGTTGAAGAAATATATCCTCCAGAGCTCGTAACCGTGATAGAAGGCGGCATTGAAACGAATCAAATGCTGCTTGCTCAAAAATTCGATACCATCTTTTTCACAGGCAGTGTCCCAGTCGGGAAGATTGTTATGAAAGCAGCGTCTGAGCATCTTACACCCGTTACACTAGAGCTTGGCGGAAAAAGCCCATGCATCGTTCATAAAGATGCTAATTTAGAGCTATCAGCAAAAAGAATTGCTTTCGGGAAGTTTACGAATGCTGGTCAAACGTGTATTGCGCCTGACTATCTGCTTATAGATAAAGAAATAAAAGCTGAATTTCTTATAATGCTTAAACGTGAAATCAACGAAATGTTTGGTACTAATCCGCTTCAAAATGAGAATTTTAGCCGAATGATCAGTAAAAAGCATTTCGACCGATTGATTCAATTTCTTTCAGATGGAAAAGTCATAATTGGTGGAGCAGCTGACCCTGAAACGTTAAAGATCGCTCCAACCATTTTAGATGGAGTGAATGCCGATGCAAATGTTATGCAAGAAGAGATCTTTGGACCGATTTTACCTGTCATGGATTACTCAAATTTAGATGAAGTGATATCGTTTATTCAAGATCGTCCAAAACCGCTTGCCCTTTATTTGTTTACCTCCAGTAAACAGACGGAGCAGCAGGTCATTCAGCATGTTTCCTTTGGCGGAGGGTGCATTAACGATACACTAATGCATATTGCCACACCGCATCTTCCGTTCGGCGGAGTGGGTGAAAGCGGAATGGGAAATTATCATGGAAAATACAGCTTTGACGCCTTTTCTCATTATAAAAGCGTTCTTCATCAAACAACAAAATTTGATTTTAGTTTCCGCTATCCTCATGCGAAAAACGGACTTAAATGGATAAGGAGATTATTAAAATAAAGAATGCAGTGAACCCGTGGGGGTTCGCTGTTTTAGTTTTTAATAAAAAGTGATTACTCACTTTACAAATATCGGAATATGGATTACATTGTTAGTGAGTGATTACTCACTTTTATTTAGAGAGGAGCTTCATATGAATGAAATGAGCATCGTTCTCCATTCTGTTTCAAAGTCATTTGCTAAAAAAGAGGTCATAAAAGACGTTTCATTTTCAGTAGGGAAGGGAGAAATCTTCGTTCTGCTTGGACCTTCTGGGTCTGGTAAAACAACGTTAATTAAAATGATTGTAGGCATAGAAGAAGCAAGTAAAGGTGAAGCAAAGGTTCTCGGGGTAAAGATGCCGAATCTGGATTCTCTGCAAAAAATCGGATTCATGGCACAATCTGATGCTTTATACGGCGAGCTTACAGGAAAAGAAAACATTGCTTTTTTTGCAGCGCTCAGCGGTCTGAAAGGAAAAATAAAAAAAGAGAGAATTGAATATGTGATGAATCTCGTTAACCTATCTGAGCATGCTTCTAAACGGGCAGGTGATTATTCCGGCGGAATGAAGCGCCGTTTATCGCTTGCGATTTCCATGCTGCATGAACCGCAAATTCTCGTTCTGGATGAGCCGACAGTTGGAATCGATCCGATTTTGCGTCAATCGATTTGGGAGGAGCTTGAGAATATCCGACGTACTGGAACGACTATTGTCGTCACAACGCATGTGATGGATGAGGCTGAAAAGTGTGATCGGATCGGGTTCATCCGTGAAGGGGTATTGATTGCTTCAGGCACTCCGCAGCAGCTTAAGGCCGATACGAAGGCAGCCACCATTGAAGAAGCGTTTTTAGCATATGGAGGTGTAAGAGGATGAGGGTAAAAGCAATAGTCATTAGAATTATACAGCAATTTTACCGCGATAAACGGACGCTTGCCTTAATGCTGATCGCTCCGCTTTTTATCCTGACCTTGATGAACTTTATTTTTGACAGCGATGCATATTCTCCCAAACTTGGTGTACATGGGACACCGGAGCAATTGATAACAGCGTTCGAAGAGAATGATATCAAGGTAAAAGAATACGAAGAAAATAGTCCAGAAGAATTTATTGAAGCAGACGATTTAGACGCATTTCTTTCTTTCGATAAAGGAGAAAAAGAGATTACATTAGAAGGCTCTGACCCTGGTGTAAGTCAAGCGGTGCTGGGTCTCATTCAAAAAAGCGCACAGCCGGATGAGCAGGCTCAATCATCTGTGAACTACTTGCATGGTTCTGATGAAATGACGTCTTTTGATTACATTGGTCCAGTCCTGATTGGCGTATTTATCTTTTTCTTTGTTTTCTTAATTGCAGGTGTTTCATTTCTGCGGGAAAGAACCAGCGGGACACTGGACCGGATTATGGCTACTCCGCTTAAACGCTGGGAGCTCGTCCTTGGATACGTAATCGGTTTCGGAATTTTCACGACGTTTCAGGCTATTTTGATTTCGGCATATTCGATCAGTGTGCTGGACATGATGATGGAAGGGTCTTATTTTTATGTATTGCTTATCACATTTCTGCTGGCGATGACATCTTTGACACTGGGAACGCTGCTATCAACATTCGCAAACAATGAACTGCAAATGTTCCAATTCATCCCTCTGGTCATTGTGCCGCAAGTATTCTTTTCAGGTCTCTTTAAATTAGAAACAATGGCAGAGTGGCTGCAGTCAATTAGTTATGCCATGCCGCTTAGATATGGGGCTGAGGCACTGCAGGGAATCATGATAAAAGGGTATGGCTGGCACGAGATTGCGCAGAATGTCTATATACTCCTTGGCTTTTCACTCTTTTTTCTGATTCTTAATATCTTTGCTTTGAAAAAGGTAAGAAGGCTATAATGCTTGTTCTATCATTTTCATTTATAATAAGGGCATATATAATTGAGGAGTTTTAAAAGATGAGCAATCAGTTTTCCATTGAAGAGCTTTTAAAGCTTACAGACGAAGATGTAAAGATGAGTGAAAAACAAAAAAAGGTAGTCGAAGCAGCAATTGAAATTTTTGCAGATAAAGGGTTTGCCGCAGCATCAACAAGTGAAATCGCCAAAAAAGCAGGAGTTGCGGAAGGAACTATTTTCCGTCATTATCAAACGAAAAAGGATTTGCTGTTCGCGATTGTCATGCCTACCATTACAAAGTTTATCGCTCCTTTTTTAGTAAGGAATTTTCTCCAGGACGTTACGAAGCAGAACCATCAGGACGTTGAACAGATGCTGCGGTACATTCTTGAAAACCGGTATGATTTTATAAAAAAGAACCACCCTGTCATCAAGATTTTACTGCAGGAAGCCTTTTTCCATGAAGAATTCAGAGGTGAACTCCGTAAAGTCGTTGAAGAACATGCGGTGGAGAAATTGAAACAGCTGATTACACATTTTCAGGAAAAAGGGGAAATTATCGATCTCCCGCCTGAAACTGTTCTGCGGATGATCATCACCACGATCATGGGTTTCTTGATTGGAAGGTTTATTATCCTGCCAGATCTGAACTGGGATGATGAAGCGGAAAAAGAGTATACGATTCAATTTCTCTTGCACGGATTGACCCAAAAAGGAGAACATAGCTAGAAAAATGTTTCTTTTGCGTCCTTATAGAAAAAAGAAAGGCAGTGGGATTTCTAATTTGAAATCGCGCTGCTTTTCTCATTTTTAAAAAGTGGTGTTCTATTAGTGTGGTCACTCATTTGAATGGGACAGCGTTTGTTCTGTCATATCCTTCTAAAGAACCAAATAACAGAAAATTGAGAATAATACTTAAACCAGTTATAAGTATATGATAAAATGTTGGTGAAACGTTTCGATTGCACCAAAATGAATTGAAAGGGGTAAATAATGAATAAAGCAAATTGGTTAAGTTTACTTTTCATGTTCAGTCTTTTAGTTAATCTATTGGTTGTCCCATCTGCATCCGCTGGAGATGAAGGAAACGACCGTGCTTTTCGGGCAGAATTGAAAGCGATCTCAAAGAAGACCTATACCTATTTTCAGGATCACACGGATCCGAAAACTGGACTTACTTATGATGAAACGCGATATACGGAAACTGGTAAAAAGGATGCGACTCATACATCGCCTACAAATATCGGAATGTACATGATGAGTACGGTTTCTGCTCAAGAAATGGGCTTTATTTCAAAGAGTGAAGCAGTTAAGCGCATTCAGCTGACATTAAATACACTGGAAAAATTAGAAAAGTGGAATGGATTATTTTATAATTGGTATAACACGAATGATGGCTCACTTAAGAAGGAATGGGGCCAATTTATCTCCCAGGTGGACAATGGATGGCTGTCAGCGGGATTAATCGTTGTCGGACAAGCGTATGAGGAGTTAAACTCTCAGACAAGCAAGTTGGTTAATGATATGAACTATACTACTCTCTATGACCCGCAAGTGGGACAGTTCCGCGGAGGATACGATGCAGCACAAGGAAAGCTCACCGATCATCATTACGGATTGTTCTACACAGAGCCTCGTGTTGCGAGCTATATTTCCATCGGCAAAGGGGATGTGCCAAGTGAGCACTGGTGGAAAATGTACCGGACAATGCCAAGAGAATGGGACTGGCAGGCGCAAATTCCAGAAGGCCAAAACGCAGAATATGATGGAGTAACAGTATATGAAGGGCATTACACTTACCAAGATGTAAAGTTTGTTCCGAGCTGGGGGGGCAGTATGTTTGAAGGACTCATGCCTGGGATCGTCTTAAAGGAAAAAGAGCTTGGGAAAGATGCACTAGGATTAAATAACAAGCGTCATGTGGATCTTCAAGTCGCTTTTGCAAAAGAGAAGGGCTACCCTGCGTGGGGATTCTCTCCAGCTGCGACGCCTGAGGGATACAGTGAGTTTGCGGCAACGCCACTTGGTACTTCCGGTTACAAGGATGGCGCAACAGTTACTGCTCATGCGACGTTCCTCGCTTTAGAATATGCACCAAGGGAAGCACATAAAAACATTAAAGCACTAAAAAAATTAAAAACCTACAGCAAATACGGATTTTATGATTCAGTAAATGTACAGACGGGTGAGGTAGCAAAAGCATATCTTGCACTGGATCAGGGGATGATTATGGTGTCAATCGCCAACTATCTGAAAGATGGTGTAATTCGGGAATATTTCCATGATGATCCGATTGGGGAAAAACCTGAAGAACTATTAGAGAAAGAAAAATTTTCAATTCAATAATAGAAGGAATCATCAGAGCCTTTGGTTTTCTGGTGTTTTTTTCAACCATAAACAAAAAGCGTCCGTGCGACGGACGCTTTTATATAGGCTCTTTTCGTAAAGTTTGCTGCTTTTAGAAAAAATGGTTTAAACCTTTAGTGGATTGTAGCAGAAGGCACTTGACTCCTGCGGGAAATAGAGGCTCCCATCCCTCCCCGGAAAGCAAGTGCCTGCAGCGGAAATCCACGGGTACAATGAATAACCAATAATAACAATCAATGCGAAAACAGCCTTTATATAAAACTTAACGAACTGCTTTGAATCTCGGATATCGAATAAGGATGGACACAATTCCGCATAATGCAATCAAAATCGGATAAAACGAATAAGGCAGGATATCTGTTGGTGAAATCGAAGCAAACTGAGCTGCAGTAAGCATTTGAGCACCATAAGGAATTAAACCCTGTATACTGCAAGAGAAAATATCCAATAGACTGGCAGATTTGCGTTTATCGATTTCATACGTATCGGCCATATCTTTTGCGAGCGGACCTGCTGCAATAATAGAGATGGTATTATTCGCCGTCGCAAGGTTTGTCGTACTGACTAGACCGGCAATGGCAAATTCAGCACCCTTTTTAGAAGATATTCTGCGTGTCATCGCATCTAAAATAAAGTGAATGCCTCCGTTTCGTTTAATCAGTTCAACCATACCGCCAATTAAGAGGGAAAGAATGACTAGTTCGGCCATCCCCATGATACCCTCCGTTATTTTTTGAAAAAAGCTCGTTAATTGATAGCTCCCATCAGATAACCCGATAATTCCGCTCAAAAGAATGCCTCCAGTTAATACGATAATGACATTCATTCCAAGCAGAGCTGTGATTAGAACCGCAATATACGGAATCATCTTAATAAAACTGAAATCTCCAGGTGAAACAGGAGATTGGCTGCCATGTGTAATCAAAATTAAAACAACACACGTAATGATGGCAGCAGGCAATACAATGAAAAAGTTTACCTTGAACTTATCTCTCATTTCTGTCTGCTGTGTCCGAACTGCTGCAATGGTTGTATCTGAAATAAAAGATAAGTTGTCACCGAACATCGCTCCGCCTATAACCGCAGCCATTGCGAGGGCAATCGAGATATCAGCCTCTGCACTGATGCCGACTCCAATTGGAGCCAAGGCAGCAATGGTTCCCATTGAAGTACCCATAGCAAGTGAAATAAAGGCTGCAATGATAAAAAGTCCAACGATCAAAAAGCTTTGCGGCAGAATAGATAGAGCAAGGTTAACTGTGGATTCAACAGCACCCATTCCCTTTGCAGCTTCTGAGAATGCACCGGCTAAAATAAAAATAAAGACCATAATCATTAAGTCGGGATGACCTGCACCTTTAGCAAAATTCTCAACCTTTGCAGTGAACGTCTCTTTCCGATTCATCATAAGAGCTGCTCCAGCTGCAATGATAATTGCAACAAGTATTGGCATTTTATAAAAATCGCCTGTAATGATTCCAGATCCTACAAATAGGGCAAGAAATATTATCAATGGCAATAAAGCAAGTCCATTTCCTTTTTTATCCATGTGTACCACCTTTCTTTTTATAAAAAAAGATCTCTTCTAAAGGAGAAGAGATCTTAAATCCGGAATGGAATAAACCTCTTCTCATCTTTCAAGCGCAAAGCTTGCTGGAATTGGCACAGCACTCGAAATCCGAGTCCGCTGCCGAGGCATCACAGGGCCAGTCCCTCTGCCTCTCTTAATAAGAAGATATATGTGTGTTTAAAAAATGACCTTTTCTACATTAAGGGGTAAAAGTGCAAAAGTCAAATGGTAGTTTTTATTAAAAAATTTTATCGAAATTATTTGAATTTTATATCTATAATAGAATAAAATAGACTATACAGTCGGTTTATTAATTTGACCATCATCCTAAGAAGGTGAATTCGTGGCTCCGATCGTAACAGAGGAATACAAGGAGAAAAAGAAACAGCATATCTTAGAAAGTGCGCTTAAGGCATTTGGTGAAAAAGGCTTCCAGCTTGCGACGATCGACGATATTGTCGCTGAATCCGGATTAAGCAAAGGTGCTATCTACAACTATTTCAAAAGCAAGGAAGACATTTATATGCAGCTGATGCAGTTGCGAACAGAGCAGAATATTAACAAGCTGAAAACCAGTTTTTTAGAGAGCAAGTCGGCGATAAAGAAGCTGCATCAGTTTTTCACAAATTATGCAGATATCGAGCTATCGCAAAAATGGCAAAGAATGATTGGGGTTCATCTTGAATTCTGGATTCATTCCGGGCGTGATGAAGAGCTGAAGGAAGTCATAACAGATCGCTATCAAAACGTTTATCAAGCGCTTTTAATCGAGATTATTGAGGAAGGCATCAGACAGCATGAATTTAAAGACGATGCTGATCCAGGGCTTGTGTCGTCTATGGTGTGGGGATCCATTGACGGTATATGCCTGCACTATTCAGTTATCGGCGAGAGCTATCCTTTTCAAAAACAAATTTGTGCATTAGAAGAAATGGTCCTAATGTATCTAAAAAAAGGGGAAGTTTGATGAGGTTTTTAGAAGGAGAAAATGTCTATTTGCGTCCTTTTAGAAAAGAAGACTTTGAGATGGTCTTTGAATCTGTTCAAGACAAAGAGATTCGCAGGCTTACCGGGACGCAAACGTTTTTTACAATGGAAAAAATCGAAAAGGCATATGAAAGCTTTGCACTGGACAAAAATAGAATGGATCTTGTCATTGTGTTAAAGGAAACAGACGAACCGATAGGCGATCTTGCTTTGCTGGATATGGACCTTTTAAATCGAAATGCCAGTGTCAGAATCGCCTTAAACGATGAAAAGCAGCGAGGAAGAGGGCTTGGAACAGAAGCAATGAAATTAATTCTCGAACATGGTTTTCATAACTTGGGACTCCACCGGATTGGGCTGAATGTGTATCACTTCAATGAAAGAGCAAAAAGGTCTTATGAAAAGCTCGGTTTTAAACAGGAAGGGGTCATTCGAGGAGACCTTTTTTATGAAGGTGAGTTTCATGACAATATCTTAATGGGCGTTTTAGCTGAGGAATTCTGGGAAGCAATTAAGAAAAGAGGGATGTCATGATCACAATGAAGCGATTATCCCAATGTACACTTGAAGAAGCTTTGACTGCCTGGAACAGAGGCTTTGAGGGATACTATTTTGATATGACACTATCTATTGAAAACTTTTTTAATCGAATGGTGCTTGAAAATCTATCTCCAGTTTTATCCGTGGTCGCCTTCCATGAGGCAAAACCTGTTGGTCTTATTTTAAATGGAATCAGAACAATCAATGGCAAGAAAGTAGCATGGAATGGGGGAACCGGTGTGGCTCCTGAGTACCGCAGCAAGGGAGTAGGAGTAAAGATGATGGAAGAGGTTCTGTCACTCTATGAAAAAGAAGAAGTAGATATAGCTACCCTTGAAGCTGTATCTCATAATAATCGTGCCATTAAGCTCTATGAAAAAATGGGCTATAAAATTATTGATCGAATTGCGCATCTTGGGCATTCTGCACCAATAAATGTTGAGAAACCAAACAGCGGATTCTCCATTCAGGTGAAAAAACCACACGAAGTGCAGGATATCTCTTTTTACAAAAAACAAATTCCATGGCAGGTGCAGTGGCAAAATATTCGGGACGGGGAATCCGTTCTAGCGATAGATGAAACTGGAGAGACAATCGGATTTGCCTTGTCAAAACGGAAGTATGATGATGAGGGAAAGCTATCAGATATTCTTTTATTTCAATGTGAAGCAAGACCAGACCATCAGGAGCAAGAAACCATCGTTCGATCCCTGCTCCACGAGGCATTCGCGTTTTCACACAATGATGAACTCCACCGCACAGCAGTCAATCTGTCTAAGTCAAACCAGGTCGCCCATGAGGTTTTGGGGAATATTGGGTTTGTTGAAAAAGCAGAACAAGTATTTATGATAAAAGAGATGAATGCATAGAATCCACTCATTTACAAAACCTAAGGAAAAAGAAAGCGGGGATTGTAAATGAAAATAGGTATGAATATCTTTCTGATTTTTTGTATGGCAGTCAGTGCCAGCGTGCTTCCTGTTCAAGGTCATGCCGAAACAAAAACGCAATCCTATGAAGAATTCGGAAGAGAGGCAATGAAAAAGGCGAAGGAAACGTTCCCTGATGCCCAGATTGTAGACTACCTCCACGTTGGAAAAAAGCGAAAAGGAGAAACATCAATTGAAACCTTTAAACTTACTCTCAAAGAGAATAACAAACCATTTGAGGTTTTTGTTTTCATCGAATACAACGAGAAAACAAAAAAAGTCATCAAGGTTACTTTAGAAAAAGTATCATAAAGACAGGCGATCCCGGGATCGCCTGTCTTTTATTTGAGCGTGATTTGAAGGCGTCGAATTAGGAGGCAAATGTAAAAAAGAAAGTAAATCACGGAAATTGGAAAGTAATTTACTGATTTTCGCTAATAAAGGCTTAATTGGAGGATATGCTGCAGTTGGATTTGCAGCCGTACTAATTTTTATTCCGAGTATCCGTGATGTGTTTATTAAACTTGTTTTTGAATTTGGAGGCGATCAGGCTATTCTCCAGTATGCATATTTGATTGCAGTCGGATTGATCTTTCTCGGACTAGGATGGTTCGTATTAATGAAAGCCGCAGTAAAAACCGTTTCTTCCCGATAAATGATCTAAAAAGCAGGCCGGAAAATGGCTTGCTTTTTTTTATATCTCATAACTTGATTGCCAAATAATAGATTATAATAAAACAAACAAGCATATATATTAAGGCTGTGTTCGCTAAGATTGTTGTTTTTCGTATTAAGACTCATTCACGACTGTTAGTAGTAGGGTTTCTTGCTCTTTTCTAATAAAATCGATTGAAATCCGCCTGTACATAATGATTAGACGCACTAAATACGATTGTAAACCAACAATGTTTTAGATAAGAGCCAATATTAAAAGGGGAAACGAAAAGGTGAACAAGAAAAAATGGATTTTGCTGAGTGTGTTAATTCTAATCGCAATCATCCTTTTGCCGCTCTGCATATCTCTTCTGCTTGCACTAATTACCGCACTTTTACTCGAAGGACTTGTGCAGAGGATGCAAAAGCATATGAAATTCGGACGGGGTCTTGCTGTTTTTAGTGCTTTTACGGGTTATGTGGCGCTGTTGGGTATAATTGGCTACTTTACTGTTAAAGTTGTATTCGATCAATTTGTTTCATTTGCAAAAAGTCTGCCTCAAATCATTGAAGATATTTATTCCAATATCATTCAGCCAACGTTAACGAAATGGGAACAGGTGCAGGAAACCATTCCTAATGGGGTTGTTCAATCGCTTGAAGAATCGTTTACAAACGGGATGAAGTCGTTTGAAGAGGGTGTCAACGGCTTTTTAAACAGCTTGCTTGATTTTATTGCGTTTCTGCCGGGATTTATGTTCGAAGTCCTTATTTATCTAATTGCTTTGTACTTATTCAGCCTTGAGCTGCCGCGATTAAAAAAGATGATTGCAAACAGCTTAACTGAGAAAACGAAAGAAAAACTGACTCTTATCCTTGATGAATTAAATAAAGCGGGAATTGGCTTTGTGAAAGCACAGATTTTTTTAAGTGCACTTACCTTTGTCATGGCGTTTGCAGGGCTTTCCATACTTGGTGTTCCCTATACGGCTGTCTTATCCCTCTTGATTGTCATAGTGGATATTCTGCCGATTCTAGGAACTGGATCTTTCCTTGTCCCATGGGCAATCTACGCATTTTTCCAAAATGACCAGGCCTTATCGCTTGGGTTAGTGATTCTCTTCTTAGTCATCACTGTTGTCAGAAGAGTGATTGAACCAAAAATCTTCTCAAGCAGTATGGGAATTACGCCTTTAGCAGCGCTGATCAGCCTATTCATCGGTTTTAAATTGCTTGGATTCATCGGATTATTCGCTGGCCCTGCATGTGTCATTGTTTTTGAAACGCTTCGAAAAGCCCGTGTGATCCGAACCGATTTCAAAATTTAATCACCCGATATCTAAAAATGTATGAGATAAACGGATGCTTACTTAAAAAACAGATGAATCAGAGGAGAATATATGAAGGAATTTATTTATTCACTTTTAGAGGTGCTGGCGGATTTAGGCTATTACGGAATTGCATTAGGATTAATGATTGAGATTATTCCGAGCGAGATTGTGTTAGGGTATGGAGGCTATTTAATATCACTTGGGCAAATCGAGTTTGCTGGAGCAGTGATCGCCGGGGTTATAGGAGGGACGTTTGCCCAGTTATTTCTGTATTGGATGGGGTATTACGGCGGAAGACCGTTCCTTGAGAAATTCGGAAAATATCTATTTATTAATAAGCATCACCTGGATCTTTCAGAGAATTGGTTTCAAAAATATGGCGCTGGTGTTATTTTCACAGCCAGATTTATACCCATAGTACGGCATGCCATTTCGATTCCAGCCGGAATTGCAAAGATGCCATTATGGCAATTTTCGGTTTATACAGCTGCTGCCATGATTCCTTGGACCATTTTCTTTTTATATCTTGGAATACAGCTTGGCACAAATTGGACGGAAATAAAGCATGTTGCTGAGCCTTACATTATTCCAATGGTTATCATCATGGTTCTAGCGGGAATCGGCTATTACATTGTGAAACGCAATAGCCATCGGTCCCGCAAAATTTAAACAAACGTTTGATTAATGCATTCCGAATGTATGAGGAAACCTAAAAAGGCTATTAATAATAACATGCATCATACTAGGGAGGGTGAAACTATGTTCAGCTCTTATAGTCATCTGGCAGCTGAAGTGTACGATTTAGACAAACCAGTCGGCCATTCTTTTGGCGATGTTGAATATTATCGTGAACGTCTATCAGGGATTAAAGGCCGGATTTTAGAGCCGGGAACAGGATCGGGACGTATGTATATTCCTTTGCTTGAAGACGGTCTGAGAATAGAGGGAATCGATACTTCTCCCGTTATGCTGGAATCTTGCAAAAGGCGCTGTGAGGAAAGAGGGCTTTCACCGGTTCTCCTTGAAATGAGCATGTGTGAGCTGAAACTGCCGCGTTCATACGAGGCAATCATTATTCCAGCAGGAACTTTTTTGCTGATTGAAGACCGGAAATCATCAATCCTTGCACTGAAGAAATTTCATGAGCATCTGGCACCTGATGGACGCCTGATTCTTGATCTTTACTTACAGCATGACACAGAGCTGAATGAGGTCATTACAAAGTCTTGGCAGACCCCAGAGCAAAACATCATTACTATGGAATCAAAGAGAGTTGAAGTAAACTTCATTGATCAGTATTCCGTCAGCTTTTTGAAATATGAAAAGTGGCAGAATGGAAAACTGATTGACACAGAACTGCAGCGATTAGCAATGAGATGGTACGGGGTACGTGAATTCAAACTGATTTTAGAACGGCTTGGATTTACGGATATCGTGATATCTGCTGATTATACATATGGAAAGGCTCCTGATCATGCAGGGCAAACAATTACATATGAAGCAAGAAAATTGTAAAGCACACACTCATTTAAGAGTGTGTGCTTTCTTTTACGATGTCTTTTCTCTTTTCTTCAACCAAAGGCATAACCTGCTTTGAAAAACGTTCCATTTCTTCAAGTTGAGGTGAAAATTGAAGCAGCAGCAAGTCAAGGCCAGCCTCTTCGTACTGAAGAATCTTATCTGCAATTTGTTCAGGAGTTCCAATTAGATTTGGGCGAAGTCCGCGATTGGACACAGAATAATCATAGAGTTCGAGCTTTTGTTCAAGCTGAGATTTTGTTGTGAAATCCTTATATCCTGAATAAGCCGATGATTCCTTGAGATGAGTGATTCTCTCAAGCTCCTGCTGAACTTCTGCTTCCGTTTCCCTGCAGACAATATAAGCAGCCATTCCAAAGGACTGAAACGGTTTTGCTTGAAAAGAAGCTCTTAACTTTTTCATATCGTCAACTTTTCTAGTAATCTCGTAGGCGGTTCCGCCATGCATGACATAGGCATCACAATGCTTTGCAATGGTTTCTTTTCCGCGCGGGCTTTCACCGCCTGCGTAAAGAATTGGATTTGGCTTTTGAACAGGCTTGGGATGAAGGTGTGTATTGCTTAGCTGATAAAAGCTGCCTTGATAGGTAAACGTTTCTTTTTCCCAGAGCCCTTTTAATACCTCAATAAATTCTTCTGTGCGGTCATATCTTGCATCATGTTCTGTGAAAATCCCGCCATATTGGCGCGCCTCCTCTTCCCACCAAGCTGATACAACATTTAAGGTAAACCTTCCCTTGCTGATTTGATCAATGTTAGCTGCCATCTTAGCGGTTACCGCCGGATTGTGGAAGCCTGGCCGTACAGCCGTCATGATTTCAATTTTCTCTGTAACGGCTGCAAGCGCAGCTGCCGTTGTCCAAGCTTCAAGTGAATCATGCTCAGGCCCTTTAATATCATTTAAGTATAACTCAGCAATCAAGGTTGTATCATACCCCCATTTTTCAGCCTTTTGGATAACCTCTTGTGCATAAGCAAATGTTGGAGGCATTTTCTCATCTTCTACATTTCTAAGCCATCCCCCGAAAATCGGCAGCCAAAAACCGTATTTCATCCATGAACACTCCCTGTCTTTTCAATAGAAATTGTTTTCATTCTTTTGCTGCTTTTCGAAAGTTAATGTTTTTCATTGCATCATTATCTAAGAAAAGAGCTACAAAAAAAGCCTCCCTTCGTTAAGAAGAGAGGCAGAATCTGCAGTTTCCATCCATCTCATCTGCCAAACATAACGTTTGCTGGAATTGGCACGGTTTCTTTAAAAAAGATCCGTTGCCGAGGCTTCAAAGGGCCATGTCCCTCCACCTCTCTTGATAAGAAAACATATGAAATTAGTTGTATCATAAAGAAATTTGTTTAATCTGTCAATTCTAAAAACATTAAGCGAGCTTCTCTTGAAGGAACTCTGTCACTTGCTCCGGCGTTTTTGCATTTGCACTGTGAAGGTGTCCCAGCTTTTCTCCATTTTTGAAAATCAGGATACTAGGAATACCCATTACTTGGTTTGTTTCTGCAATCTCTGGGAATTCATCTTTATTGATTTCATACCATTCATATTTAGAATAAGTCTCAATGATTTCATCAATAAACATATTCATTCTCGTACAGTCAGGGCACCAGTCTGCGAAAAATTTGATTAGCACCTCTTGATCTTGGGTAATTAAGTTTTGAAACTGTTCTTGCGATGTAATTTGCTTCATGATCATGCCTCCTTGCCTTTATTTTAATACAAAAAGGGAATTTTGCATTCATGAAATGCTTATTCAAGTCCAAATAAAGGTATTAAGTGCTATGGTCAGATGCTACGTTGAATGGAAAGGGAGAAATGTGGTTTAGCAGATCTTCAATTCAAATAGCTTAAGATCTGCAATAGATAACCAAAGAGCCGGTAAGGAGTCCCGAAACAGATTGAAAGCCGGATTGAGGTAACCAAAGAGTAGGAATGGAGCCCCGAAACAGGATAAAACTCAAAATGAGGTAACCAAAGAATCGGAATGGAGCCCCAAAACAGGTTAAAGCTCAAAATGAGGTAACTAAACATAAACAGTCGGCAGGATCAGTGATATAGCTCAAAAAGCTCAAAATGAGGTGGTTAAAAGCGGACGAAAAAAGGCGTGTCGTTCGAATGTTATAAAGAATTCCTTGATGGGCTATAACAATTTGATTTGAAAATGATAATATAGAAGAGATGAACTTTCTTTAGGGGGATATCCATATGAAAATTAAAGTCGGACTTTTATACGGCGGCAAGTCAGCAGAGCATCAGGTTTCATTGCAAACCGCACTTGCTGTAATAAAAGCATTAGATACAAACAAATTTGACATACATCCAATTTACATTTCGGAAAAAGGCGAATGGGTCCGCGGCCAGCAGCTGCAGGGGCCAGCAGAAAATGTAAAAGCTCTTCAGTTTAAAGAGGAAGGTACGATTGTTTCGCCTGTTGCCTTAAATCAGGATTTATTTCCATCAAAAAATGAAATTCAGCAAGATCAAATTGATGTTGTATTCCCGCTCCTGCACGGTCCTAACGGAGAGGATGGAACGGTTCAAGGCATGCTTGAATTGCTGAATATACCTTACGTAGGCAATGGAGTTCTTGCTTCAGCTGCAGGCATGGATAAAATCATCATGAAAAACTTATTTGCTCAGGCTGGGTTAGATCAGGCTAAATACGTTTCATTCATTAAAAGCGACTGGACAAAATCACCTGAAAAAGCGTATGAGACGGTTGAACAAGAGCTTGGCTATCCATGCTTTGTAAAGCCTGCAAACTTGGGATCAAGTGTCGGAATCAGCAAGTGCAAGGATCGTGAGTCATTAATCAAAGCATTTGGCGAAGCGTTCGAATATGACCGCAAAATTATTATTGAAGAAGGTATCATCGGTCGCGAAATTGAAATAGGCGTGATTGGAAATGATGAGCCAATATGTTCTGTTGTTGGTGAAATTGCTCCTAAGAAAGAGTTTTACGACTACAAAGCAAAATACGAAGATGGCGACACGGATATGATTATTCCGGCACAAGTTACGGAAGAAGAGTATGCTCTTATAAAAGAAATGGCCATCAAATCATTTAAAGCGATTGATGGATCTGGATTAGTGCGAGCTGACTTTTTCTTAACGGAGGACGGCAGAGCCCTTATCAATGAAGTAAATACAATGCCTGGCTTTACCCCATACAGCATGTTCCCGCTTCTTTGGAAGCATACAGGCGTTGAATATCCTCAGCTGATCGAAAAGCTGGTTGACCTTGCACTAGAGCGCCATGAAGGAAAACAGCAAATTAAACATACGTTTTAAGAAAGCTTGGAAACACTATTCATAGGAATAGTGTTTCTTGTTCTACATATTGATGAAAAGAAAGACCCCGAAAGGAGCTAAACTGAAAATGATACAACGATCTTTACTGGACATACAAACGATGGTGAATGGATCTGGATTACCTTCGGATAAAGAAAAAGTGATGGTTCAAGGAGTATTGACGGATTCTAGAAAGATTGAATCAGGGACACTGTTCATCCCGATTGTCGGCGAAACCTTTGACGGACACCGTTTCGCAGAAAAAGCGCTGCAAGAAGGATCAGCAGCAACTTTATGGAATCGTTCAGAACCTAATCCGCCATCATTCGGTGCCGTTATCTTAGTAGACGATACGTTAAAGGCTCTCCAGCAGTTAGCAAGTGAATATTTGGCGCAGCTGCAGCTGAAAGTGGTCGGAGTAACAGGAAGCAACGGGAAAACCACTACAAAAGATATGGTCGCAGCCTTGCTTTCCACTACATACAAGGTACATAAAACAAAAGGCAATTTTAATAATCACATTGGTTTGCCTCTTACAATCCTGAGTATGAGCGAGGATACTGAAGCAGCTGTACTGGAAATGGGAATGAGCAATAGAGGGGAAATCGAACTTCTATCAAATCTTGCAAAACCAGACGCTGCAATCATTACCAATATTGGCGAATCTCACTTAATGAATCTCGGTTCAAGAGAAGGAATTGCAGAAGCTAAACTTGAAATTGTCAGCGGTCTAAAGCCTGATGGTATTCTGATTTATGATGGTGATGAACCATTGCTTACAGAACGTGTTCAATCCATGACGATTAAATCCATTCCATTTGGAGGATCTGCTCACAATCAATACGCTCCTGAAGAAATAAGCCAAACTGAAAACGGCACATTTTTCAAAATAAAGGGCCGCAATGAAAAGTTATTTCTGCCTGTCCTCGGCAAGCATAATGTCAATAATGCGCTTGCAGCAATTGCAGCTGCAGAATACATGGGCGTTTCTCCAGAGAATATAAATGAAGGATTAAAAGAAATTCAAATGACGGGAATGCGCCTGGAATTAAGAAAAACAAAAGGCAATCTTGCGGTCATTAACGATGCCTATAATGCAAGTCCAACCTCAATGAAGGCTGCAATCAGGCTGGCTGTAGACATGCAGGGATACAATCAGAAGATACTGGTCCTTGGAGATATTCTTGAGCTTGGAGAAGATCTTGAAGTTAAGTTTCATCAAGAGGTAGGCAAGACAATTGATTCACAGAAAATCGATCATCTTTTCACGTTTGGAAAATTAGGAGCAGAAATAGCTGCGGGTGCTTTAACTAATATGGATAAGAACCATGTGCATGTTTACCAAGACAAACAAGAGCTTGTTCATCAGTTAAAACAGACAGCTAATCCAGGAGATCTCGTTTTAATAAAAGCCTCAAGAGGCATGAAGCTTGAAGAAGTAGTAAATGCACTCGTTTAAGTAGAATATCTGCCTAAGCAAACAAAGAACTGGTCATACCGGTTGTCTAGATCCAAAAGAAAAAGCATAAATTAGCATATGTATAATGGATTGCCAGCAAAGGAAAATGAATTACACGTAAAAGGGCCCTTATGTTTATTAGAAAATAAATGGTGTTATTAATAAAATAACTAATGCAATTCCAAGTGCATACGGTGTCAATTCACTCATAACTTCCATCACGCTGTTTTTTAATACTGTCATTGTTAACGCTCCTTTTTGTTTTGAAATATAGTAACCCAGGGTACTTTATATATACCCGGGGTTTTTTTATTTAAAACAGCATGCATATCAAAAAAGATGTATGGGAGAGAGTGATATGAAGGGATGCCTATGTATACATGGTTTTACCGGTGCTCCATTTGAAGTTGAGCCTCTTGTCAGACATTTAAAGGAAGAGACTGACTGGATGATAAAAGCACCTACCCTGCCCGGTCATGGAGATGTGCCAAGTTTGAAGGGAATTCAGTTCACCCAATGGATAGCCCATGCCGAAAACGAGCTGAGAGATTTAATGAATGAATGCGAAGAAGTCTATATTATCGGATTTTCAATGGGTGGATTGATAGCTGCATATCTTGCTTCTGAGTATCAGGTGGAAAAATTAGTTTTATTAAGTGCTGCTGCCTATTATCTAAATCCGCGGCAAATGCTTCTTGATGTAAAAGAACTCATCACGGATACGATAAGAGGAAATGGAGCAAATAGTGAAATTTATATAAGATATAGAAAAAAAGTACTTGAAACACCGCTGGCTGCTGCACTTGAATTCAGGAAGCTTGTGAGGTACATTCGACCAATATTGGATAAAATAACAATACCTGTTTTGATTGTTCAAGGGGAATGTGACGGTATAGTACCCATAAAAAGCGCCCAATATCTGTATGAAAGAATTCCTTCAGATCAGAAGGAGCTGTGCTTTTTGCCGTGTTCAAAGCATCTTGTTTGTCACGGTGAAGATTTTCCAATGCTAATTGATGTAATAGAAAGTTTTTTAATAACACAAGATAGAATGAGTCTAAAATAAAACCACATCTTTAGCACTTGTTGTAAAAAAGTAAAAAAAGTGGTATGATTAACTTTAAGTGTTTACGGGCTTTTATAAAGCTAACGTTTTGCCCGATGGGGCGTTTTTTGTTTCACCATACATGAAAGTCTGTGAAGCTATAGAGATTAAAAGGAGTAGAACAAATTGACAATTACGTTTCAAGAACTAGGTATTAGCCCATTATTAATGGATGCAATTAACAAAATGGGGTTTGAAGAAGCAACACCTATCCAAGCCCAAACGATCCCGCTGGGGCTTCAAAATAAAGATGTGATCGGCCAAGCACAAACAGGAACAGGTAAAACAGCTGCATTCGGTATTCCTCTTATCGAAAAAATTGATGTAAGACAAGATAAGATTCAGGGGATTATCATTGCTCCAACTCGCGAACTTGCGATTCAAGTATCTGAAGAACTTTATAAAATCGGTTCTGCGAAACGCGCTCGTGTATTACCGATTTACGGTGGTCAAGATATCAATCGCCAAATTCGCTCATTGAAAAAGGCTCCTCATATTATCGTTGGTACTCCAGGTCGCTTAATTGACCATATCAACCGTAAAACATTGAAGTTATCAGACGTTCAAACAGTTGTATTGGACGAAGCGGATGAAATGCTGAATATGGGATTCATCGAGGACATCGAGTCAATCTTATCGAACGTTCCTGCTGAACACCAAACTTTGTTATTCTCAGCAACAATGCCTGATGCAATCAGACGCATTGCTGAAAAATTCATGACAAATCCTGAGCTTGTTAAAGTCAAAGCGAAGGAAATGACTGTTTCAAACATTCAACAGTTCTTCATCGAAGTACAAGAAAAGAAAAAATTTGATGTGTTAACACGTCTTCTTGATATTCAATCACCTGAGCTTGCGATCGTTTTCGGACGTACAAAACGCAGAGTTGATGAGCTTTCTGAAGCTCTTATGCTTAGAGGATATGCTGCTGAAGGAATCCATGGTGATTTAACTCAAGCAAAACGTATGTCTGCTCTTCGTAAGTTTAAAGAAGGTGCAATTGAAGTGCTTGTAGCTACAGATGTTGCTGCACGCGGACTTGATATTTCAGGTGTAACACATGTTTACAACTTCGATGTGCCACAGGATCCTGAAAGCTATGTTCACCGTATCGGACGTACAGGCCGTGCAGGCAAAACAGGTGCTGCGATGACTTTCGTAACTCCAAGAGAACAGGATATGCTTAAAATCATTGAGCGTACAACTAAGCGTAAAATGGATAAAATGAAAGCTCCAACTCTTGATGAGGCACTTGAAGGTCAGCAATCTGTTTCAATCGAAAAGATTCGCCAAACAATTAATGATGAGAACTTGTCATTCTATAAGAGCACAGCTGAAGCTCTTCTCGAAGAGTTTGATCAAGTATCAGTACTTGCTGCTGCTATCAAATTAATGACTAAAGAACCGAACCAAACTCCGGTTAACTTAACAGATGAAGCTCCAATGTATGCGAAAAGAGGCGGAAAACGTTCATCGTCTTCTTCTTCAAACAACCGCAACAGAAGAGACGGCCAGCGCCCTCATTCTAAGAACAACAAACGTTCTTACGGACAACAAGGCGGCAAGCCGAACAGAGACAACAAAAGACGCTACTCAAATTCGTCTTCATCTAACTAATAGATGAGTAACGCACCGTGCCTTTAGGCATGGTGCGTTTTTTTTAGTTTTGGGATCAGAGAAATGGCGGCTTCGAAATAAGGATAAACCTTGGTGCACTGGGCGTAGATTCGGTCACTCCATTAGGAGAAAACTGGAAGATTGCACAGAAAAAGTGGCTTAACGCACAGAAATTTAGTTGAGTGCACAGAAAACAGGTGTATCGCACATAAATTTGAATGTTCGCACAGAAAGTAGCCGAGGATCGATTTTTAAACGGAATAGTCGAACTGATCTGACTAATCGACAACGGAGAAAAGAGTGATTTTTTGCTGGAAATAAAGGTATTCTGCTACGGAATTTGGAATAACAGGGTACTGGGGGTAGCGTCAGGCACTCGTTTGGGGAAAATTGGAATAGCGCAAAAAAAGTGGCTTAACGCATAGGAATTTAGTTGAGTGCACAGAAAACCTGAAGTAGACTGATAAAACCCAAAACAAAGCCAAATATCTGTGAAAGATGCTCTCGCATGACCAAAATCCAATCTGAATTTGAGAAAAGTAAGCATTTTCACAACAAATTAACTTTAAGAATGGTCAGTTTTGTTCCCTGCAAATTAATGTCTTTCGTTTATTATCTGAAAAGCGCCCTTTCCTCCGCATTCACCATATTATTATCCACAAGCCATGTTTCACATTATCTAAATCAAACTATCACTTGAAAGGTAATTCCCTTACATTACGGACAATCTATACATAACCTTAATAAAGCAGGTGACAGCAATGACAATGGTCCGTTTAGGTTATGTAGCTATGAGTGTGAATCTCAAGAATTGTTCTCCTTCACAAACGATGACGTTTTCTCAATTTCAGCGGATTAAAGACCGGGAAGCTGCAATCGAGAAGCTTGAAAGGATTGCGAGATCGAATCTCGAAAATTGTCTTCGTATTTTAAAGCATAACGATGGTCATGACGTCCATTTTTTTAGATTCAGTTCAAGATTAATTCCACTGGCAAACCATCAGGAAATTCAGGATTTTAAATATATGAGAACTCTTAAAGAAACGCTTAAAGCGCTTGGGGACTGGGTTTCTCGTACGGGGATGAGAGTCGATTTTCACCCGGATCATTTCGTGCTGCTGAACTCGCCGAAGCCGGAAATATTAAACACATCTCTAAGAACGTTAAGCATGCATGAAGCGTTGCTAAGGGGAATGAATGTACCTCACGAGCATAGGTGTGTCATTCATGTCGGAGGTGCTTACAATGATAAAGAAAAAGCACTCGAGCAATTTATTCATAACTGGGGATTCGTACCTGTCAAAATCCAGAACATGCTTATGCTGGAAAATGACGATACGACATTCACCCTTCAAGACACCCTTTACTTATGTGAAAAATTAGCTATTCCGTTAGTATTTGATTATCATCATCACCTGGCACACCATGAAGATGATTCGAATTGGGAGAAACATTGGGAACGTGTCGTAAGCACCTGGCAGCACTCATCTCTTCCTGTAAAAATGCATATTTCGAGTCCAAGAAATGAAAAAGAATTCAGAGCCCATGCTGATTATGTGAATCCAGAGCTTTTTATGGCGTTTTTAAATGAAATTAAAGGCACTGTTAAGCAAGTGGACTGTATGATAGAAGCGAAGCAAAAGGATGATGCGCTGTTTCAGCTGATGGAGAGTATGTGCAGCTATCCCAATATTGAAAAAATAGACGGATCCTCATTTTACGTAAGATGACTATCCAATAATGGTTCTTTTCCTTTATAATAAACTGGTATGTTTTACTAATAATGAAACATAATGACTCACAAAACGTATATAAAGAGAGAATTTTACGTCAGGGGGAAACAAACATGAGAGAACCGCCTAAATTTCAAATCAGTCAAAAAGCATTAAAAGTATGGAAACTATCCGCACTTATACAATCTCTTATTTTTTTATCTGTGGCCGGAGGGATCACTTTTGCTGTTCTTTATTTTGACTGGCCGATGTGGATTGCCATTGTCAGTTTAGGGATATGGCTCATCTTATCGATCATATTTATCTTTATTACACCGAAAATACAGCACCGTACGTGGCGGTATGAGGTTCATGAAAACGAAATTGATATACAGTCAGGATTGTTTGTTGTGAAAAGAGTGCTTGTTCCAATGGTGCGGGTTCAGCATGTCAACACAAAGCAAGGACCGCTGCTCAGAAAAAATAATCTTGCTACTGTCACAATTCACACAGCAGCAACTGTTCATGAGATACCTGCTCTTGATGTGGTAGAAGCAGATCAGCTGCGTGACTTTATATCAAAGCTTGCAAGGGTGACGGAAGATGATGTCTAAACCGAGAAGACTGCATCCTGCATCAGCGATATTGACCTTTTTCAAACAATTAAAAGATGGAATATTTCCTGTCATTGTTCTTTTCTTTGTAAATGACTATAAGTTCTATTTTTTTATTGGACTTGGTGTTATTCTCGCAGCTTTGATCATCTTTAGTTTAATCAGCTGGATGAAATACACATATCGAATTGAAGAAAATGAATTGCGGATTGAATATGGTTTATTTGTAAAAAAGAAAAGGTATATCCCGATTGAAAGAATACAATCAATTAACGAAAGTGCAGGCATTATTCAGCAGCTGTTCGGACTTGTGAAACTGCAGCTTGAAACAGCGGGCGGCGGAGTGGAAGCGGAAGCTGTGCTTACAGCTGTTACAAAAGAAGAGGCCAACAAAATTAATAAAGCATTAACGGAAAGAAAAAAAGAGCTGGTTAATCAGGATGAATTCATTGAGACAATAGAAGAAGAGAAAGAATACTTAACCTATAAAATTGGGTTGAATGAGCTTCTCGTCGCTGCATCAACCTCAAGCGGGATTGGCGTGGTTTTATCTGCTGCGTTTGCTTTTTTCTCGCAATTCGATGAACTGATTCCCTTTGATGACATTATAGATCGCTTCGCTTTTCTTTCCAATGCGAGCATTACAGTCTATGCGGTCCTTGTGTTTCTGGCATTTTTCATTGCATGGATTCTTAGCATTGTAGGAGTATGTCTTAAATTTGCCAATTTCACAGTTGTAAAAAAAGAACAAGACCTGGTAATTTCACGCGGAATTTTTGAGAAACACCAGCTCACGATTCCCCTTGAAAGAATACAGGCTATAAAAATAAGTGAAAACCTGCTACGGCAGCCGCTTGGCTATTCAACTGTTCACATTGTAAGTGCTGGGGGCAGCGCTAAGGATCAAGATGTTTCAGCCATTCTTTTTCCGCTGATTAAAAAAACGAAAATCCAGCAGATGCTAAACGAATTCACACCAGATTTTTCTTTGGCTGATAGCCTTAATTCATTGCCGAAAAAGGCAAAAAGAGGCTATATCCTTGTTTATACAATTCCTTTTTTGATCATTTCTGCTCTTCTTAGCTTCTTCCTGCAGCCGTGGGGTTATTTAGCACTAGTCACAGTTCCTCTTGGACTATTATTCGGTCTGGCGGCATTTAAGGATGCAGGATGGGCAATTCATGGAGAACAGCTTACTTTGTCGGCAAGAACCATTGTTAAATCTACATTTATTGTAAAACGAAAAAGAATTCAAGTCATCGAAACAAGGCAATCCTTTTTTCAGCGCCGGATAGACTTAGCTTCCATCCAATCCTCAACGACATCTGGAATAGGCGGCACACATTTTATTGTGAAGGGCGTAGAAGTAAAAGATGCCGGTGAAATGTTTGAATGGTATTCCTATGAAAATCAGAACATGAAAAAGACGCGTATCAACTAACGCGTCTTTTTTATGCAGAAAAGAATAACCGTCGGTTCCGCTTTTCTATGTATATCTCCTATCTTTCTTTAGAAATAATGGAGCGAGCAGGGCGCCACCAATTACACCGAATACATGGGCGATGATGTTAATGTTTGTATTTATGAATGTCATCACGACCCCGATGACTAAAATCGTAATAATCAGCTGAGAGTTTGAAGAATCGATCATATCCTTTCTGAAAACAACGAGGTAAAGATAGATTCCGAATAAGCCGAAAATAGCCCCTGATGCTCCTAAATGAGTATAGGTTAAATCTTCAATAATGAAGAAGGTTGCAAGGTTAGCGACAATGCCTGTCAGTAAATATGCAGCGGCAAATTGAACCTTGCCGAGCATCCGTTCTAATGCTGGAGCAAAAAGAATGATGGAAACCGAATTAAATAGAATGTGAGCAAAACTTGCATGCAGGAAAATGGGAGTAACTAAACGCCAATATTCACCGTTTGCAACACCGGCATTGTATCCTACAAGAGATGCGAAAAAATATGTTATTGTAGGAATTGGAATTAAAAACAAAAGCCAGAGTACAACTTGAATACATACAATCACTGATACGACAGGATATAACCGAATGAACGTCCTGAAACTTTCCGATCTTGTAAACATGGGGATTGTGTCTCCTTATCTAAGTTCATAGTACTTTCTATATTACCACGGTTATGAGGAATTGAAGCAAATTAGTACTTTTTATGGAAAGGCTCTCCTCGTATAGGTTGTTGCCTTTAGAAAAAATGTTTAAAATCTTGAGTTGATTGCAGCGGAAGACACTTGACTCCTGCGGGAAATAGAGGAGGCTCCCATCCCTCCCCGAAGAAAACAAGTGCTTGCAGCGGAAATCCACGGGTGAAATTTATAATTAAAAACAACAATCAATGTGAAATCAGCCAATGGAAATGAGAGTGATAGTTGTGATTAAAGGTATTGGTCTGGATTTGACTGAATTAAACAGGATTGAACGTCTGATTAAGAGGCAGCCGAAATTTATTGATCGGATTCTTACTGAAAAAGAAAAAGATAAATACGAGTCACTTGCACCGAGGAGAAAAATTGAATATGCTGCCGGAAGGTTTGCTGCGAAAGAGGCATTTTCAAAAGCTATGGGAACAGGGATTGGTAAACAATTAAGTTTCCTGGACATTCAAATTCTTAACGATTCTTCAGGAAAACCGGTTGTCGCATCACCTGAATTGAACGGTTCTATCGTGTATGTTTCCATTACCCACTCAAAGGATTATGCAGCTGCTCAAGTAATTATTGAAAGCTCGTCAAGCTAGTCTGCATATTCATATACTTTGTCTCATATATTTGTACAGCGGTAGGAGAGACAAGTCGTTTGAAAGGATCGTCCATGATCCATTCAAGAGCGTTTCTTCCTTTTTAAGTCATATGAGACAAAGGGGTTGAAAAAAGGTGAGAAAGAGCGTTTTATTACTCGTAATAGGATTACTTGCAGTATTGATGCTTGCTGCTTGCGGAGAGAAATCACAGAAGGACGTTGTAAAAGGTTTGGATAATAAGGTTGCAGAATTGAAGGGGTATAAAGCGAAAGCGCGGATGACACTTCAAACAGGCAGTGAGCCTCAAATCTATGAGGTGGAAATTTGGCATAAGCAGCCTTCATTTTACAGGGTGAATTTGAAAAATGCTGAAAAAGATCAAAGTCAAATGATACTCCGCAATAAAGAAGGCGTTTTTGTGCTTACGCCAGCTCTGAAGAAAAGCTTCCGATTCCAGAGCGATTGGCCGCAAAACAGCAGTCAGGCGTATCTCTTTGAATCATTGGTAAAAGACATCAAGGGTGATGCAGATGCCATTTTCAAATCAACCAAGGATGCTTATGTTTTTGAAACAAAAACAAATTACCAAAACAGTCAAATGCTTCCTTTGCAGGAGATTACCTTCAATAAAAAAGATTTGAAACCATCAGTAGTAAAGGTAATGGATACAGATCGCAATCCATTAGTTGTTGTGGAATTTTCGGAGTTTGATTTTAATGCCTCATTTGATGAGAATTCATTCGATATGCAAAAGAATATGTCATTCGCCAGTGTGGATGTTGAAACCTCAGCTGCTGCTAATTCAGAGCCGTTTGCTGTGAAATATCCTCTTGAAAAATTAGAAGGGGTGAAGCTGACAGAGGAAAAAGAAATGAAAACAGAAAATGGAAAACGTGTGGTCCAAACGTATGATGGCGAAAAGTCATACACCTTTATTCAAGAAAAAGCAGTTGCTGCAACTGTTGCAACGTCCACGTCTGTAAGCGGAGAGCCGATTGATCTGGGTGTGGCAATAGGGGCTTTAACTGAACAATCGTTAACTTGGACATACGATGGTGTTGAATATATGATTGCATCGGAAGATTTAACACAGGAAGAAATGATCCGCGTAGCTCAATCCGTTCAAGGTCAAGCGGTTAAATAATGATACTTGGGTGGCGGGAAAAGCCATCCAAGTTTTTTTATTTCTGTAAGAAATTGAAGCCCTCGTTCTTTTTTAACCCGATCAAACTCTCCCGCAGGATTCTTCATCTAAAATCTCCTGATTGGAACCGATTTCATTTGACAAATGAGCAGAATACCCTTGATAATCAGCATAGATAAAGACAATCATGAGGAAGTGTAGACATGGGAAACTCTTTTTACCGGGATACTTGGGCGGAAATTGATTTAGATGCGATTCAAAACAATGTTCAATCCATGAAAAAACATATAGGGAAAAATGTAAAGCTAATTGCGGTAGTAAAGGCAAATGCTTATGGGCATGGCGATGTTGAAGTGGCTAAGATTGCAAGTGAAGCTGGTGCCGATATGCTGGCCGTTGCTTTTTTGGATGAGGCACTTGTATTGCGTCATGCTGGGTTTGATCTTCCGATTTTAGTATTGGGCGCTTCAAGACCAAGTGATGTACAGATTGCAATTAATCATGACATTATATTAACATCGCCTTCACTTGAATGGCTGACGGCTGCTGAAAAACATGCTGAAGCAGGGAAGCTGTCTGTTCATTTAAAGCTCGATACAGGTATGGGCCGCATTGGAATCCGAACAGAAAATGAACTTCTGCAGGCATTTGAATTTGCTGCAGGAAAACAAAAAGTGAAAATAGAAGGTATCTTTACTCATTTTGCAACAGCAGACGAGCTTGATACGACCTATTTTAAGAAACAGTACGAGAGGTTTACAGCAATGACCCGCACAGCGGCTGAATATGAAAATGTTATGATTCATTGCGGCAATAGTGCGACAGGCCTGCGTTTTCCTGATAAATTGGTTCACGCTGTCAGACTTGGGATCTCTATGTACGGATTAAGCCCTTCACGAGAAATAAAGGATGAACTGCCATTCGAGTTAAAAGAAGCTTTTTCTCTTCATTCAAAGCTTGTTCATGTGAAAAAAATAAGCAAAGGCGATAAAGTGAGTTATGGAGCTACTTATACAGCTGAGAAGGATGAGTGGATCGGAACAATTCCAATCGGATATGCAGACGGTTGGATAAGAAGACTGAAAGATTCAGAAGTGCTGATAGATGGTGTGAGAATGCCAATTGTTGGGAGAATATGCATGGATCAATGCATGATAAAACTGACATCTTATAAAGAAGTTGGCACTAAAGTTACTCTAATCGGAAGACAAAAAGAAGAGTATATTTCAATTGATGATGTTGCGGAAAAACTAGAAACCATCAATTATGAAGTGCCTTGTACAATAACTTTGCGCGTTCCCCGTATGTTTTTGAAAAATAAGAGTATAATTGAAGTGAGAAACTCGCTTTTTTGCGGGAAAGTTCAGCCAGGTGCTGATGAAGCATGAAGAAGAGATGAATAAAAAGAGTCTTGATCAGCCGATAATAGTGTTGAATTATTAGAAAATAACTTTGCTTCTTGCATTGATAATGGTATTATTGTATGTGGAATGGAATAATAGGTGTGTAAGTTTGGTGGAGGTGTATGTTTGTGTCTGAATCCAGCGCAACAACAGAAATCTTAATTCGTTTACCACAGGCATTGGTCTCGGAATTAGACGGTCTTGTTAAACAAGAGAATGGGAACCGAAGCGAGTTAATTTATCAAGCAACGAAGATGTATATTCGCGAGCGTAAGAAACGCCAAATACGCGAGTCGATGAGACGCGGATATATGGAAATGGCTAAGATTAACTTAAACATTGCTTCCGAAGCATTTCAGGCTGAATCAGAGGCTGATCACACCGTTGAACGCTTAGTAAGCGGAGGTTAATCCTTTGATTGTCAAACGCGGCGACGTTTATTTTGCTGATTTATCACCCGTTGTTGGCTCTGAGCAAGGGGGCGTCCGTCCAGTACTGATCATCCAGAATGATATCGGAAACAGGTTCAGTCCAACGGTCATCATAGCAGCGATTACAGCTCAAATCCAAAAAGCAAAACTACCTACTCACGTAGAAATTGATTCTAAACGCTATGGGTTTGAACGTGATTCTGTTATATTGTTAGAGCAGATTCGAACAATTGATAAACAGAGATTGACTGATAAGATTACACACTTAGATGATGAAATGATGGATAAAGTGGACGAAGCTCTGCAAATTAGCTTAGGACTCATCGATTTTTAAACAAAAAAAATTATTTTTTTAAGGAAGTTGCTGCCATTTAAGCAACTTTTTTTTATTTTATTATCATAAATCGGTATAATGTAAAGTGGAATAACTTGTTTACTTTTTACCCATTTGATATGAGGGGGATTACTAACACATGAAGGATTCTTCAAATCCAGTGCTTGATTTCGTTCAGGCTCATCAAAATGAGATTCTGAATGAATGGAAAGACAGTCTGAAAGCAATAGACGATCAAAAAATCTCGAATGTTCTTTCAGATCAAGTGTATTCAAATACTTGCAATGAATATCTTCAAATCTTAATCAGCCATATGACAAACCCTGAGGCTGATCACACTGAAAAAGTTGCTGATTATGCTCATAAAGTTGTTCAATTAGGCTGGAGCTTAAAGTATATATCTGAAGGTTTAAAACAGCTTTCTTTAATTATCTTCACAAAAATGACGGATGGTATTCCGGAAGAAGATAAGATGAAAATGGTGTGGGAGTTTGACCGTTCACTTTCTCCTATTAATAATGAATTAATTCATCAGTATGCATCTTCTTGGGAGAGAACCGTTTCTTTGCAGAAGATCGCATTGCAGGAATTATCAGCTCCGCTCATTCCGATCTTTGAAAACATTACAATTATGCCGTTAGTTGGTACAATTGATACAGAAAGAGCGAAACAAATCATGGAGAACTTGCTGACTGGTGTAGTCAAACACCGATCTCAAGTTGTTTTAATTGATATTACTGGTGTTCCTGTTGTGGATACAATGGTCGCTCATCATATTATTCAAGCGTCAGAAGCTGTTCGATTAGTAGGTGCGAAATGTCTGATAGTCGGCATAAGACCTGAAATTGCTCAAACCATTGTCAATCTTGGGATAGATCTTAGCCAGGTTATTACGAAAAACACCCTGCAAAAAGGAATGGAAGCTGCACTTGAAATGACAAATCGACAAATAATAGAAATGGGGGATTCAAAATGAGAACTCCAAGAATACCGATTTTAAAGCTTTATAATTGTTTGCTTGTCTCCATTCAGTGGGAACTTGATGATCAGACTGCCCTGCAGTTTCAAGAAGATCTTCTTCACAAGATTCATGAAACTGGAGCGAGCGGTGTAGTTATAGACTTAACTTCCGTGGATGTAATTGATTCTTTTATCGCAAAGGTGTTAGGTGACGTTATCGGCATGTCAAAATTAATGGGAGCCAAAGTTGTATTAACAGGAATACAGCCTGCTGTAGCAATTACTCTCATAGAGCTTGGCATTCATCTTGCTGATGTTCAGACGGCGCTTGACCTAGAAAAAGGACTTGAAACATTACAACAGGAGCTGGGGGAATAAGCATGGATAACCAATCCTGTGTAAAAATCATTACAGAGTGGGACATTGTTGCTGCACGCCAGCTTGGGCGCAATGTTGCAAAAGAACTCGGGTTTGGTGTGGTAGACCAAGCAAGAATTACGACAGCTATTTCCGAATTAGCCCGTAATATATATCTGTATGCTGGACAAGGCCAGATTTGCATAGAACAAATCAGTGAATACAGCAAAAAAGGTTTAAAAATAATAGCCATTGATAACGGACCAGGGATACCGGATATTCGAAAAGTAATGGAAGACGGCTTTTCTACATCTGGTGGGTTAGGAGCCGGATTGCCTGGAGTAAAACGCCTGATGGATGAATTCAGCATTAATACCGTTTTGGGAGAGGGAACGGATATCCAAGCAGTCAAATGGCTTCGCTAGGGGGAAGCTAGATGGATTTTAAGGAAGTCATTGAATCGAAATATCACGAAATACTAAGTCATTACATGCAAGAATTAACAGAAACGGCTTTGTATCAGGGACAAAAATTCAGCAGAAAAGCAATTGAGGAACAAGTCCCTCCTGAGGAAATTATCAGTTTGCACCGTAAAGTGCTGCAAGATTTATTTCCTGATATTCAACAAGATGTTTTGCACTCTTTAGATTTTCTATTAGAAGTCATGATGGGCTATGGACTGGCGTATCAGGAGCATCAAAGCTTGAGGGATAAGCAGCAGGAAATAAAGGCGGAAATTCAAGTTGCCTTGAATGTGCAGCAAATGCTCCTTGAAACGTCGGTACCGACCGTTCCTTGCTTGGACATTGGCGCAATAAGTGTGCCTGCAAAGCATATGAATGGAGACTATTACCACTTTGTATACAACGAAAAAAGTGTAAGTATTGCTATTGCTGATGTGATTGGAAAAGGAATACCCGCTGCACTTTGTATGTCCATGATCAAGTACGCGATGGATAGCTTGCCGGAGTCCCGCAAATCTCCAAGCCGTGTTCTGGAAAATTTAAACAGGGTTGTTGAGCATAATGTGGACCCAAGTATGTTTATTACGATGTTCTATGGCATATATGATACAGAAACTCACGAATTCACATATGGTTCTGCCGGCCATGAGCCTGGCTTTTATTACAGTGCTTCAGAGGATCGTTTCCATGATATGAACACGAAAGGCCTCGTTCTTGGGATTGATCAATCCATCAAATATAAACAATATAGCCGCACTGTTGAACTGGGCGATATGATTGTTTTGCTATCTGACGGGGTAACAGAATCAAAGACAAATGAAGAATTCATAGAACGCCATGTCATCACAGATTTAATCACAAAATACTGTCATCTGAATTCTCAGGCAATCGTTGATAATATTTATAATGATTTCCTGCAAATGCAGGATTTAGAGCTGCGTGATGATTTTACATTAATTATTTTAAAACGCATGGTTTAACATGTAAAAAAAGTGGGTATTTGTTTTAGTAGCTTATATATCTGAGGTGATAGAGATGAATTTAAATATAAATGTTAATCGTACAGAGGAACATATTCAAATAGAATTAGCCGGAGAAATTGATGCGTACACGGCTCCTAAATTAAGAGATGAATTAATGCCTTTGGCAGAAGGAAATAAACCGTTCATGATCGTAAGTCTCAAAGATGTGTCGTATATGGACAGCACGGGACTTGGAGCGTTCGTCGGCCTGCTGAAAGCTGTAAGAAAAAATGAAGGCGACTTAAAGCTTGTGAATTTATCTGCTCGTTTGGAAAGACTATTTAACATCACTGGTTTAAGTGACATTATTGATATTTCTTCTAAATCAGAAGGTGGGGTAAGATGAAACAATTAGTTGATTACATTGAAGTGAAGATACCTGCTAAAGCGGAATTCGTTGGAATTGTCCGTTTGACTCTTTCTGGAATTGCAAGTAGAATGGGATACTCTTACGATGAAATTGAAGATTTGAAAATCGCTACAAGTGAAGCATGTACGAATGCAGTTCAGCATGCGTATGACAAAATTGACAGCGGCGAAGTCATAATTGGGTTCGGTCTTTATGTAGATCGTCTTGAAGTCATGGTTTCAGATAGCGGGCAAAGTTTTAATTTTGAACAAAAGAAAAACGAGCTGGGTCCATATTCTGCTGCAAACCCTGTTGACCAACTTCCAGAAGGAGGGTTGGGGCTCTACTTGATGGAAACGCTCATGGATGAAGTTCGTGTACAGATCGATTCCGGCGTTACCGTCTTTATGACTAAGTATTTAAACGGGGAGCGAGTAGAACATGACACAACCATCCAAAACTACGAAGCGAACTAAAGAAGAAATTAACGAATTGATTCACGATTTCCAGCATAATCAAAATGAAGAAGCTCAGCTTTTTCTTGTGGAATATTACAGCGGGCTTGTTGAGACGCTTGCGAAAAAATACTCTAGAGGAAAAAGCTTTCATGAAGACCTGAAGCAAGTTGGCATGATCGGACTGCTAGGTGCCATTCGCCGTTATGATCCAGAATTCGGCAAATCATTCGAAGCTTTCGCTATTCCGACTGTCATCGGAGAAATAAAACGTTTCCTGCGTGACAAAACATGGAGTGTGCATGTACCGAGAAGGATCAAAGAATTAGGCCCTAAAATAAAAATGGCAGTTGATGAGTTAACCAACTCCCTTCAGCGTTCACCTCAAGTCTATGAAATTGCAGATTATCTTGAAGTAACTGAAGAGGAAGTGCTTGAAACGATGGAGATGGGCAAAAGCTATCAGGCTTTATCTGTCGATCATTCGATTGAAGCGGACTCTGACGGCAGTACGGTTACCATTTTAGATATTGTCGGTTCAAAAGAAGAAGGGTATGAGCAAGTGAATCAGAAGCTTATGCTTGAAAGTGTTCTTCACGTCCTTTCTGATCGTGAAAAAGAAATTATTCACTACACATATATTTTAAATAAGAGTCAAAAGGAAGCAGGAGAAATTTTGGGAATTTCCCAAATGCATGTCTCCAGGCTGCAAAGAAGAGCGATTACGAAACTGAAAGAAGCCCTTTCGGCTGACTTATCATTGGGGTTGCATTAATGATTCAAATTGAAGAAAATAAACATGTCTACGCACTGGCATACCAAATGCAAAAGAAAGGTAAAACGTTATGCGGGGACAGTTTCCTTATAAAAGCAACTGAAGATTATTTCATTTGTGCCGTCGCTGATGGACTTGGCAGCGGTGAGCGTGCCAATGAATCATCTTCTGCCATAAAAGATGTCGTTGAAGAATTTCATGAAGAAGATGTTGAAGTCCTGATCAAAAAATCAAATGAGGTCCTGAAAAACAAGCGAGGCGCAACAGTTGCAATTTTAAAGGCATACTTTAAACAGAATCAATTTACATTCAGTTCTGTAGGAAATATTCGTTTTGTCCTTTATTCTCCAGCCGGCACATTTGTCTATCCTCTTCCTGTATTGGGGTATCTGTCAGGGAAACCTCAAAAATTCCGTGTGCAATCCTTTCCGTATGATGCTGGATCGAAATTTATTATCCATTCAGATGGACTGAATATTCCTGCAGTAAAATCTTTGTTAAAGGATTACAGGACAATTGAAGATATCTCACATCATCTTGAACCATATACCGTTTCAAGACAGGATGATTTAACGTACGTAGTCGGTCAGCTATTCTAGTTGAACGGCTATTTTTTATTTTAATAAGTTTTTTATCATTCTCTTCTTTTGGTAAAATGTTTCTAAGTCTATATTTTGGGGAGGTAATAGGATGTCAGAAAAAATCGAACGTATTATGAAAACGATAAGTGCGGATCTATCCATTACATATAAACAAATATCCAATGTGATTGCATTGTTAGAAGACGGTAACACAGTTCCTTTTATTGCGAGGTACCGCAAAGAGCAGACCGGTGCTTTAGATGAGGTTCAAATTCGGGATATCTCAGAAAAATGGCAGTATACTCAAAATCTTGAATCAAGAAAAGAAGAAGTAATCCGATTGATCGATGAACAAGGGAAGCTAACGGAAGATTTAAAGAAAGAGATAGAAAAGGCTTTGAAGCTTCAAAAGGTAGAAGATCTTTACCGCCCTTACAAGCAAAAACGAAGAACGAAGGCGACTGTTGCAAAAGAAAGAGGATTAGAGCCTTTGGCAGTGTGGATAAAGGAGCAGCCTTCAGCTGGAACGCCAGAAAATAAAGCGGCTGAGTTTATTAACGAAGAGAATGAAATTTTAACTGTTGAAGAAGCTATTGAAGGTGCCAAGGATATATTAGCAGAATGGATCTCAGATGAACCTATGTATCGTCAATGGATACGTGAGCAAACCTTCCGAAAAGGCAAAATCATCACAGCTGCAAAGGATAAAGAAATAGATGAGAAGAACGTTTATGAAATGTACTATGAATATGAAGAACCAATTCAAAAGGTTGTCCCTCATCGAGTGCTGGCGATGAATCGCGGAGAAAAGGAAGGGGTCCTAAAGGTATCAATACAGGCACCTGCAGATCAAATAACTTCATATCTTGAAACAAAAGAAATAAAAAATCGCCAAACATCAGTAAAAGATGTCTATGTGGAGGCGATTGAAGATGCGTATAAACGCTTGATCCAGCCTTCGATAGAACGGGAGATCAGAAAAGAACTGACAGAAAAAGCAGATGATCGTGCCATCCATATTTTTTCCGAAAACTTGCGCAATCTGCTGCTTCAGCCTCCATTAAAAGGACGGATAGTCCTTGGAGTTGATCCTGCTTACAGAACAGGGTGCAAGCTTGCGGCAGTTGATGATACGGGCAAGGTGCTTGAAATTGGTGTCATCTATCCTCATCCCCCAGTAAATAAAGCAAAAGAAGCGAAGCAGAAATTAATTGATGTGATCAAAAAGAACAAGATTGAATTAATTGCAATAGGAAATGGAACAGCTTCGAGAGAGACAGAACAGTTTATCGCAGATCTGATTGATGAACTTGATTCTGATCTTGCTTATATCATTGTCAATGAAGCGGGTGCGAGTGTGTACTCAGCATCAGATCTTGCGCGAGAAGAGTTCCCCGAATTTCAAGTAGAAGAAAGAAGTGCAGTTTCAATTGCAAGACGGCTGCAGGATCCACTTGCAGAGCTTGTGAAAATTGATCCTAAATCTGTCGGCGTCGGGCAATATCAGCATGATGTAACTCAAAAGAAATTAAATGATTCACTGACTTTCGTCGTTGAGACAGTAGTTAACCAGGTAGGTGTCAATGTCAACACTGCGTCCTCATCATTGCTGCAGTATGTCGCTGGGTTAAGCAAAGCAGTTGCGACAAATATTGTGAAGCAAAGAGATGAAATCGGGAAGTTCAAAGACCGCAAGCAGTTAAAGAAGATTCCAAGACTGGGAGCAAAAACGTTTGAACAATGCATCGGGTTCCTCAGAATCCCTGAGGGAAAGCATCCGCTCGATTCAACCGGCATTCACCCAGAAAGCTACAAAGAGGTTGAAGAGCTTCTGAAAAAACTGGGTCTATCATTAAAAGATGTTGGAACGGAGCAGCTTAGAGAAAAAATAGCAGGTATTGATATCAAAGAAATAGCTGATTCAATCCAGCTTGGTGAACTTACACTAAAAGATATTTGTGACTCGCTTGTGCGTCCGGGAAGAGATCCACGAGATGAAATTGCCAAACCGCTCTTGAAAAAAGGAGTTCTGAAATTAGAGGATCTTCAAACAGGAATGGAACTTCAAGGCACAGTTCGAAATGTTGTAGACTTCGGTGCTTTTGTAGATGTAGGGGTCAAACAAGATGGCCTTGTCCATATCTCAAAGCTGCGCAACTCATTTGTTAAACACCCTCTTGATGTTGTCTCGGTAGGTGATGTTGTAACAGTTTGGGTGGACTCTGTAGATATGCATAAAGGCCGGGTCGCTTTAACGATGGTCAATGAATAATTGAAAAACACTGCTTATGGGCAGTGTTTTTTTCTATAGAAATACCAGCACTGATTCAGCATTTTTATCTGATACCGATCCTTTTCAAAAAAAGCACGCTGCATTTGGTTTTTTAACCATGATGGCATTGCTCGTTCCTCCTTATTGTTTATAATGGAGTATGTGTATTACTTATTATATGCGGGCGCAAGATGTCCTGTTCGGAGATACAAACTATTGCGAGGTGTTACCGATGAATGAAGCGCAGCTGCAAGAACTTGTAGAATCGATTTCTATCACTCACTTTAATAAAAAGTTTTTACATAAAGCTTCTTTTAACAATCGCCTTCGTACAACGGGCGGAAGATACTTATTAAGGACCAGCAACATTGAAATCAATCCAAAATACTTAGCCGAAGGATTAGAAGAAGTCGTTGGAATCATTAAACATGAACTGTGTCATTACCATCTGCACATTGAAGGAAGAGGGTACAAGCATGGCGATCCAGAATTTAAAGAATTGCTGGCAAAAGTGAAAGCTCCGAGATTTTGCAAACCTCTTCAGACTGCAGCAAGAACAAAGAAGACAATTGAATATCAGTGCAGCTCATGTTTGCTCTTATATAAACGTTATAAACGGATGAATATTAACAAATACGTTTGCGGAAAATGCGGCGGTAAAATTAAACTTATATCTTAGCTGCAAAAAGGGGTTGACGAAGGGCTTCAAGCTATGATAAATTATAAAAGCCGTCGTAAGAGACGTCATTTGAAAATGAAATGAAGGCTTGACAGTATCAACAAACCTTCTTATAATTAAAGAAGTCTGTCATGATTAATTATTCCGCAGTAGCTCAGTGGTAGAGCTATCGGCTGTTAACCGATCGGTCGTAGGTTCGAGTCCTA
>NZ_PKLB01000011.1:0-733 GCF_002858905.1 Bacillus sp. UMB0893 | reverse complement strand
CGTCATGCGCTGGTTCGAATCCAGCTAGCCCAGCCATTTGTTTTTTAAATGCGAAACTAAACTATGTGCCATTAGCTCAGTCGGTAGAGCACGATCGAATAATCTTCGGAGCTATACATCAACACACAAACCGAGCTGCTACTTGCTTTAAGCTTCCTGAGGTTTGGGTGTCATGCAAAACTAAAGAGTGTTTTCTAAACTATGTGCCATTAGCTCAGTCGGTAGAGCATCTGACTTTTAATCAGAGGGTCGAAGGTTCGAGTCCTTCATGGCACACCATTTTATCTAATGTATGCGGGTGTGGCGGAATTGGCAGACGCGCTAGACTTAGGATCTAGTGTCTTTGACGTGGGGGTTCGAGTCCCTTCACCCGCACCATACATTTTATCTTTTCGCGGTCGTGGCGGAATGGCAGACGCGCTAGGTTGAGGGCCTAGTGGGGGCATTCGACTCCTATCGGGCGCGCCATTCTTATAATAAATGTCCGGGAAGTAGCTCAGCTTGGTAGAGCACTTGGTTTGGGACCAAGGGGTCGCAGGTTCGAATCCTGTCTTCCCGACCAGACAAATACTTTTCGCGGGTGTAGTTTAATGGTAAAACTCTAGCCTTCCAAGCTAATGTCGTGGGTTCGATTCCCATCACCCGCTCCAATTATTTAAAAATGATCTTTGAAAACTAAACAAAACCAAAAGCGTACCAAACGTTTTAAATTTTTGAAGTCAGCAACAAATTG
>NZ_PKLB01000010.1:0-167190 GCF_002858905.1 Bacillus sp. UMB0893 | reverse complement strand
ACACCCCGTATCATACCAAGAGGGCTCTTTTTTGTTCAAGTGCCCGAAAATCCTTCTAACAGGAATGCTCCTTATACCATTGATGTCATTCAGCAAATTAGCTTTAATGAATACGATGTTGTTTTAATGGATATGAATCTTGGGGATATAAATGGCATGGAGCTATCCACTGAAATTATTAAGCATTCTGAGGAATGCAAAATTATTTTATATACAGGCTATGATGTCGAAGATTATTTTGACGAAGCGATTCGTCTTGGCATACACGGAGCAATCAGCAAAACGGAGACGAAGGAAAAAATTCTTTCCTCTATCAGACATGCTTTGAATGGCGATGTCGTCGTGCCATATCCATACTTAAAGGCGTTAATCCTGCAGCAAAAGCATAAGAGCAGCGTGTCTCAAAATGATACTGAGTCTCTAAATGACCGGGAGAAAGCGATTCTTCAAGAAGTTGAGAGAGGGTTAACAAATCAGGAAATTGCAGACAAGCTCCATTTAAGCAAGAGGTCGATTGAGTATAGCTTAACCTCAATTTTTCACAAGCTGAATGTAGGCTCACGAACAGAAGCTGTGTTAATCTCTAAGTCAGAAGGAATTATTGATTAGTGTGCAAGAATTAAACTTGCGCACTTTTTTTTATTGGTACGACATATAGATGTAAAAGAGTGTTCTATTCCGAGAGGAGTGTACTGAATGTATTCAATGTATGGACAGCCATTTGATCCATCTTATCGCGGAAGGGAAAGAGAAAGCAAAACAAAAAATATGATATCCGTTCGCGGTACAGGAAAAGTGGAAGCAAAACCAGATTCCGCAACACTTCAAATTGCGGTAACTACAACTAATAAAGATGCAGCCGCAGCTCAGCAGGAAAATAGAGTCCGTATGAATCAGCTGATTCAGGCATTAACTTCAATCGGGATCCAAAAACAGCAAATTGAGACCATCTCCTATACTGTTTTCCCCCAATATGATTATAGCGCTGGTTCAGAACCGATTTTAAAAGGATATGAAGTGACAAATACGATCTCCATCACAACTCAAAATCTGGATCAAATTGGACAGATTTATGATACTGCTTTTGCGAATGGAGCAAACCGTGCAGATCGAGTGCAATTTTCCCTTTCCAATCAAGAGATGTGGATCAATGAAGCATTGAACTTAGCTGCAAAACAAGCACTGGATAAGGCAGAAGCAATTGCCCAATCCTATCAGCTCAAGCTGCAGCGAAAACCTGTAAAAATAACAGAGGAACCGAGAGGATTTTCCCCAATGTCTAAAGAATTAAGTCTAGGTGTGCAGTCATCTGAACAAACCCCGATTTTTGTCAGTAAAATTGAGATTATTGCTGAACTAACAGTGGTGTTTACGTATCAATAAAGATGTTTACAAAACTTAAACACCCTCTCAATATCACCATCACAAACCTTCGTTAAGATGGAGTCTATATATAGATTCAAGTGCTGGAAAGCGCTTTCTTTTTTGGGAGGTAACGATGGACGTGATGGCGGTATTGCCTGTTTTATTCCTCATGCTTATGTATTTTGTGTTTGCTGTATTTGTGCTTAAAAGGTAAAAGGTTCGTTCAAACAAGCATAAATACGTGAACCATTTCTTATTTTTCGTTAAAATTATAGGAAATGATGAATAAGAGGTGATTTTCCTGAGGATTGCATGTTTTCTCATACTTATCAGTGTTTTCATTGCCGGATGTCAGTCAGACCAAGATGGAAGTATACAAAACGAAGAAGCAGCTGGGCAGTCACAGGCGCAAGATACGGAAAGTGTTTTAAAAAACATGGACGTACCATGGTCTATAGCAAAGAGCGATGAAAATTTTTATTTAAGTGAGCGGACAGGACAAATCGTAAAATGGAATCGTGATTCAGATGAATTGGTGATTCAAAAGCTTAATTTGAAAAAAACACTGCATCTAGAAGGGGAAGGCGGATTCCTCGGCTTGGAGCTTGCATCAGATTTTAAAGAGAGTAAGCAAGCCTATGCTTATCATACATATAAAGAAGAAAACACTGTGAAAAACCGAATTGTAATACTTGAGGAAAAGAACGGCCAATGGACCGAAATAAAGGTTGTACTAGAGGATATTCCAGGAGCCCAGTTTCATAATGGCGGGCGCATCAAAATTGGACCAGACAGCAAGCTTTACGCTGCAGCTGGAGATTCGTTAAATCCAGAGCTCGCCCAAAACAAAGATTCTCTTGCAGGGAAAATCCTCAGGATTGAACCTGATGGATCTGTCCCAGCGGATAATCCATTCCCAGGATCATATGTATATTCTTATGGCCACCGTAATCCTCAGGGGCTCGCATGGGACGAGAGAGGCACTCTGTTCAGTACAGAACATGGTCAGTCTGCACATGATGAAATTAACAGGATCCAGCCAGGAAAAAATTATGGCTGGCCAGTAATAGAAGGGGACGAGCAGAGGGAAGGAATGGAGACTCCTCTCTACCATACCGGTGATGAGACATGGGCGCCATCAGGCATTGCCTATAAAGAAGGAAAGTTGTATGTAGCGACATTATCAGGAAAAGCGGTTAAGACGTTTGAAGTGCACACAGGGGGAGTTCAGACGTACCTCGACGGATGGGGCCGAATGAGGGATGTTATGATAGAAGATGATGATTTGTATGCAGTGACCAACAATCGGGATGGCAGAGGAAATCCTGTTAAAGAGGATGATCAAATGCTGCTGAAAAAATTAACCGCACAATAGAGGGGGAAGAAAAAAATGGAATACAATGTTGAAAATACGCTGCTGAACTCACTTGGAATTGATATTAAAAGCATCACAAATGATGGAGTCGTTGCTACAATGCCAGTAGACGACCGGACAAGACAGCCTTTTGGAATTCTGCATGGCGGTGCATCTGTAGCGCTAGCTGAAACAGTAGCAAGCATAGGGGCGTATCATTTAATCGACCAAGAAACAGAGATGTGCGTTGGCCTTGAGATTAACGCGAATCATATAAGAGGCAAGCAGGATGGCTTCGTCACTGCACATGGAGTTCCTGTTCATCGCGGCAAAACGACAATGGTTTGGGAGATTAAGATTGTAGATGAAAGAGAAAGTCTGATTTGTATTTCAAGATGTACAATGGCAATCTTGAAGAAGAAATAATAAAATTTTTCTTAGGCAATTTTTATTATCAAAATAGGAGATAAAAATGATGAAGCCGATTAAGAGGTTCCCAGTTCTAAAAACGGAACGGTTTATTTTAAGAAAACTGGATGAGAATGATGCAGAAGAAGTATTTGCTTATTTTTCTGATGATGAAGTGACCAGATTCTATGACCTCGAAAGCTTTACCGATATCAGTCAAGCAATTGATGTAATCAATCGATGGTCAGCAAGGTTCCTTGAAAATGAAGGATTCAGATGGGGAATTGCGGTAAAAGAAACGAACAAGATCATAGGCAGCTGCGGCTACCATAACTGGGCAAAAGAACATAACAAAGCAGAAATAGGTTTTGAAATAGACCGATCGTATTGGAAAAAAGGCGTCATGACAGAAGTGTTAATGCCAATATTAGAATTTGGCTTTAGCCAAATGGATTTAAACCGGATTGAAGCTTTTTATGATCCAGCTAATATAGCTTCAAAATCATGCCTTGAAAAAGCGGGCTTTATATTTGAAGGGATCATGAGGCAGGCTGCATTTGAAAAAGGGGTATTTTGTGATGCTGCAGTTTGTTCGATTTTAAAAGATGAGTACATTAAGGAACATAATTGAGTTGACTTTAGTTCGCAAAGTTGTATTGCAAAATCGGATTAAACAGGAATGCAAGTTTGGCTTGGCCAAAAAAGCAGCCGGTCAAAACTCTGACCTGTTTTGCAAATCGTTATTTTTAGAAAAAGTATATAAATTTGCGCTTTGATGGCGAGCGGAATCGCCCAACTCCTCGGCCAGAACAAATCCGCAGGAAAAGTCAAATCCGGACTTTTCTGCCGGATTCTTATCTGTCATGCCTGCGCTAAACAGGCGTTTGCGCATTTCTTTTTGACAAATGCTTCATTCCTTCACGTTTGCTTAAAGGAGCCAATTCATTTTCAGAAATAAATGAGTGAACAGATTCAGGGTTCGTTTTCGAGTATTCTCTTAAAGCCCATCCTATCGCTTTTTGAATGAAAAATTCCTTTGATGAAGATAGATTCCGTATTACATTGTACAGCGAAGCTTCATCCGTTTCTTGCTTATATTTCAATTGATAAAGAATAGCTGTTCTTTGCAGCCAAAAATTTTCACTCACTGCCCATTTGTCTAAATGTTTTTCCTTCAATTCGGGGTGCTTCATCACAAGCGGACCGATTACATTCGATGCGATGAGATCCACTGTATCCCACCATGAGACAGTTATAATCAGATCCTTGATCCATTCAATATCCTGCGGGTGCAGCTTCTTTTTTTCAAGCACAAGGATGTCCATTGCCGCATATAAGAGTTCTCTTTCTTCAAACGACCAAAGCTTGAGGATTGTTTCTTTCAGCTGATCAGGACGACCGTGCTCCATAAGGAATTGCTTTGTGATCTCTTTTCTTTCAGGTGATTTAATTCCAAGGAACCGGAATTGGTTACGCATGTAATTTTCCATTGAAATAGCTTTTTCAAGGTCTGCATGCTGTAAAAAAACGTCTCTAAGGTTATTTGCATAGTGCATACATCAGCATCTCCTTAAAAAAAGGATGAGAGCGCTCATCCTTTTACACCTTCTTTTTTCCGATCTTCTTTTAAATCATCCTGCACACTTTTCTCCCATAGCGGCACTTTCGTATTATAAGCAGCTCTCATGATGAGATGGCCTGCAACTGGAGCAGTCATAAAAACAAAGACGATTCCTAGAATGATTCGTGCATTCATATGTCCTTCAATCAGCCAGAAATAGAGAAAGACACCCAAGAGGACGCTGATGACACCAAGTGTCGCGCTTTTTGATGCTGCGTGATTACGCGTATACGCATCAGGAAGGCGGACAACGCCATATGCTGCAACAAGGCTAAGCAAAGCACCTTGAAGGATGAAATACCCAATAATGATTTTAGCGATTACGATCATTTTCGATAATCTCTCCCTTCTCTAGGAATTTTGCAAATGCGACTGTACCAATAAATGTCAAAATCCCAAGCACCAAAATGACCTCAAGAAATGCATTCGTTCTTAACACCACTGAAATAATGGCTGTAATGCCAATCAGGTTAATTCCAATGGCATCAAGCGCGATGACCCGATCGGGTGTTGAAGGACCTTTAATTAGCCTGTATAAATAGAGCACAGTTGATAGAGCAATGATCAGAAGTGATACCTTAAGAACAATATCCAGCATTAACGGCTCACCTCCTGAATGGCTTTTTCAAATGTATTTTTAATATCTTTTCTAGCTTCTTCCGCATCCTCTAAATCCATTGCATGAATGTAGAGAAAGCGGTTATCGTCTGATACTTCAACTACAAGAGTTCCAGGCGTTAGGGTAATTAAATTTGCCAGTATGGTAATTTCCCAATCTTTTTTCAGCTCTGTTTCAAGCTTAAAAATGCCGGGACGGGCATTGATTTTAGGCGCAAGCACTATTTTCAAAACAGCGATATTGGACATGATAAGTTCACGGTTGAAAATATAGATGAGGTTAATAACCGCGAATACATTCCATAAATAAAACCGGTGATGGAAAAAACGGCGCAGGGCAAAAATCATCAGCAAGCCGAAAAAATAGCCATTAAAAAAGTCTTGAACAGAGTATTCACCCTTTAAAAACATCCATATAAACGCAATTGAAAAGTTCAATAAAATTTGAAAGGCCATATCATCTACTCCTTCAGCACGGCTTGAATATAGATTGATGGATCAAGCAGCGTTTCAGCAGCTTGTGTGATATATGGTGCAGCTGCTTCTGTTCCAACTCCGAATGCGATAGAGAGTGCTATTAAAATGGCAATTGGATAGAGAAGTCCTTTTGTTGAGCCTTTCTCTTGATCTTTCGTAAGCTTCACTTCACCCCAAAAGCCATTAATGAAAATTTTCATAATGGAGTAGAGAACAAGCAAGCTTGATAAAAGCACAAACAAAGCAAAGACGTATTCGCCGGCTTCAAAGCCGCCCTGCACGATTTTCAGCTTTCCGACAAAACCGCTTAATGGAGGAATTCCTGCAAGCGAGATTGCGGAAATAAAGAACATCCAGCCAAGGAGCGGATGTTGTTTCAGGAGCCCGCCCATTTTCTTCAAATCGCTTGTACCTGTGATCACAATCATCACACCTGCAAGCATAAAGAGTGCGCCTTTGATAATCATATCATGGATCAAGTAGTAAATAGCTCCTTCAATCCCAGGTGAATTAAAGACGGCAACTCCAAATAAAATGACGCCGACTGCGACGATAATATTGTAGATAACAATCTTCTCTACATCCCAATAGGCAACAGCTCCAATCACTCCGAAAAGAATTGTCAGAACCGAGAGCCAGGCTAAAATCTGATGAGTATAGCCTGTATCATGAATGAAAATCAGCGTATAGACACGCGTAATGGAATACACGCCAACCTTAGTTAAAAGAGCTCCAAATAAAGCTGTAACAACGGCTGGCGGAGCTTGATAGGAACCTGGCATCCAGAAATAAAGAGGGAAAATAGCGCCTTTCATCCCGAATACGACCAGAAAGAGAATGGCTATAACCGTCAGAATCCCTGATTGTCCGTTATCACTGATTATTTGACTTAAATCCGCCATATTTAATGTACCTGTTACTGCATATAGATAGGCAACTGTTATGACGAATAAAGCAGAAGAAAATATATTAACAATGATATATTTAATAGATTCTCTCAGCTGAGGCTTAGTTCCGCCTAAAACAATAAGGACGTACGAGCTCATAAGCATAACTTCAAAGAAGACAAATAGATTAAAAATGTCTCCTGTTAAAAAAGCGCCGGTTACTCCAGTCAGCAAGAACTGAACGGCTGAATAAAAGTAAAACCGTTCTCTTTCAGCACCGATTGAACGAAAGGCAAACAGGATGGACACAAGCCCAATGATGCTAGTCGTTAAAACAAGCAGACTTGAAAACATATCTGCTACAAACACGATACCGTATGGAGGGGCCCAGCTGCCGATTTCCACCGTTAGAATCCCGTTCGTTTTTACCTCTTGAACGAGCAGTAGAGAGATGATAACGGCAGTAATTGACGCAATCACGCTTATCCATTTTTGGATGGTTATATATTTATTGAAAAAGATTAAAAGAATACCTGCCAATAATGGAACAATGAGAGGCAGCATCACGATATTATTCATTATGATCATTTCCCCTTAACTGATCCATATCATCGCTTCCAAGTTCCTGATACGCTCTGTAAGCTAAAACAAGCAAGAAGGATGTAACACCAAAGCTAATAACAATCGCCGTTAAAATAAGAGCCTGCGGCAGCGGATCGACATATGATGAAGCTTCCTCGCCAAGCAAAGGTGCGGCGCCTTTTTTCAGTCCGCCCATTGTGAGAATTAATAAATGTGCTCCATGACTTAACAAGCCAGTCCCAATAATGATCCGAAGCAAGCTTTTTGAAAGCATTAAATAGGTTGCAGCCATAAATAAAATACCAACAACTATCGACATTAAGATTTCCATTATTCCGTCTCTCCAATCGTTTGAATAATGGTTAAGGTAACGCCGATCACGACGAGATAAACACCGAGATCAAATAAAACAGCTGTAGCAAGCTCCGTGTCGCCCAAAACAGGAAGATTAACATGGCCGAATGTATGAGATAAAAAAGGTACATCGAAAAAGAATGAACCTATTCCGGTTAATACAGCTATCAGCAGCCCTGATGCAGCCAGGTTAATATAATTAACAGGCAATACATTAATGACTGTTTTCACATCGTAAGCGAGCAGCAAAAGCACGATTGCAGAGGAGGTCATCAATCCCCCGACAAATCCGCCGCCGGGAGTATAGTGTCCGGCAAAAAAGAGATAAATGGAAAAAATAATGATGATGAAGAAAACAACTTTTGTAACAGTCTGCAAAATCACATCATTCGTTTTGATATGTGTTTTTTTCATCCTTCCTCCCCCTTTGCCATCCGTAATTTGACCATGCCATAGATGCCAAGTGCGGCAATGCCAAGAACTGTAATCTCAAATAAAGTATCAAAGCCGCGAAAATCAACAAGGATAACATTGACCATATTTTTACCGCCTGCTTCTGTATAGCTGTTTTCAATAAAGTAAGAAGAAATCGTTTCACGTACACGGCTGCTGTTGGCTGAAATTGCGACTAAAGTGACAATCAGTCCTACACCAAAAGAAATAATGAAGTTTACTAATCGAAATTTAAGTTTCTTTTCTTTTTTCTTTAGCTCTGGCAAGAAATAGAAGCAGAGCAGGAATAAAGCGACAGAAACCGTTTCAATTACTAGCTGAGTCAGCGCAAGATCGGGTGCACGGAACAAAACAAAAAATAAAGCTAAACTGTATCCTACCGAGCCGAGGGCGATGATCGCAGTTAGTCTGGATTTCGAAAATAAAATTGTAATCGTACCAAGCACCATTGATAACGCAAGGACACCTTCATAAATGCCAATATCGGCAGTTCCGTCTAAAGTGAATGAGAAGCCGCCTTTAATTGCCATTGTCGCTCCTGTAATGCCGATCAGGAAAACAAAGATGTATGCAAGGTAATCCCTAATAAATCCCGTCATATAAAAGCGTGTTAATTTGTTTGAATAGCGTTCCATTCCGACTAATGAAGCATCATAAAATTGATTAATCGTAAGTTTGCCTGGGAACAAATCGTATATTTTGCGCCATTTTCCAAGTGTCACATATCCGATTGCACCAAGTATGATTACACCGATAGTCATGTACAGTTCAGGTGTAAAACCGTGCCAAAAGGAAATCTCAACTTCGAATTTTTTTCCTTCAGGGAGAAGGGAAGGCATAATTGATTCTACGGCTGGCTCAATCAGTGAATAAGACAGCAAATTCGGGAAGAAACCGAAAATCACCACTAGAGAACCAAGAATGATTGGAGAAATCAGCATGCCGAGCGGCGCTTCATGCGGTTTCTTTGCAAGTTTTTCAGGCTGATAAGGCCCTGTAAATGTTTTGAAGACCAGCACCATGCTGTATAAAAATGTAAAGATGCTTGCAACCCATGCTATTACAGGGAATAAAAGCCCCCATGTCTCCATATTGAAGATATCCATTTTTGTCACGTTAATCATGCCGGTAAAGAACATTTCTTTACTTAAGAACCCGTTAAATGGAGGCAAGCCCGCCATTGAAAAAGATCCGATAACCGCAATCGTGAACGTGATTGGCATAAAGCTCATTAAGCCGCCAAGCTTCCTGATATCACGTGTGCCAGTCTCATGATCAACAATTCCAGCAACCATAAAAAGACTCCCTTTAAATGTTGCATGATTGATCAAGTGGAAAATGGCTGCTACCGTAGCAATCGTATAAAAATGATCATCAAGTGAATCGTAATGAAGAGCGGCCGCGCCAACCCCGAGCAAAGACATTATTAATCCAAGCTGACTCACCGTTGAAAAAGCCAGTATTGCTTTTAAGTCGGTTTGTTTAACAGCATTTAACGATCCCCAGAATAACGTGATAAGACCGAAAATACTGACAAGCCAAAACCATTCAGCTGTCATGGCAAAAACAGGACTGAATCTTGCAACAAGATAGATCCCGGCTTTAACCATTGTTGCAGAGTGAAGATAAGCACTGACAGGCGTCGGGGCTTCCATTGCATCTGGAAGCCAGACGTAGAAAGGGAATTGAGCAGATTTTGTAAAAGCTCCAAGCAGGACAAGCACCAGTGCTGGAACAAACAGCTGGTCATTTATAACATTTGGAACAGCTTCTATCATTTCACGAATGCTGAACGTGCCTGTCATTAAATAGAGCAGCACAAAGCCGCCAAGCATTGAGAGTCCGCCAAAAACAGTTATCATCATTGATTTAAGTGCACCATATCTTGATTTTTCTCTATCATACCAATAGCCGATCAGTAAGAAAGATGAAAGACTGGTAAATTCCCAGAAGGTATAAAGCACGATGACGTTATCAGAAAGAACAACGCCAAGCATAGCCCCCATAAACAGCAATAAATACACGTAAAAATGATTTAATTTTTCTTTTACTTTTGACAAATAATAAATAGAGTACAGAACGACAAGTGCGCCGATTCCTGTTATTAATAAGGCAAACAGCAGACCCAGTCCGTCCACATAAGCTGTAAAATTAATCCCTAAAGAAGGAATCCAATTAACAGTAGATTGAACGGTCTCACCGATAAATCCAAGAAAATAAACGAACAAAACAATCGGCAAAATCAGTACAAACCAACCAGTATGTATTCTTCTGAAGTATTTATAAAGGAAAGGTATCAGAATGGCCAGGAGAAATGGTGAAATGATAGCCGTATGTAATAACGTCATGTTTGAACCTCCTTACGAGAATTTCATGGTCATAAGAACCTAAATTAATTATAACGTAAAATTTCTGTTCTTGCATTCCTCGCATTCCTATTATTGACCACGTTTACACGATCTATTAAATAAGTAGAAATGTCAGGAAATGAACCAAAAAATAACTGCATTTTTCCATTCTGGCCAGGTATATTTTATTTATTTGATGAACATCCTAAAAATGAGGTGATCCATATGAATACAAAAAAGATCCTCGCTGCATTCGTCCTATTTTCTGCAATGTTCAGCAGTGCCTGGTTTGCAAATGAAAAAACAAAACGAACTTACATTGAATCAGGTTCGTATGATCAAAGCAAAGAAGATCCCTTTTACATGTCGAATGAAGAAAAGAGATTGCTCGAGAAATTTAAGCCGAGAGAGTACATTCGAATCGTGAATAAGTAAACAGAACGTCTAATGGGATGACGTTCTGTTTTGTGTTTATTTTTAGGAATTTATAAAAGGTAATAGATTGTGGATAATAAAATAAAGTTATCTGCGTCCAGCTACGGCGCCTAACCTCGGTCAGAACTGAGGTGCCTGTGCTGACCAAGGACACTGCACTTTTGTTTAGAGATAGGAAAGTATAAAATTTTGTGCATTGATATCTAGCTCCATCGCCCAACTCCTCGGCCAGAACAAATCCGGCAAAAAAGTCAAATCCGGACTTTTCTGCCGGATTCTTATCTGTCATGCCTGCGCTAAACGGGCGCTTGCGCTTTTCTTATTATCATTTTTTTCTTGTAACCAGTAAGGCTCTCGTTCATAATGGATGAGTATTCTACCAAATTAGGAGATTCATGGAATGAAAAATACATATTTTACGAGTTATTTTCCGTTGATTTCAATTTTGCTTTTCAGCGCATCACTTTCCATTTCTACTGTTATGACAGTGGTAAAGCAGCTGCAGAGACTTGGGGTATATGGGGGAATGCTCGAATTTTTTTCTGAAAATGGAATTAATTTATCGCTGTTTATCGTATTTGCACTTATTTATTTTATGATTTTCTCGGCTTTGAAACTTATTGCCGACACAGTGACTGAACTTTCCCTGCTGTTTTTTTCAAAAGATGCAGATGGCGAAAGCTTAAAGAAGATAAGACTGGGTTCTTCCTTCTTCCTGATCGCATCCGCACTTTCTCTGCTTCTTGTAAAGTATGGGGCTTTTATTATCGCCGTTTTTCTGCTTGCAGCTCTCTGCTATTTCGTATTTGTTGTCTATCAGTTCAGCTTTTCCTTAACCTCACTTTCTTTAATTGGACTCGTGTTATTTCATGTGCTTTTCTGGTCGATTTTTCTGTTTGGCATTCTTTATATTTGCATGAGATTATATAATAGTGTGTTGGCGAGTCTGCCTGTATAGCAAAAGAAGCCCTTCAGCTAGTGATGGGCTTTTTTTTAAGGTTGAAAATCGGAATTAATCCCGAAATTTTTCTTTATATCACATAAAAATCCAAAAATAATGGACAAAAAATCAAATATAACGCCCAAAAATCTCAAAATATACAGTCGCCAAAATTAGATAGATTCCCCTGCATCAAGCCCGTATTTTAGGACAAAAATCGTTCTCTTACTTCAGGAGAAGGCAGCGAACAAGCATCCTTTCTGCCGAACCATTTGTATCTATTTTTAGCAAGAATGCTGTAACCAAAATCCCGGATGGGACGGGGAATCGCAAGTAGAATAAAAGTAAGCTGAAAGGTGCCTCCCAGTTCTTTTAAAACGTGCAAAGCAGCTGTTGATTTTGTATATATCCTGTCATTTTTAACATATACAAAGCTATCAAAGTCCTGCTGCGGAAGGCGATGGCGGGCCAGCAGCCTTTGGCCTGCATCAGATTGGAGGGAAGCAAATTTGAATACAGCTTTTTTATCATGTTTGATGACAAATTGTACAGTGCGATCGCAAAAATTACAGACACCATCGAATAAAAGGATATTTCCGTTTGCCATAATTTCACCCACTCTAATTAAAAGCTATAGTGTATATTTTCCACGAACAACCAAAATAAAACTAGTAATTCTTCGTAATGTCACGCCATATGAGCTGCTGGGGCGCAGATTTTGAAAGTCCGCTGACATTGCCTCCTTGATCTTTTCCAATCCAGACACCCGCTGCATAACGTTCTGTTAAGCCGATAAACCATAAATCTTTGTAGTCGTTTGTTGTTCCCGATTTGCCGCCGATATAGGATGCGGAATGTTTTGCTTTCGTTCCAGTTCCGCTCTTTACAACAGCAGAAAGGAGCTTTCTCATTTCATTGTTGGTTGTGTTTTTCCAGACTCTGACCGGCTCATCTTTCCATTCATATAATGTTTTTCCTTTTAAATCAGTCACTTTGATAATTGCATGGCTTTTATGAAAAACGCCATCATTTGCAAATGCAGAATAGGCTTCCGTGAGCTCAAAAGGTGAAAAGCCATTTGTAAATCCTCCAATTGCTGAGGGCAGCCGATAATCATCTGCTGTAATTGATCGAAAGCGGAAAGGTGTTAAATAAGAGTATCCCTTTTCAATGCCAACTTCATCAAGCATTCTGACAGCTGGAGTATTGTAAGATTTTTTAAAAGCCGTTTCAAGCGTCACATTGCCATAGACTTTTTCATCATAATTATCAGGACAATAGTCTTTTTTGCAAAAAGGCTTTGCACTGATAATAGATGAAGCTGAGGCATTTTTCACATCAATATAAGGAACATAATCGAGCAAAGGCTTGATGGCTGATCCTGGCTGGCGATAAGCTTGATATGCCCGATTGAAATCGAATTTTTGGTAATTATGTCCCCCGTACAAGGCGGTAATTTTATGAGTTTGATGATCAATAACTACACTTGCTCCCTGAATGGAAGCATCCTTCAAATGATTTTTGAAGGCATCTGCAGTCCTTGTCTGCATTTCAGGGTCAAGAGCCGTATGAATTCTGACTCCTCGGCTGACAACCTCCTGCACTCTGTTTTTCAGTTCTGTTTCAATAGCAGCCTCTTCTTCTTTTCCGGCATTTGCTGATCTTTTTGTATAGCCCTCTTTTTCACCTATCAGCCTTTTGATCTCGTCGTGAACATAGGTGACATAATCAGGATACCTGTCAGTCCGATGCTGAAGGTTAAGACGGATATTCTCTCCCATCGCCTGGCTGTATTGTTCTTGATTTATGTAATCATGTTCTAATAGATTTTTTAAAAGGAGCTCCTGCCGCTTCTTTGTATTTTCAAAGTGTTTGACTGGATCGTATAAGCTTGGGTTGTTTGGTATGGCACTGATAAAAGCAATTTGAGCAAGCGTCAGCTTATCTAATGGCTTGCTGAAGTAATAATTGCTTGCCATCTGCACTCCATAAACCCCGTTATGAAAGTAAACAGCGTTTAAATAGCCTTCAAGAATTTCTTCTTTGGAAAAGTTTTTTTCAATGTGATAAGAATACAGAAGCTCACTCAGCTTCCGGTTATAAGACTTTTCATGTGATAAAAAAACATTGCGGGCAAGCTGCTGTGTAATCGTGCTTCCGCCTTGTTCAATTGATTGATTTTTTGCATTCACGATGACCGCTCGTGTCATCCCTGCAGGATCAAATCCTATATGCTCAAAGAATTTCTGGTCTTCTGAAACAATGAAAATCGTTTTTACTGCTTCGGGAATTTGGTCGAAAGGCATAATTACCCGATTTTCCTGGTTCGTTACAATTTCTGACACGACGGCGCCGTTTTGGTCAACGATAAAACTATTTTGCACAATAGGAATCTCTTTTATAGGAATCTTTTCTTCTAATACTGTTGAGACTGCTTTTACATTTTTCACTTCATTGCCCGAAATCATAAATAGATAGATAAGAACAGGGGCCATGGTTATAAGACAAATCCAGCCAATAATTGAACGCACTGTTGTCACTCGCTTTTTTAGATATTATTATTCATCTAATAGTACCATCTGATGGAATAAGATAGAAGATATTTCCTAAGAGATGGCCAAATCAAAAGCGATGCAAATAAAGGCAGGCCATAAAAAAACCGCGCTTCTAAAAGAAGGCCGCGGTTTTAACTGGCTTTTGCCATAGAACTCTCTTTATGCTGCAGGCTTTTCCATAATAGAATGGCACTGCATAAGAACAATCCGGCTGTTACATAAAACACTGCAGAAATACCGAAGCTGCCTGCAACCATTCCTCCAAGAACGGGTCCTATGACATTTCCGAGGAACCTAAAGCTTACATTATAGCCCAAAACTTCACCCTGCATCGCTACAGGTGCGGTTTGTCTGATGAAAGCAGTAATGCAGGGGATAATTCCCCCAATGGCCATGCCGAATAGAAACCGAAAAATCACCAGCTGCCACAGTGTTTGGACAAGTGCCTGGGGAATAAAGCAAAAGACAGAGGCAATCAAAAGTCCGATTAAGACTTTTTCATGACCAATCCGGTCACCAAGAGCCCCCCATCTCCTTGAAGCAATTAAATTGCCTGCCCCTGTTGCAGAAAAAGCAATCCCTGAGAAGAATGCCAAATTGACGGGCCCATGAAGTTCCTTCACATATAAAGCAAGCAGAGGCTGAATACTGAAATTCCCAATTTGAACAAGCAAAGTCAAGAACATGATAGTTAATAAAAGAGGAGATTTAAAAATATGCTTCAAAACCTGTATTCTCGTGTATGACTTCTTCTTATCTTCTTTTGTTCTAAGAGGTGCTTCCTTAATGCCAAAGGCAACAAGGAGGACAGATATGTATATAACTCCCGCTGTAATAAAGAATGTATACGTAAAACCAAACTGATCAGCAAGAAGACCTCCAAGCAGCGGTCCGAATAAACCTCCCGATACGGTTCCCATTTGAAGGGTGCCCAATGTGCGCCCTGCCACTTCTTTCCTAGTCTGCGCTGAAATTAATGCCAGTGAGGTTGGAATGAAACCGGTAACGGCTCCCATAATGAGGCGAAGAAAGAACAGCTCGAAGACTGATTGGACAAATCCCATCAGAAGGATGCTTGTTGCAATGCCGGTTCCTGTGATCAGCAAGATTTTTTTATAGCCATACTTATCACCGAATCTGCCCCAAAGAGGAGAAACGAGAAAAGCCATTAGAAAAGCAATGCCAAATACATATCCTGCCCATCTGCGGACATAATCATCTGAATAATCACCAAATGTGCTCAAGTACAAGGACAAAAAGGGCATAATCATTGTTGCGCTGGCGGCAACAAAAAAATTGGCCGTCCACATGATCAAAAAATTTCGTTTCTGAATAGAAATAGAAACACCTTCTTTGTGAAAATCCCAGCAATATATTTCGTGTTCCTTAATATTATAAATCATACCTTTCGGTTTTAGAAATAAAATTGAGCAATATTCATTATTTTTAGAAAAATGAAGCTATATTCTGCAGTTTGGTGATATAATGGTAATAAAAAGGAAATTGCCTTTTTTGAACATAATAAGTGGAAAGGAGGGCTCGTATGATTGATCAGCACCAATTAATATTCATTGATTTTGAATTCACAATGCCGGAAGGAAAAGCAAACCCGCGTGGATTTTATCCGGAAATAATCGAAGTAGGAATCGTCTCCATTATCAACCAAACCGCTCAAAAACAATTTTCCTCCTATGTAAAGCCAGTTCAGTTTCCCTTTTTATCCAATCGCTGCAAATCATTTCTTCACATCACTCAGGCACAGGTTAACTCAGGCATTTCTTTTCAGGAATTGAACAGGATTTTGAAGGAATATGGAAATCATCCAAAAACGACAGTTGTCACTTGGGGTAATATGGACATGAAGGTACTCCGGCAAAACTGCCAGAAAAATAATGAAGATTTCCCGTTTAACGGAAAGTTCAGAGATTTATCAATGGAGTACAAGAAGTTTTTTGGAGACAGAAATCAAACCGGCCTATGGAAAGCTGTTGAGGAATACGGTAAAAAAGGAACAGGCAGGCATCATTGTGCACTAGATGATGCGCTGACCACCTACAATATCTACAACTTAGTCGAAAATGACAAAAGGTACTTGCAAAAACCCACTCCAACGACAATTGGAGACCGAATTGATTTTTCAAAAGTATTGAGCAAATTTGCTACGTAAAGCCAAATCACCTACCACGTGATTTGGCTTATTAAATTAGGTTTTTCAGGATACAATGCTGTATTCAATTGTTATTTAATAGAAAAGAACACGAAAAACAACAATCAAGTAAATGATTTAAAGTAATCTTCTTTTAGCAGCTGGATCTTTTCTAACGACATTTTCGCCCAAGGTCTATCGTCTTCCTTGAGCTCATTCTCAAGTGCTGCAACAGCAGAACTTAATGAATCTAAGTAGGATGGAATACTGCCCTCATATTTATGAACCATTCCTTTAGGGACGTTCGTTTGTTCATTTTGAGCCAGAGCTCTTCTTTCATGAAAAAGCGGCACGTCTGCATCCTTTGGCATATGCAAATCTCCTTGAAGCGGGTGCTTTACGACAGCCATAACCTTTACTAGATAATGCTGCGGACGAACATTGGTTATCTCTCCAATGTATTTTCCGGTTTTGTAGATGCCTGTCACGATTTCACCGATTTTTAGGTCTTCTCTCATTTTTATGCCCCCTGTTTTAGATTGGTGCAAATCCCCATTTTATTTTCAAGTTATTGGATGTATAAAATTTTTTTGCTTATATGTTCTTATTGAGAACGATTCTTCCTGCGCTGACCAAAGCGCTTCCGCTTTTCTAAAGAGATACGAAAGCATAAAATTTTCGTATTGCTGGAGAGTTCGATCGTCCAACTCCTCCGACAGAACAAATTTTCATGAAAAGTCAAAACCGGACTTTTCTGCCGGATTCTTATCCGTCATGCCTGCGCTAAACGGGAATTCGCTTTTCTTATTATATCAAAGCAAAGCGAATTTTTTGTGACAAGAGTAGAGGTTCTTCAGAAAACTTGATATAGTTAATGGATAAAGGTAAGGAGTGATCGTTTTGTTAAACGCTTTCATATTTGGCCTGTTTCTCTATTTCCCTGAAGATAAATCCGAATACCTTCCAGCCGGAATTACGATGTTCATTTTCTTTTTGGCTGCTGTGGCGGCATTTATGCTGATAAAAAAAGTTTCTAAAAAAGAGCAGATAAAAGCAGAGGAATTTGAGAAAAATTTAAAACTCACTCATAAAAATAAGTAGGCTCTTATTAAAACATTGTTGCTTTACAATCGTTTTTGAAAATCACGAAACCCTAAAAATAAACGTGATAAGTATAGTTGGAGATCCAGCAGTATTGTATGCGATGCAATATCTATTTTCCTCTGTATAAAAAAGAAAAAGTATGCCGAAAATGGTATAAGCACATTTTTATGGAGGAAACGATGAAAATACAAATAGTTCCAGCTGTCATATTCCTGTCTTTCTTGAGCGGCTGCATGGAAGAGGCACCGACTAAACTAGATGTTGAAATGTATAATGCAAATGGGGACTCTCTTGGTACAGTAAAAATCTCCGAGCAAACAAAAGGCGTGAAAATGGAATTGGTGCTTGAAGGTCTTCCGCCTGGTGAGCACGGCTTACATATTCATGAAAACGCAAAATGTGAAGGTCCTGAGTTTAAAAGTGCAGGCAACCATTTTAATCCTGACGAAAAGCAGCACGGGCTTCTTCATCCAGAGGGATCACATGCAGGTGATCTCCAAAATTTGATAGCTGATGAAAATGGACTCGCTGAAGCTGAACTTGCTGCACCAACTGTAACATTAAAAAAAGATGCAAAAAACTCTTTATTAATGAAGGATGGCACTACCTTAATCATTACCGAACAAAAGGATGACGGTATGTCCCAGCCATCAGGAGATTCCGGAGCACGCATCGCCTGCGGTGAAATCACGGAAAAAGAAGGTAAGCGTTCTGATAAGAATGAAGTGAAACCTGCTGATGAAAAGTGAGAACCACGCATTCTTTGAGTGTGTGGTTTTTGAATATAGGATTATTTCATTCAATTGATTTGTATTTGCAGCGTATTGATGAAGGACAAAGGATTCCCATCATGAATGGCAAATCCTGATCATTGTTTGCTGTTTGTGAATATACAATTACAAAAGGAACAACCTTTCAAATCAGAAATCCTATTCCAAATGCGAATGGATTGTTTCTAATGAAAAATGATGCAGACATAAAAAAACGGCCAACCTTGGCCGTTTTTACTTTATGTCTGCAATTTGATTACAGTCTGCCTTTACTTTTGAGAGAGGCAGTCCAAAAAACGTGTAAAACTGAACAGTGGTTTCATAACATTTTTGATTAGAGTCTTCGAGTTCTTTAACGCTAAGTACATGTTCGTTAAGAGAAAGTGCCCGCTGAAAAGAATTAAAATGAAGCGCTTGGATTGTGTCAATGGCAAGATCAGCTTCTTGCTGCATTTTCTCGTTAGGAATAGCTTGCGCACCATCACCCATTTGCTTCGGTATAAAGAAAGCCGCGGTTAATAAGCATAAGGTTAGCAGAAGAATCAGCATGAATCGGTTTCTCAAATATACCACCTCCTCATATACTTTTCGTCTGGTCACTAGTGTTAGTTTATTACGGAATTTGCAGGAACATTCGAACTATTCGGCTTCAGAATAGATAGGCAGTGATACAGTGACGGTTGTTCCCTGATTAACCTCGCTTTGAAAGCGAATGATTCCCTGATGCTGTTCAATTATGGAAAAAGTTACAGTCTATCCTAATCCAGTACCCGTTTCTTTTAATGTAAAATAAGATTGCTGTTTTGCTGAATTTATATAATCGGCAATAATTTCCTGAGCGCGACCCGAGCTCTGATAATACTAATTCGAAGTAGTCCTTATTTTTATGTTCTTTGTCTTCAGCTTCCTGTCTCATCAGCTGAATAAAGCCTCTTACAACAGTTAGCGGATTGCGGACTTCATGGGCAACACTTGCAGCAAGCTCACTAACGATAGAAAGCTTTTCATTTTTGATAAGGCTGTATTTGCATTGATTGTTACTAAAATGAAGGTATTGCGGTTACTCAATATGAATGGTGTCCATCGAAGATATCCAGTTAAGTACACAGCGGCGTATGCAACTGCTGTTTTAACATTTGCAATCAGTATTATTAGCATGATTTTTCGCCGTTTGTAATAAGAAGGCCACTTTCTATGTAAATAGAAAGTAAAATCATATAAATAGGAATTGTCAGCAGACTAAGCATTACCCAGTATCCGCCTGTATAGAACCGATAGATAAACACTTTGATAATGACAAGGGCACCAGAGATGGGTCCTCCATTTAAAGTACTGATTATAATAGGAATAGTGAGAAGATCCAAGCTTATATCATCCACAATGTGGAGAGGGTAAGTCATGCAAAGAATAGCCGAAGATGCACAAAGTAAATAAATCAGCGCCTTTTTTGGGCTTTGCGGGTTATTAAAAGGTCTGCTTAGCCATGCCATTTGATAAATAAAAATCGGTAAAAGAATAAGTGTCATATGAAGAATTCATTCTTTAATAGATTCTATTGGCATGGTTAATGGATTCGTCACCTTTACAATAATCTGAAATCATTATATCATTAAAAAATTCAATATACTTGAAATTATTTCATTTTTTGTCAAATGATGAGCTGAATAAATGACACGCTTAATAAAACCTCATATCCGTTATGCAAAAGATATATTTGACATGACCAGCAAAGAAGAAGTAGTAAAGTACTTAACATTTCGGAACAAAAGAATTGAAGATGTGTTTACGTTTCTGAATATCATGCAAAAAGAGGAGCAATTAGGAGAAACACGCTGCCGGTTCATCCTCGATGAAAAGGAACGATTTATCGGCACCACTACTCTTTCAAATATCTCATTATCGAAACCTGGATCGACCGGGAATATTGGGGAAAGGGCTATAATTCCAAATCGAAAAAGCTGATTCTTACTGATGCATTTGAGAACCTAGGCCTTGAAAAAGTATTTATTGGAGCAGATCGGGAAAATATCAGATCAAGAAAAGCGCAGGAGAAACTTGGGTATGTCACTTTTGATGTACATGAACAGTACCCAGATGAACATGCACTGCTTGAGAAAAAGCAAGGTTCGCCAGTAGTACTTAATGTCATATATAAGCATGATTTTTTAAGGTGTTTAGAAGCTGTTAAATGAAAGCTGTTTTCGCATTGATTGTTGTTTTTGGTTATTCATTGTACCCCTGGATTTCCGCTGCAGGCACTTGCTTTCCGCGGGGATGGATGGGAGCTTCCTCGGCTATGCCTGCGGGGTCTCCCATTCCTCTCTATTTCCCGCAAGAGTCAAGTGCCTTCCTCTACAATCCATTAAAGGTTTTAACTATTTTTTCTAAAAGCAACAAACTTTCCGAAAAGAGCCTAAATAAACAAGGGTGATATCTATTCTATATGTCCAATAAACTTGGAAAAGTGTCTATAAAGAAAGTGTCTGTTAAAAGCATATGCAGCGAAAAAAATATATCAAAACAAATAGCGGTGGTTATGAACACCGCTATTTGTGTCATTCTCATGAAAATGCTTTTTCCAGCCTGTTCAGCCCTTCAAGTACCATTGAACGGGGACAGCCGATATTCATCCGGACAAATCCTTCTCCGCCTGGACCGTATTTGCTGCCTTCTTCAAGAGCAAGCTTGCCTTTTTCAAGCAGCGCATGTTTGATTTCAGCATCTGTTTTTAAAAGGTTTCTGCAGTCAATCCATACTAAATAAGTTGATTCAGGCTTCATCACTTTTAGATTAGGCAATTTTTCAGAAATGAAGGAAATAACAGTGTTCACATTTTCTTCTAAGTACCCTACTAAATTCTCAAGCCAAGGAGCACCGTATGTGTATGCAGCCTCCAGTCCTGTAATACCAAACGTATTTAGTGTGAAAAAGCCTTGTCTTTTTTGGAAATCTTCATATTTGGTCCTGAGCTCTTTATTCGGAATGATAATGGCAGATGATTGCAAACCTGCAAGATTAAATGTTTTACTGGGGGCCATGCATGTAATGGAATGATCGGCCAGCTCTTTAGAAATCGATGCCAAAGGTACGTGCTTATGGCCGTACAGCATTAAATCAGAATGAATTTCATCTGAGACCACGATCACATGATGTTCTGCACATAATTCTCCCAGTTTTTTCAGTTCATCCATTGTCCATGCTCTTCCGCCAGGATTATGAGGATTGCATAAAAGCATTAATTTTACACGAGGATCTGAAAGCTTTTTTTCAAGGTCAGCAAAATCAATTTCGTACTTTCCATTTAAAAGCTTTAATTGATTATTAACGATTGTACGATTGTTTTTTTCGGTCATTTCAAAAAAAGGATGATAAACAGGCGACTGAATGATTACACTGTCTCCTGGCTCAGTTAATGACTGTATGGACATACTGAGAGCAGTCACAATACCTGAACTGAAAAGAATGGATTCCTGCGTAATATCCCAGTCGTGACGTGTTTTCATCCATGTTTGTACAGCTTTTTTCGCTCCTGCACCTGCAGAAGTATATCCATAGACTCCATGTGATGCACGCTTCTCAAGTGCTTCAATGACTTCAGGCGGTGCTTTAAAATCCATATCTGCTACCCACATTGGAAGAACGTCCTTGATGCCGAATATTTCCTCAGTATAATCCCATTTTACGGATTGAGTATTGTATCTGTCTGTTGTCTGATCAAAAGGATTCAACATTTTTCACCTCTCTGAAGATATATCATACTTTTCTTTTATCATATCTATGATAAAATAGCTATGCAAATGAAATGGATAGGTGATATAAAGTGGAAATGAAAGAAGCTAATGAACAAATGCTTGAAATTTTATATCAATGGGATCCGCTCGGCTACGGTGATGAAGCTTACGAAACAGAAGTATTCGATGTTTTGCAGGCTGTTCACGTTTCAGATGAGCCCTCCCATTTATCAAGAAAAATTCAGGCTATATATGAATTCTCTTTTGAAGAAATCGTTCCATTAAAAGAATGTGAAAAAATAGCATTTCAACTGCTTCTCATAAAAAATAATGCAGCTTGTGAACGATAATTCATCGTTCTAAGCTGCATTTTTTTATTTGTTTCTAAATACCTTATATGCAAAATTCAAATATTCTTTCTGAAACAATATCCGGGCGCTCTTCAGGCACCAAATGCCCTGTGTTTTGCAAAGAAAAAAAATGAGAATTCCGCAAATCTTTGTTCATTCTTTCGCCAATTTGTACAGGAACAACTTTATCTTCCTGCCCCCAAATAAGCAGGCTTGGCGTTTCAATTTTTCTTAAATCCTCTGCAGATAAGTCTCCTTCGCGATCACGAATCATCCTTGATAGGGCCATGAAAATTCGGTCGTCATAAAACGGCTGTATATAGCCATCCATCATTTCTTGGTCAATTAATGATCGATCGTGGACAACATTGCATAGGTTTTTCCAAACACCTTGCCGGCTCATAATGTGTTTAATACATAGGTAGAAGTATGGTACATACGAGCCGAAAATAAGGGATGGATGAGATCTTTTCATATAGCCTGAACTGCATAAAAGAACCACTTTCTTAAACATTTCAGGCATTTCTTTTGCAGCATACAAGGAAATTTGTCCGCCCATTGAGTGCCCTACAAGAAGGGCGTTATCCACATGAAGATTTTTCAATAGCTCAATGACGATCTTTGCCATATTGCGGTATGAGTAAACAAATGCAATTGATTTCTCTGACTGCCCAAAAGGCGGGAGGTCAATCGCAATAATGCGGTACTCATTTCTTAAAAATGGAATTAACCGCCGATAGCTGAATGTAGAAGAAAGAAATCCGTGAATTAATACCATCGTTGGTTTTCCAGGATTCTCATAGAGCTCATAATGAACATGAATGCCTTGTATTTTCATTTTGAATGCTTGTTTATTATCCAAAGTCACCATAGTCATTCACTCCAACATTTTTTCTGGATTAATCTATACAACATATATTCGCATAAGCTGACAAAAACTGACGGTAATCAGCAAATTTGTCATGGAGTTTTTAATATTTTAACCTGCAAATTGAAATTCACTCATGAAAAATCTACCCGTTTAATAATGAAAAAAAACAAATGAAAGCATGCCTGCCGATAAGATTCATGCTATAATTATCAGAACATTCTTGATAGGGAGGACGATATGATGAAGCTGTCTCAAAAGGAAACGGAAATATTGGAGCTGCTGGAGGAAAACAGCAGGCTGACTCCTCTTGCCATTGCAAAAATGGTGCAGCTGACTGAGGAAGAAACGATTGAATCGATTAAGCGTCTTGAGGAATTGAAGGTTATAATTGATTATTCTACAACCGTAAACTGGCGTAAAGTCGATGGTCACGAAGGGGTAACAGCGATGATTGATGTAAAAGTTGCTCCGAAAAGAGGCACAGGCTTTGATGCAATTGCAGAACGGATCTACCGATTTAAAGAGGTAAAGTCAGTTTATCTCATGTCAGGAGCGTACGACTTGTCCGTTGTAATTGAAGGAAGATCGATGTCAGAAGTCGCTCATTTTGTATCAGATAAGCTATCTACACTTGATTCCGTTCTTTCGACAACGACACATTTCATTTTGAAAAAATATAAACATGATGGCAAAATTTTTGAACAAGATGATGAGGATCGACGAATTGTGGTGTCTCCATGACAGTAAAATCACGTTTTTTATCGAATACAGTTACACAATTGAAGCCTTCCGGCATCCGCAAGTTCTTTGATCTTGCGGCTAGCATGGAAGGTGTTATTTCGCTTGGAGTTGGAGAACCTGACTTTGTGACATCTTGGAGTGTAAGAGAAGCCTGTATTCTATCATTGGAGCAGGGCTTTACTTCATATACGGCGAATGCCGGTCTAAAGGAACTTCGTGTTGAAATTGTCCAGTATTTACATAAGAAATTTAACACAGCTTATAGGTATGAAGACGAAATTATTGTCACTGTGGGAGCAAGCCAAGCTTTGGATATTGCTTTAAGAGCCATTACAAATCCCGGTGACGAAGTGCTGATTCCAGAGCCATGCTTCGTATCATATGGACCATTAGTATCTCTAGCGGGAGGTTTGGCGGTGCCGCTTCATACGAAGGCAGAGGACCAATTTAAGCTGCTGCCTGATCAAATTGAAGCCGCCATAACCGATCAGACAAAAGCTTTGTTATTATGCTCTCCAAGCAATCCAACGGGTGCTGTTTTAAATAAGACCGAGCTTGAAGAAATTGCAAAAGTAGCTGAAAAACACGATTTACTCATTTTAGCTGATGAGATTTACGCAGAACTTACATATGAGGAAGCATATACAAGTTTTCCAAGCTTAGCCGGCATGCGTAAACGAACGATTCTGATTTCAGGGTTTTCAAAAGGCTTTGCCATGACTGGCTGGCGTCTTGGGTTTATTGCTGCTCCAGCAGAGTTATCACAGGCCATGCTGAAGATCCATCAGTATTCCATGATGTGCGCGCCTACAATGGCCCAGTATGGGGCGATAGAAGCGTTGAAGAACGGACAGCAGGATGTTGAACATATGAAGAAAAGCTATCGGCAGAGAAGAAATTATTTCGTTGATTCCTTAAACGAAATTGGACTGCCGTGTCATCTGCCTGGAGGAGCGTTTTATGCGTTTCCTTCGATTGCTAATACAGGCCTAAGTTCAGAAGAGTTCGCAGAAAGGCTGTTGCTTGAACAAAAGGTAGCAGTTGTGCCAGGACATGTATTTGGACAGAGCGGAGAGGGCTTTATCAGATGCTCTTATGCTTCTTCGTTAGAACAGCTTCAAGAGGCTTTGAGAAGAATCGCTGTTTTTATGAAAAATTTCCAATAAAAAAATGGACAAAACCGACGGGGTTTTGTCCAATCAACAAAAGGGGGGAATACTAGAAAGCTTTTACGCTAATATTATTCCCCTTTTTTTGTATGTTAAACCATCTTTTATATTTTTTTCCTCTTTTATTTCTGCGTATATACTCTTGTGATTTTTTTCCTAGGAATGAAACAAACTGTTCTTATCTCTCGTTTCACAGATGTCATAAGGAGGGCAGAACATGAATGATGATGAGTTAGTTTTAAAAGCCAAAAAAGGGAATATGAATGCTTTTCAGCTGCTGGTTGAGAAGTATACTCCTGTTGTTGAAAAGTTTGCTTATCAGCTTGGCAACAGGCGTGATGATATAGATGATATTACACAGGAAGTATTTATTCGCGTTTACCGTTTTCTCGATCAGTTTTCAAAAGCAAAGTTCTCAACATGGCTTTATAAAATAACCCTTAACGTTACAAGAGATGCAGCAAGAAAACGCATGTCAAATATGCAAAAGGTATTTAAAATCCAAAATGAGCCTCATTACGACTATCCTGAGGTTGAGTCTCATGTCCTGCAAAATGAAGAAGACAGGTCGCTTCATCTTTGCCTGCAAAAACTTGATGAAAAATACAGAGTTCCAATTGTCCTCTATTTTTTTCATGAGATGAAATATGAGGAAATTGCTGAAATTATGTCAATCACATTATCTACCGTGAAAACAAGAATTTTAAGAGGGAAATCCATGCTTAAAAAAATCTTGGAGGAGCACGAGAAGAAAGAAGGTGAAACGCATGGATGATCAAATTTTTGAACAAAGACTATCGAACTTGAAAAAATCATATGAACAGCTTCCAGCTCACTCATCTTCTGAAAAAATTATTGAACGAATTAAAATAGAAGAAAAAAAGAAGCGGAACTTTTTTTCATCTCAGTATTTATATGCAGCAAGCTTTATTGGTGTCTTAATCATTGCCGGTTTGCTCGGCACTCAGCTTTTAATGCAAAACCAGTCTGGAAATGGCGGGACAGGTGAACAGCCTCCAGCAGCAGCAGAACCGCCTTCAAATAAAGAAATTGAGGCAAGGCATCAGGAAATTAGTAAGTTATATGAAGAGAAATTGAGTGACTTTGATGAAGCCGTCAGCATAGCAGATGTTGATCAATATGTATTCGTCCAGGAAGCAAAGAAAGCTGTTGATGATTTTGAGAATCGCAAAACCTATAACTCAAAGCAAGAGCTTGAAAATTACTACAAAACAGTGAAGCATACAGTAGAGCAAAAACTATCTGTCCCAAGTGAGGAACTTGCCAATCTGCGTGCAAAAGTCAAAGAAGGGCAGCAAATTAAAGATGAAGAAATCATTAGTTTGCTTGAAAAGCAGCGAGTGATGCATGAATATTACTTTGAAAAATGGCTTACCGTATCCGAAAATCTGCAGTATACAGATGTGTTTGCTTTTACAGAAGAATTGAATACTGCTGGTACAAAGGATCCGGATGCAGGTCCGATCGTAAAAGAAATAAGAGACAGCGGCTATCGTTTTTATCATGAAGGAGAAGGAATGATTAATTTTCAGCCTGACCTTGCTTTATTGCAGAAAGAATTAAAATTTAGTGAGCAAATGCTGAAATATTTTGAAGTCGAAAATCAAGCGAAGGTAACGGCTGATGCTGCCGTAAGTATTACGCCGCAAGAGCTGGCAGAACGGACCGTTGCTCTTGAAGATTTTATAAATCAAAATCCAAACTTTAAATATAGTGAAAAACTGAAGGAACGTTATGAATTTTGGCTGTTTTTACTTTTGAAAGGACTAACTAATACTCCTGCAATCGATGAGGAGAATCGTTTGAAAGAAGAATGGAAACTTGCATTACAATCTGTAATGGAAAAAAATCCTAATAGTCAAACGGCTGCTGTCGTAACAGAGTTTTACAATAAATTAAAAGAAAAAAACTTCACGTTTGATTCTAGAGAACAATATGAGCAATACGAGGTGGCTGCTCCTGAAAGCTTATCACCTGCGGTTTCTTATAAGAGAGGGAGAGATTTTATTGTTCTTCCGCTTCCTGACAAAATTCACGATGCTTACCTTGCATTCAAAGAGAATGGAGACACAGAGGCTCTGGATGCCTTGCAGTCTGTCGAAGTTCTTCGCCTCTACATCTATACAGTAGTAAAGGGAGATGCAGATTCAGCATATGAGCTTCTTGATAAAGGAGAAGGAACTCCTTCAAAAGAAGAGTTTGCTGAAGAAATCGAGAGGAAAGCATCTGAGTATAAAACGATTTCAAACAGAACCTATAAGGTTCACGAGGAGTATAGTGCGCAAGGTGATAAGGCAACATTTGAATTGATTTTTAATGACGGATCATCAGTCATATATGAAGTAAAAATAGATCCTGAAGATTACTTCACAAGGGTTGTTTATCCATAAAGCAGCTTAACTATTGAAACCTTAGATTGGTTGATACGTTCGTGAAATAATCCGTTGATAATTTTAATGAATGGTTTATAAAAGTTCCAGTGAAGCATGTGCCATATCAAGCTAATGAACCGGGCGGTTATAGCCCGGTCTTTCTTATTCAGAAGGGAAGATATCTTATGCTGATTAAAGCAGGACAGCTTTCAGTTCGAAAATTAGAAACAAGAGACCGTCACTTATTAGCCAAATGGCTGACAGATCCAAAAGTGCTTGAATTTTATGAAGGCAGGGACAATCCGTTTAATTTGCAAAGAGTTCATGAGAAATTTTACGATCGTGATAACGGGGTACACCGGAATGTCATAGTGTATGAAGGAAGCCGGATCGGTTATATTCAATTTTACGACATCAGTGATAAAGAACGTCGGCTGTATGGTTATGAAGATGAAATCGTTGCCTGAGATGGACCAGTTTATAGGGGAACATGATTATTGGAACAGAGGAATCGGTCAGCTGCTCGTTTACACAATGTCTGAATATTTATTAGAATCAGCAGATTTAGTGGTAATGGATCCTCTTCTGTTAAACGAGCGTGCGATTCACTGTTATGAGAAAAGCGGATTTACAAAGAAAAGGTTGATGCCAAAACATCTCCATCATGAAGGAGAATATCGCGACTGTTTACTTCTGGAAAAAGGGAAAATAAATTTATTTCATTCTCCTTCAATAGAGAAGGCACAATACTTGACAGATCCGATGAGGAAAAAACTTCTTTGAAAAAAACACGAATATATGATATAGTTTTAAATTGCGTATATTAAACGAGAAAAATACAACTTATATAGGAGTGTTACCATGAGCACAAAATACGAAACAGGTTCTGTTCACACAGGCAAAGTAACAGGAATCCAGCGCTACGGAGCGTTTGTAGCATTAGATGAATCAACACAAGGTCTAGTTCACATTTCTGAGATAGCACACGGATTTGTTAAAGATATCAACGAGCAATTAAAAGTTGGCGACGAAGTTCAAGTAAAAGTTCTTTCAGTTGACGAGCAAGCTGGAAAAATCAGCCTCTCTATCCGCGCAACTCAAGAAGCACCAGCACAAACAGAAGCTCCTAAAAAGCCTAAAAAGCGTCAAGCTACTGTGAAAGCAACTCCAGCTTACTCAAACGAAACTCCACAAGGTTTCAACACTCTAAAAGAAAAGTTAGAAGAGTGGATCGAGCAATCTAAACAAACAAACAAATAAGTCGTGACTTTTTAGAAGAATGCATCCTTTTTGGGTGGATTCTTTTTTATTTGCTCATTTCGTAAAGATTGTTGCTTTTAGAAAAAATGCTGTAAATCCTAGTGAATTGTAGCGGAAGGCACTTGACTCCTGCGGGAAATAGAGGGAAATGGGAGACCCCACCCTCCCCGCGGAAAGCCTGCAGCGGAAAGGAACGGGTAACATTGATAACCAATAACAACAATCAATGCGAAAACATCCTTTTATTTGTTCATGTAGCAGAAAAAATGTAAGTTTGGCCGATAAACTTCAGGTTTGGGCCCGATAAAAGGGGAGGCTTACACCCAATTAAAAAGCAAAAAAATAAACACCGGACAGAATCCGGTGCCTTCATTATAAATCTATCTCGCTTCAGGTCTTGGTTCGTCGCGTGCGATTTCAGCTGCTGGCTTAAATAGAAGGGCAAGATTGATTAAACCGGCGATTCCAACAAGTCCATAGATTATTCTTGATAATGCGGAATCCTGACCGCCAAAAATAGCAGCTACTAAATCAAATTGGAAGAAGCCGATTAAACCCCAGTTTATCGCTCCGATAATAGTAAGTACAAGTGCAATGCGTTGAACAGCGCTCATGCTTTAACCTCCTTAGATGATGAGACTTCACTAATAGATTGCGAAGTAATGCTGAAATTATTCATTCAAGAAGAAAAAGTTTGCTGAGAGCTCATTCCTTGCAAAATGAAATGAAAAAAGGTCATACTTACTTTATAAAAGGAGGCGATGATTGTGGAAAATTTTACATACCATAATCCTACTAAATTAATTTTTGGTAAAGGACAGCTTGAACAGCTCCAAACAGAAGTTCCGAAATACGGAAAAAATGTTTTGCTTGTGTATGGGGGCGGAAGCATCAAACGCAATGGCCTATATGATCAAGTGCTTGCACAACTGGATGAAATTGGTGCAAATGTGTTTGAACTTGCAGGTGTAGAACCAAATCCAAGGTTATCAACTGTTCAGCGCGGAGTAAATCTTTCTAAAAGCGAAAACATCGACTTTCTATTAGCTGTAGGCGGAGGAAGTGTCATTGATTGTACGAAGGCAATTGCTGCCGGTGCAAAATATGACGGAGACACTTGGGATATTGTAACAAAAAAACATTTTCCAACAGAGGCACTTCCATTTGGAACGGTCTTAACGTTAGCTGCAACAGGTTCCGAAATGAATGCTGGCTCCGTTATTACAAATTGGGAAACGCAAGAAAAATACGGATGGGGCAGTCCTTTAACATTCCCTAAATTCTCGATTCTGGATCCCGTTAACACATTTACAGTTCCGCAGGATCAAACCGTATATGGAATAGTGGATATGATGTCACATGTATTTGAACAGTATTTCCATCATACTAAAAATACACCGCTTCAAGATCGTTTTTGTGAAGCAACTCTAAAAACAGTAATCGAAACAGCTCCTAAGCTGATTAATGACTTAGAAAATTACGAGCTTCGTGAAACCATTCTTTACTCAGGAACAATTGCCTTAAATGGTTCTCTGCAAATGGGTTATCGCGGCGACTGGGCAACTCATAATATTGAACATGCTGTTTCTGCAGTTTATGATATTCCGCATGCAGGCGGTCTTGCCATCTTGTTCCCTAACTGGATGAGACATACACTGGATGAGAATGTGAACCGTTTCAAACAGATTGCTGTCCGCGTATTCAATGTAGATCCAGAAGGAAAATCAGACCGTGATACAGCTTTAGAAGGAATTGATAAGCTAAGCGAGTTCTGGAGCAGCATCGGAGCGCCTAACCGTCTTGCCGATTATGATATTACGGATGAAAAGCTCGATTTGATAGCTGATAAAGCGATGTCTAATGGAGAATTCGGCAACTTTAAAAAACTTAACAAAGAAGACGTTCTAGCTATTTTAAGAGCATCTCTTTAAGTAGAACAGCACCCTGGTTTTTCAGGGTGTTTTCCTTTTTATAAATTGGATGCGTTTACATTTTAAGGCTTGCTTGATTTACCATCTTAGTTTGGTTAAAGTGAAAGAGGATAAAAATTTTACATTGATGGAGGAAATGAAATGACTCATGTTCGTTTTGATTATTCTAAAGCGTTGTCATTTTTTGGTGAACACGAACTTACATATTTGCGCGATTTCGTAAAAGTGGCGCATCATTCAATTCATGAAAAAACAGGTGCAGGAAGCGATTATTTAGGATGGGTGGATCTTCCTTCTGCATACGATAAAGAAGAATTCGCACGCATTCAAAAAAGCGCAGAAAAAATCAAATCAGATTCTGACGTTCTTTTAGTTGTTGGAATTGGCGGATCGTATCTTGGAGCTCGTGCTGCTCTTGAAATGCTTAATCATTCATTCTACAATGCCCTTTCAAAGGAACAGCGCAAAACACCGCAAATCATATTTGTTGGGAACAATATCAGCTCAACTTACATGAAAGACTTAATGGATTTAATTGAAGGAAAAGATTTTTCAATCAATGTCATTTCCAAGTCCGGTACAACAACAGAGCCTGCACTTGCTTTCCGCATTTTCCGCAAGCTTCTTGAAGAAAAATACGGAAAAGCTGAAGCGAAAACACGCATTTATGCTACGACGGACAAAGCACGCGGTGCATTAAAAACGCTGGCGACAGAAGAAGGATACGAATCTTTCATAATTCCTGATGATGTTGGCGGACGTTATTCCGTTTTAACAGCGGTTGGCTTACTTCCAATCGCTGCTGCAGGAGCTGACATTGAGGAAATGATGAAGGGCGCAGCTGCTGCAATGGAGGATTTTGCAACTTCTGAGCTTGAAGACAATGCTGCTTACCAATATGCTGCTGTACGAAATGCATTATACAATCGCGGAAAAACAATTGAAATGCTGATCAACTATGAGCCAGGACTTCAATATTTTTCAGAATGGTGGAAGCAGTTATTTGGAGAAAGTGAAGGGAAAGATCAAAAAGGTATTTTCCCAGCTTCGGCAAATTTCTCGACAGACCTTCACTCAATGGGTCAGTACGTACAAGAAGGACGCCGTGACTTATTTGAAACAGTATTAACTGTAGAGAAGCCTCGTCATGAGCTAACAATCGAAGCAGAAGCGAACGATTTGGACGGATTGAATTATTTAGCCGGAGAAACCGTTGACTTCGTAAACAAAAAAGCATTCCAAGGTACAATGCTTGCCCATACAGATGGAGGAGTACCGAACTTAATCGTAAATCTTCCTGAGATGAACGAGTACACATTCGGATACCTTGTTTATTTCTTTGAAAAAGCATGTGCGATGAGCGGATACTTGCTGGGCGTCAACCCATTTGACCAGCCAGGTGTAGAAGCATATAAAGTAAACATGTTTGCGCTGCTTGGCAAACCTGGCTTTGAAGAAGTGAAAGCGAAGCTAGAGAAACGCTTAGAGGAATAAGGGTTTACGCCTCTTTCATTAGTATAAATTTATAAGTAATTTGTATAGTTCTCGGGGTATAAAAAACTTGACTGACCGCATTTTGACCACATTCCTTGCTAAAATGTGGTTGAGTCGGCCATATACTCCGAGAATTTATTAATTGATTTACCTTCCATTGATTTTGATCCCACTCTGAGCCGTATTAACTCCAAGTTTCTGCAGCTCTTCTAAAAAGAATTGCTTTTTTTCTACGCTCATCCAGTTTCTTCCCTGATCATCCTTGCCATGAACAATCATGGTCTTCCGTCCGAATTAAATGTTCAAATAATGAAAGATTCTAAATCTGATAACGGATTTATTATTAATACTGCTTACCTTAAAAAATAGTATAGGTAAAGGAGAATGAATAATGAATGTTAAAGCAAGCTATATAAACCTTAAATACTTTTTTGATTGTTATTATAACCAGTCATATGATGACAGTTTAGATGTTAGATTTAAAGATTTTATAGAATTAGAGAATGATTCTTTAATTCAGAAATTAAAAGGGGAAATTTTACAGTTAGAACAAGTTTATATTCAAAAAGATCTTGAAACATGGAAAAGGATTGAAGAGTTAGTTCATGATGATAGTTTGAGGTATTTACCATATAGCTTTGGAGAAGAATTTATTAGAACCGCAAAAAAAATATTAAATTAATCTAATCAATCAATAAAGAAGAAGCCTTTCTCTTAATCGAGAGTGGCTAAAATTTTATATACCTTATATTTACGATAAAAATACATCTTCATCCTTCTATTCACATGTTGAGCCACAGATATTGCCAATACCTCATTTTCCCCTGATGTCCATGAGCGAAGTATTCATACTCCATAAATTCAACTTTCATCTTTACTGGATCCATAACCTTAATACTCATCTTTCCGAACTTAATTTTCATATCTCGAATCAATCCTGATTCGTCGCAGCTCACCTCATGGTAACGGAGACGGTTCAGAGGTGCAAAACAATTAAATCGTTTTAGAAAAAGCACACCATTTTGCAGCTAAAATAGTGTGCTTTTTGTTAGTTAATTTAAGGTAGGCTATTGGACCTTTATGATAAATTGGAAATTTTAGTTATTCCTTTAAAGGGAAGTTTAACGGAGTAAGCAGATACTGAAGTCTTCTGCATAAGGGCTATTAAATTGAAGAACCATCTTATCGAAGAACTTTTCTTTAAGTGTCAAATAGGCTCTTATCCCTTTCTCGACAATCAGACAGACTCTCCAATGAGTCTGTTTTTTATTTTAACTTAAATGACAATAAATTAATTTATTTAATGTATAAATTAACTTATTGAATAAAAATATAAATTTTTATAAATAATTTTAAATGTTTATTTGAAAAATAAAAGATATGGTGTATGATATGACTAAATGAAAGAAAGGAGAACAGTATGGCGTATCCTTTACTCACTAATTGTCCTGTTTGCAGGAAGGCGCTTAAAATTACTAAGCTACAGTGTAACCATTGCCAGACAACGGTAGAAAATGAATTTGAAGTTTCAAGACTGGCGGCTCTCGGTCAGGAACAGCTGCATTTTATTGAGATTTTTCTTAAATGCCGTGGAAATATCAAAGAGGTCGAGAAGGAGCTCGGAATTTCCTATCCGACTGTTAGAGGAAAATTAGATGAAATTATCTCTGCTCTGGGATATTCCTCTCAAAAGAAACCGGAAGTGGATAAGAAAAAAATTGTATCGTTATTGGAAAAAGGCGAAATTACGGCAGAGAAAGCCATTCAGTTATTAAAAGAGGGGGAAGTATAATGAAAGACGAAATTTCGAGAGTCTTAACGCTGGTAGAGGAAGGAAAGATTGATAAGGAAAAAGCAAGTGAATTAATTAATATTTTACAAGGTAAAGATCAGCCAGAGCTAGTGACAATAAAAAAAGAAGTCCCATATGGAAATAAAATGTTAAAGATTCGTGTGACCTCCGAAGAAGGTGATAATGTAAATGTGAATTTACCGATTAATCTGGTAAAGGCTGTTTTAAAAGTAGGTACAAATATTGCTGAAAAAATACCTGAGGCAGAAAAATATGTAAAAGATATTAACGTTGACCTGCTCATCGAAGCAATTGAAAACGAATTGGACGGACAGATTGTTGACATCACCTCGGCAAATGGTGATAAAGTTTTTGTGGTGATTGAGTAGATTATGTTAAAAGTCAAGGTGAAAGTAAAGGATAAACGATTCTCCATTCCTGTTCCCTATGCGGTTTTAAATTTGGTTAGTTTGATTATTACATCAAAAAGGATTAATCACTTAATAAATAAAGCAATTGAAAAGGATGGCAGCAAATTCATCTTCCCGGAAATTGAAAGAAAAGATTTGAAGTCGTTGCTGCAGGGATTGTCTAAGCACAGTGGAGTTATCCTTGTTGAAACGAAATTGAAGGATGGAACTGAGGTAGAAGTAAAGCTTTAAATAAAACTTCTAAATCGCATTTTTTAATGGAAACAGCTTCGTCTTTTTGGTCATTTTGTGCCTAATCTATAGGATTAGAAATAGCAGTAAGCCAATACAAGAGACTAACAGTGTTTTTCTGATTTTCTGTTCAGTACCAATGCTGAATATCGGAAAATTCATTTGACCATAATTGACCACAATTACTCCGAAATAATATGAGATTTAGCGAAAGAGAAAATAGTAAATATGAAAGAATGTAAAGCTGTTATATGTATAAAGAAAGAAAATGAAAAAAACGATTTCCCAAGGTAATAAAGTAAACATGTTTGCCTTGCTTGGGAAACCAGGTTTTGAAGAAGTGAAAGCAGAGCTTGAGAAACGTTTGAAAAAATAATGGAAAAGGGCAGCCCAAAGGAGATAGTCGGGCTGTTCTTTTTTACTTATGAATAATATTTACTTGGATTTCTGTAATCCATTCCGTGATTCTAGGTCATCATACGGCGCCAATGGATACCTGGAATTCTGTTTTTCGCGAATCAAGGGTACCATACGGCGCCAATGGTTACCTGGATTTCTGTTTTTCGTGGATCTAGGGTACCATACGGCGCCAATGGTTACCTGAATTATTGATTTTCGCGAATCTAGGGTACCGTTAATTTAACTCAGCTGGGGTATGACCCCTGTCATAAAAGCGTATTTTTCTGGAGAACCTATCCTTAAAAAGGAGGTCGATCTAAATGATTGAAATACCATCTAAGCTTGAAGGGAAGTCATTTAAGCTTTATCATCTTGAACAGCAGCTTAAGCCTCTTGGCTATGCGATTGGCGGCGGCTGGGAATATGATCATGGCTCTTTTGATTATAAAATTGATAATGAGGTCGGCTATCAGTTTCTGCGTCTGCCATTTAAGGCGATTGACGGACAGCTGGATTCGCAAAATACAACTGTACAATTGACAAATCCCTATTTGCTATCTCATAAATACCAAATAGGACTCGACGATAATGTACATCTTGGCAACGTTAAAGCTTCTTTTGATCAGTTTCAGGAGCCGCAGGATAAGGATGCAGAGTTTCCTGAAAAATATATTGACCTTGGCAAGGATTTAGTAAAAGAGCTTGAAGCTGTTCTTCTTGATTAATGAGTAATCATGATCATGAGATCATTTTCTTGCATGATCTGGGAGATGGGCGGATTTAATTTCGTCTGATCTCCCTTTTTTATGCCAATCAAAAGCATTTCTTTTTCAAGCATGAAATGACTTGCCTCATGAAATGTTTTTCCAATCAAATCTGCAGGCAGCGGCTCAATTTTAAAGTAGTTGCCTCTCCCCGGGTTCAATTCAGAATATACGCTTGATAATCCATATTTGGCTAAATAGCTATTCATCATCAGGTGGCTTGCAAGCTGATAGGACTGGATGATTTCATCGGCTCCGGCGCGCCTTGCATTGTTTTGCTGCATGCCTGTTACTAACTCAATCACTGTATAAAGCTCTGGATTTAAGCCTTTAATAGCCAGGAGAATGAGAATGGAGTGCATGTCCGCATCAATTTCGCTTTTATGCTGATTAGCCGTAATGATCGCAGCATCAGCCTGTTCAATGTTGGCTTTAATAAGTGTGCGGTCAATTGTAGGATTGCCCTTGATGAAATGCAGATTTTCAATGAGCGGCGATTCTTCGAGAGTATCATCAATCAATACAAGGTTTTTATATGGTTTGATTTTCTTGAATGTATCAATCAGTTCATGCGTTTTTTCATTCCATCCGATAATCACGATATGATTGCTGTATTTAAAAGGGGTGTCCCCATGAAGATACGAATGCTGTTTTTGAAAAGCTGCTGCCGACAAGGTTGCAAAGTAAGTTGTAACAAATCCCGCTCCAATTAAAATCAGCATCATTCCTACAGAGCGTCCAGCAACGGTTTGCGGAACATAGTCCCCAAAACCGACTGTTGAAACCGTTACAAGCGCCCACCATATCCCATCAAAAACTGTAGGAAAGACTTCGGGCTCAATAATAGAAATCACTTGTCCAAACAAAAGAACGATCAGCATGACGATTAATACAATTCTTAAATACAGTGGCCATTTAAGCCAATCAATTAATAATTTATTTGACTTCATGTTACCTCCTATTTTTCACCTGGAAGAAAAGAGAGCACCTCTCGGATAATGGCATTAATCTTTGCTGCAACAGCCTCTTTTCCATAAGCATCCATGGCCTTTTCAATCGCTGAAACGGTATCTTCTGTAAATTCAATAATTGGCTTATCCTCTTCAGCATCATTATAAAATTGGATAAAAACGTCCAAGCCTTCATTCATTTTATCAATCGCTTCACTTAGTGCGGATTTCTCTTTATCTGTAAGTTTCATCGTTTTCACTTCCTTACGTTCACAACGTATTCTTCAGTAGTATGTGCAATTTTTTCCTATTTTTTTCATAGAAGTAGCGGGTATTGCAAAATAAAAAAGGAACAAGAGCATGTTCTTTTGCCAGTAGAGAAAGCTAATAAGAAATAGCCTTATTGCTGAGGTAGATGATCATGAAAAAATGGTATGTTTCTGTAAAAAAGAAATTTTGGTTCAGCCAGACAGCAGCCATTTTATGGTTAAGCTGCTCTGTTTGGCTATCTTTGCCTTGGATTAAGGAACTTTCAGAGATCACGGGACTTCTTCTCGCTATTTTCATCATTGCGGGAATTGCTTATATCCCAGGTTTTTTAAATGCTTTTTTAGTAAGCAGTTTACTAATCGACAGACAGCCTCCTCCTAAAATTAAAAATCCTTGTCTGCCAGTAACAGTGATCATAGCTGCAAAAAATGAAGAGAAAAATATAGCTTCTACTCTTAGCTATATTGATAAGCAGGATTACTTGGGAGATATCTTTGTCATTGTTGTTGATAACGGTTCAGAAGATCACACTTCGCTTATAGCAAGACAAGCAAATGCCGGCCTCAAAACAGCGATTAGCATTGTTTATGAAGAGAACCCCGGAAAATACAATGCGCTGAACCGGGGAATAAAAGAAACAAAGACAGAATTCGTGCTTACTCTTGATGCAGATACCATTCTTCACAAAAGTGCTATACGCCATATTGTGTCACGGATCATCAGTTCTCCTGATGATGTATGCGCGGTTGCAGGGACGATTCTTGCGAGAAACAGCCGCGATAATTTATTGACGAAGATGCAGGAATGGGATTATTTTTTAGGAATTTCAGCTGTAAAAAGACTTCAAGGGCTATATCAGGGAACACTCGTTGCACAAGGTGCATTTAGTTTGTATAGAACGGAAGCCATTAAAGAAATTGGGGGCTGGCCTGAAGCAATAGGTGAGGATATCGTACTCACTTGGCGGTTATTGCACCATAAATACAGGGTCTATTTCGAACCGCTTGCTGTCGCATTTACAGAAATCCCAGCCTCCTTCAGCCATTTCGCAAAACAGCGATCAAGGTGGGCACGGGGAATGATCGAGGCATTAAAAGAAATGAAGCCATGGCAGCAGCCGGTTCTGTTTGCCAAGTTTTTAACAGGCATCAATTTTATTATGCCGTATCTGGATTTTACGTACACATTTTTCTGGCTTCCAGGACTCGTTCTTGCCTTTTTCGGCTACTTTTGGATTGTCGGTCCAATGACACTATTTGTTCTTCCAATTACGTTCTTAAGTTACTTCAGCATTTATACCTATCAGAAAAGGGTCTTTAAAGAGCTCAATTTAAAAGTCAGGAAGAATACATCCGGTTTTTTCCTTTTTGCATTAACGTATCAAATAATCATGTCACCCGTCTCTGTTTGGGGATATCTGCAAGAATTTTTAAAGCTGAGGAGAATATGGAAATAAATGAAATGGTAAGCAGCTAGTATTTTGCAAAGAATACAGACAATAAAACAGCTGAAATATATTTGAAAAAACTGAGTATGTCGAACTGAAATTTTAACGGATATAGCCTTTAATTAGAAAGGGGGTGACCCTTATCCATTCTGCGGATAAGGGGGTGCTCTTGATAGTTACGAACCTTTTACTCGTTGTTATATTAATTGCAGTCACTGGATTCTTTGTTGCTGCCGAATTTGCAATTGTAAAAGTAAGGAGTTCAAGAATTGATCAGCTTGTCGGCGAAGGCAATCGAAGTGCTATCGCTGCAAAGAAAGTGACCGGGAGTCTAGATGAATATTTATCAGCCTGCCAGCTTGGCATCACAATCACTGCCCTCGGACTTGGCTGGTTAGGTGAACCGACAATTGAGAGACTGCTGCATCCTTTGTTTCATTCATGGGGATGGAATGATCCTATAGTCAGCATTTTATCTTTTATTATTGCATTTATTACGATTACATATTTACATGTAGTCATTGGCGAGCTTGCTCCAAAAACGCTTGCTATCCAAAAAGCCGAGTGGGTCACAATGACTTTGTCACGTCCGCTCATTTTGTTCTACAAAATCATGTATCCCTTTATCAAAACGTTAAACGGATCTGCTTTATTCCTTATCAGATTATTTGGGCTCCACGCGGCATCTGAGCATGAAGTGGCGCATACGGAAGAAGAACTTCGCATTATATTATCCGAAAGCTTAAAAAGCGGAGAAATCAATCCGTCTGAATATAAATACGTCAACAAAATTTTTGAATTTGACAATCGGATTGCAAAAGAGATCATGGTTCCAAGAACAGAAATGGTGACAGTGTCACTCGAAGATTCATTTGAGGAAAATCTCGAAATCATGAGAAGTGAAAGGTACACAAGATATCCGCTTGAACATGAAGATAAAGACAATATCGTCGGTCTTATTAATATAAAGGAAATCCTAAATGCCCTCTATATGTCAAAGGAAGGCGTGCTGCTTAAAAATTACATTCGCCCCGTCATTAAAGTCATTGAAAATATTCCGATACAGGACTTGCTGCTCAGAATGCAAAAAGACCGTATCCATATGGCGATTTTAGTTGACGAATATGGAGGAACTGCAGGACTTGTCACAGTAGAAGATATCCTTGAAGAAATCGTCGGTGAAATACGTGATGAATTTGACGTGGACGAGCTGCCGAATGTTCAAAAGAAAAGCGACGATCATTATATCTTTGACGGCAAAGCTTTAATTGAAGAAGTAAATGATTTGCTGCATCTTGAGATTGATGAAGAGGAAGTTGATACAATCGGCGGATGGGTCCTAACGGAAAAAATTGATGTGAAAAAAGGAGACAAGATTGAGTCTGACGGCTTTGAGTTTACCGTAACGGACATGGAGGGGCATCATATAAGAAAGCTTGAAGCGAAAAAGAAAAAAGAATCAAAAACAGGTGAACCTTTTTGATCACCTGTTTTTGATTTCTGAAAATATAGCAGATACATCATAAGTGATTCCAAATTTATGGCATTGAGAAAGAAATTTTATCTCTGATAGCATTAGTGCGTTCTTATAGATTAATGTTGGAGGGATTATTTAATGAAAGCATATCGCTTTCCGCTTATCTTGCTGTCGTCTGTTCTTTTAGGCGGAATCATCGGACTGATCCTCGGAGAAAAAGCAACATTCTTAAAACCATTCGGTGATCTCTTTTTAAATGCTATGTTTACAGTCAGCAGTATGATGGTTTCAAGGTTAGTAGAAGGAAAGGATTGGCTCAAGAACAAAGCTTCTGAGCTAAGCTCCAAAATTGCATAAAAGTTCAGGAAGAAGCTATCGATTGCCGGCAGCTTCTTCTTTTTTGAAAATAAAATACTGTTGGATGGACAAAGGTTGGGTGGTCTTCATTATTCATAACGATTAAGAAAATTGTTCAATCTTTAACATAATTAGAGTATAATATTTTTTAGTAAAGACAACTTTTAATAAATGTAAGCGAATACTTTTTGTTTTTCTGCTTAATTCCAATTTTAATTCGTCTTACTGGACGTTATGGTTGATATAAAGGAGTGTTTGTACTTGAAAAAAGTTTGGTGGAAAGAAGCGGTAGCTTACCAAATCTACCCTAGAAGCTTCATGGATTCGAATGGAGACGGAATTGGAGATATCCGCGGAATTATTTCTAAACTAGATTATTTAAAAGACTTTGGCATTGATGTCATCTGGATTTGTCCGATTTTCAGCTCACCGAATGCCGATAACGGGTATGACATCAGCGATTATCAGGATATTATGGCAGACTTCGGTACAATGGAAGATTTTGATGAGCTGCTTTCTGAAGTGCATAAAAGAGACATGAAGCTGATCCTTGATCTAGTAGTCAATCATACAAGTGATGAGCATCCTTGGTTTATTGAATCCCGATCTTCGAAAGATAATGAAAAAAGAGACTGGTACATTTGGCGCGACGGCAAGAACGGCAAAGAGCCAAACAACTGGGAAAGCATATTCAGCGGATCTGCATGGGAGCTTGATAAAGACACAGAGCAATATTACATGCATGTATTCGCTACAAAACAGCCTGATTTAAACTGGAAAAATGAAGAAATGAGACAAGCTGTATACGATATGATCAACTGGTGGCTTGATAAAGGCATCGACGGATTCCGTGTAGATGCAATATCGCATATTAACAAAAAAGAAGGATTTCCTGATCTTCCGAATCCAAACGGACTTGATTTCGTTTCATCATTCGATTATCACATGAATGTAGAAGGTATCATGGAGCACCTCAGTGAGCTAAAAGCGCAAACGTTTGCGCGTTATGACATCATGACTGTTGGGGAAGCGAACGGTGTAAGACTTGAACAGGCTGAAGATTGGGTTGGAGATACAAACGGGATTTTTAATATGATCTTCCAATTCGAGCATCTTGGGCTTTGGGATAACGGGACAGAAGGAACAGTCGATCTCATTAAATTAAAGGAAACATTAACTAAATGGCAGAAAGGGTTAGAGGGTTCGGGCTGGAATGCATTATTCCTTGAAAACCATGATCAAGCTCGTTCAGTATCCACTTGGGGCAACGATCAGGAATACTTGACAGAAAGTGCAAAGGCGCTTGGGGCTATGTATTTCTTAATGCAGGGAACGCCGTTTATTTATCAAGGCCAGGAGCTTGGCATGACAAATGTTCATTTCCCATCAATTGATGATTATGATGATGTAGCAATGAAAAACCTTTACCGCATAGAAACGGCAAAAGGTCGCTCTCATGAAGAAATCATGAAAATCATCTGGCATAAAGGAAGGGATAATTCTCGAACTCCCATGCAGTGGAACGAGGAGATGAATGGGGGATTCTCTACGGGTACCCCGTGGTTTGGTGCAAACGAAAATTATAAAAAGATTAGCGTTGAAAAGCAATTACAGGACGAAAACTCTGTGTATCATTTTTATAAAAAAATGATTGATCTTCGTAAAGAAAATAAAGTCTTCGTATATGGGTTATACGATTTGATCCTTCCAGAGGACAAGCAAATCTACGCTTACACACGAACATTTGAAGGCAAAAAAGCATTGATTATCTCAAACATAAGCAATAAAACAGCTTTTTACCAGTACAGCGGGCTGCCGTTATCTAAAGAGCAAATGGTCCTTCAAAACTATGAAGTCGATGCGCATAAACACACAACTTCATTTGCAATGAAGCCTTTTGAAACAAGAGTATATGTGCTTTAATGAATTGCCCTAAAAAGGAGATCCTTTTTGGGGTTTTGTTTTATGTAGAAGTGACAATTTAGCTTATTGTAACCCTTGGAATATACAATTTCCATTCTTGAATGATACAATTTATCCAGATAACCAAAGGAGTGAAGAACAGAATGCTCAAAAGATTTTCTTTAAAAACACAATCGCGTGATGAGATGCTGGACGTAACCTCAAGCGTTCTGAAAGCAGTGAAAGAAGCAACTGTTAAAGAAGGGACTGTCATCATCTATAGCCCGCATACAACAGCCGGCATTACAATAAATGAAAATGCCGATCCAGATGTTAAAAAAGACATGCTCAGACGTTTTGATGAAGTGTACCCATGGCATCATGAGGCAGATCGGCATGCAGAAGGCAATACGGCTGCCCATTTGAAAACAAGCACGGTAGGGACATCACAGCATGTTATTGTGGCGGATGGGAAGCTTTTGCTTGGAACATGGCAGGGAATTTATTTTTGCGAATTTGATGGCCCGAGAGAACGGACATTTTATGTAAAGGTACAGTCATAATCGTGAAAAAATATCAAAACCTGGATGATATTCAGAATATAAAAAGCTTTTCAGACATGAGAAAGTGGATGAAAGAAAGAAAAAGCAAGAAGAAGGATCTCACACAATCCATTGAACAATCAGACCGAAAATACCATGAAAAATTGAGGGCCAATGAACGGGAAACGAGCATTACCTGGATTGGACATTCCACTTTTCTGATTCAAATGAACGGACTGAATATCTTGACTGATCCAGTATGGGCAGGAAGAATGGGCGTTCAAAAACGTTTAACTGAACCTGGACTTTCCCTTCATGAATTGCCTGAGATCGATTATGTTTTAATCTCACATGGACATTATGATCACCTTGACTTTAGCACGATAAAACGATTAAAAGGAAGTCCGGAATTTTATGTTCCTGCTGGATTAAGATCAGCATTTGCAAGAAGAGGCTATAAACGGGTGAAGGAAGCTCACTGGTGGAATTCATTTGAAGTTCAGGGTGTGAAGCTTTCGTTTGTGCCTGCTCAGCATTGGACTAGAAGAACTCTTTGGGATACGAACACCTCACATTGGGGCGGCTGGGTAGTTGAAGACAAAATGAGCCAGAGCTCCATATATTTTGTGGGAGACACCGGTTATTTCAGAGGATTTCAAGATATAGGAAGCAGATTTAACATTGAGACTGTGCTCATGCCAATTGGAGCCTATGAACCGGAATGGTTTATGGATGTGTCCCACATAAATCCAGAAGATGCGATTAAAGCATATCTAGATTTAAAAGCAAAAGGTCCATTCATTCCGATGCATTATGGTGCATATCGCCTTGCCGATGATACTGGGCCTGAAGCGCTGGATCGCCTTTACAAAGAATGGGAGCGTCTTTCATTAAGCGAAGAACAACTGAGAGTGATGAAGATCGGTGAAACTTGGTGGATTGGCAGGTAATTTTCGCGAAACTTCTTAATTCGGAGACCATGACTCCAATAATCTGCTCTAAAGCGGAAATTAGGGCTTCAATGGTTTCTAATGAATCCCCATATTCTAACTGCCTTTGGCTATTTAATCTTAGAGAATGGTACAAACGTTTTCAATCAATCTAATTATCGAAAACAGTCCTCTAATTATCTAATGCCAAAACTAAAAAATAAAAAGCCGTCTCACAATCAGAGCCGGCTGCACCACGTTAATATCCGCGTACCTTATGCGTAAACTGACCATCTTTCTTCGATGGAAGGAATTTTTTAAATCCTTTAATCGTTTCCGGAGTTTCTATTGCAATATCTATTGTTGACTGCACAGTATGTTTTTTGTATTCGACATCAGACATGATTTTTTGCTGTGTTTCCGTGAGCTTTGTTGTTTCTGTTTGGATTCCTTCTGTTTGTTTTTGGATGCGGTTTGCAGTTTCCTGCAAATCCTGCAGAGCAGGTTTTGCACCCTGGAATGTTTTAAATGCTGAGACTCCTAAATATATGAGCGCACATATTACGAGTGCAATGCTGATATAGACAATAATCATTTGAATGCTCCTTTCCTTCTATCTTATCTCTTTTCTTTTTTACCCTGAATAGACCTTCATTAATCGTGTAAAGATGGACGAATATTTTCTTCATCCTTCAGCCAGGAGCGAATCCCGCGTCCTGCATAAGGCTCGTCTTCAAATCGGGGAATGACATGCAGGTGAGCATGAAAAATATGCTGTCCTCCTGTTTCTCCTGCATTCCATCCAATCGTATAGCCGTCTGGCTGATACTGATCATCCAATAATTCCTTGACTTCTTTTAACAGACTGTATGTGGATTGCCACTCTTCTTCAGATAATTCAAAAACCGTTGGCCGATGCTCCCGCGGTACGATTAACCCCGAGCCTTTCAATATTTTCTGAGGCATTTGCAAAAATAAGCAGTGTTCATTAGACAGGACCTCTCTTTGATCTCCAATCATTTCTGGATTGCAAAGGGGGCATAACTCTTCCAACTTCAACAGCTCCATTCTAACTGAATCTATTTTTTACCATTTTAGCATAATCAGTCAAAATATACGTGCAATCTGTTTATGGGAAAATGAAGTATTCGTGTGAAAAACGGCAGGGAAGAGCCTGTATCATGTAGAAGAAGTGTGGTAGCATTCTTCTGAATTTGGAGGCAAGGCCACATGACATGGAAACAGACTTTTGTAAGTGAGCTGCTGAAGATTGAATACCCAATAATTCAGGCACCAATGGCAGGAGGAATTACCACTCCTGAACTAGTAAGCGCTGTCAGTGAATTTGGCGCACTCGGCTCAGTCGGTGCAGGATATTTAACGTCAGCTCAGCTTGATGAACAAATAAAAGAAATAAAAGCAAGAACAAGCAAACCGTTTAATGTTAATCTTTTCATACCTGAGGGTAAAGTGAACTACAGTAAAGAAGATGTTCATAGGATGTCCGATGTGCTGAAAAAAATGAATATGCCATTAGAGGATTTTTCGTTTTCACATGAAGGGAATCAAATCAATTATGAGAAGCAGCTTGAGGTTATCCTGCAGAACGATGTTCCGATTTGTTCATTTACATTTGGAATTCCTTCAAAAGAAGTGATAGTAGCGCTGAAAAGAGAGAAGCGGATCGTAATTGGCACCGCAACAACTGTGGAGGAAGCGCTTCTTTTTGAGGAATGGGGAGCAGATTTAGTCGTTGCTCAAGGAAGCGAAGCAGGCGGTCATCGCGGGACGTTTAAAGGATCTGCTAAATCGGACGCGTGTATTGGAACGATGGCTCTCGTTCCACAAGCTGCAGATGCAGTCGGCATTCCAATTATTGCAGCAGGAGGAATAGCAGATGGGAGGGGAATTGCTGCAGCATTGATTTTAGGTGCAGAAGGCGTTCAGCTTGGAACTGTTTTTATTCCTTGTTTAGAAAGCGGTGCTGCAGCTGCTTATAAATCGACAATAATAAACAGCAATGAAAGCGACACCATACTGACAAAAGCATTTTCTGGGAAATATGCCCGGGGGATAACAAATGAGTTTATTCAAAACATGAAACCATATGAAAACCTTCTTTTGCCGTATCCGGTGCAAAATGAAATCACGAAACCACTGCGAAGTCAGGCCGCGAAAGAACATAACAGGGACAACATGTCTTTATGGGCAGGGCAAGGCTTAAGAATGATTAATGATTCGCTTTCTGCAAAGGAACTCTTAACAAAATTGATTTTACAAGTAAACTCAGTAACAGAATCAAGCTTGAAGGAGAGGCTGTGAATAATAATGGATCTCAAAAAAGCAGCTGCACTCGATGAAAAAGATGAGCTGGCAGCATTCCGCAGTGAATTTTATCTGAAAAAAGATACGATCTATTTAGATGGCAATTCACTCGGATTGCTTTCTAAAAGAGCAGAAGCAGCGTTGCTGACTATACTTGATGCCTGGAAGGAATTTGGAATTGATGGCTGGACACAAGGTGAGAATCCCTGGTATTACTTATCTGAAACTCTCGGGGCTCAGTCAGCATTTCTAATAGGGGCAAAGCCTGAAGAAGTCGTCGTAACCGGATCAACGACAGTCAATCTGCATCAGCTCGTTTCAAGTTTTTTTCATCCAAAAAAAAACAGAACAAAGATTCTTGCTGATGAGCTGAACTTTCCATCGGATATTTACGCGCTGCAAAGCCAGCTATCTTTAAAAGGACTTGATCCTGACGTGCATTTAGTTAAAGCGAAAAGCACGAACGGGCATACTCTTGAAGAAGATGAAATCATCGTTTGTATGACAGAAGAAATTGCATTAGTTGTTTTACCGACTGTTCTATATAAAAGCGGTCAGCTTTTAGATATAGAAAAGCTCACGAAAGCGGCTCATGAACGGGGGATCCTAATCGGATTTGATGGTTGTCATTCTGTAGGAGCCGTTCCTCATGAGTTTCACAGCTGGGGAGTGGATTTTGCTTACTGGTGCAATTACAAGTATTTGAATGGCGGTCCAGGTGCATCTGCTGGCTTGTTCGTCCATGAAAAGCATTTAGGGAAATTACCTGGACTAAGCGGATGGTTTGGTTCAAACAAAGAATCGCAATTTGATATGCAACATGTTTTTACACCGGCAGACTCTGCAGGGGCATATCAAATTGGAACGCCTCATATTTTCAGTTCGGCGCCTTTGGCTGCCTCTCTTCAAATTTTTAAAGAAGCAAGCCTTTCATCCATTCGCAAAAAGTCGTTGAACATGACTCGAATTATGATGGATTTAATTGACTCAGAACTTTCAGGCTTCGCATTCAGCATCGTAAATCCACCTGAGGATAACAGAAGGGGAGGACACGTTGCCCTTTTGCATCCTGAAGCAGCACGGATCTGCAAGGCACTCAAGCAAGCAGGTGTTGTTCCTGATTACCGATTGCCCAATATTATCAGGCTTGCACCTGTTGCGCTATATACGTCATATGAAGAAATTTGGAGAACCATCCAAATTCTTAAAGACATTATGCGGGAAAAAAGATATGAACAATATGATAACAAGCGTGAGGTGATAGCGTAATGATAATTGATATTTCAAGACCACTTTCAAATCAAACGCCAACATGGCCGGGTGATACACCATTTGATTTTGAACTGACATGGACGAAAGAAGCAAGCGGGTCTGTTAATGTAGGTAAACTTGAAATGAGCACACATACAGGAACACATATCGATGCACCTTTTCACTTTGATACTGAAGGGAAAAAAATTCATGAGCTCGATCTTGCTCTCTATTGCGGAAAGGCTAAAGTGATTCATCTTGCGAATACAGAAATAATAACTGCACATGAGCTGAGAAAATTTGATCTCTCAGGTACGGAAAGACTGTTAATACGAACAGATTCCTGGGAGGATTCGATGAGATTTCCTGAGAAGATATCCTATTACCATCCTGATGCAGCGGCTTATATGGGTGAGCTCGGCATCAAGCTGATTGGGGTTGACGTTCCTTCTGTTGATTTTATTAAAAGCAGAGAGCTCCCTGCCCATCATTCATTTTTAGAGCATTCGATCTCAATCTTAGAAGGCTTGAATCTTAGTGAAACAGAGCAGGGAGACTATGAATTAATTGCCTTGCCGCTTCCGATTGTCGGGGGTGACGGAAGTCCGGTCAGAGCCATTTTAAGAACTTCCTGAGTAAAAGGCTGATCTAGATGCTCCATTCATAACCAATTGTTTCTTTTCTTTAGAGCGTTGGACATGTATTCTTTTAGAAGGTGATGAGAAATGAAAATCATTCATTATTCTTATAAAAAGCACGGCAAAATTGAGTTCTGGTTTGAGCAGTGGCCAAATTCTCCTGTCGTTTTCACTCACATCAAAGAATACTATTTTATAAGATTTGTTAAGTGGAATGAACTCGATCCGCTTGTAACGAAAGATGATCTTGGCAAGATGGAGCTGATTGTCAATCAATATCTTGGACGTGAAGAATACTACTTGCAGCGAAAATATTTTGAACAGGATCGAGTGAAGCTGCCTAAATGACGGCAGCTTTTTAATTTAAATAAATAGTTGTTCCAATCTTTGAAATAATTTTCCGGTCATCTGAAATGGAGAACATTCCTATGTTTTCACGATTTCTTTTTCTAAAAGGATATAAATACCGATAATCAATCCTCGATACTTGTGAAAGCAGATAGGCAGTTTGAACGGCATCCTTTTTTCGGTACTTATTAAGAGATTCAATGATTCCCTCAGAATCTTTAATTCCAATCCCGTGACCGTAATATAAATCATAGCCCATATCTATTGTATTTTCCCCGCGCCATTGTGGTTTTTCAGGATCGAAATCAGGGTTTTTAAAATAGAGACAGTCACCAGGCAAAAAATCATTCCCTCGTCTTGTAAAAACGCCAAGGTCGTCATCATAATGCCAGTCATACAAAATCATTCCGCTGAATAATCGATTAAAATGGTTTTCCTCGATCATTTCGAGCACAGCCCTGTAAAATACAATGACAATGGCAGTGGCACATTCGAATGCATAAAGCTTACCATTCTTAAAAATATCTTTGATTCCCTCTGATGGAGGAACTCCCGGTTTTATGACAAAAGCACCCTGACTTGTCAGATTCCAAAGCTCCTCATTGCAGCGTGAATATTCAAAAACAGTGAATTTCACACCGCTTTTGTAAAGAGCAGATGCAGCTTTGACAATCTCCACTCTTAAATCCAATTCAAATTTAAGCTGATTAAAATGATCGTAGGAATAGACTTCTTCATATTTAACCATCAAATCCAGCATTTCTTTTTGTTCACTTGTCAAAATAGAAGTATTTAATATATTTTCATTTTGAAACGAGTTTTGAATTTTAATCATTTTGCAGCGCCTCCTTTGAAGCTGATTTAATAATTTATGAGAAAGATTGGCGAGGTGGAACTTCTGAAGAACAATCTATTAGGATGAATATTCACAGATTCAAGAACGTAAGATGAAGCAGGAGGTCTTCGTTGGTTATTCCTACTTGACGCATTGGAATAATTGAATTATAGTTTTTCAAGTATTATAGGAAAATGTTAGGGGGAAAAAGAATGTCATCTTTATTAATTATTGTAAATATTGCCGTGCTTCTTGGTCTTATATTCTTGCTTTTTTATATGCAGAAAAAACACATGTCGTTTTCAAAGCGTGTATTCGCTGCACTTGGACTCGGGATTGTTCTCGGATTTGCCTTCCAATTTATTTATGGTCCGGAGAATGAGGTTCTGATTGAATCCATTGGATGGTTCAATATCGTCGGAAGCGGATATGTTAAACTGCTTCAAATGATCGTCATGCCGCTTGTTTTCATTTCGATTCTTGCTGCATTTACAAAGATGAAATTATCAAACAATATAGGGAAAATCAGTATCCTTATCTTAGGTATACTTGTTGGAACAACTGCTATTTCGGCTGCAATTGGAATCGGTACTTCTCTGGGATTTAACTTAGAGGCCGTTCAAATTGAGCAAGGTGATGCAGAAACGGCAAGAGGGGAAGAGCTTGATGCAACATACACAGACATTCAGGATCAGACGTTTCCGCAAAAAATCCTCGAATTGCTTCCTGGAAATCCATTTCTTGACTTCACTGGTGCCCGTCCGACTTCAACAATTGCTGTTGTCATTTTTGCCGCGATTTTAGGATTGGCATTTTTAGGTGTTAAAAGAAAAGAGCCGGAACATGCAGAGCTCTTTGCAAGAATTGTGGATGCATTCTATGCCGTTATTATGCGAGTCGTCACGTTAATTTTACGACTGACTCCATATGGGGTCCTTGCCATCATGACAAAAACGGTTGCATCAAGTGACATTGATTCCATTTTAAAACTCGGTAAATTTGTACTCGCTTCTTATGCAGCATTGCTTCTTATGTTCATTATTCATTTGCTTTTGCTGACACTCGCAGGACTCAATCCGATTACGTATGTCAGAAAGGTTTTCCCAGTTTTAACGTTTGCTTTTACTTCACGGACCAGCGCAGGTACTTTGCCGCTAAACATTAGTACGCAAACGAAAAAGCTTGGAGTGCCAGAAGGAATCGCGAATTTTGCAGGATCTTTTGGTCTTACAATTGGCCAAAATGGCTGTGCAGGCATCTATCCGGCAATGCTTGCTGTCATGATTGCGCCGACTGTGGGGATTGATCCGTTAGATCCTTCTTTCATCTTTACTCTAATCGCTGTTGTTGCCATTAGTTCATTTGGTGTTGCAGGTGTTGGGGGAGGAGCGACATTTGCTGCCATCCTTGTCTTATCAACGATGAACATGCCGATTGCACTAGCAGGTTTGCTTATTTCAGTAGAGCCGTTAATTGATATGGGCCGTACGGCACTTAACGTAAGCGGCAGTATGACAGCTGGTGTTTTAACTGGAAAAATGACAAAAGAGTTAGATTCACAAACGTATAATAGCGACACTTCACAAGTAGAACTTGAAGCATAAAATAAAAAGCAGTTAGTACTGGAAATTACCAGTCTAACTGCTTTTATTTTTCCTTATCTTACAAATCCAATAGAAATGGCAAAGTTACTTTTAAGAATTTTTTCGATTTCTTTATAAAAATCATCATGACATTCAATTACAATGATAACTTCTGTTTCTTTTTGCTTCTTTTTTTGATCAAATTTTTTCTTTTTTATAACTTTATAATAGAGAAAATTGATAAGAAATCCAAGCAGCAGTCCGCCTCCGGCCCCTATTAATCCCCAATAAACAGGACCCCAGTTTAAACGAAATCCAATACTTACGCCAATGACCGCAAATGCTGTCGCGAGCGCGGCGCCAGTATCAAATAAGCTGACTCCATCTGAGTGATGAATGGAGTCCATCAGCTTCATAGAATCGCTCGTCTTTTGCAAAGAGACAGCCAATATTTTCTCTTTTGAAATCCCTTCTTGTACTAATTGAGAAATGGCCATCTCAAGGTAACTGGAATGATCAAACGCAGCAAATACTTGCAATGGAAATCGCCTCTCAAACTCTGCCTGGAAATTTTACTCGGTAGTGCTGATAATTTTTCATAAGAAAATTGCGCTGATCATCTATGAAAAGCTTGTTATTTTCTACTGTATTAATATAAGCATCATAAACGGCAAAACCATAAACGGAAGGTACAAACATCAGCCATTCTGGGTTTATTATATCTGTAGCATTTTGAATTTGTCCCAAAAACAAAAAATGAACAGCGAGCAAGCACTTTGAATAATAAACAAAGACAACTGTCCAGATTAGAGCAAAAAATCCGGTAATGAGCCGATGATTGTAAAGCTGACCTGTTCCAGGCATCAAAAAAGACCATATGACTGCCATCTGAGGGCTTCTTTTATCCAAATAATTGATTTCCATAAATCCAATTGAAAATGTATTAATTGGAGCGTTTTCTCTTTCTGCTAAGAGGAAGACCCGATTAGAATCAATTGTCGTACGGTAGCTGTCCCAAATCGCGAATATGTATACAGGTATATACAATAGGATCCAACGGTAATCCAATGCGTCCCGAGCCTTATCAATCTCTCCGCAAAAAGAATAGACCATCGCGATGTTCAGATGAGACTGCATATTGATGAACACTTCCCAAGTAAACAATAGAAGGCCTCTTAAATATTTGGATAGCAGCAAGTGGCCAAATCCGGGAAAGGCTGTAGACCACCATGCAATAATATAGGGGTTTCTTAAATGAAATTGTGTTGTTCCAAACATGTTCAAATGAGCTTTATACCGTCTGTATTGATTTGTGCCCGAGTAGTTATCCATTTGGTATCCTGCAGCTTTCTTTGTTCTGATCGATATAAAACATATTATTTCCTTTTTTATGGAAAAAATGCAATGGTTTATATTTAATAATTTGTAAAGAAGATTGTATAATGTAGATAGTAAGTAAGATAGGGGCCAAAACAAGATGAGTTTACAAAAGACTGGCGGGAAATGGCGTGTTTTTTTTCAGCTGATTAAAGAAACAAAGCCTTCAAAAACAAGAATGGCAATAGCGGGCGCGCTTAGCATCTTATCAACAATTGTCGGTCTGGTCATTCCGTTATTCACAAAGAATTTAATTGATGATTTCAGCTTTGAGGATTTTGGAAGCAGTCATATTATCCTGTTGATCTCCGCGTTTATTGCACAAGCCATTACAAGCGGAGTTTCGATTTACCTGCTCAATCATGTCGGCCAGCATGTTGTAGCAAGATTGAGGGAAAGACTTTGGCTCAAACATCTGCACCTTCCCGTACGCTTTTATGATGAGCATAAAACAGGTGAAATGATCAGCCGGATGACAAATGATACAGCTATTTTAAAAGGGTTAATAACAGATCATATTACAAATTTTTTTACAGGAATCATTGCCATTATTGGCTCATTTGGTATCCTCCTGTATCTCGATTGGCAAATGACATTGATTATGCTGGCGCTGATTCCTCTATCCATTTTCATTTTGCTTCCCCTGGGAAGAAAAATGTATAAAGTATCAAGAGGGCTTCAGGATGAAACAGCCAGCTTTACTGCATTATTAAGTGAAGTTTTATCACATGTTCGCTTAGTGAAATCTTCAAATGCAGAACAAAGAGAATACAATTCAGGGAAAAGCGGGATTAGCCGCTTGTTTCAATTTGGTCTGTCAGAAGCGAAAATACATGCATTAATAGGACCGTTAATTTCACTGGTCATTATGTCATTGCTTGTTATGATCCTTGGTTATGGCGGCTTGAGGGTTCAAGAAGGAGTGTTATCCTCCGGTGATTTGGTTGCGTTCATTCTTTATCTGTTTCAAATTGTAATCCCGATGACGCAGTTCACCGCTTTTTTCACACAACTTCAAAAAGCAATGGGTGCATCAGAACGAATGATTGAAATTCTTGACGAGGACGAAGAAAGCCTCAATTCAGGCAAGGATATTGAAAATATAAATCAATCTATTCATTTCAAAGCTGTTGATTTTGGCTACAAGAAAGAGGAACCGGTTTTAACAAAAGTCGACCTTGAGATCAAACCAGGTCAAACAACTGCAATTGTCGGTCCAAGCGGGAGCGGAAAAACGACGCTCTTTTCTTTGGCTGAACGTTATTATGTCCCATCAGGAGGAGAGATTTTTCTCGGTGAAACACCTATTGGTGACTATTCACTCGCTTCCTGGAGAGAGCAAATCGGCTACGTCTCTCAGGAAAGTCCGATTACCTCAGGTACAATTAAAGAAAATATATGCTATGGATTGACAAGAGAAGTAACTGACGAAGAAATAGACAAAGCTGCTAAGATGGCTTATGCTGATCAATTTATTGGCGAATATCCTGATGGCTACGAAACACAAGTAGGAGAACGGGGTATTAAACTCTCCGGCGGACAACGCCAGCGCATTGGCATTGCAAGGGCACTGATAAGAGATCCGAACGTACTCCTCCTCGATGAAGCGACCTCAAGTCTCGATAGCCACTCTGAAATTGTCGTTCAAAAAGCCCTTAATAACTTAATGGCTGGACGGACAACGATTGTCATTGCTCACAGGTTATCCACAGTAATAGACGCAGATCAAATCATCTTTCTTGATAGAGGACGTGTGACCGGGATCGGCACTCATGCAGAGCTGCTTGAAACCCATCCGATGTACAGAGAATTCGCAGTGCAGCAATTGAAGCTGAATCATTTAAGTTTAAATCAGACTATCTGAGTATGTTCAGTTGGTCTTTTTTTGGTCTTCGACCGAATTTCATTCGATATAAGGTTTGCCGTCAGGATCATTTGACATCCATTTCAGATAATAAAACATGTGTGGGTTTATCGCACAGAAATGTGCTGAGCGAGGATTCTGACATCTAAAAATCGGGCCTGAGCACCTAGTAGTCATTGGCAGGAAACTAAAAAATGCAAGATTTTTTACTTTGTAGATGTGTTCCGCACAGTATAACGTATGGAAATCTGACAGAAATTGTCTGAACGGTCACAAACGTGGTTTAGCGGTCAGAAACTCGAATGAACGGTCATAAATTAGGAATGAGCGGTCAGAAACAGCGCCTAAGCGGTCAAACCAATGTATCAAGGCTATCACAGTTATAGAAGAAGTGATCTATTGCTAGAAAAAGAGGTATTTTTGGTTGGAATATAGTTTTCCGCACTGAATAACGTATAGAAAACTTACAGATATTGTCTGAACGGTCACAAATGTGGATGAGCGGTCAGAAACACGAATGAACGGTCACAAATTAAGGGCGAGCGGTCAGAAGCAGGGCCTGAGCGGTCAAACCAATGAATAAAGGCTATCACAGTTAAAGAAGGAGTGATCTATTGCTAGAAAAAGAGGTATTTTTGGTTGGAATATAGTTTTCCGTACTGAATAACGTATAGAAATCTTACAGATATTGTCTGAACGGTCACAAACGTGGATGAGCGGTCAGAAACACGAATGAACGGTTACAAATTAAGGGCGAGCGGTCAGAAGCAGGGCCTGAGCGGTCAAACGAATGAATCACGGCTATCCCAGTTAAAGAAGGAGTGATCTATTGCTAGAAAAAGAGGTATTTTTGGTTGGAATATAGTTTTCCGCACTGAATAACGTATAGAAATCTTACAGATATTGTCTGAACGGTCACAAACGTGGATGAGAGGTCAGAAACACGAATGAACGGTCACAAATTAAGGGCGAGCGGTCAGAAAAGGGGCCTGAGCAGTCAAACCAATGAATCAAAGCTATCACAGTTATAGAATGAAAGTGTTCAATTTTGGTGATATGAACCTGGAATCAATATCCTTACATTCAATATTAGACAGCGATCGTTTGACTGTTTTTGATTGATTTGTAGATTATATGGTTAATTTTGATTGTTTTTGAGAGTTTTTGATTGATTTTTGTAAGGGCTTACGTTAGAATGAAATCAATAAAGATTTTAGGTATAAAGAAGGATAAGCTTGGAGGTGACAGCATGATTACACCTGAACGACACCGTAAAATCATCGAGGTATTAGGTGAAAAGCAGGTTGCAACTATACAGGAATTAGTAGATGCCACATCTTCTTCTGAATCAACAATAAGAAGAGATCTGAGCCAGCTTCAAAAAGAAAAAAAATTAAAACGTGTTCATGGGGGGGCATCTCTTTTCCATCAAAAAGGAGAAGAGCTGAGTGTTATTGAAAAATCCTCAAAAAATGCCGCTGAAAAGGAGCAGATTGCAAGTTTTGCAGCAGCCTTAGTGAAAAATGGAGACAGCATATACATTGACGCAGGGACAACAACTATGCAGATGATCCCATTTTTAAAAGGCAAAGATATAACAGTTGTCACAAATGGGGTTTCGCATTTAGAGCTTCTGCTCGAGAATCATGTTCCAACCTACCTGACAGGCGGACTTGTGAAGCCAAAAACGAGAGCGCTTGTAGGAAGTGCAGCACAATCAGGATTAAATGCCTGCCGATTTGATAAATGTTTTATGGGAGTAAACGGAATTCATCTTGAAGCAGGGTATACAACTCCAGATCCTGAGGAAGCAGCGATGAAGAAGCTTGCGATCTCACTATCTCAGGAAGCTTATATTCTTGCAGATGTTACGAAATTTAATGAGATTTCATTCTCGAAGATTGCTGAACTGCGTGAGGCAGTCGTAATTACGAACGAACTTGAAGAAGATGTAGCTTATGATTTTATGGAAAAGACAGAAGTAAAGGTTGTGACAGCATGATTTACACATGTACGTTAAACCCTTCAATCGACTATGTCGTGAAGGTGAACAATTTTAAAGAAGGTCATTTGAACCGGACAGAGAGTGCCAACGTTTACCCTGGCGGAAAAGGAATCAATGTTTCGAGAGTCCTGAAACGTCTGGGAACAGAAAATACTGCACTTGGATTTGCAGGCGGATTTACCGGACAATTCATAAAAGAATTCCTTTCTTCTGAAGGTATTACACATGATTTTATCGACGTCTCAGATCTTACTAGAATTAACGTTAAGCTAAAATCTAATGAAGAAACTGAAATAAACGGACAGGGTCCAGTGATTACAGAAGAACAGAAGTCGAAACTGCTTCAAAAGATTGATTCATTGAATGCAGATGATGTACTGGTTTTAGCTGGAAGCATTCCATCAGCGCTTGAAGAAAATTTCTACGAAAAGATTGCCGCCAAGTGCCGGTCGAACGGTGTGAAAGTTGTGATCGACACATCGGGCAATTCATTGAGAAGCACCTTTTCAAGCAGACCGTTCTTAATCAAACCAAATCATCACGAATTGGGTGAACTTTTCGAAACACAAATCAGCACAGTGGAAGAAGCGGTCCATTATGGAAGAAAGCTGATTGAGGAAGGCGTGCAAAATATTATTGTATCAATGGCTGAGAAAGGCGCCGTTTTTATGAATGACAATCAAGCATACTTTGCAAATGTCCCAATCGGAAATGTGAAGAATTCTGTTGGATCCGGAGATTCAGTTGTTGCCGGCTTCATCGCAGGCTTCATGCAGCATCAGGATTATCAAAAAGCTTTTCAAAAAGGTGTGGCTTCTGGAAGTGCAACTGCTTTTTCAGAAGATCTTTGCACAAAGGAATATGCAGAACAGCTAATAAACGAAATTAATGTGATTGAGATATAGAAAAAATTGAAGGGGGAACCAAAATGAAAATTACCGATCTATTAACTAGGGATACAATCATTCTTGATTTGCATGCACGGTCAAAAGAGTCCGTGATTGATGAAATCATTGAGACACTTGATCAAGCAGGAAAATTAAGAAATAAAGAAGAGTATAAAACAGCTATTTTGGCAAGAGAACAGCAAAGTACAACTGGAATTGGAGAGGGAATCGCCATTCCCCATGCGAAAACAAGTGCAGTATCGCAGCCTGCGATCGCATTTGGCCGTTCTAAACAAGGAGTAGACTATGAATCTCTTGATGGACAAAAGGCACATCTGTTTTTCATGATTGCTGCTTCAGAGGGTGCTAACAACGAGCATTTGCAAACGCTTTCCAGATTATCCAGCTTTTTGATGGATCCAGCTTTTAAGAAGAAGCTTGAGGAGGCATCTTCAAAAGAAGAAATTCTGGCTGCCATTGATCAAAAAGAAAAAGAGATGGAAACAGAGGAAGAACCTGCAGTTTCATCCTCGAGCAAAAAGATTTTGGCAGTTACAGCGTGTCCTACTGGAATTGCCCACACATATATGGCTGCCGATGCACTAAAAGCAAAAGCGAAAGAAATGGGCGTCAGCATCAAGGTGGAAACGAACGGATCAAGCGGAATTAAAAATGGTCTGACAGCGGAAGAAATTGCTGAAGCAGATGCGATTATTGTGGCAGCTGACAAGCAAGTCGAGATGGACCGATTCGCAGGAAAGCACGTCATTCAAGTGCCGGTCGCACAAGCGATCAGAAAGCCTCAGGAATTGATTCAAAAAGCAGTTGATCAAGATGCGCCTCTATTTAAGAGCAGTGGTGCGAATAAATCTGCAGATTCACAAAAAACAGGAAGAACGGGTTTTTATAAGCACTTAATGAACGGGGTTTCGAATATGCTTCCGTTTGTGGTCGGAGGCGGGATTCTGATTGCCATTTCCTTTATTTTTGGAATTAAAGCAGCAGATCCAAACGATCCTTCCTATCACCCAATTGCAGAAGCACTTAGCACAATTGGCGGAGGTAATGCGTTTTACCTTATGATTCCTGTCCTTGCCGGATTTATCGCAATGAGTATTGCTGATCGTCCGGGCTTTGCGCCAGGTATGGTCGGAGGACTCATGGCCGCTACAGGCGGCGCTGGATTCTTAGGCGGTTTAATTGCCGGCTTCTTGGCAGGGTATTTAGTTGTCGGTCTTAAAAAGGCATTCAGCGGATTGCCGAATTCACTTGAAGGCATTAAGCCGGTCCTTCTCTATCCGTTATTCGGTATTTTGCTGACAGGTTTGATCATGATGTATATCGTCATTGAACCAGTCAAAGCGCTTAACGATGGATTAACAGTATGGCTTAAAGGCATGGGAACTGGTAACTTAGTCCTTCTAGGATTGATTTTAGGCGGAATGATGGCAGTCGATATGGGAGGTCCTATAAACAAAGCAGCATTTACATTCGGAATTGCCATGATTGATGCTGGAAACTTTGCTCCTCATGCAGCTATTATGGCTGGCGGTATGGTGCCTCCTCTTGGGCTTGCTTTATCAACGACTTTCTTCAGAAAGAAATTTACGAAAGCAGAACGAGAGGCAGGAAAAACAAATTATATTATGGGGGCATCCTTTATTACAGAAGGAGCGATTCCATTTGCAGCTGCAGACCCGGCACGTGTCATCCCGGCAGCTGTTATCGGTTCAGCAGCAGCAGGAGCTCTCACCATGATTTTTGGAATTGGTCTTCGCGCACCTCATGGCGGGGCATTCGTCATTCCAATTGTTGACGGCAACCCGCTATTATATATCGCAGCAATCTTAATTGGTTCTCTAATTACAGCTGCAATGGTTGGGTTTATGAAAAAAGAAGTGAAAGAATAATAGGAAATGGCCTATTCACATTGATGAATGGGCCTTTTTTACATGAAGCCACTATTTTTGATACAATAAGAATTATCTGCATTAAATGCTGGGAGGAACGAAATTGAAAGATCACATCTTTTACGACTTTTGGTACTTAAAATCTGAAGAAATCAATTTGGATGGTTCTGATACAGGAGCCGTTGCTTATGAAGTGGGCATTAATGTATTTGCTGATGAACAGTTTGAAAACCTTTTGGACGATGTCCGGATTTCTGGCTTAAATAAAGAAGAGATGCTTAGCTTTAACCTATCAAGTGCTCACCATTTATTTGGGAAGCTTGAAGAGGAAGGACTGCATAGTATCGTTCATGATATTAAAACAGCAGGTTATTATTTTGTTATGGGTGAAAAAATTTCAGTTGGATGATTATGCTAAAAAGCAGTAAAATTGACCACGTGCTGCCTTAATTGTATAATGGAGATAACTTAAATATCTATTCCTTTAAAGGGGAGTAGCTTTTACAGCAAAGTCGTCAATACGGGATCCTTCCCCGGCTTTGCTGGCAGCGGATGTTGTTAGCGAGACCTTTGCCGATTATTTGGTGAAGTCTCTTTCGAAAAAGACGTTATGACCAAGTAATTGGATCTAACGTCTTTTATTTTTCTTAAAATTGTATAAAGGAGCGGTATGATGAAATTTTTGAAATTGTTTGCTGTTTTGTCATTGGTCGTGCTTAGCGGATGTTCGTTGCTTGAGGGTGTGAATTCTTCTTTACAATATGCGAATGATACAAAGGACTATATTAATGAGGCAAGTTCTTTTGCCGAGGAGCTTCCAGCGCTTGCTGAGGAAGCTGTAAGCAACACAGAAGCAAGAAAAGAACTAGAGCAAAAGCTTACTGATATGAAGGAAGAGATAAAGGCATTTAATGAAATCGAGGCGCCAGGGATAGCCGAAGATGTTCATAATCAGCTTGTCAGCTACAGCGAATCTTTGGAGGCTGGAATCGACTCCGCCCTAAAGCAAATAGATAATGGAGAATGGAATATTCAAGTTTTGGAAGACTCCGGGATACTCAAAACGGTAAATGAGATGACAAGTATACTTGATCAAATTGAACAACTGGGATCTTAAGAGAAAACAGACAAAGAGAAAGGGGGTTCACAAAATGACTGAATACAAGACTTTAGCTAACAGTGTAAAGATTGGGGGCAGAGGAACACGAGCAAAGCTGCTTGACCATGACCCGACGTTATTATTTATCGGAGCTGGAAGAAGTGCCTATGTCTTTAAATTGGCAAAAGAGAAAAAAGCGCTGAAAGTATTTTTTCCTTCCTTTACTCACATCGCAAAGGAAGAAGCCGAAATTTACAGAACTCTTCAGGGAATCGAGTATTATCCAACCATTTATGAAGCTGGCGAAAACTATTTAGTCATCGATTTTATTGACGGAAGTACACTTTTTGAATGTGTAAGCAAAGGGATTTCGATTACAGATGAACATATTATTGAAATTGATAAAGCACTGATGCACGCAAAAGGAAGAGGGTTAAATCCATCGGATATTCACCTTCGCAACATTTTTATCACGAATCATGGTGAAATTAAAATGATCGACGTCGCCAGGTTTAGACAAACGAAAGATTGTACTCAATGGGACGATTTGAAAACAGCTTTCGAGAAATATTACCGCAAAGCTTATTTTCCAAAAAAAATACCCGTAGCCTTGATGAATATCATTGCCGCATTATATAAGAGAAAGCTGATTCCATTAGCATCTTAATGCAAAAAAGAGAGATTTCTATTTAATGAAATCTCTCTTTTTTTCTATGTGAGGTTAATGCGATAATAAGCTGCAATGACTTGCTGAAGCTCTGCTAAACTCGGATCCTGATTCAAGTTCGCAAGCATCCCTTGAATGACAGCGATTCTTGGAGTATCCTCTTTTATTTCTGCTTCAAGCACTTCGAGTGTTACACGAAGATCTCCCGAAAGCTGCTCTTTGGTGTGTTCAATTTTAGCTAAGAGTTCATCTCTGCTCATCCTTGCACATAGTCCGAATAATGAATCCTCTATCTCATTTGAAAGAATTGGCTTTTCATTAGAGACTTTCAATCCAGCCACAACATCATCCATCCTTTTCAAAAGAAAAGAAGCCAGGTCATCTAAATTTAATTCTGCTTTTTCTAGAATAATAAATTTCAAATACGAATGAATCATTCCTTGAAGAATCATGCTTAAATCCCAGATGTAGGTCTCAATAGACGCACCATAGATGGCAAGCAATGATTTTTTAACAAACAGATTGGACTCTGCATTCATTTTTTGAATAAAAGCGCCAATAGAAGGATTATTTGGAATCGCATTTTCCCTCATTTGCATAATAATAAAGTCTTTATGCTTATTGATTTCATTAAACTGACAGGAAAGCTGGGCGATTAAAAGATCACGCGGTTCTAAATCCTGATTCTTCACTTCTTCCATCTTTGAATGAATCAATTCAAAATGATATTTGAACGTTTCAAGCAAAAGGGCATCCTTTGATTTGAAATAAAGGTAAAAGGAACCTTTTGAGATTTCGCATTCGTTTACAATATCCTGAATGGATGTAGATGTAACGCCTTTTTTAGCGAAAAGCTTCATAGCCGCTTCAATAATCCGTTTCTCTTTTTCCTTCATCATGTAATCTCCTTATATATCGGTAAAAAATGATTGAAATTGTATGAAAGATTTCTGTTGCACTTAAGTTTATTCATTTTCTGCCTCAGTCAGAAAGTTCTTCTGCATAGGAGATTTTCTGTCCGAAGATAAGTAACTTTCTGACTGAATGTTCACATTTACAAAAAATTCATTCTTAGAATGGTTATTTATGATTGACTGTAACTGACTGGTCATTTATATTATTAATTATTATGACCAGTCAGTCAATAAAAATAAATTGCCGGAGGACAGCATGAATCAGATCATTAATTTTGTTTTGAAAAACAAGTTTGCAGTGTGGCTTCTTACCATTATCGTGACAGTTGCAGGACTATATTCAGGTTTAAATATGAAACTTGAAACAATCCCTAACATCACAACACCAATTGTAACGGTCACAACTGTTTATCCTGGAGCAACTCCAGAAGAGGTAGCAGAAAAGGTCACGGAGCCTATTGAACAGGCCGTGCAAAATTTAAATGGAGTGAACGTTGTCAGTTCAACTTCTTTCCAAAATGCATCATCCATCCAAATTGAATATGCTTTTGAAAAGGATATGGATAAAGCAGAAGAAGAAGTAAAAAGCACACTTTCCGATCTTTCTTTTCCAGAAGGAGTGAATGAGTCGGATGTTTCAAGACTTAGCTTAAATGCCTTCCCTATTTTAGCATTAAGTATATCAGATGATGAACAATCTTTAAGCGATTTGACTGCACTCACAGAGGATGAAATTGTTCCGGCATTAAAAGGACTTGAAGGTGTATCATCTGTTCAGGTATCAGGACAGCAAGTTGAAGAAGTACAATTTACATTTAAAGAAGACAAGATGAAAGAATACGGTTTAGATGAAGAAACCGTTCAAAACATGATTAAAGGCTCTGATGTAAAATTCCCACTTGGATTATATACATTCGGAGATAAGGAACAATCTGTCGTTGTCGATGGAAATATCCTAAGTATTGATGATTTAAAAAATATGGAGATTCCTTTAACTCCGTCCGGCGGTGACAGTTCTGGCCAGCAGCAGGCTGGGCAAGGGCAAAGCGGCATGCCGGGACAAACTGCTCCTGGAGCGGGTCAGGCATCTAGAACTGAACAAGTGCCAGGATCAGCACAGGCACCCCAGACATCTCAGCCTGTAGAACTTCCGACAGTTAAGCTGTCTGAACTGGCAGATATTAAAACAGTTGGAGAAGCAGAATCGATCTCAAGAACAAACGGAGAAGAAGCAATCGGCCTTCAAGTTGTTAAATCTGCGGATGCAAATACTGTAGATGTAGCAAATCTTGTAAAAGAAGAGCTTGCGGATTTTGAAAAAGAATATGACAATCTTGAAATCCTTTCAACATTGGATCAGGCTGAACCAATCGAGGAATCAGTCAGCACAATGCTAAGCAAAGCTTTATTTGGAGCTATCTTTGCGATTATCATTATTCTCTTATTCTTAAGAGATATTAAATCAACTTTGATTTCAGTTGTTTCCATTCCGCTTTCTTTATTAATTGCTGTTTTATTATTGAAGCAAATGGACATTACGCTTAATATTATGACGCTTGGCGCGATGACGGTAGCGATTGGACGCGTTGTCGACGACTCTATTGTCGTTATTGAAAATATTTACCGCAGAATGTCGCTGCAAGGTGAGAAGTTAAGCGGAATGAACTTAGTTCGGGAAGCTACGAAGGAAATGTTCGTTCCCATCATGTCTTCAACAATCGTTACAATCGCGGTTTTCTTGCCATTGGCATTAGTGAATGGAGTCATTGGAGAGCTATTCCTTCCATTTGCCTTAACCATTGTTTTTGCATTGCTTGCATCATTGGTAGTGGCAGTTACGATCGTTCCGATGCTTGCGCACAGCTTATTTAAAAAGGGGCTGTACGGAGGGGAAATTAAGAAGCATGAAGAGCATAAACCTGGCAAAATGACAGGTGCTTACAGAAACATTTTGAATTGGTCATTAAACCACAAATGGATTACATCTGGTATTGCAGTCCTGATGCTTGTAGGCAGCTTGTTCCTTGTTCCTGTTATCGGCGTCAGCTTCCTGCCTTCAGAGGAACAAAAACTAGTGTATGCAACATACAAACCTGCTCCGGGAGAAACAAAAGAGCAAGTTGAAGAAGTTGTTGCAAAAGCAGAAGACCTATTAATGGATCGTAAAGATGTATCATTAGTGCAGTTTTCATTAGGCAGCGAAAACCCGATGAATCCGGGCGATACCAATAGTGCTGTTTTCTTCATCGAGTATGAAGACGATACAGAGAATTTTGAGAAAGAAAAAGAAAAAGTCATTGAAGATCTTCAAGCAGAAACCGAGCAGGGAGAATGGGCAGCACAAGACTTCACTCAAAGCGCTGGAAGCAATCAAGTTCAATTCTTTGTTTACGGCAATTCAATAGAAGATATTGAACCTGCAGTCGCGGATATTGAAGAAATTATGAATAACAATGGAAGTTTTAAAAATGTAAGCTCAAGTCTTGCTGAATCGTACGATGAGTATACATTTGTTGCAAATCAGGAAGAACTTAGCAAGCTTGGGTTAACAGCTGGTCAAATCGGGATGGAGCTAAGCCCGCAAAGAGAACGTCCAGTCCTGACACAGATTGAAAAAGATGGTGAAGAAGTCAGCGTTTATCTGCAAACAGAGGAAGAAACGTTTGATGATATAAATGATTTAACAGATAAAACCATTACATCGCCGCTTGGCAAAGAAGTGAAAATTGGAGATGTTGTGTCAATTGAAGAAGGAAAGACGTCAGACACGGTTACAAGACGTGATGGACGTATTTATGTACAGGTTTCCGGAGAACTGACAACAGATGATGTTGCAAAAGCATCTGCTGATGTTCAAGAGAAGGTGAACGGAATTGACTTGCCATCCGGCGTTGACATTGACACGGGCGGAGTAACAGAAGATATTCAAGAATCCTTTACACAGCTTGGACTTGCAATGCTGGCAGCAATTGCAATTGTTTATCTTGTTCTTGTCATAACATTCGGCGGCGGACTTGCGCCATTCGCGATTCTGTTCTCCCTTCCATTTACCGTTATCGGTGCATTGGTTGGATTACTGATCGCAGGTGAAACCATCAGTATTAACTCAATGATTGGAGCACTGATGCTGATTGGAATCGTAGTGACAAACGCGATTGTTCTCATCGACCGGGTTATTCACAAAGAACGAGAAGGCCACACGACTAGAGAAGCATTGCTTGAAGCAGGAACGACACGTCTTCGTCCGATCCTGATGACAGCTATTGCAACAATCGGGGCTCTCATCCCGCTTGCCATTGGACTTGAAGGCGGAAGCGGCATTATCTCAAAAGGCCTTGGTGTAACAGTAATCGGCGGCTTAACAAGCTCAACGCTGCTTACATTGCTGATTGTGCCGATCGTTTATGAAATCATGAGCAAATTCAAACGTAAAAAAACGAATACCATTGAAGAAGAATAAAAATTTGAACAAAGCATCCAGCTGGGTGCTTTGTTTTTTTATGAAAATGAAAACCCCAGGCCAAAAAGCTTTCAGCGAGAACCTAAAAAAACTCTTCCGAGGTGCTAGATGTATTTGGTTTATCGGCCAATACTTAGCGCTCCAGCGAAATGGTGCCCTAGAAAACGGAAAAAGCGAAATCCATGTCCCTAATAAAGCGAAATGGTGCCCTAGAAACTGGGAAAATCGAAGTCTATGTCCCCAATAAAGCGAAATGGTACCCTAGAAACTGGGAAAATCGAAGTCTATGTCCCCAATAAAGCGAAATGGTGCCCTAGAAACTGGGAAAATCGAAATCCATGTCCCCAATAAAGCGAAATGGTGCCCTGGAAACCGGGAAAAGCGAAATCCATGTCTCCATTTAAGCAGAATGTAGGCATAGGTATGGTTGATAAAAGTAAAAATGAATCGATTAAATCTAAAGTTAGTCAGTCAAAAGGCAAAACAGGAACATGACAAAATACACATAGGAACCACTAGTACCGAATGGTATAATGATTGAAATTAAAATAGAGCAAACTAGAGATAGAGAAGAGGGTGAAGGGCTTGGAAGATATCATTGTTCAACTGGACACGATTTTAAAATTATTTTTGTCATTATTAGTCGGGATCATTATCGGAATTGAACGTGAAATCAAGAAAAAGCCGCTTGGGCTGAAAACAACAATTGTCATTGCGGTCAGCTCATGTCTTTTAACAATGATTTCAATTGAAGCTGCATACACATTTTCAAATGAATACAATCGTCCGATGGATCCTCTCAGACTTGCTGCGCAAATCGTTTCCGGAGTCGGCTTTCTGGGAGCGGGAGCAATTCTGCGCAGAAGCAATGATGTAATCAGCGGGCTTACAACGGCCGCAATGATTTGGGGAGCAGCCGGTCTAGGGATTGCGATTGGTGCAGGATTTTATCAGGAAGCGCTTATTGCCCTTATTTTCATGATCGGATCAATTGAGATCATTGCACCTTTGGTAAAAAAACTCGGACCAAAAACGCTTAGACTCAAAGAATTAAAGGTGAAACTGACAGTTCCTGTAAACGTCAATATATCTGATATCCTGCACTCGCTCCGCAAAAAAAACATGAAAATCAAGTATGTAAAGATTAAAGATATTATTGACCGCGATCTAAGAACAGTTGACTTGATTCTGCTGATTAAAAATGATCGTTATACTTCAGATGTCTATGAGGATATTAAAGAAGTAAAAGGCATTGAATCAGTTGAAGTTGAATTAATTTAAGCACACGTCAAGTAAGACGTCTGGTGCTTCCTTATGATATTGTAATAGCAAACAGGATACATAGGAGGAAACAAATTGATACGTTTTGGAATTGTAGGAACAAACTGGATTACAGACCGCTTATTAAAAGCAGCGATGCAGGTCGAGGATTTCTCGCTGAAGGCTGTTTATTCAAGATCAAGTGAAAAAGCGGAAGAATTCGCTGCAAAATATGGAGTAGACCTAACATATACAGATTTAGAAAGCATGGCAAAAAGCGATGAAATTGATGCAGTCTATATCGCAAGTCCTAACTCATTGCACGCTGAACAAGCCATTCTTTTCATGAATCATAAAAAGCATGTATTATGTGAAAAACCGCTTGCTTCCAATGTTAGTGAAATAACAAAAATGATCCAAGCCGCAAAAGAAAATCGCGTGCTGTTAATGGAAGCGATGAAATCAACGTTTCTTCCAAACTTCAAAAGCATTCAGGAAAACCTGCATAAAATAGGAACAGTCAGAAGGTATGTAGCGAGCTATTGCCAATATTCATCACGCTACGATGCATATCGTTCGGGAACCGTGCTGAATGCATTTGATCCATCTTTTTCAAATGGATCACTGATGGACATTGGAATCTATGCCTTGTATCCTTCGATTGTTCTTTTCGGAAAGCCGGAAACAATTAAAGCGAGCGGCTTGCGCCTAAGCTCAGGAGTTGACGGCGAAGGAAGCATTCTCCTTCAATATAAGGATAAAGATGCTGTGATGATGTATTCAAAAATAACAGATTCAAAGCTTCCATCTGAAATTCAGGGCGAAGAAGGCAGCATAATTATTGATCGGATCAGTACGATTGAAAAAGTGGAAATTCGTTACCGTGACGGCAGAGTAGAAGACATCTCGAGACCGCAAAAAGAAGATACGATGTATTACGAAATAAAAGAATTTATCGACTTAATACAAAATGATCTGTACGAATCAAACATTAATACGTATGAAAATTCCATCAAAGTCATGGAAGTTATGGATGAAGCAAGAAAGCAAATAGGTGTGGAGTATCCTGCTGATCATAAATAAAAGCAGTTCCGAGCCAATCCGAAATGGGTTGGTTTTTTAAAAAGGCTGTTTTCGCATTGATTTTTTTGGGGTTATTAATCGTACCCGTGGATTTCCGCTGCAGGCACTTGTATCCTCCTCTATTTCCCGCAGGAGTCAAGTGCCTTCCGCTACAATCCACTAAAGGTTTTAACCATTTTTTCTAAAACTTTATGAAAAGAGCCTTTAAAAAAATCTTGAAGAAAAATACCTTGATACCAATAGAGTAATTACGATTTAACGATGTTGGAATATCAAGGCCAAACAAAAAAGAACAGCTGTATGCTGTTCTATTAACCGTTAGTAGAATGAACCTTTACCTTTGCTGATACTTCAATCGTCATTTCAATCCTGCAGCCATGTTCTCCTTTTTCATTTTCCATCTTTTCAAGAACTTTTGCTGTAACTTTATATGATTCATTCATATAGGTATTCATTTTTTTGCTGTGAACTGCGCTTAAAAATCCTAGATATTGCTTTGAAAATGAGAAGACATGAATTCTGCCAGTTGCTTCATCTTTTTCTAAAAGAACAGGTTCGCTTATTGTAAGGTCCGGAAGAAAGTTTTGCGGGCTCATTCCGTTTTTATCTTTTTGTTTAACACCTGAGAGTGAAGCCTTAAACGATTTTTTCTGTTCCTTCGATTTGGAAGAACGTTCTGTCAAAGCAACATTTAAATAGGACTTCCCTTCATAATTTGAGCTTTTCAACAGCTGATACAGCTGGTTCACATCGTCTAAAGCACGGTGAGTCTGGATAGCTGCTAAGCCGTGGCTATGTAACAAGCTGATTAATTTCGCACTCCGATACCCGTACGTTTTCCACGGAATGTTTCTTGCAGAGCAATACCATTTCTTTGAATAAAGCTCAGGATACATCTTAGCTGTAAAGCTGCGGTCAAATGAGGCATTATGGGCAATAATAAAATCTGCTTTTTGAATTGCTGATTTTATTATTTCATCATTAAATGATTTTCCTTTCACATCTTCGAAAGGAATTGAGTGAATTCGGTAAGCAAATTCATAATTCTTTCTGGATGAGAGAGATAGCGGTTCTCTTAAGTAAGAATGCTCCTCTGTTATCTCTAAAAAAACGTCTGTGTCCGTCTGATAGCGGAACAGCACGTAACCAATTTCAATTATCTCATCCTGTATGGGAGATAAGCCTGTTGTTTCCACATCAAGAATCATTCCGGTAAGAATCATGCATTTCTCCTCCTTTTCTATTAATCTACCATCTATTGATAGGGAGAAACAACTAAATCCTTCTTTAGTCATTTGACTAGTGGCTTCATTGGCATTACAATTTGTAGTGTGAGGTGTTTAATTCTGTGAAAATCCAAAATTATAAATTCAATGAAAAAGGGTTAAATCGTTTTTTTGGCCCTTTAGAGGCTAAAATTATGAACATCCTTTGGAATTCATCTGAACTGGCGATTAAAGACGTGCAGCAGAAGCTTGAAAAAGAGAAAAAGACGAGCTTTAACACTGTAATGACGGTGATGAACCGCCTGGTGGAAAAGGAAGTTTTAACAAAACGGATGGAAGGAAGAGGCTCTCTCTACCGGCCTGTTTTAACAAAAAATGACTTTCTTGAAAGGCAATCAAAAGAATTGACGAATGGCCTAATTGATGAATTCGGGCAACTTGTTGTCAGTCATATGATTGATAGTTTAGAGGAAGCCGATGAAAGTTTGATTGCAAAATTAGAACAAAAAATAAAAGAAATGAAAAAGGAAAAATAGCATGTGGGAAAAAAGATCCAGACAATTATTTTTAACATGTGTGTCCATTTCGCTCATTTTGCTTATTCAAATGTCCATTTATCTTTTTCACAAATTTCTCGGTCTCCCGATTGAATTTAATCTGATTCAATTATGCAGCACTGCCTTGCAGTCACTAGGGTTTACATCACTGGAAATTCTGCTTGAAGTCATTGTTTATGCGACCATATGCATGACAGTATATAAAGTACTGAAGCAGCTTTTTCTTTCCCAGCAGCTTTACAAGAAAATGAGGCCTCTGACAAACGGTATGTTGACTGCTCACTATAACCAGCATTTTTCTCTGCCTAAAAATACGATTCTGGTTATAAATGATCAGTCTATCATTTCATTAACGATGGGATTTATTCGGCCGAAAATTATTCTTTCCACAGGGCTGCTGAATCTATTGGATGATAGTGAAAAGCAAGCTGTGATTCTTCATGAGATTTTTCATCAGAAAAATAGAGATCCGCTGAAGCTATTCATTTTATCTGTAAGTTCATCGGTGATGTGGTATATCCCGATTCTCAGCTGGTTTTATCTAAAATACAAAATGATTAGGGAAATCCTGGCTGACCATAATGCCATCAGCAGGCTTGAATCTTCTGCATATTTAGGAAGTGCACTCTTAAAACTTTTGAAAAACAGCCATAAAAAGAAGCGTTTATCCTTTTCATATGCACCTTTTGCTGATACAGCCATTAATCTTAGAATGCAAAAAATTATTGATCCATTAGCAGAGGCACCGCTGGATTTGCCTTTTCAAAAAGCGGCTATTTCATTGATAGTGTTTTTTATGCTGCTGGCCATGTTTTTAATAGAGCTATCTTAAAAATTTTTAAGGAATTACACTACGTTTTGTAGTATTAATTGATAAAGGGGAAGATACATATGACAAAAACGACAGAAATAGGTGTACTGATTTTACGAGTATCATTAGGATTTATCTTTTTTGCTCATGGATTGATGAAATTTCAGGGAGGAGTAGGCAATACAGCAGGTTTTTTTGACAGTATCGGTGTGCCGGGATTCCTAGCTTATCCGATTGCCATAATTGAAGCTGCTGGGGGAATTCTCTTAATTCTTGGGCTTGGAACAAGAGTGATTGCGGCACTATTTGGACTGATTATGCTGGGCGCCATTTTTACTGCAAAGCTTGGAGCCGAATTTATTGGAGGGTTTGAACTAGATGTCGCATTACTTGCAATATCCACCTTCCTTGTCCTTTGCGGAAGCAGGTTTCTTGCACTGGATCCAGTGATTTTTAAGAATAAGGAATAAACAAAAAAGACGTGATTCACGTCTTTTTTAATTGCTTTGATCTCTAAATAAATATCTCAGCGCGTGCTTCAGCTGTCCAAATGTTGCAAGGTTTCCAAAATCAATACCTAATTGAGTGGCGGTTTGTGCAATTTCAGGACGAATTCCCGTTATCGTTACGTCTATGCCTAGAAGCTTTAGCATCTGAATCATTTTAAATAGCTGTCCTGCAACCATCGTGTCAATCAATAAAACACCTGAAATATCAACCACAATATAATTTAATTTAAGCTCTTCCGCTTTTTTGATGGCGGTTTCTGATATAAGCTGTGCGCGATGCGTATCTATATCGCCAACAATCGGCAGGATACCAATTTCATCTGAAATAGGAATAATAGGGGTAGTCAATTTATAGATGATTGTTTTTTGAGCTTCAATTCGTGCATCTGAAACCTGGTAATAATACCGGGTAAATAATTCGATTGCATGATCAAAGGCAGAATGAATGCTTTTACTCCAGTAAAGAATATCTGCTGAAGTGATCCCATCTTTATGAATCGATATATACTTTTCGACATATTCCCAAAAAATGAACCGAAAACGTGTAAATTGATGAATCGTACGGTAAAGCGGGGTTTCTGACAGCGCTCTTTCGGTAGCAATTTCCTGTGCCCAGCTGCTAAGGCGGTCATTTAGAGGATCTTCCAGCAAGTTAACAAGGGTCATAATAAAGAGCTTATTTTGCTCTTTAAGTTCTTTTGTCATATGGTCAGGTGTATCACTCGAATAAACGGAATTAGGTTCATATGTTCTTGAATGAAGCCACTCTGCTGTCATACTGTCTGCATGCTCTCTTAGAAAATCGTGTAAAGCCTTTGTTTTCATGAAAGTCTCTCCCGTCTAAAAAAATAAACGATCTATGTACAACTACTGTATCATAAAAAAATTATTCATCCCATATCTGCCATTCAGTCTTTCTGCATAATTTCCTTTTTTGAAGTAAATAGTAATAAAAAAACGGAAATGGGAAGAGTACAATGCTAAATGGCAGATTAATTATTGCAGCATCAATTATTATTGGTATTTTATTAATTTGGAAGCTGGTTCCGAAAGAGCGGGCAAGGGAAGCATGGATTCCATTTCTTTCTCTTGGATCCTTATCGTGGGCAGCGGGTTTATTTGTCGTAGAAATGGGATGGATTAGTTATCCTATTCAGCTTTTAAGCAAGGAAAATCAGATAAATGAATCTAGCTTTACATTTGAATTTTTCCTCTTTCCTATTTTAGCCATCCTTTTTAGTTTATATTATCCATCCGAAAAAGGGACTATGATTAAGTGGCTGTATGCTTTTGTATTTTCGGCGGTTTTTACGGCTGCAGAAGTCATTCTGGAAAAATATACAAATGTTGTGAAATATGACGAGTGGAAGTGGTATTGGACATTCTTTTCCGTTGTGCTTGTGTTAATGCTCAATCACCAGTATGTTAAGTGGTTCAAAAAAGGTCTGAGGCCATCTGGAGAAAACCATGCGTGAATTGATCGTGCTAGTTCTGATATGGGCTGCTGCCATTCTTTTGCTTGTTTTCAAAGTGCCAAGAGAGAAACGCAGGGATGCCAACATTGTTTTTTTGTTTTCACAATCCCTAGCATGGCTTTACGTTTACATTCAGACATTTACAGGTAATATGGAGTTTCCTTTTCGAGAGTTTCATGAATCTACGAAAATGAGCTTTTCGTTATATTATATTTTTTATCCTGCGATTTCTGTTTTTTTTATCTTGTATTACCCAAAAAAAGGTTTCCTGAAAAAATGTGTCTACTTTGGAATGTATGCTTATGGGATACAAGGATTTGCTTATTTGCTTGCACAATATACTGAGTTAATAACCTATAATAATTATAGCCTTCTGATGCAGTTTTTCATAAATTGCGGCATTCTTATCATCGTCAGAGGTTTTTATTACTGGTTTCAAAAAGGATTCGTCAAATAGAAAGAAACCGGCCAAATTAAACTAAGGGGTTCCGCTTACGGGGGGAAAACAGTAAATAGCACTAAAAACAGCAGGATAATTCGCATATGAATTAGACCTGCTATTTTTGTTGATATTACAAGGTTTTTAACCGTTTTCGAGCAGAAATAGTTTCCTATTTAGCAGCATATTTAGCAATAACGATTGTCCATTATAAAATTAGTGTGCGAATTAGTGTGCTAATTGGCTTATAGATTCTCGAATTATTTTATAACAGGATGATGACTACTGAGCCACATTAAAATGGAATTTTAATGATATTATTATAAATAATGGATATTTCATTAAAGGGCAGTTTAATTGAAGAATGACTTCAACCTTTTTGTTCAACAATCGGGCCAGATTGTTGAATATTTTAGTTTTAAAAAGTTTTTTTGTTTATATTATTTAAATCATTGGTCACGGTGGAAAAAGTTTAAGAGCATTCAGCTACTGTTTAAAACTTTTTGACATACAAAACAAATGAGGCATGAGTCCGATTGAATACCGAACTCATGCCTCATAAAGGCAGTCTTTTATAACTGTATACTTGACAGGTACATGTTGATTAATCATATTTTAGTTCTGTATAGTGCAAGATTTTCGGATAACTATCAAAGAAGTATCTGAGCATAGAGTCCCATTTCTTGAATTTAGCACTCCCTACAAAGCCATCAATATGGTCTTTTAAACTATTCCAATTAACAAAGAGTATAAAATGAGTTGGATTCTCTTTATTTTGAAGCAGTTTGTGAGATAAGTACCCCTCAGAACTGCTTAAAATAGGGAATGCTTCGTTAATTGTCTGTTTAAACTCCTCCACTAACTCTTCTTTGATGATTAACATGGCATATTCGACAACCATTTGTTCATAAACTCCTTATTTTTTTAAGAAACGTTTTACTCCCTCGACAGCATAATCGTGATCAAGTTGAGGTGTAAGCCCTGCTACTGTTACACTCCCAATTACGCCTATGTCTTTATTACGTATAGGGAAAGAGCCTCCTATAGCTTGATAATCAGATGATTGAAGAAGAGAGCTTTCATCATGGGTCGTTCCTTGCTTTTCGAATCTCGCTCCAATAAAATGTGAGCTTCTGTTGTAATGATCCACTACGCGTTTTTTTCGATATAGCCAAAATACATTTTCTTCAGAAGTACCATCCATTAGATAGGTGAATAAAGGTACTCGATTACGCTCAATATGAATAGCTACTGCTTTGTTATTTTCTTTTGCATAATTAATTAATGTCATACCAAGATTTAGAGCATCTTCATTTGTAAATGTTTCAAATTGTAATTCCTTTTCTACGTTTTCTAGTTGTTGTAAGTTCATAAATAAACTCTCCCTTAAAATAGTTTTTGTTTTTTATCTAATTTATAATTCAGTACGGATAGAAGAAATGCGAATGCCACCATAATCGCACCAATCCATGCCGTATCTAAATACGTTAAATAGTCTACTGCTAATCCACCTAAGGTAGATCCTGCAGCGATCCCTACATTAAAGGCTGATATATTTAGTGCAGATGCAATATCTTTTGCAGAAGGAACCAATTTTTCAGCAAGCGTTACAATGTACGCTTGAACTCCTGGAGACATCATAAATGCAAATAAACCTAACAAAATAATAGATAAAATACTTAATCCTTTACTAGGTAGTAGTATCATTTGTAATAAAAGTACGGTACCTTGGATTAAAAAGACGAAGCGTAATGATTTAACTGGATGCTGATTGGCCATTTTCCCACCTACTATATTTCCAATGGCAACGGCAACTCCATAAACTAAAAGCAGCAATGAAATAGATCCAGCTGAGTACCCACTGATTTTTTCCAGTATAGGAGCGAGGTAGGTAAATAACGAAAAAGTTCCACCAAAACCTAATGCGGTCATTAATAGTGCCAGTAGAATTCGTTGATTTTTCACAAGTTGCCCTACATCTTTAAGAGTAGGAGGATTTGTTTGTCTGTTCACTTTATCAACGGCAAATACATTTACGATTAGCCCAATAATGCCGAGTACAGCTACCGCACCGAATGTAGCGCGCCAACCAAACTGTTGTCCAATATAAGTCCCCATTGGAACACCAGCTATGGTTGCTACTGTTAATCCGGTAAACATAATTGAAATAGCAGTTCCTTTTTTGTTTTCTGGTACGATATCGGCAGCGACTGTAGCTGCAATTGCAAAAAATACACCATGTGCGATAGCAGTAATAAATCGTGAGATCATTAATACTTCATAAGTTTCTGCAATAGCCGAAATTGCGTTACCTAAAATGAAAACCATCATTAAGATGAGTAAAAATCCTTTTTTTGGAATACGCCCTGTAATAGCTGTTACAATTGGAGTTCCAACAGCTATTGCTACTGCATAACCAGAAATTAAAGTGCCAGCTTTTGTCACCGAAATAGATAGATCATCAGCAACTGTTTGAAGTAAACCTACAATGACGAACTCGGTTGTTCCAATGGCAAAAGCACTAATAGCCAAAGAAAATAATGCAATGTATACTTTTGTTGACATCTCTTTCATCTATTCTCCCTCCTCAAATTTTAGGATGTTTTCCATCAAAGCATTTTCGATATACGTAAACTACATTGAATAAGTTTTTTACTAAAAGTTTTATCTAATTTTTTATTCAACCGAAGGGCTGGACCAGCTATCGCAACTGCTGAAATCATATTTCCCTCAAAGATGACAGGAGCAGCAATACAGCGTAAGCCTATTTCTGTCTCTTCGTCATCTACTGCGTATCCTTGCTTACGAATGACCTTTAGGTGTTCTTTTAATAAGTGTAAGTCTACAAATGTATTTTTTGTATTTTGCACTAATGTTAATTCTTTAAGGATTCCTTCGAGCTTGGTTTTGTCTAAAAAAGCTAATATGACTTTTCCTAGAGCACTTAAATGTACTGGAGCCCGGTCACCAACCTCTGAGTGTGCCCTCATTGAATGAGTGCCATCAACAACTTGTGCGGTGACTACTTCCGTACCATAAAGGATTCCAACATAAGCTGTTTCTCCAACTTCTCTACTCAATTCATATAAAGGTGGAACCGATAACCAATTTGCTTTTGAGTTAAAGGAAGACAAAGATCCCATCTTATTTGTAAGACTATAGGAATTATCAATTTTTTTAACATAGCCCATTATTTCAAGGGTATATAACAAACGAAAAGCTGTTGATTTATTAAATGAGAATGTTTGTATAACTTCACGAAGTGTCATATCTTTTTCTTGCAAAGCATCTAAAATTAGAAGTCCTTTTTTCAGTGTAGCTACTTCGTATTGCTTCAATGGATTCACCTCTCTTTCGTACGTTGTTCATAATAAGATATTGAGAAATAAGATTCAAAAAAAGAGAAAAAGTTTCTATAGTTGAAACAAAACCTTTGAATAACGATAGTATTAAGTAACATTTTTCTTCATTAGATTTAGCATTCAAAATATAAAATGAATTATTCACCCTTGATGGAATATGAATAGTGGGAGTTTCGGTAGATATTGGATATATTATATAGAGTTCGACAAGGAAGTAAAAAGGAGAATAACGAGAATGGAAGATAACTGAAGATAATGGTTAATATATTGCCTTATTCCACAATCGGGCGCTTGAATTGAAGATCATAATGAGTTGCTTTGGCAGCTCATTTTTTATGCCTAATTCAACTAAAGAGCAGGTTATTTCAAAAAGAAAGTCAAAAAAAGGTTAATATTACCACTTTGTTCGTGGTAATATGAATTAGAAGAGGTGAGTTTAGTTGAGCAGAGTACAAAGTTAGATTTAGAGCGAATTGTTTTTATTGGGAGAACCTTTGACGAGTATTTGGATATGTTCTCGCTTTCAGAAGAAGAACTACAAGGGAAGAAAATACTCGATTGTCCAGCTGGAGCTTGTTCATTTACTGCTGTTGGTAACAAATCAGGTTTAGAAGTAACAGCTTGCGATATTGCTTATTATTATTCCGGTGAAGACCTAAAGAATAAGGGCTTACAGGATATTGATCACGCGATGGAGCATATGCAAAAAGCCCAAAATAATTATAAATGGGATTATTTCAAAGATATAAAAGGTCTTAGAAACCATCGTTTAAATGCCTTACAAGATTGTACCAAAGATATAAAGGAATCTAGCGAAAGATACATTCCCGTTACATTACCTTCTTTAAGAATGAAGAATTTGATATTCTTCTCTCTGCACATTTTCTATTTATGTATGCGGATAGATTAGATTATCACTTTCACATAGAAACGATAGATGAGTTATTGAGAGTAACGAAAGAGGAAGTTCGTATTTTCCCTTTAGTTGATTTAGAGGGAAAAAGATATGAGCATTTAGATAAATTAATAAGTTATCTGGCTGACAAAGGCTGTACAGTTAAAGAAGTGAAAGTTCCATATGAATTTCAAGCGAATGCTAACTCGATGTTAAAAATAAAAAAAGGCTAATAAAGAAAGGGGAGACGTAAAGACGTTGCCCCTTTTATTGCATTATCTGGGTTTTAATCAAAGAAGAGGGTTAGCCTCTTTTTTGTAGAATGCTTTTTTTCATCGGAGACTTAAAAGAACACGAGAAAGTGCAATTTGGTCCATTTGGAAGGGGGATGAAAATGAAGAAAAATCTAGAAGAACAATATAAAAATTCATCAAATTTAAATACTCGTATCAATATATGATGATTGCCTGTTCAAGTAAGCTTCTTCACTGGATTTATTATATCTTAAAACGGAAAGAGACTTTCAGGGCTTGAACCATTAATTAACCAAAAATGTAAAAATAACCCTGTATTTTATAGAGGGTTATTTAGTATGATTAATTTTAGTATAACATGATTTTTTAAAGGAATTTCAAGAAAAACTTGACCTTTAATTAGCTGGTATTGTGGAAAAGTATGATCGCTCCATATATATAGGTGTTTTGGATGGTTTGTAATTCCTTTTTTTGTTTATCCAGCTAAATATATTTATGTTTAAAAACTATTTGTAAGGTGTGGTTTTCTTGAAAAATAAAGATGACAATAATTCATTTGTTTTAGAATTGAATGCACCATATTCGTTAAATTATTTAATTTTTATGCAGAACATTACATTAAATAATTCTAACGATGATAAACCTTTATTTCCTTATTTGGACAGTACAAACTGGGGATTAAAAAAAGATGAAGAATTCGCAGGTACATTTCGAGAAGTATGGAATACAGCAGTTCAAAAAAATAGTAGTAACAGAAAATACGATCATAATGGGATATTGAAATACGATGTTACGCTATACCAAAGCTTCTTTGAAAATAATGAAAAAGGAACTCAAGGTTTTAATGAAAGCATAAAATCATTTTTGGCTTGGTGGGATAGGGTATATGGGAAATTAGCTGTCCAAAGTGTGGTCGAGCCATATGGATTAGATGATATATATATAGAGTTATCTAAATCAATAAAGACATCAAGTGAAAAACGTCTATATATCGATTTAATTTATGATAAACCTGCTATTGCACAATATATTGCAAACTCGTGGCATTGTGTGTTGCCAGTTGAAGAAATCTTACATACAAAATACAGAGTAAGGTTATTAGCCAAGCTACTAAAATGTTGTGACAATGATTAATAATTGTATCTTACATTAATTCAGCAATCGGGGGCTTTTCTGGAATATACTTGCAGCGTGGATGTTCTAGGATGATCTTCAATAATCGGGCAGTTTAGTTGAATAAGAAATGATATAATAATGTAAAAAAAGAGGGAGTCATATAGGAGTCAACATGACTATTTTAATGATTATTTTTGATATTTTTTCATTTTTAAGTTTGATATTTTTTTCATTTAAAAATAAAGAGTTTTATCAAAATGAAACTATAAATGCAGATCCTGGAGATGTTTTAGGGGAAATATTTTTATATATTATTAATTTATTACCGTGGTATTTAAAAAAACTATTTATGATGCTACTTTGTTTGGGTTTATGCATTTTATGTTTGAGTTATTTTATTTATGAGTAACGGATTGTTTTAGGGTGTTATATTAGAAAAGATTACTCATTCTTCTTGAACTAACGCATGCGTTAGTTCAAGAAGAATTGTGAGTTGAGCAATTTTAGGACTGAGGCCATATTGTAGTTATTCCATTAAAGGGGGCGTTTCTTGAATAACCTTGCAACGTGGATGTTCCAGAACGATCTTCCACAATCGGGCGCTATCATGGAACAAGGATCATTGGCTGTTAATATATGGTTAGTAAGAACCTCGAAACAAAATTGTAGAGGAATAAGACGGATTGGTATAAGACTTTGGCTGCATTCGCTAAGAGCTAATATTAAGTGTTCAAAGAAGGTGTAAAAGATGAAAAAAGTTAAAACCAATGCAATGCGGATATTAGACAAAGAAAAAATAGAATATAAAATAATGACGTATAGGGCAGATGACGGAAAAATTGATGGCTTATCTGTGGCCAAAAAAATTGGAAAAGAAAAAGGGATAGTGTATAAAACCCTTATTTCCCAAGGTTCTAGCAAGGGATATTATGTTTTTGTTATTCCGGTTGAAGACGAGCTCGATTTGAAAAAGGCTGCTAAGGTTGTTGGAGAGAAGAAAGTTGAAATGATTCCAGTTAAGGATATAACGAAACTGTCTGGATATGTGCGGGGTGGCTGTTCTCCAATAGGAATGAAAAGTTTGTTTCCTACTTTTATTGATGAAAAAGCTCTATTAGTTGGTACAATCATTGTCAGTGGGGGAAATATCGGTGTACAGATTGAAACTAAGGTAGAGGATTTAGCAAAGGCAATAAAAGTTCAATTCGCAAATTTATCTAAATAGCTTTTTAAAATGTTTATGGAAAAGTGAGGTGAACATGATCTCTAAGGAGAGCTTAGAAAGATAAATTCAGAAAACTTTCGGGAAGCTCTTGGGCTTTCCGTGTTTGATGATCTACTAAAATTTGTGGCAAGTGTTTCGCCACCTGTTGCTATTGCTCTTGCTAAAGCTTACATCAGACAGATGGAAGAACAGTAGATCCATATGGGATCTATTATCAAAATGAAATGGTCGGTTTCTTTAATCTGCATTACACGCCTGCTAGTAAATAAGACTATTGGTTATTCCATTTTTTCATAGATAAAAGATTTCAAAGAAGTGGGCTGGGTTCTGACTCGATTAAAGATGTTATTAAAGTACCATAAACATTCCACCCTACTTGTAACCGATTTCATTTAACTGTGAATCTAGAAAACGATTCAGGTAAGTTGTTTTATATTAAACTTGGATTTAATGATGACAATACTCTTACGTTTGGCGAACCAACTTATTCGTTATCCATTTAGATCAAATTTTCTTCTTCCGCAAAACCAGCTAATAGCTTGTCAAGAATTATCAATAAAAAAGGTAAATAAAATATGATAGACTAAAATTTTTGGAAGATTCTGTATGATGAGGTTTGGTTTAGATTTTACTCAATATCTTGGAAAGCCACTTTATTGGTTAACATCGCAAATATCCATCTTAAAAGCTTGTTGACACAGGCAATGATGGCTACTTTGTATGGTTTGCCTTCTTCTCGTTTCTTGTCGTAGAACGCTCGTAACCTCTTGTTGCTAGGGATGATTTCATCACTCGTTTTCTGTCTGCAGCAATCACGAATGGCACATTTTACAGCCATAAACAAAGCCTGGCGAAGTCTGCTGGATCCTCTTTTGGTTATGCGGTTCATAGTGGCTCTGAATTTGCCAGATTCAAAGACACTTGGGTCAACTCCAGCGAACGCTACAAGTTTTTTTGGGTGACTAAATCGTTCAATCTCCCCGATTTCTGAGATAATCGTTGCCGCGATTTTTTCTCCGATTCCTGGGATGGATTGAATGATTTCATATTCTTCAATTTCTTTTGCGAGAGCGTCTATTTCAGCTGCCAACTTTGATAGATGCTCTTTGTATTGAAGAAGCATATCAATATACATATGCAGGCTTAAAATGTGACTGTGATATAAGGTTTTCTGAAATGGATTGCGAGTTGCTGCCTCCTTAAGTTGTGCAGCTTTTTCTTTTGCCCACTTTTTAGACCGGCTATATTGGCAGCTTTAAGCGACTTTTCAAGATTCTTTATATACGCATTGTCATTGATGGTATGGTAATGCAGCGTTTCAATTACCTTTAGATCAATGCCTGAATAATCGAACCGATGGATATGATAGGTTGCTGCGGCAACCTTTTTTGAGTTGCATTGGACTAATATATATCGAAGGTGAATTTTACGGAAAAAAGAAACCTGAATACCTAGATAATGTCGAATAAGTTAAGATTTTTTTCCATTTTGATATTAGACACAAATTAACCGACTAAATTTAGAACGGGGTTATGCTTGTTTGAGGTTTTAAAATTAAATAACTTTATTGTCACTTTAAAATTCGAGATTGTGAGGTATTTCGTGAAATGGGAGGTCAATTAGATAATGGCTTCAATATATTTATGGAACTTTATTACTATTTTTCAATTATAATCAAACCGTTTACAGCCTCCCTTCGTTTCCTTTAATAGTACCGGTAAAAAACATGTATGAAATGGAGGAAGAATCATGAAGAAGACCGTGTTCCTATCAGCTCTGCTTCTCTTTGTCATTGCGGCTGCCGGATTGTCAGCCTATGCAAAAATGGACCATAATCCGGCGTCCCAGGCGACACCAAATTCCAGCCAAAGTGATCATGTCATCCGGGTGTACGGACCGGGCGGACCACTTGGACCGATCAAGGAAGCTGCTGAACATTTTTCAGCTGAAACGGGAATCAAGGTGGAAGTAACAGCCGGACCAGAGGGTAATTGGATCGGCCAGGCAAAGCAAGGTGCAGATATTATTTTCGGTGGCTCCGAGTATATGCTGCAGGACTTCATCTTTAACCACCCCGAACTGATCGACACTAAATCACGTACGGAGCTTTACCCGCGTGCTGCAGGAATATTGGTAAGGAAAGGAAATCCTAAGAAGATTGAAAGTCTGGAGGATTTAACGAAAAAGGGAGTAAAAATAATCGATGTAAATGGGGCTGGCCAGCTTGGCCTGTGGGAAGACATGGCAGGCAGAAAAGGGCTGATCGAAGGCATTTCCCAAAATATTAACCTTTCTGTAAAGTCGAGTGCCGAAGCCATTGAACGATGGAAATCGAATTCCAGCCTAGATGCCTGGATTACCTATGAATCGTGGCATTACCGGCTCCAGGATGTGACCGACCTGGTCGAACTGCCTAAAGAAGAAAAGCTCTATCGTGGAACCCCGATCGCTCTGACGAAAATCACCGATCAGAAAAAAGAGGCACAGCAATTTATTGATTATTTAAGAACGGAAGAATCTCACCAAATCTTTCAAAAATGGGGCTGGAAGTAAGGACGAGCCTTAAATCTAAAAAACTGGAGGAACATACATGAAAAAAGGAATTTTTACCCTCGCGATACTTTCGTTTATTTTTGCTTTGGCTGCCTGCGGAAAAAGCACTGAGGAAACAACAAAGACGGATCAACCCGATCAAGCCCAAACGGAACAAACTAAATCGGAACAAGCCCCAGCTGACAGCCTCCAGCTTTTGAAGAATGAGATAGCTGGAGAGTACCTGGCGGATCCACAGGGAAGGACCCTGTATTACTTTAAAAAGGACAAAGCAGGAAAAAGCAATTGCAGCGGAGACTGCCTGGCAAACTGGCCGGCATTTACCCAGGAGGATTTCACCGTCCCGGAAGGTTTTGACAAAAAGGATTTCGATATGATCACAAGAGAAGACAACGGGGAGGAGCAGGTCACGTACAAAGGCTTTCCTCTCTATTATTTTGCAAAAGACCAGCAAGAAGGGGATGTAAACGGACAAGGAGTAAAAGATGTATGGTTTGTCGTAAACAGCCAAACAGAATTTGAATAAGCTTGCCCAGGGAACGATCAGTCGTGGTCGTTCCCATCCTTACTTTTAAAATAGTATAATGGCAATATATTTTTATCCAATAACAGGGAGTGCCACATGAAAGAAAAACACGATGCGGAATTAATGAGATTGATAAACGAAAAACACGGTCACGCATTGGAGGAGCTTTATGATCGATATATAAAGCTTGTTTACAGCTTCGTTATGAAGTTTTGCAATGGGAATGAGGATAAGACGAAAGAGATTATTCAATTGGTCTTTTTGAGGCTATGGACAACAAACAGCCATTACGATCCCGCTCTAGGCAGCTTTGTAAATTGGCTCCTCACGATTACCCGCAATATTTGCATTGATTACCTCCGTAAAGAGAAGAGGCATACGCAACACCATCAAGAGGAACATGAAGAGATCACCGACCCTGCCAATGCATTCGAGCAACAAGTAAATACGAATGATATTGCGATAGCGAAAAACAAATTGCCGACAGCGCAAAGAAAATTAATCGATTTGCTTTATTGGAGAGGGTATTCTCTTTCAGAGATCGCCAAGCTGGAACAAGAGCCGCTCGGCACGATTAAAAGCAGGCTTCACCAGGCTCTTAAACGGTTGAGGAAGCATCTGGAACTGGAGGATATAAAATGAGAAGGGATTGTGATCATTTAATTCCATATATATCAAATGAGCTCGAGGAGAGCGAACACATGGCCTTTGTTGAACATTTAAAGAATTGTAGGGAGTGTAAGAAAGAATATCAGGAATTGTCCCAGGCATGGCATGCTTTGCCGTTTGATTATACCGAAATCGAGGTGCCTGAATCGCTAAAAGGCGAGGTGCTGGGGTTTGTTTTTGATCACAAAAGGAAAGGTAGTACGGAAACATTCATGGCTAAGATGAGCAAGCTTGCTATGATGCTCAAAAGCCAGTTCACTCCAGTTTCAGCCAGTATCGTGGCCGTCTTATTGCTCGCGATTATTGGCCTTGGAATAGCGAATGTACAGGAAAAAAATTACCATGCCGAAAATATACCCATTGAAATTTTAACGGCCATTCCCTTAAAAGCAGCTAATCAAAGCCACCCGGGAACAAACGGCATGGCCTATATTGTCCAACAGGAATCAGAGAAAGATTTGGTGGTGCAGCTTCACGAATTGCCCGGTGTCGAAGGTTCACAGGTTTACCAGGTTTGGCTGCTGAAAAACGGCAAGAGGGAAAATGGCGGCATATTCAAGCCGAACGAAAACGGATCCGGAATATTGACCTACCAGCTCGCAGAAGGGCAGACTTTTGATCAAATCGGCATCACCGTCGAACCGGACGCCAACAGCATCCAGCCAAGGGGAGAAAAAATAGCCGGGTCATAGATAGTAACAGAAAGGGACAGATACATTTTAAATATCTGGCTAAACTTATATTACGAACAGGTGCTAATGTTCAAGAAACTTACCAAAAAATGATCAAACTTTTTTATAAAAATTCCATCTGTATTCTAAACTGTAGAATCCATTTTTGATCGATCTTTTTTCAAAATGGATTCTTTGAATTTGCCGCAAAAATGCAGGTTCATGTATTATTTTTGATCAAACTTTATTATAAAGTTTGATTAAAATTCCTGTATTGCAGGAATTTTTTGTTCATCGGTCCATTTAATGGAATAAGTGGTTGTATACCCCCACTTTTTTATACAACCATCAAGCCTACTTGAGCATGTACGAAGATTGCTTTATTAACTATATATAAATACTTCTTCAAATAAAGGGTAACATAAAACAAGAATATTTTAGTCATTAAAATCAAAGAAAAAACGTTTGGGAGGAAGGGACAAAATTGCAAGAAATAACAATTTTTATTAAAGAAGCAACAAATGAGCAACCGATTAAAACTTTAGAAACTATTCTTATGCAAATGAATGGCATTGATAGAGCTTTGGTAGACGTCGATGATGGTGAAGTAAAGATTATATACGATGAAACTCAAGTTGGTCATGAAAAAATCAAAAATAGGATTCAACAACATGGTCTACATCTTCTTGAATAAATCATTGCGACGTTCGACCCCGACTATTGATATATTAAGACCTAATGATAAAAGGTCAACCAGAAGCTAACCTCATATTACAAACGGGTTCCCTTTAGTTGAAGAACTGCTGCCATTTTAGGTGGCTTTTTTCTTATTGTACTAACGTGGCAGAATAGTTGAAGAGAAGACGTAAAAGAACAACTATATTCAAAACATAGACAAAAAAAGCAGCTAGAAAAGCTGCTTTTTAGAATTACCGTAATTATTGATTAGCCTCCAAATTATGAAAGTAATGATAAACACCGTTTTAAATGGCTAATGATTTCTTTACATGGAGCTTTATATAGTTTTGGAATATGTAACATAAAGGGCACAAATCCAATTGGAAGAATATTCAAGACTATTAGGAAAAAGGAATTAGAAAGGATTATTGAAAGAGTTAAGAGAAATTATACAGATTTTATTTATGGTGATCAAAGTGACGAATCCTTTTTACAGTATGGAACATTTATGAGTGGAAAAATTCTAGATATAAATAGTGTATTATCAAGATGTGAATCAGAAGCGTATATGATGCAATTTACACATAGTAAAACGTTAAAAATTGGGACCGAACAAAGATTGGCTATTGACAAGTTAATAAGTTATCGAAATGACTTTGCACACTTTAAACCAATGGCATATGGGATTATGGGGAAATACGAAAATGATATTGTACTTCCAGTTTTAAAAGTAATTGAATTTTTAGCCCTGGAAACAAATAATATATTATATCTTCAAGTAGAGAGTTGCGAGAGAGTTAAGCATGCTATCAAACACTTTTCTTTAAATTAGTGATTAATCCCGACACTAACAAACAGGGTTGGTCCAGGACGATTTTCAACAATCGGGCGCTTATCTGTAATAAGGTAAGTGTCCTTTTTAGTGGAATAAAAATGTTGAGTTAATCACCTGATTTTGAAATAATTGGTATTAAGCAATCGGGCAGTTTAATTGAACAAGGAATTGGCATAACACCTTAATTAGTGACCTCTCTACAATAAGCTGCAAATGAATTTTGACCAACGGGATTATCTAGTAAAGGGATTAAATTGGAGGGAATAGAAAATGGATGTAAAAACACTTTTGTTACAGCAATGGGCAAGCTGCTTAGATGAAGAAGACTGGTTTCCACCACTTGAAAAAGTGCTAGAGGATATCACTTTTGAACAGGCAATTTGGAAACCAGCTGATGGGGCAATGAATTCCATTTGGGAATTAGTTTGTCATTTACTTTTCTATGAAAAGAGATTTCTGATGCGATTTCTTGGTGAAACAGCGAATGAACCACAGGCAGAAAATAATGAATCTACATTTCGATTACCAACTGAGACGTTAGAAAATTGGAAGGAAACAAAACAAGAATACTTTTTTGTTCATCGTGAACTTGGAAAAATACTAGCAAAATCAGAACATGAAGATTTGTATAGACAGATCCCAGGAGAAGATAATTCATTAGTGCTTGAACTGAAGAGTTTAGCAATGCACGACGCATATCATATTGGGCAAATTGTATTCCTTAGTAAAATGCAAGGAGCTTGGGCAGGGAAACGCAGCTTTTAAAAAAGCTTCATTAGCTTTAGGGGGCTTTAATGGAAAATGGCAACCTATGTGAGGTTGCCGTTTTCTTTGGATGCTAAAGCAGCGTCTTCTACTCGTGACAAAATAGAAGAGGTTATTCTCCTTTTCTTTTTTAATTGCGAACTACAACTTCTTTGTCTATTTCATTTATAAAGGTATCTATTCTTCCTAAGTCAACATCCTTGTAGTAGTAACTCAGAATGTCAGTATATTTTCTTCCTTCAATCGCCATTCCGTTAGCTCCATACTGACTCATTCCAACCACGTGACCTTTTGCCTATTTTCATGAACAGCAATTCTCCAATTACTAAAATTTAAACCTAATAACACCACTAATTAATACCAGCACTAATGCAACAAGGAATATCACTCCGATTGAAGTTAAAACATTAAGGATTTTATTTGCTTTTGTACTAAACAGCTTACAAAATACAATATAAACTCCAACTCCAATAATTCCACCTAATGTATTTCCCATAAAGTCAGTTATATCGCTAGCTCCTATAGCAAAGATGAATTGCAATACTTCAAATAACAAACTAACTCCTGCTATTACTGCAATCTTTTTCAAGAAAGACCAATTTGGTTTTAGCATACTGATATAAATTCCAAATGGGATAAATGCAAGTACATTAAAGATTATTTCATTAAAATCTAATTGATTATTAACATTAGCTGAACCAGCAAAAGGGATTAAGTTGATTTCCCTAAAATTCGGCAAGCCTTGAAATGAAAATTGCATTTTAAAGACTATAATCCATGTTAATGCAAATAAATATACGGCCAACAAGCCAACAGTTATTTTATTTTGATTATTTTTTGATTTTTCCATATAAATCCTCAATTCCTAATTCTTTTTCAAACTTATAATCTAAGCTTTTATCTTACTTTACACTATGCTATCATCTCCGAAAATTTTTCAGCTATTTCTTCTGATATCGGTAATATATTAAAAATAAAAACTAGAAATAATGCAAAAACCAATAAAAATCCCCACTTTTTCATTTTTAGGTAACTTGTTTATAGGATAGGATAAACTTTTAAAATAAAAAGTGGGGTAAATATTAAATTTTTCTTAAATTTTTACTTGGATTTTATTATTAATTTTCTTAGGAATCCGCCATTGGTAATTTTGTCTATAAAATAAAATTGCGATGTTTGTAAGAAAGATGCGAAGTTTTGAATAAAGTTGTGATACTTTATCTTTTCAATCAAGGATTTCTAAATGAGTTTTGATTAAACTTTTTTAGAAAACGGAGAGTCCATTCAAAATGGTTTCCTTTTATTAGCTATAGCTTGTGGGTTTACAGAAAATTTTTAATCAAACTTTATTCAAAACCAACAGCTCCTTAATGTTCTTATTCAACAATCGGGCGCTTTTCTTCGATAAGACAGCATAAATGATATTCCACAATCGGGGGCTATAATGAAATAACTAATTAACTCAGTTCAAAACTTAGTTTTTGTATGACAAAAAAACACCGCTAAAAGCGGTGCGAATTAGTTTACTAATCCAAATGCTATTCCCGGTGCTAAATACCGTGTGATTTCAGGTTTTTCCTCCCAAAATGGAACTCCTTAAAATTAAACGGCCGGTTTTTTTCTATTTGAAAAATTGCGGTAAATGTACTTTATGTGCTTCGAGCATTTCATCTAAGATTTTTTTCCCTGTTGTATCAGATGCTACAAGAGGATTGATCGTCATCGCAAGCAAGGCAGTATTGTAATCGCCAGTTACAGCTGCCTCGGCAGCAACACGTTCAAACGATTTGATCTGCTGAACGAGGCCGCGCACTGCTACAGGCAAGTCACCGATCGCAAGCGGCTTTGGCCCATCCTTCGTAATGACTGAGCTTATTTCAATCGCAGAATCATATGGCAGACTCGCAATCGCTCCATTATTCATTGTATTAACCGGCTGAATATCACGTCTGTCTGTATAAATGGAGTGAATCAGACGTACGGCAGCATCACTGTAATAAGCGCCGCCTCTTTTTTCAAGCTGGGGAGGTTTTATTGCAAGCTCTTCATTTTGATATAGCTCAAATAATTCATCCTCCAGCTTTTTCACTACCTCAGCACGAGTCCCAATGGTTTCGGCATTTTTAATCTCTTTTTCTACCATTTGTCTTGTTTTGTAATAATACTGGTGGTAAGGGCATGGGAAGACATTTAAAGCTTTTAAAAATTCAGGCTCCCATCCGAGTGCAACAATATTTTGCATCGTTACGGATTGTTCGGGATTTGTAATGAGATCAATCACTTGTTGTTTAACACTCTTGCCATCTAAATACACATCCAGACCATATACCATATGATTTAAGCCTGCAAAATCAATTCGGATTCTGGAATATTCTACGTTTAATATCTTCGCAGCACCCATTTCCATGCCAATCGGCACATTGCAAAGACCAACAACCTTCCGAATGCTGCTGTATCTGAGAACAGCCTCCGTTACCATGCCGGCAGGATTCGTAAAATTAATCAGCCAGGCATCAGGACAATATGTCTCCATTTCTCTGCAAATATCCAGAATAACTGGGATGGTGCGCAGGCCTTTAAACAAGCCGCCAGGTCCGTTAGTTTCTTGCCCAAGTACACCGTATTTAAGCGGGATTCGTTCGTCTTTTGCACGTGCATCCAAAAGGCCGACACGAAATTGCGTTGTTACAAAATCTGCATGTTCCAATGCTTCATGCCTATTAAGAGTCAGGTGAATAGTGATCGGCACATTTGCTTTTTCCACCATTCGTTTTGCGAGACTGCCGACGATCTCTAATTTTCGTTTTCCTTCAGGTACATCCACAAGCCATATTTCTGAAACAGGGAGCTCATCATAGCGCTTAATAAAACCTTCAATCAGCTCAGGAGTATAAGAAGAGCCGCCGCCAATCGTTGCGATTTTCAAACCTTTTTTATTCGTCAAGCCTACACCTTCTTTGTCCGCTGATAAATTTCAACGATTTCTAATGCAAGATCTTTTACAGTCATCGCAGTCATTAAGTGGTCCTGTGCATGAATGAGTATAATAGGGATATCGTACTTTTCACCGCTGGCTTCTTTTTGAATCAGCTCAGTTTGAAACCGGTGGGCTTTTATGAATTCCGCATCCGCTTCCTCAAGTTTTTCAAAAGCCTGGTCAAAGTTTCCTTTTTTACATTCTTGTATCGCTTCCATCGCCAGACTTCTGGCATTGCCGCTATGGGCGATTAAGTGAAAGGAAAGTTCATATAACTGTTCTTTGTTCATAGATTCCCTCCATTATGAAGCTGATTGATTTTCTTCATTGAATTTTTGTTTATCCCACATCCGGAAGAAAGGATAGTAGATAAAAAAGGCGATCACCATATTAATAAGCTGCATAATGAGCCCGGATATTTTTCCTCCTGTGGCCAAGTATCCGCCAAAGAGAGGAGGCATTGTCCATGGAACACCGATTCCTGCCGGTTTAGCGACAATTCCAGTTTTCATACAGATGTAGGTTGTAATTGTAATAGCAATTGGAGTCAAGATAAATGGAATGATGAGGAGCGGATTCATGACAATTGGCATTCCAAATGTGACCGGCTCATTAATATTGAACACACCTGGACCGATAGACAGCCTCCCCAGCTGCTTCATCTGCTGGCTTTTTGCAAGGAAAAGCATACAGAAAACAAGGGATAGCGTTGCACCAGATCCTCCGATATAGATGAAAAGATCAAAGAATTGCTGTGTAAAGATATTCGGAAGGGCCTCTCCGGCTTGAAATGCTACCCTATTTTCATCCATTGAGGTCAGCCAGATTGGACCCATGACGCCCCCGACAATGCTTGCCCCGTGAAGTCCTGTTGACCAGAGAAGCTGTATCAGGATAACGGCTATAAGACTTCCAATTAAGCTTCCGCCAAGTACGCCAAGCGGTTTTCCTAAAAGGATACTGACGACATTATGAAGACTTTCAAACGACGTATTTTCTATCAGTAAACGCAAGAGCCAAACAGAAGTAAGAATGAAAAATCCAGGTATAAGCGCGATAAACGAACGGCTTACTGCCGGCGGAACACCATCTGGCATTTTGATGACCAGATTTTTTTGGATGACGAATCTGAAGATTTCAGTAGATAGAATCGCAAGGATCATGGCAACGAACAATCCTTTGCTTCCCATTAGAGCAGCGGGAATAGCGCCGCCGACCATGACAGCTTCTTTTGCGCCTTCTGCAAGAAACGGAACTTGATAAGGAGTCGCAAGGAGAAAGGCTGCAACAGAGATCGCCCCAGCTGTGAGCGCATCGACACCGTATTTCTCAGCAAGGCGGTAAGCAATCCCGAATGCTGCAATGAGAGCCATTATGTCAAACGTAGCGCCAACAGGATAAAGGAGCTTTGTCAGCCACTGATCACCAAACACGCTTGCCATAAACTCCGGATATCCTTCTATTGGAAGGAAACCAAGAATTAAGAAGATAGATCCGATAATAATCAGAGGCATTGTAAGGATAATTCCATCACGCAGCGCCTGAAGATGCCGCTGTCCTGCCACTTTGGCAGCAGCCACCATAAATTTTTCCTCAAAGAAGCGATTGACCTTTCCCATTCTAGTCACCCCTTGGTTGAATTAATAAGTCCATACGCAAATTTAAGAACTTCCTTTCCATTGCATGTTCCGTAATGCAGCATATTGATCGAATCAACCGGAATCCCGCGTTCCTGACCCTTTGTTTTTAATTGCGGCAGCAAATAACGGACTTGCGGTCCTACTAGCAGAACATCTGCCTGATCAATATGTTTGTTTACTTCACTTGCTCCAACTGCCCAAATCCTGCAGTCCAATCCTTGCTCCTTCGCACTCGCCTCCATCTTTGAAACGAGAAGACTTGTCGACATTCCTGCAGCACAGCATAGTAAAATATTCACACAAAAACTCCTTTCTTTTGTAAACGGTTACATAATCAGTTAAAAAAATATATGAACTTAGTAATAGGTATGGGGATTTTTTTGAAATATGTATAAGCTGTTGACGAGAAAAAATATAAATATTTTGGGACAGGCTTAGGAAAATAGGTGGATTGCACGGAATCATTGAGAGTTGTGCTGATACAGGTGAAGAATGTTCTGTCTAGGTAAAATGGACAGTTTTTATATAGATTGATTTTACTTTCCGAAATTGGAAATATTTTCTTAACAATCTGCGATTCACTTTCTTTTTTCCACTTATCTCCTTAACCCGTTCTTATTAATAAGATAAGACCCAATTTTATGGTTTTCCCTCGACGCCATTGGGTATTTTGTCTTTTTTTGAAACGAAGGGAAAAATTGTTAACTGACAAACTTGCTATTTTAAACTGATAAATCTTGAAAAGGGAACTGATAAAATTCGTCAGTTACACTGATAAAAGCAGGAAATCAATTGATAAACCAATACTCTATTAAAAAACAAATGAGCCCTCTAAGAGAGCTCATTCTACATCTCAATATCATCATTTTTGTTTCTGAATCTCTTAAAAATACTTCTGAAAATCAAGAAAATGACAATTAGCCCAATATAGATAAGGAAAAGGAAGATAAATCCCCAAAGACCTATAACGGCATCTATAAATTCCATATTTCCGCGATTCGTCAGGGCCTGCTGGATTTCAATTCCGAATACGATCACAAACATAAAAGTAAGCGTATAAAGGAAAGACAAAGCAGTAATGCCAAATGGGAGCTTTGACAGCCATTTAGAAAAAATATATATAAATATAAAAACTGCCATCCCGATGAAGCCCATAATCCAGAAATGCAGATCTTTATCTGTTAAGTTCAGCCCAAGCGATTGGTAGACAAACGCATTGATCAAATCATGAATATTGTTTACGGCCTCAGCCATTAATTTAATTATTTCTTTCAGAATCTGTCACTCATTTCTATAAGGTTATAACTCTATTATACCTTACTAAGTCAATGCTGCCCTTTTTAGCAAACGATTAATAGAACGATTAGCCTCTGATAATATGAATTCTTTATTCATTGTTTTCATGACCCCTTTTTCCATTACGATTTTCCCGTTTATGATTGTAGTTATAACATCGCTTCGTCCTGCAGAATAGACAATTGAGATAGGATCGGTCTCTCCGGATGGATAGGCATGAAATTGATGAAGGTTTAAGATGACTAGATCTGCTTTTTTTTTCAGCCTCAAGAATGCAATTTCTTTTTCCAGGCCAACCATTTTTTTGAAAGAGAATTTGAAAAAATAAATGGAGGAAAGATAATATAGGAAAATAATAAATAAACCAATCAACGCTTTAACGTTTTAAAACGTTGTAGATTTAAACGGAGTTTCCAAGTAAAATAAATGAAATAGGATTTTTATCAGAAAGGGATGGAGAACTGTGAGATATACGAAAAAAGAGTCAAACGAATTGATTGCAGCTGCTTTTCACCTATTAAGGAGCCGAAAAGTAGCCACTCCGAAACAAATTGCAGATGAGCTGGAGGTTCAAACAGGCAAGCGGGTATCCTCTCCTTCTGCATTTATGGTAAAGGTTATTGAGCGCTATCCTACTGTCGTAAAACCAAGACGAGGAGTGTATATGATCAAAGAAGGGTAAATTTTTTTTAGAATTTTCTCTTATTCTACTATAGAAAAAATCTAAGAACATTAAATGTGTAAGAAAAAGTGACAAACTAATTTTCAGGAAAAAAATACTAACCCCAGAATAATTGGAGTTAGTATTTTTATCATTTTAAGAAAGGAACTCATGCGGGTTAAGGCCAAGTTCATTGCAGATATCTGCTACAACTCTTTGTTCATTTTGATCGAAGTGCCCGTCTGCATACCCGATTGCAATACAGTAGCGTGCAACTAGTCTTGCGATTTCAGGCTTTGATCTAACTTTACCAAGTGCTTTAAACGCCTCAGCACGGCCAATCATTTGATCTCTTTCAATTCGCTGTACATAGATATTAAATTGCTGAATGACTTTATTTGTATCAAAAACGCGCAGTTCTTCACTTTGGTTTACAAATTCAGTCATTTTTTGACGTTCAGACGGATCTAATCTGCCATCTGCCATGCCGACAAGTGCACATGCAGCAACAACTGCTTCCATGACATCCTGGCTTTTGTATTTTTGGAACAATTCCATAGCTTTTCTTTTTTGCTGATTGGCCCATTCTGCATAATCGGTCTGGTTAGGAGACCACGAATTTCCACAGCTGTTACATGTGAACTTCAGCTTTTTTTTACCGATAAATCCTCCAAGCAAACCGACTGGACCTAAAATCAGTCCTCCTATAGCTGCTTTTCCAAGTCCAAACCCTTTTTCGCCAGTTCGTACATTTGTAGAGTGACAGCGGGTACAGCTGATGTTTTCTCCATAATTCTGTGAGCTTTGAGCCGGCGGCTGTGAATAAGGCTGGTTCGTCTGACCGTATGAAGGCTGACCAAAAGATGGATTTTGCTGATTAGATGACTGATAAGACGGCATCGGTTGAGCAGAATAGGAATTTTGAGCATTATTCTGCTGAAACTGCCCATTTTGCTGGAAGCCTTGTGTATGTATGCCTGCTGCAGGAGCAGGTTCATCATCAACGGATACTCCAAAATTGCGGCATAATGCAGCAAGACCGCCTTGGAAACCGCTTGCAATCGCATTGAATTTCCATTCGCCGTTATGACGGTAAAGTTCTGCTGCTACAATTGCTGTTTCAACGGTAAAGTCTCTGCCAAGATTGAATCGCAAAAGCTCTTCATTGTTTAGTGGATTGAAAATTCTTACATATGCATTTTGTACTTGTCCAAAATTCTGCTGCTTCATTTGGGCATCATGGATTGTAATCGTAAATGCAATTCGATGGATTGTCTGTGGAACAGCTGTTAAATTAATTTGAATTTGCTCATCATCCTGGTGGCCTGCACCTGTCCTGTTATCACCTGTATAGAGGATCGAGCCATTTCCGCCAGAAGGATTATTATAAAATACGAAATCCAGATCACTATTTACTTTGCCGGAAGGGCCCAGTAAAAATGAAGAAGCATCGAGATCGTAATTTGATCCTTGCTGGCTCACATCCCACCCTAATCCCACAATGACATTCTGCAAACCAGGGTTTGATTTTGTTAAATCGACTTTTTGACCTTTGCTGAGAGTAACACCCATTCTATTGTTCACTCCTTAGGTTGTATTCTTTTTTATGAGAAGCTCTTCAAAAATATGTAAAATTAGTAAATTTTCTTGCTACTTAAATAGTAAGTCTTTTAAACTATTTTTTCAATGATTAGCTGTGGTTTCTTTGCCGGAGGAAGATAGGGTGGAAAGAACTTGAAACTTGATGATAAAATACTCATTAACAGATTCATATATTCCCGAAGGAGGCGAAAGATATGAAAAAGAGAGTTGTCGTTACAGGTCTTGGAGCCGTAACACCGCTTGGACTGACCGCAGACGAAAGCTTTGACAAGATTAAGAAGGGCATAAGCGGCATAGGACCCTTATCGCATATCGATTCTAGTATTTATAATGTAAAGGTCGCAGCAGAAGTAAATGATTTTAAACCAGAAGATTATATGGACGTCAAAGAAGCAAGAAGAATGGGCAGGTTTACACAGCTTGCCGTAGCTGCAAGTAAAATGGCTGTAAAGGATGCGGAGCTTTCAATCGATGAAAACAATGCAAATCGCGTGGGAGTTTGGATTGGCTCTGGCATCGGGGGTTTAGGCGAATTTGAAGAGCAGCACATTAAGTTTCTGGAAAAAGGGGTAAGAAGAGTCAGCCCCTTTATCATTCCAATGCTGATCCCTGATTTGGCAGCAGGCAGAGTTTCCATTGAGCTAGGTGCGAAAGGAATAAATTCTTGCACGGTAACTGCATGTGCAAGCGGGGCAAACTCAATTGGCGACGCCTTTAAAGTCATTCAGCGCGGAGATGCTGACGTCATGATAACCGGCGGAACAGAAGCTGCCATTACCCCAATGACAGTGGCAGGATTTTCAAACATGACGGCGCTGACTGCAAATCCCGATCCAAAAATGGCTTCAAGACCATTTGATAAAAACAGGAATGGTTTTGTTATTGGAGAAGGAGCAGGCATTTTAGTATTGGAAGAGCTTGAGCATGCATTAGCACGGAATGCCGTGATCTATGGAGAAATTACCGGGTATGGTGCGACCGGTGATGCCTTCCACATCACAACCCCTGCCCCGGAAGGAGAAGGGGGCCAGCGCTCCATGATAATGGCACTTCAGGACGCTGAACTTGAGCCGGAAGCTGTTGATTATATCAATGCACATGGAACAAGTACTCATTATAATGATCTTTATGAAACACAAGCAATTAAAGCTGTATTCGGAAGTCATGCCTATGAACTCCCGATATCCTCTACAAAATCAATGACTGGTCACTTGCTCGGTGCAGCAGGTGCAATAGAGGCTATTTTTTCTGTATTAGCCATTAGAGACGGAGTAATCCCGCCGACCATCAATTATGAAACAGCTGATCCTGAACTTGATTTAGATTATGTACCGAACGAAGCGAGAAAAGGGGAGTTGAATGTAGTATTAAGCAACTCACTTGGTTTTGGCGGTCATAATGCGACTCTTGTGTTTAAAAAATACGAATAGTAAAAAGCCGGCTGCGAATGTAGCCGGCTTTTAATGTGGGGTAATGCAGTTGGAGCCCATAGTTAATAGACGATTGGCAGAATGGGAGAAAAGCGGGATGGAAGAGCTTAAATAGAGATTGAATCTGCCGCATTGAGGCCGTGATACGGTGAAAAAACGAAAAGGCTCGCATTGAGGGGTCAATACGGCCAACAAAAGTCTCAATGTGCTGCAATGAGTTCGTTATATGGCACAAAAACGAAAAAGTGGTCCTCAATCAGCTGCAATGAGGCCATAATCTGGCACAAAATCGAAAAGAGGTCCTCAATCTGATGCATTGAGGCCCTAATAGGGCACAAAAACGAAAAGTGGGTCTCAATGTGCTGCAATGAGTTCGTTATATGGCACAAAATAGAAAAAGATTCCATTAATGATCACAAATTGATAGTAGGCGAGCAAATGTTGTCCAGTGTGAATACAAATAGGTAATTACGGCTTCAAATGAAACCATGTTCTAATCGGTAAAAGATGCTTTCAACAATTTGAAATTAACGTCAACAAGTTAAACCAGATTCCAACGATCCGAAATCAGATCCGAAAGATCCAAAACCAGATTCCAACGAGCCGAAACCAGATTCCAACGATCCATAACCAGATCCCAATGAGCCGAAACCAGATTCCAACAAGCCGAAACCAGATCCCAATGAGCCGAAACCAGATTCCAACAAGCCGAAACCAGATCCAACGAGCCGAAACCAGATCCAAACGATCCAAAACCAATCCCATCAAGCCAGACCAATGCCAACTAATCAAAATTATAACAAACTCTTATGAATCCAAATCGCTGCCTGACAGCCCTCGCCCATTGCAATGGTCACTTGTTCAGAGTGTGCGACAAGGTCTCCTGCCGCCCAGACATTTGCTGCACTTGTCTCCTTTGTCCTTGGATCCACCAGCACATGCTTATTCTCCAATCTTTCAGCTCCAAGCATACTGGCCAATTCTGAATGGACTTTATTTCCGCCAAATGCGATAAAAGCTCTTTCTCCATATATTTCTTTTCCATTAGTAAGCTGAACGCCTTTAAATTGAGAAGTATCATCTGCTAAAACAGAAACAATTCTTTCTTCTAAATATCGAATGCCCTTCTCCTGAAGTTTTATTTTCATATCATCCGGTAATTTCTCTTTTTCATGATTGATATATGTAAGATTTCTTGTCCAGTATGTCAGCGTAAGGGCCATGTTTGCTCCTGCCATTCCTGAACCAAGCACTAGCGTCTTTTTTTTCTGAACCTCATATCCGTCACAATCAGGGCAAACATAAATGCTAATTCCAAGACACGGTTTCAGATTTGGAATGTCAGGGATACGATCTGTTAGACCGGTCGTAAGCAAAATCCGTGCAGCACTAAATATGTCTCCAGCGGCCGTCTCTACACTAAAAAAAGAACCATCTTTTCTAATACTTATCACCTGATTATTTAAAAAACAAATACCTGAACGTTCTGCCTGTTTTTTTCCAAGGTCACGCAGAAATTCACCGCTAACCCCATCAGGCCATCCTAAAATATTATGGTAGCTTCTGCATAAAGTAGACCGGCCAGAACCCGAATCAATCACAAGCACTTTACGATTATAACGACCAAGCTGGATTGCAGCTTGAAGTCCTGCTATACCTGCACCTACGATAATGCATTCGTATGGATCTTTCATTTTGTAACACACCTTTTCCTGTAAAGATAGTGTTAGGATGTGTTAATTTTTGAACTTGATTCTCAGATAAATTAGAACAACATAGAGGCATATGTCCTTACTATTGACTCCCTTCTAGTACTTTATAGGACATACTATAATGAACATCATCCTTTTCATAAGCCTTCTGCTCCAATAGGTATTGTCATTAAATCCTCATAGAAGAAACCTTTACCAAAAACCAATGACCTTTCAACCAACTTTTCCTATCGATTATTTCTTAGGTACAAAACCTTACAAACCGCAACAACGGATAAAGCGTTTACAAGTTCTGCAGGTGAATCATTCGTCCCCATTTTCAATTTGCTACTAAAGACCACTCTTTGCAAAAAGCCAACATTTGTATGCTGATTCCCATTAAAATGAGAATGGATTTTAGATTAGAGGGAGGGAAAATGAATGTCTGCTCAATCAACAGATGCATCAAGTCAAAAAAACAAAAAATACATTTTTGAGATTCATTTTTTAAGGGCATTTGCCTGCCTGGCGGTTGTGGGAGTGCATGTTTCAGCGACACATTACGGAATGAATGATGAAACATGGCACCCGTTTACTTATTTTCTTAACCAAGTTGGACGGTTTGGGACAACCATATTCGCTGTCATCAGCGGTTTTCTCCTCTTTTATCAGGTGAAGAGAAAAGGGTTTGAAATGGGAAGCTTTTTCAAGTCGCGCTTTTCTAAGATTTTGATGCCATTCCTGATCTGGAGCTTGGCTTACCGCTTTCTTTTATACTATTATGACAAACAAGCCTTCGGAGATCCTGGAGCGGAATTGAAAAAGATTTTAATGGGAGATTCCTTTTATCATCTATATTTTGTTGCTATTGTTGTTCAATTTTATTTTATTTTTCCTTTTCTTCAAAAATTATTCCGTACACAGACGCTGATGCTCGTGTTTGCGTTTGTTTCGTTGATTATCAGCTATAATCTTTATGGATTTAACCCAGGTATAGAAGGGGCATTTGGAGAATTTTTGGCTAGTAAATCATTTATGCCAATTTGGATATTCTACTTTGCATTTGGTGGCTTTCTTGCTTATTTTTGGGATGAAATAGTAGGCTTTGCCACGAAGCGTCCTTGGAAGATGCTCGCATTAGTCTTGATTGTTTTGGGATGCGGAGTGTTCGAGTATCAGACTGTTGGCTATATATCAAACAGAGGACTTTCAAACTTAATATATATTCCATTGCTTTGTATTGCTACGATTGGCATTTATCCACTGCTGGCAAAGTGGAATGTAATTAAAAAACCATTAACGCTGATTGGCCAGTATTCAATGGGGATCTATCTTATTCACCCGATGATTTTGTATTTATTTGCGAGACACCTCCCAGATCAATATTGGTCAGTGAATTATGTCCCGCTTATGTTTTTGGCAGTGATGCTAATAGCAGTCATTTTTATCCGAATTCTGCAGTTTATTCCGCTTAGCGGCTTTATTATACCGGTGCCGAAAATCAGAAAAACGAAGCAGGCAGTTCAACCGGAAGCTGTGGAAAAAAAAGTTCAGTCTGCATAGGTGCAGTCCAGAAAGTCCAGTCCAGAAAGTCCAGTCGATGACTGGGCTTTTTTTTGTACGGCAAAAAATGCGTCCCATCCCTTAGGCCGTATTCATTCAATTCGGAAATGTAATGGTAAAGCAAGTTCCCTCATTAACTTGGCTGCTCACTTCAATCTGACCTCTATGATTATGAACAATTTTATAGCTTACCATCAATCCCAGACCATTACCGTCTGATTTGGTTGTATAAAAAGGGACTCCTAGTTTTTGGATATGTTCCTCTGACATTCCGACCCCGGTATCTTTAATGGAAACCTTGATTTCTTTGCTTGTTTCTTCAATTGAAATATGAATTTCGCCGCCTGAGGGCATCGCTTCAATTGCATTTTTTATAATATTTAAAAAGACCTGTTTTAATTGATTACTCTCACCAAATATGAAAACCTCTTCTGCTGGAATGACCGGATGTATGATCACATTTTTCAATAGTGCTTCTGGCTCTAGCAGCTTAATGACACTAAAAACAATTTCAGGCATGCTGCACTTGCTGAAATAAGTTGCATGAGGCTTTGCAAAAACCATAAATTCGCTGACGATAAAATTAATGCGTTCGATTTCGCTTAAAATCGTATCTCCATATTTGATTCCATTTTCTGTTTCAGTTAATAATTGAACAAAACCTTTAATGGCAGTCATAGGATTGCGGATTTCATGAGCAATACCGGCAGCCAATTCCCCAACCATAGATAATTTTTCCGCTTTTCGCAGCATGTCTTCCGTTTTTTTCGTTTCGGTAATGTCATGCTGAATGGAAATATGCTGATACGTCTCTCCTTGCTCATCAATAAAAGGGACAATTGTCGTATCAACCCAATATTCTGATTCATCCTTCGCCCGGTTCAGAATTTCACCTTTCCATACTTCACCGCGCTTAATGGTTTGTAATATATCATCAAAAAATTCGCTCGTATGAAAGTGTGAATTTAAAATATAATGACTTCGGCCAATGAGCTCTTCTTTTTTATATTTTGAAATCTCGCAAAATCTATCATTCACATAAATAATTTCATCGTTTTTGTCCGTAATTGCAAAAATGGCTGCTTCATTCAAAGCATTTTTAAGATCAGCAAGCTCCTTAAGAGTGATTTGCAGATCTTTATTCGATTCATCAAGTGCAAACTTTGTCACTAATAGATTCTCACTGTAATGGGTAATCATTGTCCCTGACATCATCTGCAGGAGGGGATCGAGTTTTCTGATCGTTTCAAACAATACTGAGATTGGAATGGTTTCTGATTGCTCTTCAAGAAAATCGATTAGAACCGCCCGGATGTGGGCCATGCTTTTAAGAGATTTTTCAAGTGCAGATGGAGACTCGGTTAATCTTGGGGCAATTAGTTTCGCGCATGTCCTGAATACATGCTCAAATTCCTGGTTTTCTTCATGCAAATAGTCCCCGATCAGCTGATAAAAGGTATTCAGGATTGCTGCATGATTTTTAAACTCTTGAGATCTTTCAATGGTTTTAGCCGTCAAGTCTACGCTGAAAGCTTTGATTTTTATGCTTAGATCAGTTTCCATCGTGTCATCCCTCACAACTTTTGATACATGTTAAATTAGACATAAAGACTGAATATCCTTCAAAGTTTAAAAGTATAACAAATGGAATTCAGTTAATATAGATGGTTTTTGTCTTCAATCATCGTGTTTAAATGGGAAATATCATATATGATATGTGAATTTTACATGATTATATTTTACTAGAATAAAGAGGCTATGAGATTTCAGCATATGCTTCATAATATGCAAAAAAAAAGCCCGAGTTTGGGCTTTATTATCCTTCATTATCTGCTCTTTTCACAAACCGATCTACGAGCTGATCAAGCCTCTTCAGCTGGAAAGCATATTCATAAACAGCCGATGCAACAACAGTTAAGCGCTGGTTTTCAAGCTTTTCGGAATCTGATTCCATCATTTGGATAAGGAAGATTCTGCTTTCGCGAAGAAAGGTATCATCTTCAAAACGGTCATTTGTCTTGATTTTCCCTTCGTACTTAAAGAGGAGATATTCATGCCATTTTATTAATTGTTCAATCTGGGAATCAAACAATTGATCATCCACGATCGTACTTCTGCTTTGAAAATAATGCTCTTCAATGACCTTTAAAACGTCTGCAGCCTGCTGAATGGTTTTTAGCATTTGCTTAAAAACCACTAGTTCCCGCACATTCAGCGGATTTACCTTCGCCATTTTTTCCCGTTCTTCATCAAAGATTTCGTATAAGTCCTCAAGCTTTTGCAGCTCGCTTCTAAATTCTTTTTGCTTTTCCTGATAATACTTTTCTGTCAGTTCATCTGAAATAGCAGTCCGCATTAATAGTGACATTGTTTCAAAAACAGATTGAACTTTAGCGTAGTAATTTTCTTTATATTTTGGTGGGAGGATCAGCAAATTCACAAGAAAAGCAGAAGCAATTCCTATTAATATAATTAAAAAACGATTCCAGACAAATAAGAAGTCCTCATTTCCAGGAGCACTCATAATCGCTAAAACCGTCACCAAGGTCAGCGAAATGGTAGCATCCATTTTTAACCTTAAACTGATGATAATGACCGATATGACAACAACCCCAATGACAATTGGATTACTGCCGAAAAAGAAGATGGCAAAGAGGGCAAGCGCTGCTCCAAGTGTATTTGCCTGAACTTGATCCATCACTTGCTTCCATGTCCGGTAAATGGAGGGCTGTATGGTGAAGATAGCAGCAACACCTGCAAACACGGACGGCTCTAATTGAAAAATTGAGCAAATAAAAAGGGCAAGTGAAACCGATAATCCAGTTTTTAAAACTCTAGGGCCTAGTATCAAAAGGAAGTGACACTCCGTTTCTATTTAATGTTTAGAGTTTTATTTTAGCAGATATTCAAAACGAATAGAAAAGACTGATATATATGGAGATGTACAAGTCTTAAATTTTTTTATAAAAATAAAGAATGAAATTAAACCTTGTAAGCTTATAGGAATTATGTATAATAAAATTACATAGAATATTTATAATAATCAGACTGATTGGAAAACCAAAGGTCCTTAACTTATTGTTAAGGACCTTTTTCATTTCCGAAGGGGAGGAATTGTTGTGCGTAAATTGATTATTTTTGCTTTCATTGGTTTTTTGGCTCAGCTTATTGACGGTTCATTAGGGATGGCTTATGGCGTTACTTCAACGACAATGCTGCTTACATTTGGAATTGCTCCAGCCGTAGCATCAGCCTCTGTTCATTTAGCGGAGGTCGTTACAACTGCGGCATCGGGAGCATCCCATATTAAATTCGGCAATGTTGATAAGAATGCTGTGTACAAATTAATCATTCCGGGATCCATTGGGGCGTTTGCAGGAGCGTGTTTTCTTAGTAATTTGCCAGGAGACCTTGCAAAGCCATTTATAGCGGTCTTCCTTTTAGCATTAGGACTTTACGTTCTCGTTCGATTTCTATTTCACTTCGAAACTCGGCAGCAAAATGAATCACTTGCTTTAACCCGAAAAAAATCGATTCCGCTTGGTTTAATTGCAGGCTTCGCAGATGCAACTGGCGGCGGGGGCTGGGGGCCAATTGCAACTCCAGTTCTTTTATCACAAAGAGGGACTTCTGCCCGAAAGGTTGTCGGGACAGTCGACACAAGTGAATTTGCCATCGCTGTTTCTGCCACACTTGGCTTTTTCATTTCGCTCGGCTGGGAGCAAGTAAACTGGTATTGGGTTTTTGCCCTAATGATCGGCGGCATCGTTGCAGCTCCGCTGGCAGCTTGGCTCGTCAAAAAACTTCCTGCTTATCTGCTTGGTGTATTAGTGGGAGGATTTATTGTTCTTACAAATTCAAGAACGCTGCTTACAACATGGGAAGCAGACGCTGCTGTTGTTCCTTTTATTTACGGATTTATAATTATTGGATGGGCACTTGCGGTAGGATATGCGGTTAGAAGGAATCGGGTGAAATCGGAAGAAATAATCAGTGTTTAAATCAATGAAGTAACCCTCCCTTGATTATTCAAGGGGGGTTCTTTTGTGCGAAAGGAGGAGTTTAAATTACTCATAATCATAAAAACTTCTTTTTCCCTCTAACAAGGATTCAGCCAGTTTTAATGCTTTTGTTGTTTCGTTTTGTTTGATGTAGTACTGAAACAGTTTCTTTTCATAATGATCAACCAGGATGTTATAGCCGCTGTTACGAAAATGCTCTAAGGCTGTCGTTTCGATATATTGATAATAATGGCTTTCTTGGTTGTTCAATAGGTAAAGCTGCAGCTGAAAATAGACGAGTCTTTTATCATTTCTTTTTTTACAAAGATTCATGCCTTCTTTGGCAAGAGAAATCAGCTCTTCTTCCGGCAAAAGTTTTCCTTTGTGACAAGCTGAAAGATAGCTTTCAAGTGTCGTTAAGTATTGAGAGTTGTCTGTGCTTATTAATTTCATTGCCTTCTTGTAAATATCCGAAGCTTCTTTAAACTTTTTACGTCTGGAGTGTTCAAACGCCAGGTTATGCAGGAGTTTCGCTTTTCGATCTTTTGCCGTACAAGCATCGCAAAGTTTCAGGAGGGAATCATACTTTTGCTTCGTATCTTCGAAATCGTGAAGTTCCTTCGCGTTAAGCTGTGCAATCATTGTTGTTTCTGTATCTATGATTCTTAGAATGTTTAATGTTCTGCGGAAATAGTTCAAGGGCTTTTTCATATTTAGAAAGCAATAGCCGATAAATAGTTAAATAATCAGGTAAATCCTTTAATGTTTCTTGTTCGATTTCAGCCTTCAGACTTTCCACTTCGCGTGTTCTTTGCATGATCATCGCTTCGTGCCAATCAGATAGCTTTTCATTTAGACTGTTATAGCGGGCTACCTCCGATTTAAGATCAATCTTCAGTTGTTTGGAAAGTAAATACGTTATTTCATCAGAGTATTCCGTAATACCTCGCTCAATTTTACTCAAATGGGTGACGGAGCAAATGCCCTGAGACAAGCTGACCTTGTGTAAGTCCTTCTTTTTCGCGATAAAATTTAATGAGTTTTCCCTCGATCATATCCCTCACCCCAGCTGCTTGAACTTTTCTATTATTATAGAAAAGTTTCAATGGCGAATCTAGCGCCTTGGAAGAAAATAAATTTTGATTGAAGTACTAGTAAAGCAATAAAAAAACGTCTGTACACATGAATAGACGTTTACGAGATAAATTGTATAAAGAAAGCGATTAGGATTGCGCCTGAAAGTCCGAGAAACAGGTCTTGTTTTGTCATTTCCATTTCATTTAACCGTTTTAACATTTATAAATCTCCCCCTTTATTTTCTTATACTAGTAAGACGAGCTGCGTATTAAATTTGTTTCAAAAAATATAGAAAAAGAACAGCAAAATTTTGCTGTCCTTCTAAGGCTTAATAATCAATTATCTTTAGGTGACAAACCAATCTGTTTTAAGAATTCAACTAATCCTTTTTTTCCAATTTTCTCTTTCGGTTTGGCGTTGGATGCTGCTTCAGGACCAACTTTTAGGAAGTTCGATTCGATGAAACGAACGTCGGTTTCATTGACAGCACCGTCTTGATTGATATCAAGATTCGGATTGCTTGGATTTGTTTTTCCATAATGATTGACTGCAAGCTGAAGGTCAAAACAGATGCTGGTTTGAAATTTTATTCTGTAAATGATTTTTCACTCTAGAAATAAATTCTTTAGGTCAAGCCTGCTAATCTCGGATGATAATAATGAAGACTTGCAGAGAAACGATGAAAAACTACCTAATTTAGGAAGAAGGTTTTACAGGAAAACAAGGAATAAAGAGGGAATTTTCAGTTTTTCAGTAAGGTTATTGTTATGGTTCTGTTACAATTGTAACTCATTTATTATCTCGCTGTTTTTTACAAGCCTCTTTTTTGTGATAACATGGTCTACATTCGTTATTGCTGACTAGGAGGAGGAACAATATGAAAAAAACTATCTTTTCATTAGCGGCTGTAGCCGCACTAACAACTACAGCAGGAATAAACGCACAAGCAGAAGAGGTTGTCGTAAACAAAGGAGACACTCTCTGGAGCCTATCACAAGAGCACAAGGTTTCAGTGGATGATATGAAAAAATGGAACGACTTATCATCAGACATAATTATTGCAGACAATACATTAAAAATTTCAAATGAAGAAGTGTACACAGTAGTTGCAGGTGATACGCTTTGGAGCATTGGAGAAAAATTTGATGCGAGTCCAGATCATATCTCAGATAAAAACGAATTATCAGGAGATGTGATTCATCCTGGACAAGAGCTTGTTATATACAATGAAGCAGACGATCAAACAAAAGAAGCACCAAAAGCAGAAGCAGTTAAAGCAGAACCAAAGGACCAAAATCCTTCAGTGAATGAAGCAGCTGCCAGTGCAACGTCTGAAAACGATGCCGTCAATGAAGGTGAAGATGTAGCAAAAGAGATTACTGTATCAGCAACAGCTTATACAGCAAATTGTGAAGGCTGCTCAGGAACAACGGCAACAGGTGTTGACTTAAAAGCAAATCCTGACAAAAAAGTGATTGCGGTTGATCCAAATGTTATTCCATTAGGATCGAAAGTATTTGTTGAAGGCTATGGTTATGCGACTGCTGAAGACACAGGCGGTGCCATAAAAGGAAATCGCATTGATGTATTTATTCCATCAGAAGATGCAGCAGCGTCTTGGGGTAATAGAGAAGTAAATGTTAAAGTATTAAATTAATAGATTAGCAGTTAGAAAGTGCAGCGGATTTCTCATTAAGAGGATTGGCTGCACTTTTTTGTACGAACTTGTGGCAAGCAGGTGTTTGGTCGGATAATAAATACTTCATATCGGATCACAAAACACGGTTTTTGGATAATAAGATGACATGTGCGGATAGTTAAAAAAACTTTTCAGATAATAAATCTAGAAACCATTCTTCTAGGATGTTGCCGTACGTAAAAAGGGCTCACTTCTCCTAATGTGATGTGATGAAATGTCAAAGGCAGCTGAATTTTTGGGTTTTTGGAATTTCAGTATGAATTCTGTGCGTTTTTGGACTGAAAATGCAAGTAGCAGTACCCAGACAGTAAAGTGCAAAACTAAATATAGCAGAGACCTCTATCAAGAACATGGGCTAACAAAACCCAATATTTATTCCGCTCCTGCCTGCAATTCAAGTATAATGAGGATTCGTACGTTAAATACTTGAAAAAGACACAAGAAAAATGAGGTTGCTAAATGAGTCATAATCGTTTTCATGAATATAAATTAAGCGCGGAAATTGTCAGAGCTCTTGAAAGCTTGAATTATACAGAGCCAACAGAAGTACAAAAGAAAGTCTTGCCGATTGCGTTAGAAAAAAAGGATCTTGTCGTGAAATCCCAAACTGGAAGCGGCAAAACAGCTTCCTTTGGAATTCCGCTTTGCGAGATGGTTGAGTGGGAAGAAAACAAGCCCCAAGCGCTGATCCTTACACCAACAAGGGAGCTTGCAGCGCAAGTAAAGGAAGATATCACAAACATCGGCCGATTTAAGCGGATAAAAGCAGCGGCCATATATGGAAAACAGCCATTTGACAGACAAAAAATCGAGCTTAAGCAAAAGACCCATGTCGTTGTAGGAACACCTGGAAGAGTGCTGGATCATATTGAAAAAGGAACGCTTCCCCTAGAGCGGCTTCAGTATTTAATCATTGATGAAGCAGACGAAATGCTGAATATGGGCTTCATCGATCAAGTAGAAGCGATCATCAATGAGCTGCCTACAGATAGAGTGACAATGCTTTTTTCAGCCACATTACCGAAAGATGTTGAAAATCTATGCCATAAATATATGAAAAATCCAACAGAGATCGAGATCAAGGCAGCAGGACTTACAACTGCAGCAATTGAACATTCCATAATAACGGTTAGAGAAGACGATAAGTTTTCGCTCCTTAAAAATGTAACGATTGTTGAAAATCCGGATAGCTGCATCATCTTTTGCAGAACGCAAGAGCAAGTTGATTCTGTGTACAGCCAATTGAACCGGGCTAATTACCCATGTGATAAAATTCATGGCGGTCTTTATCAGGAAGATCGATTCGCCGTTATGAATGATTTTAAAAGAGGTAAGTTCCGCTATTTAGTCGCGACAGATGTAGCCGCAAGAGGAATTGACATTGATAACATCACCCATGTCATCAACTATGATCTTCCTCTTGAAAAAGAAAGCTATGTTCATCGCACAGGAAGAACCGGAAGGGCTGGAAAAACAGGTAAAGCCATCACGTTTGTCACACCTTATGAAGAAAAATTCTTAGCTGAAATTGAAGAATACATCGGTTTTGAAATACCTAGAAGAGAGGCTCCTGCCAGTAATGAAATTTCTAGTGGAAAAGCTGCTTTTGATGAAAAAATAACTGCACGCCCTGTCATAAAAAAAGACAAAAGTGCCCAGCTGAATAAAGGAATAATGAAGCTTTATTTTAACGGAGGCAAGAAAAAGAAAATCCGTGCAGTCGATTTTGTGGGAACAATTGCAAAAATACCTGGAATAACAGCAGATGACATTGGCATTATCACCATCCAAGACAACGTATCATATGTTGAAATCTTGAATGAGAAAGGCCCAATTGTTCTGAAGGCAATGAAAAATACGACGATTAAGGGCAAGCTTTTAAAGGTACATGAAGCTATAAAATAAGTGTTTTTACAAGATAAAAGCGAAAGCCCTGTTTCCTTGCAGGTCCTTCGCTTTTTTAGGTTCAGCGGAAGTATTATTTCTTTTTATCCGCCAGTTTCCCTTCGATTGCGGCCAACTCTTTCTTCTTTGCTTCAATCGTTGTATTTAATTCGGCAAGTTGAGCATTCATTTTTCCCAAGTTTTCTTTAGCCTCTATTGTTTGATTCTCAAACTTCTCTTTATCCGAAATAATTGCGATTACTGCATCAAAATCTTTTTGTTCATCTTCTATTTCCTCACTTACATCTTCAAGTTCTTTTTTCAGAAAGGTAAGTTCGGATCGTTTTTCAGCTATAACCGTTTGGATATTATCATACGTAAGTTTTTCACCTGAAATATCTGCAGTAGCTACTTTTTTGCCAATGGAGAAAGAAATGAATAATAAAAGAACGACAATAATCGGAATGAATATCCTCAGAATGATTGCTTTCATTTTGTGATTTGTTTCTGTTTCTGGAGCAGACAATGTTTTTTCCCTCCTTTATAATGCTAAATGGAATAGAAGAGTTTTGGCAGAAGTGGTTTCTAATTGCAGAATCACGCAAAGAACCGAATAGGATGAAAAAGAGCCCATTTTCCTGAATTGAAGTATAAATTATAGTATGCTGCTGAGGAAAAAGCGCTTCATATAACGAGGCGTTTTTAGTTATTTTTATTAATAAAAGCGATGCAAACGCACCGCTTTTCAAAACTTATTCATCATCACGTACAGTATCATCCACAATCGCAAAAAGCTGCCGATCAAATAAGTCATCACTGCATAAAAAATGTTCATCAGGCTTTTGATTCACAATCGTTTTTAATTCCCCTTCGTCACCTTTCGCATTAATAACCTCAAAGATCTGATTAAGGCCCTCAGACGTTTGAGTGTCATCCGCACTTTTTGTTTCCTTATCCTTCATCGATATCAGCCTCCTTTAATGGATAGCTTTCGCCGTAGTAGGATAAATTACACACTTCAATAATTCACAAGACAATTGCATTTCTCGTCAAATACCGATATGGTTTGAAAGGAAGAATAATTTGAAGCGCAAAAGGATGGGAATAGATTGGATAAACATAGCCGAATGCCGGCATTTATATATACTTATGCGTGCACAGAAGAGGAACTCTCACTTTGTCACCTTGAGATGAGGTCTTTTTTTGGCTTTCAGCCAGAAGGGTTTAGTTTGAAAAGCGAAATTTATATAGAGCCAAGCCGCAGTCCATTTATGAAAGAACGAATTGAAGTGATGTATGAGGGAGACGAGCTGTCTGATATTGTGAAGCAGGTTGAGCAAATTGACATAGGCAATGATACGTTTAAGATTATTTTTCTGAAAATCAATGATCTTGAAAAGTCTGCACAAATTGGATACGACGAACGCAGGAAAATCGAGCGGCAAGTAGGCTGGCCTTTTAAGGCTGAAGCAGATGTCCGCAACCCGGATCATACATTTGGAATAACAACTCTCGGGGGCCGCTGGTATTTCGGAAAATACTGCAAAAGCGAACCTGTATGGCTCCACCATTTAAAGAAACCGCGTGAATATTCCACGGCATTGAGCACACGTGTAGCAAGAGCAGCAGCGAATATTGCCGTTCCGAATCCTGATGGAATCAAGGCTATTGATCCTTGCTGCGGAATTGGAACAGTATTAGTGGAGGCACTCTCCATGGGCATAAACATCGTCGGCCGTGATATTAACCCGCTCGTCACAGACGGATCAAGAGAAAACATTGCTCATTTTGGCTATGAGTGTGATGTTATAACAGGACCAATATCAGAAGTCACAGAAAAGTATGATGTTGCGATCATTGATATGCCGTACAATCTCTATACGCATGCAACACCGGCAGAGCAGCTCTCGATACTAAAACATGCCCGCCGGATTGCTGATAAGGTGGTTGTGGTCACGAGTGAAACGATGGATCACATGATAGAAGAGGCAGGTTTTAAAATAGCGGACCGCTGTGTTGTCAAGAAGCAAATGTTTATGCGGCAGGTTCTTGTATGTGAGTAGGGAAAGTATAATTTAATCCTGATTGAAGATACTAAATCTTTGAAGCTAAATCAGGAGGTATTATCCAATGAGTGACCAAATGGAAAGTTCATTTGAAAATAAAAGAATGCCGATGACATCTGTTGCAAGCGGCTTGGAATTCGATGTCCTGCCAGGCTTGTATTGTTATACGAATCAGATTGTGAATGTTGTTTTCCTGAAAAGCGGAGAAGATTGGTATTTGGTTGACGCAGGCATGCCCCATTCTGGGGATACCATCAAATCAGCTTTTGAAGCTCATGCCGGTGTAGATGTTCCGCCTAAGGCCATATTACTAACGCACGGACACTTTGATCATGTCGGAGGTATCATTAAACTAGTTGAGGAGTGGCAGGTTCCAGTCTATGCCCATGAACTGGAAATGCCTTATTTGACCGGTGAAAAAGATTATCCAGAACCTGATGGAAGTGTGGAAGGCGGCTTAGTGGCCAAGATTTCATCTCTTTTTCCTAATGATGCCATTGATTTAACAGATCACGTACATACATTTGGTGCAAACGGAGAAATTCCGGGGCTTCCTGGATGGAAATGGATCCATACTCCAGGGCATACGCCAGGGCATGTCTCATTCTATCGGGAAGAAGATCAAACTCTCATTGCAGGAGACGCATTTGTAACAGTGAGACAAGATTCATTATATAAAGTTTTAACTCAAAAGCAGGAAATCTCAGGTCCTCCCCGGTACTTCACAACGGATTGGCAGGCTGCCTGGAATTCAGTGAAAAAGCTGGAGGCTTTACAACCATCAACCGTTATAGCAGGTCATGGACTACCAATGTCAGGAGAAGAGCTAAGAGAAGGGCTTGCAGTATTATGCACAGACTTTGAAAAGCTTGCAATTCCGGATCACGGGAAATATCTGCAATAATTACAAAACACCGGCAAAAGTTGCCGGTGTTTTTCTTCGTTTAGGAAATTAAAAATGGATATTTTGGATAATAAAATAAAGTTATCTGCGTCCGCTCCTGCGTTTAGGGAGAGTTAACTCTCTTCCGCATCACTAACCTTTTCGATCTTCTCCACAAACATTTGAAACACTCTTCGTTTTTCTTCCAGTTCTTTTATATACAATTTCAGTTCATTGAATTTTTCTTCAAATGGTTTTTGATAGGTTGTTTTGATTGTGTTGATAATTTCATCATTTATAGTAGATTGAATGACTTGTTTAGTAATGCCAAATTTATAGGAATATAGCTGAAGTTCACTTTTAACCTTTTCATATTCTTCATCAATTTCATTTTTCTGCTTTAGCATATCTTCTTTCCATTCATGCAGAGAATCCTTTACATATGACTCCATATTTTCCCTCCTCAGCCCGTATTCATCTATGTATCTCAATACACTATTTATCATTGTTTGCTATTTTATGGGGGTAATTGAACATTTCAGTGTGAATTTGTCGATTTCCATAAATTTATAAGGAACTATTTTCCTAGTAAAAAAATTCCTATTATAGGTTGAAAGTCTAATTCTACTTTAAACGCAGTATGCTATCTTTAAATAGGTAGAATAGACAGAAAATTCTACATGTTCATACAAATTAGGAGGGGTAGTAGTGGGGAAATGGACTAAGAAATTCGGAACATCGCTTTTAGCTACTAGTTTAGCAGCAAGTTTATTTACACCTGCTGTACTAGCAAAAGAACCTGTTCCGGCAGACGTTCAAACAGCTTTGTCAGCACCAATCGATTTAAACATTATCAATGAAGACCGATTGGCAAATGCGTTAAAAAAGCAGGGACTTATTCCGCAAAAAGCGAGTGATAAGGAAGTAGCTGCAGCTGTTCAGAAATATATAGATAAAAAGCAAGGGGAAAAACCGGCAGTGAATCTCCATGAAGAGAATCATGAAGATGACAGCATGGATAAAAAAACAAAAGCGTTCTTAACGAAACAAAAAGAACAACTGACAAAACAATTGAAAAAGGGACATAAAGAATTAAATAAAGGCAAAAAAGACGGCTTTGTAAATGTGGAACCAGCTCAGCAAGCTAAGTATAAGGGTGGAGTAAGAGAAGATAATGTCCTTATTTTACTTGTCGAATTTGAGGATTTTAAGCATAACAATATTATCCAGGAAGACGGATATATGTACTCCAAGGATTTCAGCAAGCAGCATTATGAAAACATGCTTTTTGGGGACAAGCCTTTCAAGCTATTGAGCGGAAAACAGGTTCCTACGTTTAAACAATATTACGAAGAGCAATCTGGCGGAAGCTATACAGTAGACGGTACCGTGTCTGAATGGCTGACGGTTCCTGGTAAAGCAGCTGATTATGGGGATGACAGTCCGAATGGCGGTCATGATAATCAGGGGCCGCTCGGACCTCGTGACCTTGTTAAAGAATCTTTAAAATCAGCGGCCGCATCTGGAATGGATTTGTCTGAATATGACAGTTTTGATTTATATGATCTAGATGGAGATGGAAATCAGAATGAACCAGACGGACTTGTTGATCATCTTATGATTGTCCATGCAGGTACAGGGCAAGAAGCTGGCGGCGGTCAATTAGGCGATGATGCGGTCTGGTCTCACCGCTGGACATTGGATGGAGTATTCCGTGTTCCAGGTACAGTGGCTGATGTCAATTATTGGGGCGGAAACATGGCAGCTTACGATTATACAATACAGCCTGAAGATGGAGCTGTTGGTGTATTTGCTCATGAATTCGGACATGACTTAGGTCTTCCTGACGAGTATGATACACAATACACTGGAAACGGTGAACCTGTTGCATCATGGTCGATCATGAGCGGAGGAAGCTGGAACGGTGAAACAGCAGGTACAGAACCGACAAGCTTCTCACCTCAAAACAAAGAGTACTTCCAAACTGTAATGGGCGGAAACTGGGCAAATATTCAGGAAATTGATTACAAAGATATTACGGCTGAAGGAACCGCAACCTTTATCGATCAAAGTATCACAAAATCGAATAACCCTGGCATCGTAAAAGTAAACTTGCCAGAAAAACAAGTTCAAAGTTCCATCCAGCCTGAATTCGGTGAAAAATACTACCACAGTACAAAAGGCGATGATCTTCATACGGTCTTGGAAACACCGGAATTTGATTTGACTGGAAAAACAAGCGCAACATTCACTTATAAAGCAAACTATGAAATTGAATATGGCTGCGCATGTGACTATTTAACAGTAAAAGCAGAAACAGCAGAAGGAAGCAAAGTTCTAGAAATCCTTGGCGGCGATGTCACAGACGGCGATGCTACTAAAGGAACAACAAATGGAGCATGGATCGACAAATCCTATGACCTAAGCGAATTTGCCGGCAAAAAAGTGAAACTGGTTTTTGAATACTTAACAGACGGCGGTTTAGCACCAGAAGGATTTGCATTGGATAACGCAGTACTTACTGCTGACGGACAGCAAGTGTTCAGTGACGATGCAGAAGGTACAGCAAAATTCACTCTGGATGGATTCAAATCATTTAACGGAACATACTTTGCAAAACACCATTACTACTTGGAGTGGAGAAACTACGCAGGATCTGACAAAGCATTAGCTTTCTCACGCGGACCTAAATACAACACAGGTATGGTCGTATGGTATGCAGACGACAGCTTCACAGACAACTGGGTAGGCGACCATCCTGGCCAAGGATTCCTTGGAGTTGTAGACTCTCATCCACAGCCATTATACGGCCTGCTTGACGGCAAACTGACTACAACTCAATCAACACGCTACCAAGTCGCAGATGCAGCATTCTCATATGACAAATCTGCATCATGGTATGTAGACAGCCCGACTCGCGGCGAATACAGCTACAACGGTCTAAAAGGAGTCACAATGTTTGATGACTCAAGAACTTACATGAACGATGTTATCCCTGACGCTGGCCGCATAGTGCCAAACTACGGCTTGAAATTCCAGGTTGTAGGGGAAGCGAAGGATAACTCAGCTGGGGCGGTTTGGATTCGGAAGTAAGTACGAAAGAATTTAAGTTGGAAAGCAGCATCTCCTTAAAGGGAATGCTGTTTTTTCTATGTAAATTTCACTTCTATCTAACTATAATAAAAGGCTCTTTTCGTAAAGTTTTAGAAAAAATGGTTAAAACCTTTAGTGGATTGCAGCGGAAAGCATGTGCCTGAGCGGAAATCCACGGGTATAATTAATAACCAAAAACAACAATCAATGCTAAACTAATAAAAAAACAAACCACCCTTAAATCAAGGGTGGCAAGATAAAGCAAACATTTATGTGTGTGTATCTCAAGCATTAAGCCGATTTTGCTAATTGTACCCGTGGGTTATTCCAATTTGCAATCCATTTTCTAACGGCCGCAGCCATAATCACAATTCCTAAAATCAGCATGATAATGGATAATGTTGCATTTAATACGCTGTATCCAGCTGCTTCTGTATTCAGGTACACATTTTTAATCATCCAATAACCCGCATAGTTAACAGTTACATACAAGTAGGCGAGAGGTATTAAACAGGTGAGCATGTATCTGCGTTTATCTGCAATTTTTAAGATGACCGTTGCTCCAATAATCAATCCGATCGAGGCCATCAATTGGTTAGAAACACCGAACAGCGCCCAAACGGAACCAATGTCTCCTGTGAAAAGAAGGCTTCCCCATAAGAAGCAGGCTAATGCACTTGCAAAAATAGCACCTGGTATCCAATCTACTCTTTTTAATGGTTTATAAAAGACACCCATGAAATCTTGAATGAGGTACCGGGAAACACGAGTACCAGAATCAATCGCTGTTAAAATAAAGAGCGCTTCGAACATGATGACAAATTGGAAGAAATAAGATGAAAGCTTGCTAAACCAAGGAATCTCAGTGAAAATGTACGTCATCCCAACTGCTAATGTAACCGCTCCGCCTGTTCTTCCTTCTAAATCTAAGCCAATTGCTTCGCTTAACTTCGGCAAGTTTACAACATCCATACCTAATGTTCTAAACACTTCGGGCGTAGAGTTGATTGCAAAATAATCACCAGGCTGCAAGGCAGTAGCAGCAATCAATGCCATAATCCCTACTAAACATTCTACAAGCATAGCACCGAAGCCTACGACCTTAATATCACTCCAACGATCGATCATTTTAGGTGTTGTACCAGATCCTACAAAAGCATGAAAACCTGAAATGGCACCACAAGCAATCGTTATTGAAATGAATGGCCAAACCGGCCCTGCCAAGATTGGACCTCCACCATTCACAAACTCTGTTACAGCGGGAAATGGGATATCGGGATTAACAACGAATACTCCTAGGATAAGTGCGATAAAAACACCGATTTTCATAAAACTGCTTAGATAATCCCGGGGTGCAAGCAATAGCCACACTGGCAAAGCTGCTGCAAAGAAAGCATAGATCGGCAAAATAATAGAAAGGGTTTTCGAATCAAGGGTCAGCCAGTCACCAATGATCGTATTCTGAATGTATGGGCCGGTAAATACGGCAACTAAAATCAAAATAAAACCTGCAATAGAAGCACCTTTTAAATTTCCAGTTTTTTTGTGATACAAACCTACTCCCATTGCAATTGGAATCGTAATTCCGACTGAAAAAGTTCCCCAAGGATTTCTTTCCAAAGCATGTAAAACAACCATGGAAAGGCCTGCCATTGTGATCGTGATAATAAATAACATCGCGAGGCCTGTACAAAAACCTGCAACAGGACCTAATTCTTCTTTAGCAACTTCAGCTAATGATTGACCATTTTTTCTCATCGATGCAAACAGGACAACCGCATCATGAACGGCTCCACCGATTACTGCTCCAATTAATAACCACAGTAATCCAGGTAAATAACCAAATTGAGCCGCTAAAATAGGACCTACAAGAGGACCTGCTGCTGCAATGGCAGCGAAGTGATGGCCAAATGTAACCCAGCGGTTCGTCGGCACATAATCTTTTCCATCCTCAAGTTCATGAGCTGGAGTCTTTTTACGATCATCTAATTTTAAGACTTTTACAGCCATAAATGTTCCGTATAAACGATACGCTATCATTAGTATACACATGGATCCTACTACAATTGTAATCGCATTCATTTTTAAAGACCTCCTAAAACCTTATTCGTATAGTCATCATACTAAATGAAAGCGAATTCATATGATTTTCATGATAACCTGTCGAATTACGGGAATGAGGTGCAAAAAATAAAGGTTGAAATACAATAGAATGTAAGCGGTTTATTAAGGGGGATTAAAATCCGAGTCGCTGTTTCAGCTCTTTTACATATGTACGGCTAACTGGGATTTTAGATCCGTCTTTCATAATGAGATTATAAGTTGAATTAAACCATGGTTCAATTTCTGAGATGTGATGCATATTTACAAGAAAGCTGCGATGGACACGCAAAAAAGCATCAGGATTCAGTTTTTTCTCGACTGTAACTAATGGGTCTCCGGTCTTGTATTCCAGCTCAATTGTTTTAATTATTGTTTTTCCTTCTGCTGAACCCACGTAAACAATGGTTGGAATATCAACTAAAACGATTCGTTCTTCTACCAGCAAAGCAATTTTCCCTGTTTGCTCACCTGCCATTTTATAAGAGCGTGAAATTGATTGGGCATCGATTCCGCCAATGGATTTCAAACTGGATATTTTATCAAGGGTTTGTTGGATCCGCATTTCATCAAAAGGTTTTAAAATATAATCAACTGCATTCAGTTCAAATGCTTTTAGAGCATATTCATCATATGCAGTAGCAAAAATGATTGCAGGCGCAGGTTCTAATGCGCGAATTTGCTCGGCCAGCTGCAAGCCGCTGTCTTCTGCAAGCTCTATATCCAAAAACACAAGATGCGGCTTGCGATCAGGAATTTGCTGGATGGCATCTTCTATGCAGTCAGCTTCTCCCCAACAATTTCTACTCTCTTGCTCCTAAGCAAGAGATATTTTAATTCATCTCTTGCCAACGGTTCATCATCTACTATAAAAGCTTTTAACATTGTTTTTTTATACTCCTTTTTTATCAAGAGGTATCGCTACAAGAACTTTTGTGCCTATACCTTCTTCACTGTGAATATGGATGCTGGCTTTCATATTGTATATCCCTTCCAGTCGCTCCCGTATATTTACAAGTGCAGTCCCAGTGCCCTCTTTAGACTTTACAGCTTGTTTTCCTAAGGTTTCTATCTGACCTTTTGGTATTCCTTTTCCGTCATCCTCAACCAATACATACATTTTTTCATCTTTTGAATATGCGTGAATTAATACATGACCTTTCCTTTTAACATGTGAAAAAGCATGACGGATGGCATTTTCCACTAGCGGCTGTAATGTAAATGGAGGGAGTGTAACCTTATCAAGGCCTTCTTCAATTCTTAATGTGATCCTATATTTAGTTGGAAAACGGGCTTGTTCCAATGATAAATAAGCTTTAACATGTTCCAACTCTTTTTCAAGCGTAATGACAGTTTGACGGGCTCCCTGTAAATTACTGCGGAAAAATACACTAAGCTCCAATAATAGCTTTCTTGCTTTTTCAGCATCTGTTCGGCATAGAGCTGAAATCGTATTGATCGCATTAAACAAAAAATGAGGATGAACCTGAGCCTGTAATGCTTTGATTTCCGCATCTTTCAACAATTTACTTTGCTGTTCTGCTTCAGCTAATTCCAATTGAGTTGAAAAAAGATTCGCTAATCCTTCCGCCAGTTCTTGTTCTACTTCGTTCATTTGATTTGAATGCTTAAAATACAGTTTTAGAGTTCCTGCCGTTTTATCATGAACCTGTAAGGGCAAAACGACTGCGGCTTGTAATGGACAACTTTCTTTATAACAGAATATATCTTCCTTTTTTCTCGCCGTTATGATTTTACCTTCATTCAGCACTTTTTTTGTTAATCCGGTCGCAAGTCCATTCAAAGGCAGATGATGGTCAGAAGCTGCGCCAACATGAGCTAATACTTGCTTAGAATCGGTAATTGCAACAGCATCTGCATTTGTAAGCCTTAACAAAATTTGCGCTACTTCTTTGCATGAGTCAGGATTTAAACCCTGGCGAAAGAAAGGGAGGGTTTGATCGGCAATGTGGAAAGCTTTATTTGTTTGTACAGCACGTGTTCGTTCTTCTTCGCGAAAGATCGATTGAATAATAAACATAAACAAAAGCGTTCCAAACCCATTAATCACAATCATCGGAATCCCGATAACCTCAATAAGATTCCATGCCATTTCAAAAGGTCTGGTTACCAGCAAGATAATACCCATTTGAATGATTTCCATCAATACACCTACACTTACAGCAAACAAAGGTGTAATGCTGAATCTTTTGCGGTATTGTTCACCTATATATCCTGCTGCCAGACCTGCTGAAATAGCAGATATAGCACAAGCCGCAGCTGTAAATCCACCAAGAGTAAACCGGTGCAGTCCCGCAATCAAACCAATCCCCAATCAACAAAAGGCCCGCCAAGCAAGGCACCGATGCCAATACCCAATATTCTTGTATTGGCAATTGCACTATCAGGTTCAACCTCCAAAAGCCATGTATGTTCTGCTGCCGCATTAGGATTAATTTCGATTCCAGTATAGTTGCTCATAACTCCGAAAATTCCAAAAACAGCGATTAATAAAATTTTCCCAGATATGCGCTGATCATTATTAATAATTCTGCGAAAAGATTTAACTCTGGAGAGCAAGAATGCAACAATAAAAATAATGCCCATTCTTTCTAACATTAACGGCAATAAATGTATCATGAGGATTCATCCCTTAAATTTATCATTTCATCTATCTTACAATAGAGTATAAATCGTTGTCGAACCTTGTTCTTAGTATCAAAATAAGCAAGGTACCTATGGAGACTCAGTTCCCTCTCTTGATTTATCCAACAAACTAAAGCTTCCTCCTTGCACCCGAGGTCATTCCCAATATTAAAACTGAAAAATAAAAATAGGCATTTGAATCAGTAACAATACCCAAGCAGGGTTCATATTTTGTTGATGAGAGTATTCGAAGTATTGATTGAGTCTCTTTTCACAGTTGTTTACGTTCGGATCCCCTTTATGCTGTTGGCACACCTAGTGAGTAAAAAATACGGAGGTATGAAAATGAATAATTTCCAAAATGAACTTCAAATGTTGAATGTTGGTGATTTCCAGGCGAACGAGGCCGTTTCTTGGGATCCAAACCAATACTATATGGATTCGTCCCGGCAACTCGGTTTCGGTATCGGTGGTTTCGGTTTCGGTGGTTGTTTCGGTAGTTGTTTTGGTTGTTTTAGCTGCTTTAATTGCTTCAATTGTTTCCGTTGCTCTAATTGCTTTCGCTGCGGTGGTCGATGCGGTGGCAATTGTGGCGGTCGCTGTGGAGGAGGACGTTGCGGCGGAGGACGCTGCGGCGGTCGATAATTTTCGTATGAATTATCTAAGGAGAATAGCCCCTGCTAAAATTGCAGGGGTTTTTCACTTTAAAGAATAGACATAAGAGACAAATTACGGTACATAGGCTTATAGTGGAATGGAAAATGATGCTATTAGATTTGAGGACAGCTCACGGATAAGGAGGAGCGGAATGCAATGACAAATATGAACCCTTCTATGCGTCTGAAAGTGAAAAGGGACACTTTTTTTCTCCCTGATCCAAACAGAGGAGTGTATTTTCGAAATAATGTAAGTTCATTCCATATGAAAGGAAGTGCGATCGATCAATGGGTTAACAAGCTAATGCCAATGTTCAATGGAGAATACACATTGGGGAATTTGACACACGGATTGCCGGACCAATATCGAGATCGTGTATTTGAAATTGCAGAGGTGCTGTATCAAAATGGATTTGTTCGGGATGTAAGTCTAGACCGTCCTCATCAATTGGCGGATCAGGTTCAAAAAAAATATGCTTCTCAAATTGAATTTTTAGAAAGCTTCGGCGATTCAGGTGCGTCCCGTTTTCAAGCATATCGTCAGGCCAAAGTATTGGCGATCGGCTCAGGCCCTTTTTTTGTATCGTTAGTTTCTTCGTTGATTGAATCTGGATTGCCCAATTTCCAAATGCTGATAACGAACTCAGTACCGACTAATCGGCTGCGATTAGAAGAATTGGTGGTACATGCCCGTAAAACGGATCCGGAAGTAGCAATAGAAGAGGTCATCCTGAACAAGGAAGCTGAACGTTCTTGGCGGGACATTCTGCAGTCGTTTGATTCGATATTGTATGTATCGCAGGAAGGTGAAGTTGAGGAACTGCGAGCTCTTCATAAAATTTGCAGAGAAGAGAAAAAGCTGTTTCTCCCTGCTCTATTTCTGCACCAAGTAGGTCTGGCAGGTCCTCTGGTACATCCAGACTCTGAAGGTTGCTGGGAGTCTGCGTGGCGCAGCATACATGTATCAGTTTTTGGTAAAGACGAGCAATTACACAGCTTCAGTTCGACAGCGGGAGCAATGTTGGCCAATGTGATCGTGTTTGAACTTTTTAAAAACGTTACGAGAGTTACTGAATCAGAACAGAGGAATCAATTCTTCCTGCTTGATCTGGATACGCTGGAAGGAAATTGGCATTTGTTCATGCCTCATCCGCTTGTGACCGGACGCATTACAGCTGAATGGGTTCAAGATTTTGATTTGAGGCTTAAACAGAGTTCGGTCAAAGAGGAACTGGGCGGGCTGCTTCTGTATTTAAGCCATTTGACATCAGCGGAATCAGGTATTTTTCATATTTTAGAAGAGGAGGATTTGAAGCAGTTACCGTTAGCACAGTGCCGCGTTCAGGCAGTTGACCCGTTGTCTGCAGGACCTGCAGAGCTGCTGCCAAGCATTGTCTGTACAGAAATGACACATGAGAAGGCACGGAGAGAAGCGGGTCTATCTGGAATTGAAGCGTATGTTTCTAAAATGGTCGACTTGCTTCTTACCACTCTTCCTCTTCGACAAAAAGTAGAATCAGAGGAATTTGTTGGTGTTGGAGCGGGAGAAACAATTACAGAAGGCGTTTGCCGTGGATTGCAAAAGTGTTTAACAAAGGAACTGAGCAAACAGCTTGCCGATCAGAAGAATGTTGTCACCAGAGTGCAGTTAACCGAGGTAGAAGATGAACGCTGCAAGTATTATTTACAGGCACTGTCCACCATACAGGGTGCGCCGATCATAGGCTTGGGAAAGGAAGTGTACGGATTCCCTGTGGTATGGGTCGGTACGAATAATCGCTGGCATGGCAGTGTAGGCTTGAATACAACAATGGCGCTGCAAAAAGCATTAAAACAGGCGCTTATGAATGGGGAAAATCAAGAGACACAAGAGTTGGCGGATTCGTCTGTGTTTCTGACAGAAAAGGTACCACAAAGCCTTGTAATCCGTAAGAGTGAAGAAGTACCACATTCCGAGGTCTTACAGTGCGCAATGCAAGTCTTGGAACGGAACCGCAAGCAACTCTTGGTTTTTGAATTAGTATTGGAACCATTTTTGAACAAGGAACTTGTAGGTGTGTATGGGATGTTGCTGCGAGAGGAGGAATCCCGGTGAGTGCAGTCGTAGTGATTGTCGGAGAAGGATTGCTAGCTGACCGCGTGAGTGAAGAATTGTCAGCTCAATACCAGATCGTTCGTCATAATGATTTCGAGACAGGAGTATCTAAAGCTGATTTAGTTCTTGTGCTGCACGATGCCTGGAATCCTTCAGTTCATCAAAAAGCGGAAGAAGTGTTACGTCCAGCTGGCATTCCTTGGCTGCGAGGCTTCGTTTCATTTGGAGAAGGTGTGGTCGGGCCGCTGGTTCGCTCGGATACACAGGGTTGCTTCCAATGTGTGGACGTAAGGCGCCTCATGGCAGGACGCGACCGTAAAGAGATGTGGGATATTCGGCAAAGGCTGGCTGCAGATGGAGGAATGTCGCGTGATGCATGGGCATCGGGAACGGGGCTTTTGCAGATCGCCTACATGCTTGGGGCCGAGGTACAGAGGATCTTGCAAGGTGATAAGGTTCACTCTGAAGGACGGGTGTATTTAATCAATCTGAAAACACTAAAGAGTTCATGGCATTCTTTTCTGCCCGATCCGTTATGTCCGGTTTGCGGTCAATTACCTGACGATTCACCGGATGCGGCCCGAATTTTACTAAAACCAAGCCCAAAGATTGAAGGAAGCTACCGCTGCTTATCGATGGATGATCTAAATAAAGTTTTAGTTAAAGACTATTTGGATCACAGAACGGGCATTTTCAATGGGAAAATGTATGACCTTGTACCGCCTTTTGCTGATGTAGGTGTAAATTTGCCGTTATTCTCAGGGGACGAGGGAGTAGCAGGCCGGACTCATTCCTACGCAATAAGCGAGTTAACTGCCATTTTGGAGGGATTGGAGCGGTCCTGCGGTACGACACCCCGTGGAAAACAGACAGTGGTCTATGATAGTTACCGTAATCTGAAAGATCAAGCGCTCAATCCTATTAAAGTAGGAGTGCATGCGAAGGAACAGTATGCACGGCCTGATTTTCCATTTGAACAGTTTAACCCTGATCGTCCGATAAATTGGGTATGGGGCTATTCGTTACTGCAAGAGCGTCCAATTTTGGTTCCAGAGCTTCTTGCCTATTACAGCTTGGGATGCGGACATGGATTCGTCTATGAAACTTCCAACGGATGCGCATTAGGAGGAAGTTTGGAGGAAGCCATTTTCTACGGAATTTTGGAAGTGGTGGAACGCGATTCGTTTCTTATGACTTGGTACGCAGAGCTGACTCTACCGCGTCTGGACCCTTATTCGGTTAACGATCAAGAATTGCATCTGATGATCGATCGTGTGCGGTCAGTTGGGGGATATGATCTCCATTTTTATAACTCAACCATGGAGCACGGAATTCCAAGCGTTTGGGCGATGGCAAAAAACAGGAAGCAAAAGGGATTGAATATCATCTGTGCCGCCGGAGCACATCTGGATCCAGTACGGGCGGTGAAAAGCACGATTCACGAGCTGGCTGCCATGATGCTGACCCTTGACGAGAAATTAGAGACGAACCAAGAGAAATTTGTGAGAATGCTGCAAGATCCTTCCTTGGTGGAGAAGATGGATGATCATGGCATGCTGTACGGTTTGCCGCAAGCGCAAGAGCGCTTGCAGTTTTTGCTTGACGATAATCGTCCTTTGCGGTCGTTTGATGAGGAATTCAAGTGGAAGTCTGCTCATGCAGATCTGACTGATGATCTGCGGGACATTCTACAGAAGTTTCGTGAATTAAACCTCGATGTGATTGTAGTGGATCAGTCAACATCGGAAACGAAACGAAACGGACTGTATTGCGTGAAAGTGCTGATTCCGGGGATGCTTCCAATGACATTCGGACATCACCTTACGAGAGTAACAGGGCTGGAGAGGGTGCTGCGGGTACCAATGGAACTTGGATATACAAAGCAGCCGCTGACATTTGAACAGCTCAATCCGCATCCGCATCCGTTTCCATAAGCGGTAACTAGGAGGGCAGAAGGATGGGTCCAGATACATTTCTGCACAATCTGCATTTTGACATTAACAAGGCAAGCCCAACGGACTGGGAAGTGGATTGGGAAGATGCGCCGCTTCCGTATAAGCTCTACCGTGGCTTGCCTGTTTTTCCATTATCTCAGGAAGTACCGCTGACGCTTGAAGAATGGGATGCACCAGAACAGCCTAACCTTCGGAGAATCAGTCATTTTCTCTGGTATGTATTCGGCCTTACTCAATTTTCCCAGTCAGCCTTTCCCGTCGCAGGTCAAGCGCCGGAACTAATGCAGTCTTATCGGCGATTTGTTCCTTCTGGCGGGGCATTGTATCCAAACGAATTATACATTTATCTGAAGATGGAGGATTTGCCTATTGGGGTGTACCATTATGATGTGGCACACCATCGCTTGGTATTGTTGAGAGAAGGTAATTTCGAATCATATATAGCACGGGCTCTTGGTAATCGCTGTGACGTGTCCGCTTGTTTTGGTACGGTTTTTGTGTCGACAATGTTTTGGAAAAACTTCTATAAATACAATAACTTTGCCTACCGTCTGCAAGGGTTAGATGCCGGTGTGCTGATTGGACAGTTACTGGAAGTAGCAAAAAGGTTTGGTTTTGCTTCAGGGGTGTACTTCCAATATTTAGATCGGGCGATCAACCATCTGCTTGGACTATCCGAAGAAGAGGAGAGTGTGTATGCTGTTATCCCGCTAACAGTGGAACCTACAAGTTGGCTTACTAGTGGGGGCGGCGGCAGAGATGAGCTTGTTTCAGCTGCCGAACTGTGCCGAGAGCTGCAGGAGATTCGTAATATTCACTACGTCCGATCACAGAGGATCAAAACGTTTCCGATGTTAACGAAGATGAATGAAGCATCCATGCTAGAATCAACACAATCGTTTCGGCAAATAAAGGCGAGGGAAAATTTGAATTTTGAGAGTCAAGTAGTAACTCTCCCTCACATGAACCGGTTTTCGTATGATCTGGCATCGGTATGTCAAAAGAGATTTTCCCCGGACATGGACTTCATTTTTGGAAAGGTCAGTCAATCACAGTTGGCAACTCTTCTGCAGGAAGCAACGTCCGCGTACTTGTATCGAAATGATTTGGATGAAGCACATAAGAAGTTCGAGCCGCGTGTATCACTATATGGCTGTCTGAATCATGTTGAAGGCATTCCGGACGGTGCTTATCAATATGATAGCGCTGATCATGCTTTACGGCAGGTAGATCTCGGCGATCAACGAATCAACTTACAATACGGAATGTCAGCAGGGAATGTGAATTTGTTCCAAGTGCCGCTCTGCTTTCATGTGGCAGGCGATAAAGATCACTTCATATCGGAACTGGGGTACAGGGGATATCGCATCCAGCAAATGGAAGCGGGCATGCTCGTGCAGAGATTACTATTAGCGGCGTCAGCCCTTGAGATGGGAGGGCATCCACTACTAGGATTTGATGCGAGCCTGTGTGATGAGATATACAAAATGGATCGACAAGGAAAAACCAGCCTAATCCAAATCCCGATCGGTCCCTATCGACCTCGTCCTTGGTTGAGGGGAAGTTTGCATAGTTAAATATAATCAGATCCTGATTTGCTAAATCCTGTTTAAAACAACCCCTGAGGAATAATTCTAAATCTAGAATATACAATCTTATTATGAAAAGCTTGACGAAGGATTAGAAACAGCTAACTTAAATGTAATGAGTAAGGCTAATGAAATTTCGCAGGAACTATCAGAAGATGCAAATGAGGCCCTTGTTCTAGTGGAAAGCGTAATAAAACCCCGATTTAATTCGAGGGTTTTTTTATACTTTCGGCTCCATGCCGTCAAGCATACTTATTACTTCCACTAAACCTTTTATTGCGTCATCCTTTTTGTAGTTATTATCATTAGCCAATCTGCAAGTAATCGATAAAATACGCTGTTTAATATCAACTATTTCCGATTTTCTTTCGAGTTTATCTTTCAAATGCATTCCCTCACTTTCCATTCAATTTTTTCGATAACCTTCGGCAGTGATTTGCTTTACCATCATATTCTACGGCAATATGGCAGGAAGGGTTGTTTATTCGGTAAGGACCGCAGGTGTCCTGGTTCAATTTTGAAAGTTATATTTATTCATTTCTCCGCCGTCAAGATTTGCTTTTTATTATTGGTTTTTTCCTTTTAGTGCACCTCAGGAGTTTTTACTATTTTTATCCATATTGTGTCTTTTATAACCAGGAGCAGCAAATAAAAGCAATTAAATACTTTGTATAACTGAAAGGGAGTGCTATAGAGGTTAATGAAATCGTTTCATCGTTTCTAAGTCTATGAAAAGTTCACCTTTTGGTAAGCTCTATTAGTTAGTTTATTTTTTCACCTCAGCCAAAAACCTATTGATGGCTTAAGCAAATCCAATAGCAACTTTCCAGCTTGATCGGGTAGTTAATTAGGTCCTAATAGATTGAGGTGATATAAAATGATAGTTGTGAGTTCTTGTTTAGCAGGGTTAGAGGTGAGGTTTAACGGTACGCATAGTCTAGATAACAAGAGAGGAATTATTTATGTATATAACAATTTCAGATTTTAGTTAATGAGCGCGAGCGCTTACCCCAGAACAAGGATAGCGTCTTATTTATTGTAATAAAGTATTGAGAAAATCATTAAATCTTGAAATAATTTGTAAAGCATGGGGGCTTTCCTAGAATATCCATGTCTAATTGATGTTCCAGGGCGATCTTAAGCAAACGTTCACGATCATTGAGGAATGGTCTGGATGAAAGCATAAAGATAAATATAAGCCGCAGTGCTTCTTTTTTTGCTGCAATACAAGCCCTCCATTCCCAGAAGAAGAAGGTTTTTTCGTTCGATTGTCGAATTTATACCATTATAGATTATGAGTTTATATGGTTGGGAGTGGGAAATATGAACAAAAGTGTATCAGATAACACATATAAACCCGTTCTGGAAAAGGAAATGATGTATAGTCAAATCATTGAGTACTCTGTAGAAACGATCGTTATTCACGCCAATTACAAAATCCTGTACATCAATGAATCAGGTGCAAATAATTTAAAGGGTAAAAAAGCAGACATCATAGGTTCATGTTTATTAGATCGCTATCGCGAGGACAGTAAACAGGCGATAAAAGAAAGAATACAAAAGTCGATGAGTCTAAATGTGCCTGGCGAATTAATTGAAGAAAAGATTTTTAGACTGGATGGGTCGATGCTTGATGTAGAATTGTACTGTCATCCTGTTTTATTTGGAGATAAGAGAGCCATTCAAACAACTCTTAGAGATATCACAAAGCGTAAAGAAGCAGAGAAACAGTACAAGAGAGAAATTAATGCAGTATCGTCTCCTATCGTACCTGTTTTTGATGGAATTTCCGTTCTTCCCCTTGTCGGTTCTATTGACTCTGATAGATCCAAACAATTACTGGAAAGTATTCCTTTAGAAATCCAAAAGCAAAATGTGCAGGTTATCATTATTGATTTTTCTGGGATATATAACTTCGACGAAGTCGTAGCCGATTATTTACTAAAGATTAATACTGTAATGAAATTGCTTGGTGTTTCACCTATTATGACAGGAATAAAACCAGAGTTTGCCCAGGTGGCGATCCAGCTTGGGGTGAATCTTTCCGGCACACAAACAATGGCAACTGTCAAACAAGCTTTATTAAGTCTGGGAGTTAAAAAATAAGGATTATTGTTCTTAACGAAAAAGAAGTCCTTCGGCTTCTTTTTTTGCTGTAAAACAAAGGGTTAAATTATATTATGAACTATTAAAAATGGAGCTGCTGCAGCAACTCCTATTTTAAATCCCTAAGATTGTGGCTGCTTTTTGGCATTCTTAATTTCATTCTTTCTTTTTGGCTGTTTTCGCATTGATTGTTGTTTTTGGTTATTAATGTACCCGTGGATTTCCGCTGCAGGCACTTGCTTTCCGCGGGGAGGGATGGAGCCTCCTCGGCTATGCCTGTGGGGTCTCCCATTCCCCTCTATTTCCCGCAGGAGTCAAGTGCCTTCCGCTACAATCCACTAAAGGTTTTAACCATTTTTCTAAAAGCAACAAACTTTACGAGAAGAGCATTCTTTTTTTATGGCTCTGTTAAAGGATGCTGTTTATTTTCTTGTTCAACAAACGGAGTTTAGTTGTATAAAAAAGAATGCCATAGTTTTCATCTTACTTAAAAACTGTAAGCTTTAAAAACTTAGCATTCTTATTTTATAAACAATGACATCAATGTAGGCTTTTTTTCATACTATATTTTTGGGGTGAAAAAATGCCAAGAGTAAATTACCGAAGTTCAGACGTTAACTTAATGGCAAGGATGATGAGAGCAGAAGCCGAAGGTGAAGGAAAACAAGGAATGTTATATGTAGGCAATGTAATTGTTAATCGTCGTGTAGCAAATTGTTTAGACTTTAAAAATTTAAGAACAATTCCACAAGTCATTTTTCATGTACAAGGAGGAAATTATTCTTTTGAAGCTGTTCAAAAAGGTAATGTATTTTACAATAGAGCGAGAACTGTTGAAAAAAGATTAGCAAAACAGAATTTGGATTATTGGAGAGAGCACCCAGGGAAATATGCTCTTTGGTATTTTAATCCATATGCTCCATGCCCTCCAACATGGTACGGTCAACCTTTTGCTGGTCAATTTAAACAACATTGTTATTATGAACCAAAACCTGGAACATGTGATAGTGTTTATAGTGGTTAGGTAGAGTTTTATTGTAATTTGCCTTTTTTGTGCTGCGAATACAAAATTTTTAATCGTAGGTGCTGGTAGCCATCCATATTCATTCAATGTAACTCCTGTGGTTATGTAAAAGTTGTCGGATGAAAAAAGTTTGAAAACCCTAACCGCAGCCTATTTTTTTAATCGTTGTTTTGGTGTATTTTTATCTCGCGAAATAAAAAGGGAACTTCCTGGTTAGCAGGTGTTCCCCTTTTTATATATCAAACATTTATTTATAGTAATTTATCCAAGAAAATAGGATTGTTAAATATTGTAAATTGTGTGTTAGTTTAAGATGACACACTAAAGAGGAGGGCCGCATTAAGTGGTCTCTTTTTTTGTTCAAAATCAACATTAATGTTTAACAAAGCCTTTTTTATAAAATCCATTACAAAACAAAAAAATGAAAACAGCTAATTCGAAAGGCTCCATCACAAGAAAGGGATCGGCAAAACCTCCCTGCTTTAAAGGAGGCTCTTTACGAGTGTTATCTGATAACTATAAACGGTCTCATCATTTCATAATCCTCGTGTTCCAAGATGTGACAGTGCCAAACATACAATCCTGTATAAGGTCCAAACTTCATGATAATTCGGGTTACCTGTTTAGGATTGGCTCTTACTGTATCCTTCCATCCTCGTTCTTGTGGTTCTGGAGGCATCGGTGGACCAGTATAATGGATTACTTTCTCCCTTTTATATCTTTCTGCATCGAAGGCTCTTCTGTCTATTATCTGGAAATCAATTAAGTGAATATGAATAGGGTGTGAATCATCAGTTAAGTTGATGAGCTCCCATATTTCAGTGGACCCCAATTTTGGGTTTTCTGTTATGGGGTCAGCCCACTGTTTATTATCTAATAACATGAATTCCCGTCCGTACTGATCCATATTATCATTTAATGTTAAGGATCTTTCCTTTGAAACAGACTGTTCACTCAGCTTTGAAAAAGGTTCCATATACTGCGGAATAACACTGGTATCAATATTTGTAAGAGGAAGTGAGACTCTAAATTCCATCACTGTGCCTACCGCATTTGCAGGATCCCCATCTGGAAAAGGTGCGGGAGCGTCATTTGTCACGATAATTCTCTTTCCCTCAAGATTGGTAAAATCAATGATGACATCTGCTCTTTCTGCTGGAGACAGTATGATTTCTTTGATCCCGATCGGATATTCCATTAAGCCTCCATCCGTTCCGATTTGATAAATGAGTTGTCCTGAATCAAGCTTGATTCTATAAAAACGGGAATTAGATCCATTTAACAGCCGGAATCGGTATTTTCGCGGTTCCACTTTTAAATAAGGCCATACTTTGCCATTAACAAGAATGGTGTTGGCAAAAAATTCAGGAACGACGGATGTTTCTAATCCCTTTATTGGTTTATCTGGCTGGTTTGGATAATACAGGGATCCGTTTTTATGAAAGGATCTGTCTTGGATAATAAGAGGGATTTCATATTTTCCGCTGGGTAAATTCAATAAACGTTCCCTTTGATCTCTTATAAGATAAAAACCTGCCAGTCCAGCATATATATTTAGTCTGGTGATCCCTATTGCATGGTCATGGTACCATAGAGTAACAGATTTCTGGTTATTATCGTATTGATATACTGCCTTATTAAATTTTGAACCGACTTTTACAAATCCATTGGTAAACCACGCATCAGGATAGCCATCGCTTTCCGGTTCAACACTAGCGCCATGAACGTGTACTACCGTTCGTACTTCCGGTACATCCGCATGGGCACCATGCACCGTATAGTCTACCGGGAAAAGATGCTTATCTGGAAGATTATTAATCCATTTAATAAATACTTTTTCTCCGCTCTCTACTTCAATTGTAGGACCTGGATAACTGCCTTCATATCCCCATACAGTTGTATCATTTAACTCACTATGGAGTGACTGCTTAAATTCAGTCATATTCACTTCATAATAAGTATGAAATCGATCTTTCCATCGAGGTTTTAAAATAGGGGGAATGGGGAGTTCATTTACAAATTTAGAGAGAATCATATTGTCCGCTCCTTTATAACCTCCAATAATAATTGCCTTCTTCCTAAAGGTTATAAATATTACAAGCACTGTATGACAAATTCAAATGTTTTTTTGCGGTTGATATATAGTGCGATTGTGCAAGGAAATTAAAGAAAACAATAGAGAAATTCTTAAGTGTACCCTATTCTGAACCATTGGAAATTGGTGCTTGTTCAACTCCCTCAGTTAGGTGATAATCTAAATCTCAGTCTGGCTGCATATTTTATTATTTACATTACATATGATGTATTGATACATTTTTTGAAATTTATAAACGAAGAAAGAAAAATAGGAAAATCGGAAAATAATTATTTCATAGTTTAGCCCGAATACTAAATAATATTAAGGGTTGGAGTTGAATAGATGGGATCAAAAATACGACTGACAGGACGAGTCATCTTTAAAGGAGATCCAGGATATGAACAGGCACGCCTAAACTGGAACCCGTACGTTGATACCTTTCCCCTTGTATTTGTCTTTGCTCAAAGCACGAAGGATGTTGCAAATGCTATAAAATGGGCACGAAAGAACAATGTGCTGATACGGGTACGGAGCGGACGACATGCATTGGACAAAAATCTTTCAATGGTAAAAGACGGGATTGTTATCGATGTGAGTGATATGAAAAAGGTGCGGTTAATTAGGGAGAAAGAATTAGCTATCGTCCAAACTGGCATCAATGTAGGTCCACTTGTAAAGAAAGTAGCACAGGAAGGCTTCATGGTCCCATTCGGAGATAGCCCAACCGTTGGAATTGGCGGAATCACCATGGGTGGAGGGATGGGGGTAGTTCAGCGGTCAATTGGCTTGATCAGTGACAATCTCATTGGATTGGAAATGGTTGACGCCAATGGAACAGTCTTATACGCAAGCAAAAACAGCAATTCAGATCTCCTATGGGCTTCTCGCGGTGGAGGCGGCGGTAATTTCGGCATTAATACTGAATATAGTTTCAAGTTACACCATGCCCCCGCTGAAGCAACAGTATTCGAAATTATTTGGCCATGGAACCAACTAGAGAAAGTTTTCAAGGCGTGGCAAAAATGGGCTCCTTTTGTTGACAGCCGACTAGGTTCTACGTTGGAAATTTTCTCTAAAAATAATGGGCTGCTTCATACAACAGGACTATTTCTGGGTTCAAAACCGAAACTAACTAGCTTGTTAGAGCCTTTAATAAGCGTAGGTACTCCAACAAAGGTGTTTATCCAAAACTTGTCCTATCCGAATGTTGTTGAATATTTGTTACCAGATGAACCAATACCTGGAAGATCAGACCAGAATAATAAATTTTCATCGGCTTGGGCGACATCTCTGTTTCCGGATGAAGCAATCAAGATCATACGCAGTTTCCTAGAAGAATCGGCCGGAACCGAATCCAGTTTCCTTTTTCTGAACTGTGGCGGCGCTTTAAGGAGAATCTCATATGAGGCGACTGCTTTTTTTTGGCGCAGTCCGAAGTTTTATTTGGAGTGGAATACAACTTGGACTCAAGACTCTGAGGCATCAAGGAATCTTGCATTGGTTGCAAGAACACACCAGCTGTTGAATCCTTTCGTAGAAGGGGCTTACGTAAATTCTCCAGATCAGAATATTCGGAATTTCGGACCGGCTTATTATGGAACCAACTTTGATAGATTACAAAGAATAAAAGCCAAGTATGATCCCGAAAATGTATTCTATTTTCCTCAAAGTATACCTCCTAAATTTTGAGTATATCTTTTGCATTTATCATTTTTTTTGTATTCAGGTAATAGTTACTGCAACGATTGACTTCAATAGATATTTATAAAAACACTGGAAGATAATGAAATATAGAAAATTGAAGACCTTTAAAAAAATGCAGAAAAAGAAGGAGAATCCTCCTTCTTTTTCTTTTTAATTAATCTTTATATTACCCACAAGGAAGTTATATTTAATTCCTTATCTCCATTGTATCTATTAATGACTTTCTTCCCTGGGGGAAGTTGTTCTACATTATTCACCATAAATATAATACCTACTAAAGCTACAAGGATACCTAAATAATATTACCGGATAAAAGTTGGGGACCATAACTACCCAAGAGATTATCTATATATTTTTCAATAGTTTGATCCATATCAGTTAGACCTCCATAAGGTTAATTTTTTTCATTACATTTCTTGCAACAAAGATTGCAGCTATTATTGCTATTGACATAAAAATAGTAGAAAGTGTAATGGATCTTAAAGCGCCAGAGATATTACTAAATAAGGAACAAAATAAAATCGCTGATACGATAGTTGTAGGTACTGATTTATTTATAAATCCGATTCCCATTGAAATGATACTTAAACCAACTGCAGTCGCAGCCATAATAATGGTTGTCATAATCGATTTAGCTATAACTTCAAATGTAATACTGTCATTTACTAAAGGTAAAAAGGTTTCACTCACACCAAAAATAAAATAAATGATGATATTACTAATCGACATTGAGATTATTGTAAATATAGAAACAATCATCACTTTTGAAAGGAAGATTTTACTTCTGCTTATTGGATAAGAGAAGAGAAGTACTGCACGATTCCCTTTATATTCTTCAATCACAAATCGAGAATACATAACCGAAGCTAATATACAAAAGACAGTCATATTGAGTATGCCAAATAAGGTAATGATGTTTTTGTATCCAGAAAATATGTGTATATTTGGATCGTTTGTCTCAACTCGTGGTATAAAAGCAATCATATAAATTAATCCCAACAAGATAATTGAAATCACAATCGTTGAATTTATATATGTACGAATATTAATTTTTTTAAGTTCAAGTTTTATTAAATCAAGCAATTACCTTCCCTCCTTTCCCACTCATAATATCGAAGAAATAGTCTTCTAATCCATCTGGGAATTGATCTTTGATAGATGATAAGGATACTTCCTCCACAATCCTTCCATCTACAATAACTCCAATGGTATCTGCAATATGTTCAATCTCACTTAAAATGTGGCTAGAAATTAATATTGTCATATTATGATTTTTTACAAGATTGAGGAATAGTTCCCTCATTTCACGTATGCCCATTGGGTCCAATCCGTTAATAGGTTCATCAAGAATCAATATCTCAGGTTTGTGAATGATGGCTCTTGCAATTCCAAGTCTTTGCCTCATACCAAGTGAAAATTTAGAAACTGGCAGCTTGTCTGTATTTTTAAGCCCTACCATTTCTAAGGTATAGTCAATGTGAGGATTTGCAATGCCCATATAGGACAGGTGAAGCTCCAAATTTTCGCTTGCAGTTAAATGGTCATAAAACACTGGAATCTCGATAATACTACCTATACTTTTTAGGATTTTATTTTTATTTTCAATACTATCAAGACCTAAGATTTCAATATTCCCAGCATTAGGTATAAGCAATCCCATCAACATTTTAAAAACAGTTGTTTTCCCTGAACCATTAGCTCCTAAGAAACCATAAATCGTTCCTTTTCGAACAGTCAAGTTACAATTCTTTATAACTTCTTTGCCTTCAAAGGTTTTGACTAGGCTTGTTGCTTTTACAGCAAACTCATTTGTCATTAATGTCTTCCTCCAAATGATTAAATTTCAACATACATATATATGTATGTATATATTCAAAAAATAAACTGCCTTATGACAGCCTATTTAAATTGAAGTTTTCTCTGTGAAACGTTTCAAGAGAGGTTAGTAATTGGTCGTCAATAATTGGCAAACCAATACCGTTAAATAGTTCTTGCAAGTGTTTTGCCTTTTGCATATATTCTTCTGTATTTACTGAAAAAATAATCGGACTCAACCAAATGTTCGATAGTAACACAAGAGTTTCAGCAGTTTGTTTTGGATAGTGAACGGAAATAGAACCATCCTCTACACCTTCCTCAATAACTTGTTGTATACTTGGTGCTCCAATTCTGACACATTCCATTAATTGATTGGCAATAAGTGTAGGACTTTTTAAAATTGATGGAATAGACTTGATCGCATCAACCTGTTCGTTATTATTATTAAAGGAAAGATGAAAAGCAGTTTTTAGTTTCTCTAAACCATTTAAACCATCCATTTTCTTTGCTTGTTCAAAAGGATTATTTTCCGAAGCCAATCGTTTGAGAACTGCATCTATAATATCTTCCCTAGATTTAAAATGATGGTAGAACGCACCTCTGGTTAAATCTCCCAATTCATCAATAATGTCTTGGATTGTGGTCTGGTCCCATCCTTTTTCAAGGAAAAGTCTCGTTGCAGCATCTAATATTCTCTGTACCGTTATTTCAGGATATTTATTACGTGCCAAAATATCACCTCCATCAATACATACATTCATATGTATGTATTGATTCTATCTTGTAATTATTTGTATGTCAATAGATAGTTCCTTATTAAACTGATATGAACGAAACAGTCAACCCACCACACCCAAATGTTTTAAAATGGCGTTTCAATCATCAATGAATAGAGTTATTCTTTGGTCAACTTGAAGTAATAGACTTAAAGTAAAGGGGGCTTGATTTGGAGTGTTTTTATACTGTTCAATGCTCAAAAGAAGGTATCCGTAAGAATCCCTTTCTTGCAAGGCTGCGAATCCTTTTAGCTTCGGTTTTAGATATATATATAGTCGCTGCTTTCATCAACAACGAGTCTTTATTTACATAATAATGCTTTTTACGGTCTGAAGGTTTCATGAACTCCATAATCCCAGCTGGCGAACCATCCTCAAAAGAAAGGAGCACGCCAAATTTACTTTTAATGTCCTCATTTTTTGATAATTAATAACCTTTAATCAATCATTAGATCGTGTGCTGGAGAATACTTAGAATCCTTTCTTTTCAAGACAATGACTTCAAGACCTTGTTCTTTTAGGGGTGTCGCCAGCAAAACGCGGATTTATAACGTTAAGCAACTAAAAAACGAAAAAAGCCCAATTTCTAAATATTAATACTAAGAAAATGGGCTTTTTAATATTGGAATTTTTTAACGTTGTGAAACCATATTTTCCTGACGCTACACTAAATGATTGGATATTTGAATATCATTTAGTGTGAGTCAATTGTCTTGTAAAATGGGGTTTTTCTTCCTTTGGATGGTCGTGTGAATACATTGATAAAAATGAGAAACTGTGGTAAATTTATATAGATACACCGATAATTGATTTTATGTATAAATTATCCCCTATTTTAATTATACATCAAAAAATCCTTATCAGTCAACACCTATTTTTTTAAAAGGAGTGTTTGTTATGAACATGTCCAGGAGCAAGAACGAGTGGACAGCGTAATGGGTTAATCATATGAACAATTTTTGTCATATGATTCGTCTTGGTATTGAGCGATAAATGGGAGGGAAAAAATGAAACCATATGTACTAGAGTTTCGGGAGATCGATAACACGAGACAAATGGCGGTCGGCGGCAAAGGGATGAATTTGGGCGAATGTTCGAGGATTGAAGGAATATTTGTACCAGAGGGATTTTGTGTTACCACTGAGGCATATAAAAGAGTCATTTGGAAAAATGAGGAGCTTCATCAATTACTGGATCAACTAGCAGTTCAAAAAGTGGACGAACGAGAAAGAATTAGTGAAATTAGCAGGAAGATCCGTGAGCTGATTGAGGGGATTGAGATCGAGAAGGGGATCGAAGAAGATATCGATCGATGTCTCTTAACTTTTGGCTTCGAGCATGCATATGCTGTTCGTTCAAGTGCTACAGCCGAGGATCTTCCATATGCCTCCTTTGCTGGTCAACAGGATACCTATCTAAACATCAAAGGAAAAGATGCAATTTTACAACATATTAGTAAGTGCTGGGCTTCATTATTTACTGATCGCGCAGTAATTTATCGCATGCAAAACGGATTTGACCATCGAAAGGTTTATCTGTCTGTTGTTATTCAAAGGATGATTTTTCCACAAGCTTCCGGAATACTATTTACAGCTGATCCAGTTACCTCAAACCGAAAGATGCTGTCGATCGATGCTGGCTTTGGACTTGGTGAGGCGCTTGTCTCTGGCTTAGTGTCTGCGGACAATTATAAAGTGCAGGAAGGCAGGATTGTGGAGAAGACGATTTCCACCCAAAAGTTGGCTATATATGCACGAAAAGAAGGCGGAACGGAGGAAAAGGAAATTGAGCCGGGTCAGCAGAATCTATCTACACTTTCAGATGAGCAAGTGTTAAAGCTTGAAAGGATCGGTAGAAAGCTTGAAGCGTATTTTGGCTATCCGCAAGATATCGAATGGTGTTTGGTTGATGATACATTTTATATTGTCCAGAGTCGTCCAATCACTACTTTATACCCCATCCCTGAAGCGAATGATCAAGAAAATCACGTCTATGTATCTGTTGGTCATCAACAAATGATGACCGATCCCATGAAACCACTGGGATTGTCTTTTTTCCTGTTAACGACTCCTGCACCCATGCGTAAAGCCGGTGGAAGGTTGTTTGTTGATGTTACACCTATGCTGGCTTCACCTGACAGCAGAAAAATGTTATTAGATGCCATGGGACAACACGATCCGCTCATGAAAGACGCACTTTTGACCATAATTGAGCGGGGAGATTTCATAAAATCTTTACCAAATGATAAGCAAGAACCGAGTTCCGGTAAAAGCAATAAAAGTGTGTCGTCTGCAGGTTCTAGGGCACAAATCGAAAACGACCCGACAATCGTTTCTGATTTGATTAAGAGTAGTCAAACATCAATAGAAGAGTTAAAACAAAACATCCAAACGAAATTAGGATCGGATTTATTTGATTTTATTCTGGAAGATATCCAGATATTAAAGAAGATTTTATTTGACCCACAAAGTTCAGCTGTGTTTATGGCTGCTATAGATGCTTCATCCTGGATCAATAAAAATATGAACGAGTGGTTAGGTGAAAAAAACGCAGCCGACATACTTTCTCAATCTGTACCAAACAATATTACTTCGGAAATGGGTCTGGCGCTATTGGAAGTCGCAGATGTGATTCGTCCTTATCCAGAAGTAATTGATTATTTACAACATGTAAAAGATGATAACTTTTTGGATGAACTGGTTAAGTTTGAAGGTGGACAGGAAACCCAAGACGCTATCTATGATTATCTCAGTAAATACGGAATGCGATGTACCGGAGAAATCGATCTTACTAAAACTCGCTGGAGCGAAAAACCAACTACACTTGTCCCCGTTATTCTTAGTAATATCAAAAACTTTGAGCCTAATGCCAGCAATCGGAAATTTGAGCAAGGGCGACAGGAAGCTTTGAAAAAAGAACAAGAGTTATTAGATCGATTGAAGCAATTACCGGATGGTGAACAAAAAGCCAAAGAAACAAAACGAATGATCGACCTAATCAGAAATTTCATCGGTTATCGGGAATATCCAAAATACGGCATGGTTAATCGCTACTTCATTTATAAGCAGGCTTTACTGAAAGAAGCCGAACAACTCGTACAAGCGGGCGTTATTCATGAAAAAGAAGATATATACTATCTCACTTTTGAAGAACTTCGCGAAGTCGTACTCACAAATAAATTGGATTACCAGATCATCAGCAAACGAAAAGACGAGTACGAATTATATGAAAAACTAACTCCGCCACGTGTTATCACGTCTGATGGTGAAATCATTGTAGGTAAACACAAACGAGAAAATCTCCCAGCCGAAGCTATTGTAGGTCTACCTGTTTCTTCCGGTGTTATCGAAGGAAGAGCACGTGTCATCTTAAATATGGAAAATGCGAATTTAGAAGAGGGAGATATATTGGTTACAGCCTTTACCGACCCTAGCTGGACACCGCTGTTTGTATCTATCAAAGGCTTGGTTACGGAAGTAGGCGGTTTGATGACCCATGGTTCTGTCATTGCCCGAGAATACGGTCTTCCAGCAGTTGTAGGTGTGGAGAATGCTACGAAGCTGATCAAGGATGGACAAAGGATCAGGGTGAATGGAGCAGAAGGGTATATAGAAATCCTATAATTCATTACATTTAAATCATAAAAGAAGAGCATTCGAATTAGGAGAATCATTGACATCATGGTGCTTTGCGGTCTATGGTAAGAACCCTGTGACTAGGATATATAAGGGTGCAGTAACTGAAGATCGATATTAATGTCTGTTAAGATTATCTTGAAATCGAGTCTTCTGTTTAAGGGGGCGATTGCTTATCAAAGAGTCGCCTCTTCTTATTAAAGTAAAGGACAGATTTAGTTGAATAACATCACATTATTCAGAAATACATGCTGTATATAATTAAATATAAAAAATTTGGTTGGGGAAACAATTTCTAGTTGATTACAGGGAGGAAGAAGTATGTCCAAAAACGTAGGACCAAGAAGAATAATTTTAGATTTAGCAGTTACTTTAGATGGTTTTATTGAAGGGGAAAATGGGGAAGTTGATTGGTGTATAATGGACTCTGAGATGGGGTTTATTAATTTCTTAAATCAAATTGATACCATATTATATGGAAGAAAAAGCTACGATTTATGGGGACAATTTACTCCAGAAATTGAAGATACTGATACTGAAAAGGAAATATGGGAATTAGTTCATAGTAAAGAAAAATATGTGTTTTCCAGAACGCAAAAAGGGACTGATAATAAAGCAATATTCATAAATGATAATATTCTTGAAGAAGTAAATAGATTAAAGCGTAAGCCTGGTAAAGACATCTGGCTATATGGCGGAGCAAGTTTTATTACTACTTTTATCAATTTGGGGCTTGTTGATGAATTTAGATTATCTGTTCACCCTGTTATTTTAGGCAAAGGAAAACCGTTATTTATTGATATAAAACAGAGGTTGAATTTAAAAATGGTAAATACCAGAACATTCTCCTCCGGCGTTGTGCAACTAATTTATCATTTGAATAGGAATTAAATTACACATTCCAAAGATAAAATACAATAAATAACGATCATTTTAAAAATCTGCACCCTGCAATACGGTTGTTCTAATCCACATAAGTCCATTACTCTAAAAAATGGTTGGAAGAGTGATATGTAGCAAAATGAAAAAAGAGTGATTTCAATTTTCGTCAAGAACGACTTAATTCGTAAAGGTTTACTAATATATAAAATAAGAAAAACCCTTGCTGCACAAGGGTTTTCGGATATGGAGCATAACGGGATCGAACCGATGACCTCTACGCTGCCAGCGTCCGATATATCTTCTCCGAAATGTCATTCGCCAAGAATGGCGTGCGCACACGGTTTTACAACGACCTCTTATACGATATATCGACATTATACAACATAGCACCGTTACGCTACAATGTTTCATACCGGTACGCTGTCGACTTTTTTCGCATAAGAGGAGGTGTACATATATGAATAAACCGTCAGAAGAAGCGCTAAAGAACTTCTATCTAGCGATCCGTCCAGCGTTAATAAGGATAGCGTTAGAGAATAAATCGAAAGGGGATAAACGAAAATGAAAAAACGCAGCAAACAACCTTCGCAAGTTCCTCCGTTGGATGAGCGCCATTATCTCGCGATAGAACTTCTCATGAGCGTTAATGGGAAACGTCTGACTCGCGCTAAGATAGCGGAGAAATGCGCAATATCACGTATGCAGCTTTACCGGTGGGAGCAACGTAAGGATTTTCAGCAAGCGTACGACAAGCGCATGAAAGCGCTGATTAACCGTAAATATCCGCGTAAAGATGACCTCGCTCAGATGGCGTTAGCTGGCGATGTAAACGCAGCAATCCGTATACTTAATGCGGCTGACCTACTGATATGATTGCGCAAGGGTAGTTACAATAGTGAACAAAACGTTACATTTTGCCGGCTGTAATGTCCGGACGTGGACTCTCGCTGAAACTTTTCTTTCCGATAATTGCCGATTATGAGCGTTATTCCAGGGCGATAGAGGCTACCGCATTACCTAACGTATACCCCCTACCTGTATATAATAGAAGGAACGCGGTATAATAACGTATGCCTGACGTTATCCTGCGTAATGTATGGCGCAATCCTACCGGCTGTGCGAGGCTGGATCGGACGCACACTCCGAACTCATAGGGTTAGCGCTGCGATCGCCCAATGTCCGGCAATGAGAAGCGCATGCACAGTACGTTAAACGAATGTTATTCGAACGATTGATAAGTGCGCTCGAACGAACGATAATGAATGCTTAAACAGTTCACAAAGTCGTCCGTTTATCAAAGTGCAGTTTGATTGTTGTGTTAACCTTTTCCGAACGAATCCTGCGCAAAAATGAAACACCCGGCGGGGTAGGCAAAACGAAAAAGTCGCGATCTTGTACCGGAACTTTACTCACAGGATTTGAAATGTCAGATGGTAAAAAACGGAAATAGAGGCACGCCTTCTTTTTTCGGCACCCAAACGTCATCCTCGAAAAAATTTCCGCAGAATTATTAAAATTCCGAAAAACGTAAAATAATCATCGTTCGTTTATTGACATCCTCAACCATTTAGCGTACTATTAAGGTAACGATAAAAAACAACGGTAAAGGGGTCGGTAATGATGATATTTGGATATGCGCGAGTAAGTACGGAGGATCAATCGCTAGACATGCAGCTTGATGCGTTCGGTAAATACGGAGTCGACGAAGTTTTCGAAGAGAAATTATCCGGAACTAAGAAAGACCGTCCGCAGCTCGAGCGCTTACTTGATAAATTGCGCAAGGGTGATAAAGTAGTCGTATATAAACTCGATCGTATCTCGCGTTCAACGAAGCATCTTATTGAACTTGCGGAGTTATTCGAAGCTAAAGGCGTCGAGTTCGTATCTATCCAGGACAGCATCGATACTTCTACCGCGATGGGACGCTTTTTCTTTCGTACAATGGCTTCTATTGCGGAGCTAGAGCGCGATATCATCTCCGATCGTACGAAAGCCGGACTAGAAGCGGCAAGAGCTCGCGGACGACATGGCGGCAGACCTTCCGCGAAGAAATCAAAAGTAGAGCAGGCGCTTTTAATGTACGATAGCAAGAAATACACTGTACCGCAGATAACGGAAGAAACTGGCGTCAGCAAAACAACGCTATATAAATACATTAAAGAACGTGAGGGCGCCAAATGAGCGCTCTTTTTATATTTTTAGGAATTAATTAAAGTCCAAGCATCATATATTTAATGTACTTATTGAAAAGAGGTGGGTTTGGTGATTTTTAAGGATAATAAGTTTGTGATTGAGGGTGCAACGGACGAAGATGAGGATTTTTCTCCTATTAAATTTCAAAGTAAGGAACCTCCAAAAAGTCTTTTTAGCACTTATGATTTAAAAGAAGATTTAGAGGCGCAGATTAGCCCATTTCTAAGGGAATTTTTTATCAATAAAATGGAGTTAATTGTGAATTCTAAAGAAGACAAAGATGTTAAGTACCAATCTTTTATTAATCTCAATAGCTATTATCAAGATGTGGTTAAGAAAGGTTTTAAACTTACCTAAGCCTAAAAATCCCGGATGTCGAAAAAACACTTAGAAAACATGTAGTTATATAAATGGAGTAAATATATAATTATGGTTAATTTAGGATTTCGATACATAGGGGGGATAACTATAGGTGGTAAAACCTAATGAAAAAATATTCCATCGTTGGTGGTTTTGGCTTATTGTCGTTATTATCACAGGAATTATCGTAACTGGCTGCGGAAGTACGGACGTTGAGGAACCGATAGAAGCGGAAAATAAGAAGTCGGAAGAAACAACCGCTAAGCCAACGGAAGAAAAGAAGGAGTCCGTTAAAAAAGCGGAATCTAAGCCGAAAGATAATAAAATTGAAATCACGCAGTTTGCTATCGATATGGCCATTGATACCGTGAAAGGTAACAGCGGAGTTGAAGACGCGGCAGTCTCCGTCAAAGGCGATGAAATAAGTATGGCGTTAGTTGTAAATAGCGCAACTACTGGCGAAGCGGCAAAAGAAGCGCTCGATAACTTTGCACGCAGCCTGACAATCAGACTTGACGGTAAAGGACCAACGAAAGACTATTACGGAGAAGTTTACGATCAATACTCCGTTATTTTAACTGCGGTAGATTCGCAGGACAATGAAAAAGCATTCGGTGCAATGGCGAAAGGGACTCATCGCATCTCCTGGTAAATAAATAAGCGCCCTGACCTTCGCCGGTTGGGGCGTTTTTCTTCGTTTATGAGCTATTTAGATTGTTCTTCTAATTCTCGGTGTAATCGCGCCACATTAACGAAGGCTTTGTTAATGGTCTTCCATTTATCTCTTCCTCGGGCTATGTATGAGCATCTACCTACTTTTCCGATAACCTCGAATGAATCCGGATACTCAAAGATGTCGAGGCGAACTTTTCCTATTTTCATAAACTCTAAAACATTTCGATTTGCGCTATTCGTATCTCCCATATAATTACCTCCAAAATGAATATAAGGAAATTATAACTTGGTAATTTTAATCTATTGTAAATTTCTAGAAATATCTTTGTAAATGACAACACATCTCCACCGGTATATAAGTAATATAGTCCCGAACTTTTTGCCATATATTTGCGCAATCCTAGCCCGGTAGAGAGCGATTTGTGATGGCGCAATAGATGACTAGGGCCGCCATTTAATTAGCGCTTACTTACGCCAGAAGTCTCTCCAACAAAAGCGCCACATCTAAACGTCAAAGAAATCGTCAGTCTTTGCGCCAGGATCCACTTGTCTTATCGCGGACATTAACTTCTTAATCGTTCCCAATGACGGTTCATATTCGTTAGTGCCTGACGCTAGCTTACTGATCGTATTCCGGCTTACTTTTGACTTCTTCATTAACCATTCCTGCGAAATTCCACGCTTGTCGAGCCATTTCCCTAAACGTGACCGCTGCTTTCCAAATCCAAACATATCATGCACTCCTCGATACCTTTTTACGTTCAGTTATCGCCAGGACGCGCTATCTTTAATCATTACTTGTGAAAGTTTTCAAAAATACTTGTGAATAATGGACAAGCGGTGCTGCGTAAACTCTCTTAAGACGTCAAACGAGGCGTCAATACGAGGAGGTTTTCACCATGACTAAAGAAATCGCGATTATCCTATTAACGGAGCAAGACGTCTATTTGACGGAACAGGGACGTCAAGTACTCGAAGCTATCTTAATGGAGGAAGACGTCAATGTACCGGCCTACAATACGCTGTGATGGCGCATATAAGAAATATATCGATGGGCTCTTTAGCGCAACGACTTTGGACCGGAATCAGTTGATAAGATTAGCGCTTTTTACTGCTGGCCACTCGGAGGAATACTTTCAGATCCTCAATCGCTATAAAAAGAAAGACGTCTCTCTTCCCTCGCCCACTTGGAGCGCCAATCAGCACGGATATTGGCTAGAACAGACCTATATCGGAGTAGAAAGGGGCGAGGACGTCAATGCAGCAGAGGACACGCGACGAAAAGGGGCGATTTGCCTCAACGAAACAATCCGATTCACCGACTGCGGAGGAATTCGAATCACGCTGGGGTAAAATCGAAATTACTAAAGTGAAAGATACTTACGCGAGTTATGTAGTAAGGCAACGACTATTTACGGAAATAGAAAGAGATATTGTGGTTATTGTAGGGATAACGTTAGTTGCTGCGATTTTCATATAAAATAAGGCTCTGTTAAAGGATGTTGTTGATTTTCTTGTTCAACTTTTAATTGTCGTTATTTATATTTAACAGAGCGCCTGTTTAACCATTGACATGGTTTGTTTTATATATCATTATCAAAAGGAAGGATGTGGTAATAAGTGAGAAAAAATAGATGTACATTTATCCTTTTGGTACTCCTAATGTTGGGGAGCGCATCACAAGTTTATGCGGATGTTTATGTTAAAGGATATTTTAGAAATAATGGCACCTATGTACAACCACACTATCGCAGTAATCCTGATGGTTTGTTTTCTAACAATTTTTCAACGTTCGGAAACACTAATCCCTACACAGGTCAGTTAGGTACAAAACGATATCCCGAATACAATTACAATTCTTCTAGCTATTCTAATTATCTTAATCCATTTTCATACTGGGATACAGAAAACAACTTCAATGATAGTTCTGATTTTACAGTAGTTGACTATTCTGTAGATGATGCAACTGTAACAAACAATTCCACAGATGATGAGATTGCAACCTATTCTTTTAAACAGTCCGAAGATATTAACGTAGCGGAGAATTATATTACAACTTTTGATACAACCGAAGAAATAGAAGCCAAAACTTTGATTGTTCAATATTTTAACTACGTCAATACACGTGCATACAGACTAGCTTATGAATGTTGGGGTACTGATTGGCAATCTAGACAGCCTTATGGAGCCTTTGAGGACGGATACGTAGATGTGATAAATCAAATTAAGTATATCAACGCAACGTCTAACGAGAAAGGAATAACGTTAGAAGTAACCATTATAGCGAAAGAGGGCTGGGAACAAATAAAACACCAATATCATATCGTTTATAATGTTCAAAAAATAGAGGATAAATGGAAAATAATAAATGGTAAAGGTAAACTTGTTTGGTAACTCTATAAAAATCGCATAATTGCTTAAGGTGACTTTCTTTGTGAACTAACGGGTGCAAGAGTATAAGATCCAGCTGCCGTCAAAAAAAGGCAGCTTTTCTCATTGAACTAACGGGTGCCATTCTTTAATAAAGAAGGTCGCTTTTTACTTATTCAAGTAACGGGGCAGTTTAGTTGAATAAGGAATGGTATATTGGGCTGTTAGGAGACAGCCTATATTGTTATACAATTAAATTCGCAAGATAGTTCAGTGAAAGAGGCAAGACCGGATTGTCTCTACTTATCTGCTACTTGCAAAATATAAATACCATTTTCGAACTTTTATGCTCCTGAGTTTATACAGATATGGTAGGCAAGACAACTTAAGGATGGTGTCGGCGCTATTATTATAAAATCGGGGCACCCTGGCAAAATATATGCAAGAGTAGGTATTCCATTATTCGTAGTCCAAACTAACACAGGGCAACCGGGTTGTAGAATTTCAGTTACAGTCTCTCTTACAAACGGGTTATCAAACTCTTCAACCGTTGCTAAATGAAAACCAGCCCCAAATGCACCTTCACAACTATTAGGATTTGAATTGTCTGTTGTATCATTAAAATTCATCAACTCGTTAACGAAACCAATTTGCCATCCATTATCTGCATTAAAGACGTCTCCACTAACATCTTGTCTACGTTGTTCACATTCAGGTGATTCCTTGCGTGTTGTGGCAGGTGGACACACATCACACTTACACTTACACTTAAATTTACACTTCCACTTCCACTTCCACTTAAATTTACATTTAAGCTTCCTTAATAAATCCTTTAAGCTATTCATTAATCCCATTGCGTCAACTCCTCTAATTTATTTTATTTCAATACATTATATGTCCAAATCTTTATGTTGATTGGACATGTTACTTAGTATTAAAGAGATTTAGGTTATTGTTTAACTAACGGGTGCGTTAGTCAACGAAGACGCACTAAAGAAGAGCACATTAAGTGGTCTCTTTTTTTGTTCAAATCAACATTCATGTTTAAAACAGCCAAAAATTAAAAGGCGCCTTTATTGGACGTCTTCTTTTGTGATATAAAATAAATCCTCTATAGAAATCTCCAAAGCCCTACTAACCGCAACCAAAGTGGCAATGTCAAAACAATCCTGCTTTTTAAAACGGCTTATTGTCGCTTCTGTTAATCCGGTCATTCCAGCCATATTCTTCTGACTTAAACCCCGTTCCTCTAAAATTTCCGAAATTCTCACGGTTACTTTGTGCTCTTTAGGCGAAGGCGTGAGCTCCACCAAGTCGCTGCTTTTGGCGGAATTCTTTCTCGCGGCAACGAGTGAGACATGCGTTAAGAGCGGCTAGACGCGGGCTTATTTTGTAAATTGACGGCGGCAAGCGCCTTTTTGAACTTAGTACTAGGTGCTAATTGTATTATCATTTAAAATGTTATAATTGATAATTAAGTTCTGTTTGAGTCGACGTTGGCTCGTTTCCGGATTATTTATTTTCCTCCGAGAATTATCGGCAAAATCGAAATCAAAACGCCTGACCCTAACATTGCCCCTCGGAAATGATTGCGATTCTTTTTTCGTACGGTCTTCGTTGCATAAAACGACCTTAAAATCAACACTGTGCCGTATATGCCCCTCAGAAGCCCTCAGAGGCGTTTTAAGGGCTTTCGGCTGTCTTTACCCTCGGACGCCCCAAAGACGGCTAATTTGACGCTTTAAACGCGCCACAGCCACACGTACGGAGTTAGGATAGCGTTCTGACTGCGTAGGAGAGCCGTAGAGACGTTTTAAGGGCTCTTGGCTGTCTTAGTATTCCTTTACGCTTAAAACCGCCATACGGGCGCTCTGAGGACGTCAGAGGCGTATGTTAGCGCCTGGGGTTCGGTGTGAGCGGTGATTTTAAGTTCTAAAGGACGACGATCGGGGTTTTCACATTCGTTCAAAGCCCCTTTATGTTAGTTGCTGCGAATTTTCTGTCCTGCAGTCCAACTTTTTAACCCTTCAGCGGGGTGAAAGGGTGTAAAAAGCCGGCCTTCCAGCCAGAAATTCTCCGCGGCTATGATATGAGATACCCCTTGAAAGCTAGAAATGACGCCGTTAAATCAGATTTTCGGAAGTTTTAGCGAAAAATAATATAAATAATTTTTAAAAAGAGTATTGACTTTCGTAATTACTTGTGATACCCTTAAAAGATTTTGAACTTTCTTTTAAAAGAAAAAGATTTAAAGATTAAGATCTAAAGATTGCGCTTCACAAAGTTCGTGAATCGCGATAACTAAGTCAAAAACCCTTATTACTCTTAATTTCTTGCGCAAAGGAAGTAATAAAAGATATAGGCGCGGCTCTTGAACGAATGTGAAAGAGACGCAAGGGTTTAAATCTTTTGAATAAAAAACGGTTTAATAACGGTCTAGTTAACGATATAGCACGCAAGGATAGCAGCGAATAGTACCCGAAAGCGTAACGATAGCTTAACGGTCGTTCTAGCGCGTCTGACGATGATTCTGAGACGATTACCGCATACTTTTCCGCGTTGTTCTCTTAGTCTAGCGTGTACACGGCGCTGTAAGCGCGTAGGAGGCTCGTACAGGCGTTTTAATCGCGAGGGAATACTAAGACAGCCGACAGGGCTTAAAACGGCTCTACGGCTTTAAAAACGCAGGAATTTCACGTAGGGGTAAATTAGCGCATTTTTGACGCTGGCGATAATGTGCCGAATCAATCTGCTGCGAACTATCCTTATTTATAATAATTACAATGTAGATAATTAGTAGTAGGTACTAAATTATGAATGATGGATGATGGGGGAAATGAGAGATGGAATTTAAGCAACCGGGGGAAGGCGCTGTACTTTTTGCGCAACAATTTACGGATGGACTAACGATAGACGAAGCGTTACCTATTATCGGCAGCCTGTTAAATGGCGAGCTACATGACGTAAGTGATAAGCGTATCAAGCGCTGTGGTCACTGTAATTACTTTTACCGCGATCAGACTAAGCCGAATAACAGCCGGACATGTTCTCGCGCTTGTAAAATCGACCAAGACACGGAGAAACGACGCATGAAAAAGGCAGATGAAGCGCTATTGAGTCCGAAAAAGAAGACTAAACGCGAGGAAAATTACGTTTACTGGCTTGAATATCCGTTCTGGCTAGATGAGTACGAGATGCTAAAGCAATCATGGAAGCCGGAAGTATCTTATTGCGCTGAGAAAATCGAAGTAATTTCCGCAGCAAAGCAACGCGATGAAATTCTAGGGGGCAAACGGAAGCCTAAACGAGTAGTTCCGTACAATGGAAGAGAGGCAGTTTAGCCGCAGTAAAAAGGTATAAGGGGAACAAGGAAATTAAATGGCTTGCTTCGATCTGTATGCCTAGCGGATTGAAGTGAGCTTATTTGTATTTATGTAATAAATTATTACGAGTAAAGGAGATTACGCTATGCGGATCCAAGCCGATGAAGTTAGGGAAATACGTCGTTTCTTCAATAACATGACACAAGCAAGACTAGCGGAGGCAACGCGCCTGTCACAGCCGATAATTGCCGCGGTTGAAACAGGAAGCCGTCCTATCACTACGAATTTTCAGAGGAAATTAATCGAAGGACTTAAATTACAACCGGAGATAATCGAATCTATACGAAAAGCTACTCAAATATACGAAGAATCCAAGCGACAATTTAACGATTAAATCAAGCCTATCCGTAATGGAAGGCTATTTTTTATGTCTCGATGATGCTCCGATGCGGAGGGACGCTACATAAAAACGGAAGGGGGATGGATGAGGATGGAGGAGAAAAACCGCACAGAACAGCTTATTGACTTTCTACGCGTGCTTGGAGAGTTAAAGGCTGCAGACTATTACGCGAACGTCGAGATTAAAAAAGTAATCAAGCAGATTCAAACAGAGCTAGGGTTGAACTAAACAAAAATGATGGGGGATGGATGAGGGATGAAGGAGACAGTCAGCGAGCTTGACTTATTATTACAACAAATTAAAAGCATTAACACTAAAGTGGATGTCATTTTAAAAGGCGGTGAGAAACGATGATGTCAACTTGCCGCGTATGTAAAAAAGAAAAGCCACGGTATGAGTTCGAAAAGGACTCACGCGTTAAAAGTGAAGACGGTCGCACTAATCGTTGTCGGGAGTGCAAATCGGCCGCAAATAATAAAGCATATAAAGCTTTCGGCAGATTAAAAGAAAAATATCCGAAATACGGAATAGAAATCGAGATTACTAAAGAAGAAGTCGCTCAATTATTCGATGCGGTTGAAGGTAGTTGCTATTATTGCGGCGTGGAAGAGTCGGAAGAGACTGGAACATTACAATTGGAACACATACGACCACTATCTCAAGGCGGACGTAATCACATTTCAAATCTTCTTATTAGTTGCCGGTCGTGCAACGCTAAAAAACGCGATAAACCGATCGTAGCGTTTTACCATGAATACGGAAGATTTGATTATTACTACTTGCCAAGCGTGATTAAACACATCGCGTATTTCACTAAGAGAACAACCGAAGAGGTTGAAGCGGAGTTAGTCGCTGAGTACCACGAATATATGGCAGAAAAGAAGAGAACCGGATGATTTACGTAGATAAAGCTTACGACATACACAGACTCGAACATTCGCCAGGATATTCAGTTATTGCGGAAGTTTATAAAGAAAACGGAAAACGTATAGCCGTATTATTTCAAGGGGATGAAGCCGATGGGACACAAAAAGAATCAGCAGTTAAGACCGGACCGCGACTTAATTAGGCGTAAGAGGCCAGCGGACGGCATCGGCTGGGCAAGACACCTTTTCGAATCACTCAATTTAACGCAAGAAGAAATCGAAGCTGAAGCGGAGGCAAAACGTATGAAAAAACGTAAAGCTAGTACTGGTAACGGTGCCAAAAGGTTAACCGGAGACAGCCTATGATTAGATTTCGCGTAGGTGTTTACCGTAAAGACGGCATAACAGGCGTGGGAATTGAGAGACTTAACGATGATGGCGAAGTAACTTTTATCGGTTCTTATAATTGCGGAAATTGGAGCAGGCGCGATGTCTGCGTTTTTTACGTGTTTAAGATTCGGGAGATGTTAAATGACGGTGAGATTGCGAGAATAAAAGTCGCTGATCGAAGTGTCGGGGGTAGGAAATCATGGTACCGGCATTACACCAACATAGAAATATATGCGGCCAGTGGTTCAAGTTGTAAAGGCGCGAGAGGGTTGGCACAAGACGCGTGGAAACGCGGAGAACATACGGATATTGAAGAAAACTTACTATAAAAAAGGGAGAGATTTATTATGAGAGAAAACATTCAAAAGGCACATGACATTTTAGGCGGATCTACGGCAAAGTATTCAGAGTTATTGAAAGCGATGGAAAAAGAAATTGCGAGCATCAGAAATGACAAAAAATATTCAGATGATGGAAAAGCATTACTCATTAGAGAAGCGAAAAAAGATTTTCAAGAAGACCTTATGAAGTTATCAAAACAGATTAAAGTTGAGTATCAATTAGAACTCGCAAAGGCGAAAGAAGCAGCCGCAAAGATAATGGATGCTCCGGTAAAAGCCCCAGATGAGAAGTCGATTGCAAAATACAAAGAGCAAGTCGAGGATTTAAGAACGAAAGTCATGCTCAGTATGAAGCCGGAATCAGCGAAAGACCTCGTAAAAGGATTTGCCGACAGCCTATCTGATCCATATTTCGCGAATCAATTTAAGCAGGATTTTGCAGGCATCATATCACCACTCATTTCGAGTGTTCAAGGTACTCAGGGCGCAGCGATTAAACACGAATTATCCGGAACTTACGAAAAACTTAGCGAAGGATTCTTATCGGATGCGCAGAAGGAAGCTCGCCAGGTCTTAGAATCAGCCGAGAACATGTCAAATTCACGCGTGTTTAACTATACCGTATTAGAGTCAGTAAAACAGAACTTTGGCCGCGAAGTATCCGCGCAGGCAAATGATCCGGATGCTTTTTTCGCAGCGCAAGAAGCAGAATCAGAGGACGCTAACTAACTAGCGTCTTTTTTATATAAAACAAAAAAACAAACAAAAAGGGGATTATTAAACAATGACTATTAAAAAATCAACTCAACTAACGAAACTAATCAACGACACTAAAGCGGAGGCAGTTAAAGTACATGAGCAAACCGCACGTATTGAGCAACTAAAAGAAAAAATCGAATCAGAAATCGCGCAAGGTAAGGGAGAACTTCACGAACTGGTCGGAGCGCTTATTGCAGACCCGTCGGATGTGAATAGAGCTGCGGAAGTTAAGCTACGTACGAAAATCGAGGGGTTAGAGAAGGAGTTAGAATCTATGGCCGATCGTCAAAAATATATCTCTGAGGAATTTTCGAAGAACTCAACAAAGCTATTGCGTGAATCCGTTGATAAAGCAATCCAGGAAGCACAATCACACATTAACGAAAACGTTGACGCTGCAGCGAAGCGAGTAGAAGAAGCTAAATACGAATACTTACTTTCGTTGGTTGCGTATCATGAAGTCGGAAACGAAGCACATAAGCTAGTTACCGGTGTTCAGAACGAATTAAATACGATGTATGGTACAGATAAATTACCATACGCGCCTGAGATTAATCTTTTCTATACTGCCGGAGATAAACAGCTTCACGGCATTTTCCAGAAAGAAGCGCTTGATGCGATGAAATTCGGTATTATTGAAAAAACGTCCGTAGCAGAAGGAAGACATATTTTAAAATAATAAATAATAACCTTCGATGCGATGCGGGTTCCTAGCCAGTTCCCGTAACATCGATAAACCCATTGCGAGCTTCCCATTTCGGAGGCTCTTTTATAAATTTGTATAAAAACTATTAAATAACAGAAGATAATTTTAACAAATTAAAGATTGGTGTGGAATTAATGCATCTAATTTTAGCTCCGATTTTATTGTCTGTTATCTTGTTTATATTAGGAATAATCATAGCGGTATTTATCACCAAAAGGGTTTTAGATAAAAAGAATAAAGATATTGATCCTAATGAAATTGTCGTAAAGAATCAAGATGAATTATGAAAATCCATCCTGATATATGTACTTAGCAATAACAATCGGAGCTCTCATCGCGAGGGCTCTTTTTAATTTTAAATACGGAGGTGTACACGTGTTAACAAAAGACGATATCGCATTAATGAAAAGTGATCGAACAGAAATAAAGCAGAATCGCACGGAAACAGTAACGCTTGTTACGACAATCCCTGGCGAACCGGATCCGTGGACAGGCGAACCTGGAACACCGGTAATTATCCGGACGCCTGCTGATGTCATTTGGAAAGAGTTTTCTTCCGTATCTAACGGAGACCGTTCCGTAATTGGCGGAGTAGAACTGCAGCAAGATGACGTAAAAATGAAGGTTGATTCCGAAGTAGATATATCCGCGGTAACTTCTATAGAACGTAAAGGAAAGCTTTACACGATTATCGCGATTGACGAAAAAGGGATTGGCGAGACTAACCGTTATGAATGCGTAATTAGGACAACGGTTTAAGAGGGAAAACGTCTGGCTTCGGCTGGGCTTTGATATTAATAGGCAAGAAGTTATAACTTTATTAGTAATTTTTTCTAAAAAATATGAAAAAAGAAGGAGAATGTAAATGGGTATAGAAATATTTACCTGAAGGAGGGTATAATATGGGTATATATTCAGAATATTTAGATAGTACTTTCGCTAACTTTAACCAGTTAACAATTGAAAGAAAGAATCAATTAAGAAGAATTTCTCAGTTAAGAGGTAACAGGGATGTCCTAGTTTATGCAGCAGATTACAATAAAGGTGATGCACAAATATCAATATCATTTGATGATCTTCTCGCAATAAATGATCAACTTTCTAATTTAAATGGAGATGCATTAGACATTATTATAGAGACTCCCGGTGGGTCTGGAGAAGTCGCAGAAGATATTGTAAAATTGTTGCGGGCAAAATACGATGATATCTCTGTAATTGTACCTGGATGGACTAAAAGTGCCGGTACTATTATTGCTATGTCATGTAATGAAATTTTAATGGAGCCTGCTTCGGCGTTGGGGCCAATCGATGCACAGCTATCTAGGGAAGGAAGAGTTTATTCCGCAGATGCATTTCTAAAAGGAATGGATGAAATTAAAACTGAAGTAGAGAGAACCGGTGTGTTAAACAAAGCATACATACCGATACTGCAGGGTGTTTCTCCTGGTGATCTCCAAAGTGCCAAAAATGCAATGAATTTTGCTAAAGATTTGGTAAAAGAGTGGTTAGTTGAATATAAATTTAAAAACTGGAATAAGCATAGTACAACAGGATTACCAGTGACAGATGATGAAAAATTACAAAGAGCTGAGGAAATTGCCTTACAATTAGGTAATCATAGTCGCTGGCTAACGCACGGTAGATCATTAAAAATTAACGATTTAGAGGATATGAAGTTAAAGATTAACGATTATTCAAAGAATAATGAATTAGCTGATGCGATTAGAAGGTATTATACTTTATTGAAAATGTCATTAGATACAAATATCTATAAAATTTTTGAGACAAAGGACTCGCAAATATATAAATCAATTAATAATAATACTGCTGAGCCTCAGCCTCCTAATAATGTACCAAAAGATTTCAATACAGCTTCATTTGATGTTCAGTGCCCACAATGTAAAACAATGTATCTTATTCAAGCAAACTTAGAAGCGCCTCAACCTTTAGAACCTGGAGCAACCCTGTTCCCACAAAATGATGTATTATTATGTCAAAAATGTGACAACAGAATACCTTTATCTAAGGCTAGGGTTGATATCGAAGCACAAACGGGTAAACGTATTGTATAATAAATGATAATATGGGAGGAATGGACATGATTGAAAAAGAATTTGAAATCGTTTTTAAAAAGTTAGAGGAAACTTTATCCCAATACAATTACCAAGAAGAATTCGCATATAATTTCGAGGAATCAAAAAATATTAACGAACTACGTGAGTTTTCATCACAAATACAAAATCCTCAACCATCAACTTACTCTTTTACTTAAATTGAATTGAGAAGCTTGTCTAATAAGATGAGCTTTTTTTTATTTCTTGTATACCGAACGTGCGTTCATTTATTATGGTTATACGGAGGTGATTGCGTTGAGTTTCGCGATAATGTTGACGCAAAAGAAATCGGACATTCACGGTAATTTAGATATCGTTGTACAGGCGATGGATTTTTCGCGGGGAGGAATGTGGCAGGTTCCGTTAAAACGATTAGACGATGAGACTTTCCCGGAAGAACTGCGCCAGCTGATAACGGATAATCTCGAGAAGATTAAGTCGGGTAAGTGGGATTATACGGGAAGATATAAATAAAGACGCCCGAAGACGTCCATATGTTATCGCTTTGTTTTCCGCGGTTTATTTAGATTTCCGATTACTTGATTTAGCGGAGAGTATTGATTGTGATTGTCCGCGATAGATGCTCGAGAAATATGCGTATATCGTGAAGTCATTCGCTGATCCGTGTGCCCTAAAAGCGCCTGAAGATATCGTAAGTTACCGCCTGCTTCTAAGTAGAGAGTCGCTGCAGTATGGCGCAATAGATGTGGATGAACACGTTTCTTAATGCCGGCTTTCTTCGCATGCTCTAACAACCTTTTGCGAAAATTATTAGTCGTTAATGGCTCGCCGTAATTAGCGAGAAAGATATAATCGCTCTCAAACTCGGATACTTCCTCCATTAGTTCGCTTATCAATCGCGCAGTTCTTGGTTGTATCGGTAAGATGCGACCTTTGCGCGTTTTAGTGTTCTGCGATTGAATTACGACTTCTTTCCGTGAAATATCGACGTCCGATATTCGCAAAGACAGGATCTCTCCGACGCGGCATAACGTATCTAAAATAACGTTTATAACTACATAATCACGAAATGAAGCATAATCTCTGCGGTCAATTGCGCCTAATAACCGTTTCAATTCATCTACCGAAAGTACCTCGATTAATTTCTCTGGCTGCTTTACCGCTTTAACCTTTTCAAACGGATTCCCTGTGATTAATTCATCCGCTACAAGCACGCTGAATGATGTTTTCAACGTCTTAATAATATCGTTTGCATATCGAGGAGACACTCCGTTGGTTTTTGCTGATTCCGGCTTAAACTTGTGGCCGTCATTTTTAACGCGCTCCTCCAGGAGCCAAGTAACGAATTCGCGGCAAAGGTCTAGCGATAAATCACGGACATCACTAACGTCATTTTGCGATAAGAACTCCAATAATAGCGCATGAGAATGTTTATATCTGAATAGCGTTCCTTCCGCCAATCCTTCCGCCTTTTTCGCGTGATAAGCCTTGTCTAATAACGAAGATATCGAATATATATTCTTCCGCGTACCTTTAACTACGCGATCAGTTTTAACGCGCTTTCCGCGCCTGTTTTCCGAATGCAAAATAAAAACGCCCTCCTATACGATAATGTCACCGTACAAGAGGGCGCTGCGCTGTCGGAATTAGTACCGTAACGCTGCCGAACATATTACGTTGTAAAAACGTTGATTTAACGCGAGATGGAGCATAACGGGATCGAACCGATGACCTCTACGCTGCCAGCGTAGCGCTCTCCCAGCTGAGCTAATGCCCCGGAATAAAGTTAATATGGCAATTAAACAGCTTTTTCAATTGCGATATTTTAAATTATACTTCCTCAAGCCTTTACATGCAATAGGATTTATCAGGCAAAAGCAAAAAATATAGAGAAATGATTTTACTATGTAAATTAAAAAACCAATCCTAAAAGAATTGGCCCATTTTATCTGTACCTAAGCTCCTAGCGAATGGAATTGCTATGCTCTTTACAATCTGATTACAATTCCATACCCTTAATCTCTGCCAATTCTCTATTTTTCTGCCATCACTTACTCTCCACTACCCCAAAAAAGTCCTCATGGACATACCCATTTATCACGATATCCAGATCATGAAAATAGCGATGAAGGGTTTGAACAGTTTCCCCATTTCCATTTATAACACTTTCCGAATGACGGATAATGACTTGAAGGTCATTCTTGAGAGCTTGTTCTTCAACAAGCGGGATGAAGTATTCGGCATATCCTTTGGCAGCGGAAGCGCGGGCTTCTTGATCGGCCATGTTTAAGTTTTCGATTCGGTCCCAGCCGGTAGTGTCGTTGTAGAATTTGTGAAAGTCTTTGATAAACTCTCCTGCGTTTTGATATTCCGGTTTTTCGATATTGCCGTAGTCTTTAACAGTTACCGCAGCGGCTGTATCAGCAGCAGTCTCTGTTACAGCTGGTTCGTTGTCTTCTTGTTTTTTCTCTTCTGTGTAATCTTTTTCTAAAAAGAACATGGTTCCGAACGCAATCGTAAGTCCGATCATACCGACTGCCGCCAAGCCTGCGAGTGTGATGCCGATGATATTTAGCCATCGTTTCATTTTTTGACCACCTTGTCAGTTATTGATTTCGATTGCCCTCATTATGGCCAATTGATTCTATCTTCTATAAAATTATAACATTATTGGGTTGTATTTCCTACTAACATATGGAAATCGGATATAGTCAAACAGGACCATGCAGTCTTGAGGAAAATACTCCTAAGTCGTTCTCAATAGAAAATATTTTGTGCTATAATGAGAACGTTAGTAATTCACTATAAAGGAGGTGAATTTTTGAAGAAAATTAAAAGTCTTGCCATCATAGGTTTGCTTATCACTTTACTTACTGTCCCTACTTCGGCGCTTGCAACATCAGGATATAACTACTCTCAGCAAAATTCGTTTGATTCGTTTCTAGACTCTCTTTTTTCTTTTTTCTTTGGCAACAACGATCATAATTATGATTCGGGCAATTATCAGACGAATACTTATCAAACCAATACCATTAAATATGACGGTAAATATTACTGGTGCTGGACGAAATTTTGGTGGGGATGGGGATGGAAGAAGTACAGCAAAAAAGATTGGGAAGATTACATTGAAAATCATATACCAAAAGAATCGTGGGATATTTGGAAAAAATGGTATTGCTGGTAGATTATTTTTATAAAATTGGCTGATTTACATAGTGGTCAGCACATCAAAAAAGAAAGCGCAGGGAATCATTCCTTCGCTTTCTCTACCTCTCATTCCGCTGCTCTAAGATCTGATCCATTTTCTCCTCCAGCCGTTTCGATCGTTTGCTTTGACTAGCCACCGCTTTTACAACAAGAAATCCTCCAACTACCAGGAATAAAACAAATGCAAACATGAAGATTTGAAAGATCACATCTCCTGTATTGAACATAAACGTCTCCCTCCTAAAATCTTACTTATTTACATCAGTATACTGCATATTTTCTAGCTGAAAATGAAAAAGCGAGAGGAACACCCTCTCACTTCTTAATAAGTTGCGCTTTTCACTTCTGTTATTTGCAGCAAGTGTCTTTTTTCGTGATAGCCGATGAATTCAACCCATTGCTTTAAGGAAAGGTCGCCAAGGTGGGGATGCTTCATTGCTTGTTCGTTTAACATATGTTCTGGCGCTGTTTCTGCAAAGTTGATGAGTTCTCGGCGTGATTCTTCCAGTTTTGATAGGAGTGTTTCTTTTTGAAAAGGTCCATCTCCGGGCTTCAGGTTTTCAGGTGCAGGGACTTTCCGGGAACGGTCAATCACCAGTTCCAGCGGTTTTTCTGTTGCCTCCCGTTTTTCCCCTGACATGAGGACTTGTTTGATTCCTCCTATAATGACACGTTCCATTAAGTAGAGGTGTTGAAGGATTTGGGCGGGGCTCCATACGTCCTGAGAAGGTTTCTGATTGAGCTGCTCATCTGTCATGTTTTGTACTTCGTTTACTAATTCTGCGCGTACTGCTTGTGAATGTACTAGCATCTTCATCGCTCCCTTCTTTTTTATTCTATCAAAGTGGCTGATAAAGTTCTCTTATTAGCTTTTGCCTGTGATCTCTTGTGTTAAATGGGTTTTGACTTGTTCTCTAAGCTTATATTTTTGTATTTTACCGGATGCCGTCATCGGGTAATCTTTTACGAAATAATAATATTCAGGAATTTTATAGTGGGAAAGCTGTCCTTTGCAGAACGCTTTAATGTCTTCCGCTGTTAAGGTGACGCCTTCTTTTGGAACAATGCAGGCAGCTACTTTTTCACCGTATCTTTCATCTGGAACGCCAATAACTTGTACGTCCATGATCTCTTCATGGCGATAGAGGAATTCTTCAATTTCGCGCGGATAGACGTTTTCGCCGCCTCGGATGATCATGTCTTTCAGGCGTCCGGTAATGATGACATAGCCATGCTCATCCATTGTGGCCAAGTCTCCGGTATGCAGCCAGCCCTCTTTATCAATCGCTTCCTCTGTTGCTTCAGGCATTTTGTAATAGCCTTTCATGACAAGGTAGCCTCTTGTGCAAAGTTCACCTTGAACACCAGGTGCTGCTTCTTCTCCTGTCAGCGGATCAATGATTTTCACCTCAACGTGAGGATGGGCTTTGCCGACGGTTTGGTTTCTACCTTGCGTTCAATCGAGTCTGTCACTGTGGTTTGTGTGATGACAGGGGACGATTCAGTTTGGCCGTAAGCAATGGTTACCTCTGACATTCCCATTTCATTGATCACTTTTTTCATGACTTCAATCGGACAGGTTGATCCAGCCATGATTCCCGTTCTTAATGTGGATAGATCATAGTTTTTAAAGTTTGGAGAGTTCAGCTCGGCAATAAACATCGTCGGAACTCCGTGCAGTCCGGTGCATTTTTCTTTTTCGACTGTTTGGAGAACAAGGTCTGGATCGAACTCGATGATTGGAACCATCGCAGCCCCGACAGATACGCACGCCATAACTCCAAGTACGCATCCGAAGCAATGAAAGAACGGAACAGGGATGCATAATCGATCCTGATTGGTTAAATTCATAGAGCTTGCAACAAGGAAACCGTTGTTGACAATGTTATGGTGAGTCAGCATAACACCCTTAGGAAAACCTGTTGTGCCTGAGGTGTACTGCATATTGATGACCCCCTCAGGCGTTAAGAGGCTCTCTCTTTCAGCAAGCTCTTCATCTGTAATTTTTGATCCGTGATTCAACAGCTCATTCCAGGTGTACATCTCTTCGGGTGCATTCTGATTTCCTATGTAAATGAGGTTTTTTAAGTGGGGCAAAGCTTCAGTTTGTATGTATTTTTCAGCAGATGCTGAATTCGTGATAGAGCGGACAATGTCGACATAGGATGTTCCTTTAAAGCCATCGATTAAAAAAAGAGTGGTGGAATCTGATTGCTTCAGCAAATACTCAAGTTCACTGCTTTGATAGCTTGTGTTGACAGTGACGAGCACAGCGCCTATGCGTGCTGATGCAAATTGCAGCAGCAGCCATTCTGGAACATTAGTAGCCCATATAGCCAGGTTTTCTCCCTTTTTCACGCCAAGACCCATTAACGCTTTTGCGAGCTTTGTTGTTTCGTCATAAAATTCATCATACGAAAAGCGGATGTTTTCCTTTGAATACACCACTGCATCCTGACTTCCGTATTTTGAAACCGTTTCTTTCAATAAGTTGCCGATTGTTACATTTTTTAATGGCTGCATAGGACCTCCCTGTACAAAAAGATTGGTTACGCTTTCATTATAAACTATTATTAGAAAATTTGAAAAACTATTATTCTCTAAAATATGCGGATGAAGTTGCAGTATAATAGAGAAGACACATATTTAGAAGGGGAACCATCATGAACAAAACTAATTTTTATCCATATCTTGCACTTGCCATTGGAGTCGCTGCGGTATCGACGTCTGCCATCTTCGTAAAATTGACCTCTGCACCTGCGCCGGTCATTGCTTTTTATCGCTTATTTTTCTCGACACTGATTGTTATGCCTCTTTTTTTGGCAAAATCATTGCCGCACTTAAAAACATTAACGAGAAAAGACTGGAGCTTTTCGATAGTAGCTGGTGTGCTGCTTGCGTTTCATTTTATTCTCTGGTTTGAATCGCTTAACTACACCTCTGTAGCGAGCTCTGTAGTCCTGGTTACATTGCAGCCATTGTTCGCATTTATAGGGACCTACTTCTTTTTCAAAGAAAAGGTTTCACTGCGGGCTATCCTCAGCGCATTGCTCGCCATCGCCGGCAGTGTTGTAATCAGCTGGGGAGATTTCCAGATCAGCGGACTTGCGTTGTTCGGAGACTTTCTTGCGCTTGCTGCCTGTGGCATGGTTACCGCTTATTTGCTTTTTGGCCAAGGGGTAAGAAAACGCCATACTCTGACACTTTATACATTTATCGTTTATGCAGCCAGCTCTGTGACGCTATTCTTGTACTGTGTTTTCTTAAACTATCCGCTCACCGGTTATCCAGGGCAGGATTGGCTCTACTTCCTGCTGCTTGCAATTGTTCCGACTTTGCTTGGTCACTCGCTGTTTAACTGGTCCTTGAAGTGGATTTCAACGAACGTGATTTCAGTCGCCATTTTATTTGAGCCAGTTGGATCAATTATTCTTGCTTATTATTTTCTGGAGGAAACGGTCATCCTGACACAAATGATAGGCGGTGCCATCATTATCGCAGGAGTGCTGCTCTTTCTTTTTGAAAAGAAAGAAGTTGCTGAGATTTCTAGTGAACAGGCATTATAAAAAAGTATAAAATTTTGCACAATGATTGCGAGCGGAATCGCCCAGCTCCTCGTCCAGAAAAAATCCGCTGGAAAAGTCAAAACCGGCTTTTCTGCCGGATTCTTTTTTGTCATGCCTGCGCTAAACGGGCATTGCGCTTTTCTAATGTTTCTCCATGATTTTCCGCTCTAGAGCTTTGTATGTGTAGTCAGTTTTCTTTATTAAAGCCTCCTCGAAGCTGCCTGTTTTCTTTGTTTCTTTCAGCAGATCCATAATGATTCCTTCCCCGAATTCATCTGTCAGAATCTGAACAGCATAGTAGCTTTGGGTATACACATCAGCGTTATCTTCCAATGCCTTCGTCCAGTTGGGAGAAATTTTTAATTTGTCAAAAGGAGTAATCTCTGTTAAAGGAATCTGCGGAACGTAGCCATTATAGCCCGCATATTCAGCCACACCTTCATTGAACCAGATCGGAATCTTTATGATGTCTATTTTTTCTTTTGCTAAAGCCTGATCAAAAAAGTAATGGGCATATTCATGGTAGAACGTCTGTACCATAAGCGGAGACGAGATATCAGCATCTTCTGGAATAATGACTCCCATTGTTTCTTTGATTGGATCATAAAACCCCAAGTAATCAACATAGTCTAAATCCTTAAGCGAGTCCGGGGATTCATTAAGCAAAATTAAGTCAATCGGTTTATCCTCAATCTCTCCAAACAAACGCTCGCTTATTTGCCGGGCTTCTTCAAATTCATTCTCTACAAGCTTTATATCCCTTTTTTGTTCTGGGGAATAAAAGACATTTAAATGATCAATCTCTTTCCTTTCAGCGGTTTTTTTATGCTCCGCATAAGGGTCAACTGGGAGATATGCATTAACCTGAAGTTCAAATTTTTCAAGGGGACCTAATGTCTGATCGTTGAAATGAGTGATCATCACATTCATAAGCCCTACAAAAAATAAAGAAATGAACAGACAGATGCTTGTGATCGACAAAAAAATCGAACCTGAAAGACCTTTTAAGAAAAGAAGATTCCTTTGTCTGCGATTGATAATTTGATAAATGGAATAGACAAACATAGCGATCAGCAAAATGGTAATGATGGCACCCGCAATAAAGCTGTCGCGAATATTTAAAAAGAGGAATAGACCGAAAAACATGCCGGTAAAAAGGATGATATATAAAATCGTTAAAAAAAGATGCAGAAGTATTTTCAAGTGTGAGCCTCCGAATGTTAAGTAGTCTTTTAAGATATTCTTCTTATTGAATAGAAAGTCCTTTTAAGAGTAGGAATTATATCGTTTCTGTCGAATTTTCATGTAGGAGAGTGAAAAATATGGAATATTCGATCAGGATAGCAGCACAAGAGGACGCGAAACAAATCGCGGTTGTTCATGTGGATAGCTGGAGAACGACGTATAAAGGAATTGTAGCGGAATCTTTTTTAGAAAAAATGACATATGAAAGCAGAGAAAGGCTCTGGGCTTCTGCAAGTCCAGATTCAGTAGTTGTTGCAGAAGATACAAATGGCAGGATTGTAGGGTTTGTCAGCTTCGGACCAGAACGGACGAAGGAATTTGATTTTGATGGAGAATTATATGCAATTTACCTTTTAAAAGAAGTACAGGGATCAGGCATCGGACGGAAGCTTGTGCTGGCTGCTGCAGAAGGGCTCATTAAGCAGAACCATCAATCTATGCTGCTATGGGTAATGAATGCAAATCCTTCGAAAGGCTTTTACGAACGTTTTTTACCAGAAAAGGTGGCAGAAGATGTTTATACGATAGAAGGGGAGGATCATCAGGAAACAGCTTTAGGATGGAGGGATCTGCAGAAGCTTGCTGCTGTTTTAAAGGAAAAGGTCTGAATTCAAATTGAAAGAGGGATCACTGTGAAGAGTGCATTAATTCTTGGAGGAACTCAATTTTTCGGAAAACGGCTTGTTCAAAAACTGCTGGAACATGGCGTGGAAGTTACGATTGCAACAAGAGGCGTAACGCCCGATGACTTTGGTGATAAGGTCCTGCGCCTGATCATTGATCGCGAAAATAAAGAATCAATGCAGACTGCATTTCATGAAAAAGAGTGGGATGCCGTCTATGATCAATCCTGCTTTTCACCGCTTGAGGCTAAATCTTCATATGAAGCGCTGCATGGTAAAATAAAGCACTATATCTTTACATCTACAATGGCCGTTTATGAATTTGGGAGAGGGCGAACGGAAGAGGATTTTGATCCATTTTCGTATGAACCTTCTTTTAACGAGCGCAAGGACTATAAAGGTATGGCAGGATACCAGGAAGCAAAGCGCAGTGCGGAAGCTTATCTTTTTCAGAATGCTGATGTGCCGATTACTGCGGTAAGGCCAGCTTTAGTTATAGGAACCGATGATTATACCGAACGATTTTTATTTCATGTGAAAAAAGTGAAAAATGGGGAGCAGATTGGAATCAAAGAACCTGGCTATTTTTATAGCTATACGTCATCGGAGGACGCAGCAGGATTTCTGTATGCGGCTGGAAGAAACGCATTAACAGGTGCATACAATGTGGCTTTTGAAAAAAGTCTCTCATTAAATCAATTGCTTGGCAAAATCGAAGATGCAGTCGGGAAAAATGTGATTTTGACACAAGAGATTACGAAGGAAAATGCTTCACCTTATGGATTGCCTGGTGATTGGACGCTCGATGTGTCAAAGGCTGCTGAAGCAGGATACTCTTTTCAGGAATTGGATCCGTATGTAAATCGTTTAATAGAAGTAATGAAAAAAGAAACGTGACTGTGTCGCGTTTCTTTATTTTAATGAGGCAGAATCTGCTGATGAAACATCGTAGCAAAGTAAGCGAAAACAAATCCGAGCGGAAATGAAAAAATCACAGACCAGCCGTTGACAGGACCGTCTTCATTGCTAATTCTGATCGCTTCAATATAACCGTAAATAAAGTGAATGAGCGACAATAAAAGTGTAACTAGCATTAATAAGTAGGATAGATTCATAATATGTCCTCCATAAGTGAACTCTACTACTCCTATTACATGCTGGAAAATGAGAGATTATGATAAAAAATACCGAAAAAGAACGGTGTATTAAAATAGAATCTATTTTCTTTTTAAAATTAATGATTTAGAAGTAGTCAGCATGAGTACAAGTATAATGGAACAAATAATAAAAGTAGGAACCATGTAAGAAGCATTATAAGCCGCAGAGTAGATGAGCACAGGCTTATCTCCGGCAAATTCGGCAAAGAAAACTGCTCCAGCTATTGTATGAGCTGCGAATCTCAGCAAGCTTCCGAGAAAGGCCGCTGCTGCAACATATGCAATCAAGCGTCCTTTGTTAAGAGGATTGATTGCGTTCTGTACTTGTTTATAAAATATGCCGCCGGCACCCACAACTGTAAATGCAACAAAGTAGTCAAGGAAACCTTGTACAGGGTGAACGATTGTCGTATAGCCCATAATTGTCTGAAGGAGTCCGAGTAAGAATCCTGTCAGCAATCCGCCTTTTATTCCATGACGGAAACCCATAATCAAGACAGGAACCATCGCAAGCGAAATGGATCCGCCCTGCGGCATTTTTCCAATGTAGCTTGTTAGTAAATCAAGCAAAAATGCAATTGCACCAAGGATAGCAACCTCTACTAAAAAGACAAGCCGCGTATTTGTTTGCATCATGTATACCCCTTTTCCAGCATCTGACCGGGGCTGTTTTTTCCATAATAAAAAGCAATGCGGGGAATGTCGGATGGTTTCCACGCACTGCTTTGGTTGGGTTATCACTTGAATCCATCGCCACATCCCTACGTCAGCTCTAACTAAACAGGTTCTATGGGTCTGAACAATACGTTCACTCTCAGCCGAATGGCTCCCCAAGTGGTCAAATGCAATATATGATTTAGAGACTACTATACAGGATGTTGCAAAATTCGACAAGGATAAATTCATATTTTTTTCAGAAAATAATGGAAATGCTAATCCGCCATCTTTACAAGCTTGTTAAATGTTGCTATAGTCACAATGAATCGAATATATGCAGGGGAGCTGAGTGAACTTGGCTGAGAGGATACTGATTCTTGTATCGACCCTTTAACCTGATCTGGGTAATGCCAGCGGAGGGATTGAGGAAAAAGCGTTATTTTTCCAGAACTTTGCGAATGCGTTAAGGCTGCCCTAGTGGCAGCCTTTTTTGTCGTTAGATCAGTAATTCATATATTAGAAGATAAAAGAGGGGGATAACAAATGGCCAGTGTAAATCTAGCATTTCAAGTGCTGCCTAAATCATCACGAGGCAATACATATGAGATTGTAGACAAAGCGATTGAAGTGGTTCAGCAGTCAGGTGTCAAATACGAGGTTGGCGCAATGGAGACTGTGATGGAAGGGGAGCTTGATGAACTGATTGAAATCGTGAAGAAAGCGCAGGATGCCTGCATTTCAGCTGGTGCTACAGAGGTGATGACACATATGAAGATCCATTACCGTCCAAATGAAGGAGTCACGATGGATGAAAAACTTAAAAAATACCGTGATTAAATCTGTTTCTGGAGTGGCACTGCCGGGATTTGTGCTGCTGGCATTCCTTTTTTTGTGGGAAATTGCTGTTATCGTCACAAAGATAGAAAAGTGGATCCTGCCGCGCCCTTCAGCTATTTTTATGACGCTCGCAGAGATGAGAGGAACGATAGCAGGGCATACCATGCAGACGATGACAGAAGCGGTGCTCGGTTTGCTTATAGCTATAACGGCAGGCGTACTGATTGCTATTTTAATAGACGCATCTGACTTGGTGCGAAAATCAATTGAACCGCTGCTTGTTCTTTCGCAAACTATCCCAATTATTGCGCTGGCTCCGTTGCTTATTATTTGGTTTGGTTTCGGAATTTTTCCTAAAGTGATTGTCGTAGCACTTGTCTGTTTCTTTCCGATAGCCATCAATCTTTCTGACGGTTTCCGTTTAGTCGACAGGGATATGGTAAAGCTCATGAAAACACTTGGAGCGAGCCGCAGACAAATGTTTTTGAAATTAAAGCTTCCAGCTGCAACACCTTTCTTTTTTTCTGGGTTAAAAATAGCGGGAACATACAGTGTCATGGGAGCGGTTATCGGAGAATGGCTGGGTGCGAGTCAGGGTCTTGGCATTCTTTTAACGCGATCTTCCCAGTCCTTTTTAACAGAAAAAGTATTTGCAACAATCATCTTAATTGTAGGACTAAGTTTAATCATATTCGCAATCATTGAATTACTGGCAAGAGTCATGATGCCATGGAAATATAAACAGGATAAGTATTCTAATTAGCACGGGGGAAGAAAAAATGAAGAAACTTGTATTCACTCTATTTAGCTTAATGTTCATCATTTCAGGGTGCAGCTCTGCGGAAAATACATCTAAAGATGAATTGAAAAAAGTGAAAATCATGCTTGATTGGTTTCCTAACACAAATCACACAGGTATTTATGCAGCAAAAGAGAAAGGCTTCTATGAAGAAGAAGGTCTTGATGTCGAAATCGTAGAACCAGGCGAGGGAGTCAGTGCCGATCAAATCGTTGCTGCAGGGGAAGCTGATTTCGCCATCAGCTACCAGGAGAATATTACACACGCTAGATCAACAGGTGTTCCAATTGTGTCGATAGCTGCAATCATTCAGGAAAATACATCTGCATTCGCTTCTTTAAAAGAAGAAAACATAATGTCTCCAAAAGATTTTGAAGGAAAAAGATATGGAGGATGGGGTTCCCCAACAGAAGAAGCTGTTATCAAAGCTGTGATGGATAAATCAGATGCTGATTTTGAAAAAGTGGATTATATCACGCTTGGTGCAACAGACTTCTTTAAATCGATCGGACGCGATACAGATTTCCAATGGATATTTCAGGGCTGGGATGGTATTGAAGCCGAACGGCAGGGAATCGAATTAAATTACATTTATTTAAAAGATCTTGATCCAGCTTTAAACTATTACACACCAGTTATTGCGACAAGCGAATCGAAAATCGCAAAAGAAAAGGAAACGGTCCAATCCTTCATGACAGCAACTTCAAAAGGTTATCAATTTGCGATTGAAGAACCAGAGGAAGCAGCGGAAATCCTGATTACAAATGTGCCTGAGATTAATGCTGAATTAGTAAAGAAAAGCCAAGTATGGCTCAGCGATAAATATCAGGGAGATGCTAAGCAATGGGGTGTACAAGAAGAAGAAGTCTGGAAAAGATATGCTGATTGGATGCATGAGCGAAAGCTGATTGAAGAGAACATTACCCCGAGTGAAGCTTTTACAAATGAGTTTCTCCCTGAAGATAAGGAATAACAGGATGCTTATTCTTTCTCAACTCAGCAAAACTTATTCAGATAATCTGAAAGTTGTGCTTCCGACAGACCTGACTGTTAGAAAAGGGGAATTCGTAAGCATTATTGGTCCAAGCGGCTGCGGTAAAAGCACGCTATTAGACATTATTGCAGGAATTAATAAACCTTCCGGAGGATCAGTGCATTATAACGGAGAAGACATTACAAATAAAACAGGTCTTGTCGGCTATATGCCCCAAAGTGATGTTTTATTTCCATGGAGAACTGTTTTGGATAATGTTATTCTTCCATTAGAGGTACAAGGGAACGGTAAAGCGGATGCGCGTGAAAAAGCACGCGGCCTCTTCCTTAAGTTCGGCCTTGCTGGGTTTGAAGATCATTATCCTTTTATGCTATCTGGCGGTATGAGACAGAGGGCTAATTTTCTTAGGGCTTTTTTGAATAATAAAGAACTCCTCTTATTAGATGAACCGTTTGGCAAGCTGGATGCAATGACCCGGCTTGAGCTGCAAAAGTGGTTTATTCGCATCTGCGAGGAAACGGAGCAGACAGTTGTTTTCATTACTCATGATATAGATGAAGCGATTTTTCTGTCTGATAAGATCTATATTTTTTCACCAAGGCCGGGACGTATTATAGAAGTAGTTAATGTTGAATTTAGCCGGCCGCGCTCAGATGAGCTTTTTACATCATCTGAATTTGCTTTACTTAAACGGAATTTACTTGATGTTCTTCATACTTAATCTATATAAAATGACGTGCTGGATTTCAGATGAATTCAGCACGTTTTTCTTGTTCAAAATGTTTTTTAATAAAATATGAAAAAAGCTATTGCAAAGGGCATTTCAGCGTGGTATATTATTATTCGTTGCCGCGAAAAAGCAACACAGCCTGAAAAAAGAAAAGTGAAAATAACGCTTGACTTTAAAACGGCGATTTGTTATATTAATAAAGCTTCGCTTGAAGCAAATGATCTTTGAAAACTAAACAAAACCAAAAGCGTACCAAACGTTTTAAATTTTTGAAGTCAGCAACAAATTGAGTCACAAATTTTCTTCGGAGAGTTTGATCCTGGCTCAGGACGAACGCTGGCGGCGTGCCTAATACATGCAAGTCGAGCGGA